>NZ_JBWBAQ010000002.1:0-953649 GCF_056108365.1 Yoonia sp. SWMV100 | reverse complement strand
CACCGTGATTTGATGCACAGCATCACGCTTGAAATCTTCACTGAAATTTGGCTTCCCCATAACGGCCTCCTTGCCTCAAAATTAGGGAAGAAAGCGTCTACAATACTAGGGGCTATTCACTTCAGCTTGGAGCAGGAACCCAAGGATCTTGGGTTCGCTGTATCTTGTCATCTTAACGGTAAATCCCCTCATGCATCCCGCCGAGAAAATTCTACTTTTGAATACCACTAATTTTAAGGGGGGATTATCCATGGCGAGAGGTTAGCCATGCTTATGCAGCGGCGCGATTAAAACGTCGCTTGGCGGATATGAAAGCATGTCAAATGCTGTGCTGCCCAAGATCGTTTCTACCAGCCATGGCTTCGCGTGGGTTCCCAGGCAGATCAGATCATGTTTGTTCTTGCGGGCCATGTTGCTCAGAACTTCAACAGGGCCGCCTTCGACCATCTCAAGTTTGGCTTTAACGGTGGACGGGTGCAATGATGCGGCAAACGCATTCATTTTCGGCTCAATCTCGCGCTCAATTCTTTGCTTTTCTCGCAGGGGAATATCGCCATCTATGTCCATTTGTGCTGAAAGCCCTTTAAACGGAATGTGATAGGCATGGACGAGCGTCAGTTGACCATTGGTGGAAATCATGGCGGCCAAATCGGCAGCGTGGGCCGCGCATTGCGAAAAATCAACGCCGACCAGTACATTCTTGTACCCAACCAGCGCACGCTCCGCGGCAACCAGCAGGGGCGCGCGGCTAAATTTGGCAATACGGTGCAGCGTTGTACCACGAAAGAGTTCTTTTATACCTCGGTTGCGGTGTGTTCCCAACACAACCAGATCGGCCTCTAACGCGACTGTCAGATCGACGATTTTTCGCCACGGGTCACCAAACGCGACACATACGTTGTTTTTTACACCCTTAAAAAATGGGTCGTCTTTCATCTGCCTTTCTAGCTCGGCCGACGCATTTTTTTCCACCGCCCGCGCAATGACGTCTGAAAATTCATCATCCACGACGTAGACAACGTGCAACGTGGCGTTCATTTGCTTTGCCAACAGCACTGCGCGATCCATGGCGCGATCGGAGCGCTCTGACAGGTCAGTCGCGACAAGGATATTTTTTATCGACATTCGCTTTCCTCCAGTTGCAGGGCCCTGCGGATTTTTCGCACATACGCGGCGCGGGCTTTGTCATCAGCGGCAGCTTCATAACCGTCTCTGAGGGTGTTGATCAGGTCAGTGAGATCATTGTCCCAATCCGGTGTCTTGGGCGCTGATTTCGTTATCCGTGGCGTCTTTGCAGGGATCAAAGTCAGGCGATCCACGGATGACAAAACGACTTCGTCATCCAGTGCTGGCAACATAATGCGGTCAGGGTCAATGCCAAGCGTGACAATGCGATCGCGTAAGGCGGTCATCTGCTCGTCTTCACCGTGGGTCAGGAACAGCGCTCTGTGGATCGGCATGCGCTCTGCAATCCAACGCGCCAACTCGGACCCGTCCGCATGGCCCGAATAGACGTCAATTTTGCGGATTTTTGCCTTAACCTCAATGTCTTCACCAAGGATCCTGACATTTTTGACGCCTTCGCTCAGCCGTCGGCCCATTGTTCCTTCTGCCTGATACCCTACAAGAAGAACGGTCGCTTTTCGCTGCCATAGCCATTGCTTTAAGTGGTGACGAATGCGGCCTGCATCGCACATTCCGCTCGCGGCCAAAATGATTGCGCCACCCGATATCTTGGCAATTCGTTTGCTTTCATCCGTCGTTTCTGTGGGGTAAACCATCGGGCTGTTCAAAAGCCGCGATGAGGCGTCGAGATCCTCGAGGTCGCCCGCATGCTTTTGGAAGACCCGTGTCACGCGTATGGCCAGTGGCGAGTCGAGGAAGACGGGCACTTTTGCGATATCGCCTGACGCTTGCAGCGCCAGAATATCGGTAATCAGTTCCTGTGTGCGCTCTACCGCGAACACCGGGATCAGCAACATGCCTTCGTTTTGCAGCGCGCGTGATACTTCCACTTGTAGTGCGGCGCGGCGCGATGCCGTTGTGGTTTCAGGGCGCTCGCGATTTCCGTAAGTTGATTCCGCAAAAACGTAGTCGAAATCAGCGGGGGCGTCGGGATTTGGGTGAAATAGCTTGCTGTCGGGCCCAATATCCCCCGAAAACAACAGGCGAAGCGGTGGTTTTTCGTCTTGGTCAATTTCCACCTCAATTGATGCAGCGCCTAGAATGTGCCCGGCGTTCCAAAATCTGGCGCGGACGTCCGGTCCAACGGGTGTCCATTCTTCATATTCCACCGTCCTAAAGTGAGACAGACACGCATCAGCGTCGCGCTGTGTGTAGATGGGCGATACCTCAGCCTTTCCGCGTCGTAGATTGCGGCGGTTACGGTGTTCAACTTCCATCTCTTGGATATAGCCGCTGTCGGGCAGCATGAAGCTCAGTAAATCCTTGGTCCCTTCCGTGGCAAAGATGGGGCCCGCAAAGCCAGTCTTGGTCAGTTTCGGAAGTAACCCTGCATGGTCAATGTGCGCATGCGTTTGAAGTACAAAGTCAATACGACCGGGGATAAATGGGAAAGGTTCATAGTTCAGTTCTTTGACGTTCCGGGGTCCCTGGAACAATCCACAGTCTACTAGAAATGTGCTTTGAGGTGTCTGAAGTAAATAACAGGAGCCAGTTACTTGCCGCGCTGCGCCGCAAAATTTCAATCTGATATCCGTCATTGTTTTACTCCCGCAGAACCCATGGGTTTCGTGCGTAAGTCAAACATGCGCGCATGTGGCGTACGTTGATACAGATCAACGCTGCTAGGCTGTGCTAATCCGGTTTGCTAAGGCAAAATAAGCATCGCGCGAAAGTCGTTGACGTTCGTCAATGTCGGGCCTGTTACAATTTGACCGCCAATCTTCTGAAAGAAGCGATGCGCATCGTTGGTTTGCAAGGCCTGCGCGCCGGACACGTTATTTGCAGCCGCAATGCCTAACATATCCGGCCCCGCGTAGGCACCCGCGACTTCGGCGGCGCCATCGACACCATCCGTATCGCAAGCCAGAACATGGATGCGCGGGTGACCATCAAGGGCAATGCCTGCCGCCAGAACATATTCCGCGTTTGGCCCGCCGATACCTTGCCCACGCCGTGTGACGGTGCATTCTCCGCCCGACAGCAGCAGGATCGGTTGCGCATGATTTTCTTTTGCCAATTGAATGGCGAGGGCTGCATGGGCTTGCCCCACGTCGCGAGCCTCGCCTTCGATCGCATCGCCCAAATTGCGGACATCAACGCCGACAGCAGCGTCTGCCGCGGCGGCCAGCGATTGTGCAGGCGCGGCGATGATACGGGTCGTTGAAAAATCGAGCCTGTAGTCTTCGGGCGGCACGGGGGCCGGCGCATTCATGATCAGACGCATGATGTGGTCGGGTAGACTGACGTTCCACTGCAAGAGTGCTGCCAGCGCCATCTGAGGTGTCGCGGTGCTACCCACTGTCGGGCCAGAGGCGATTTCAGCCGGGTCATCGCCGGGCACGTCAGAAATTGTAAGCGTCAACAGTTTTGCAGGATAAGTCGCGACTGCGAGCTTGCCGCCTTTGACTGCAGAAACCTGTTTTCTGACGATGTTCATTTGGGAAATTGGCATTCCCGATGCCAAAAGCGCGGCATTCAGTGTTTTTTTATCGGCCAGCGTCATACCGTCAACCGGCGCACATAGCAGCGCAGAGCCACCACCAGACATTAGCGCGATAACCTGATCGTCAGCGCCAAGCTCGCGAACAAGGGCAAGCATACGTTGCGTGGCGTGAACGCCTGCGTCATCAGGAACCGGGTGGGCGGCCTCGACGATTTCGATTCCTTTACACGGGCGGCCATAGCCGTAGCGCGTAATGATCAGGCCTTCGCAAGGACCGTAGACAGCCTCTAGCGCCTCTGCCATCCGCGCGCTGGCCTTGCCTGCCCCGATGACAACAAGCCGCCCGCGCGGGCGAGGTGGCAAATGTTCGGCCAAGCAATGCATCGGATCGGCACGCGCCACTGCGGTCTCGAAAAGCGACGTAAGAAAGGCGCGCGGATCGGCAATCACGTTGGGCACGCCCGGCCGCTAATTCGCATCGGGTGCATGTCGTGGTGTCCCATGATACGGCCCGCTGTGGCCATGGTTCTTTTGGTAAAATGGCGTCTCATTTCAGGCCTGAATTGGGCTAAGCTATAAATGAGATACCCATCGCAGGTGTTCATGTAAACTGTTCGTCACCGCAAGGTGTGCTGTCGACGGGGGCAGTGTAGCCCGCATCACTGTACTAAATTTTGCCGGTTACACGCGCAGTCAACCAAGTTGGACCGATTAGGTCCAATGTTGACCGAACTTTATAAAGAGAGAGCTGGCTGGGGTGGTAGGATTCGAACCTACGGTACACGCTACCAAAAAGCGTTGCCTTACCGCTTGGCTACACCCCATCAGCGAAGCGGTGAATACTGCGAAGGTGCGCGGTGTTCAAGCCCCGTTTCGACAAAAAATGCTATTCCTTTAAACTATCGTCACGCAGCAGATCCTCGGTCCGGTCCTGATCGCGTTCTGACGCAATGATCCGCGTCAATGACGCGTCGGCATCGGGGGCGACGGCCTCGACTTTTGTGCTTTCGGACGTCTCGGGTTCGCCGCTGTCCTTGACCACCATGATTGCCTGTGTGGCGTCGGGGATGGTGATGTCGGCGTTCTGTACAGCCAATTTTACTTGGCGCAATGCCTCGCCCTTGGCGCGTGAAATGGAACTGTCGTTTTGGTTGACCCAACCCGTCACTGTGAGTTCGACCCCGCCGGGATGAAGCGCCTCGATCCAGGTATCGGCAGCGGGTTCTTGTAGGATGAACGGCAGCGACTGCACAGTTTGTGCGATCAGGTTACGCGCGGCAAGTAAGTCGGCATCGCGGTCAATCATGATCGAGAACATGAACCGACGTTCCGCATTTTGGCTGTAATTAATGATCCGGCTCTTAAATACGGTCGCGTTGGGGATTCGGATATGGTTGCCATCAAACGACAATAGAATCGTGGCACGGCTGGTCAGGCGGATAACCTTGCCTTGGTCGCCGTTGATCTCGACCGTGTCATTGGGCCGAAAAGGTTGACGGATGGAAAGCATGACAGAGGCAATGAAATTCTCGACTGTATCGCGCACAGCAAAGCCCAAGGCCAAACCGATAATACCCGCAGCACCCAGAATCGTACTGAGCAACGCGGTTGCATTTAGAATATCGAGCGCAATGACGATCCCAAAAACCACAAACATGATCCGCAGTATCTGTCGATACAGCTCTGCGATGAACAGATTTGGCGCCAGTCGTTCCCATGGTTGTCGCATCCGTGCGATGGCAAAACCCAAAATTACGACGATGGAAAAGGCACCAGCGGCGATCACTGCGAGCGGGAAAAACACGATAAACTGATCCAGACGCGCGCGGAACCGTTCGATCGCGGGGTTCAACCTGTCTGCAATATCGGACGTTTCGGTCACCGTGTTTTTGACAGCAACAACGCCTTCGATTCGCGTCGCCAACGGTTCAAGGTCGGCAATTTCCGCGACGGACGTGGCCGTTCCACGTAAGGTGACGACACCGTCGGTGACTTGGACGGTAACGTCTTGATAATTACCCAACTCGCGTAGAATTTCGCGCATCCTGACAGCGATGGCGGCGTCTTGGCGGGCGTAGTCTTCGGTGGTGATCGTGCTTGTCTCTTGGGCGGATACCGGAAGGGACAGGGTTAAGAATAGCGATAGAATGAAAAAAATACGCATGGGGCCAATCCGGTTGGGCGATGTCGGATTGATCCTATGCATTGGGTGTCGTGGGGAACACCCCCCATTTTTTGTCAGACCCGCAATGGGTCCGATTTGGCGAGCTGATCAAAGGCCATCAGGCTTTTGATCAGCGCATCCATTTGATCAAGCGGGATCATGTTTGGCCCGTCAGACGGCGCGCTATCGGGGTTTTCGTGTGTTTCGATGAATACTGCCGCAACCCCCAGCGCAACGGCCGCCCTGGCCATCACAGGCGCGAATTCGCGTTGACCGCCGGATGACCCACCCATGCCACCGGGCTGCTGGACAGAATGGGTCGCGTCCATGACAACAGGGTAACCTGTACGCGCCATAATCGGCAGCGACCGCATGTCTGCCACCAATGTATTATATCCAAACGACGACCCACGTTCAGTTAGCAATATACGCTTGTTGCCGGTGCTTTCGATCTTGGACACGACGTTGGGCATATCCCAAGGTGCCAAAAATTGACCTTTTTTGATATTGATCACGGCCCCTGTTTCACCTGCAGCCAACAGCAGATCGGTTTGGCGGCACAAAAATGCAGGGATTTGCATGACGTCGCATACTTGCGCCACGGTGGCACAGTGATCAGGCGCGTGGATATCTGTCAGCACGGGGCAGCCGATCGCGTCTTTTACGGATTGCAGAACTTTCAGGCCTTCATCCATGCCAAGGCCACGCTTGCCACCCAGCGACGTCCTGTTCGCCTTGTCGTAGCTGCCCTTGAAGACATATTGCGCCCCATAGCGCGCACATACTTCGGCCATATGGCCCGCGATCGTTTGCGCATGATCAATGCTTTCCAACTGGCAAGGGCCAGCGATAAGCAAAAGGGGACGTTCATTGCTGACGTTGAGTGGGCCGATGGCGACATTGTTCATTAAGAGCTTACCTGTTCACGAAGGATGGACGCAGTAATCGAGATCATCAGGTATACCCCTGAAAAAATCAAAAACGCGAGAAGGGTGTTTTCAAATGCACGCGGATATGCGGCGGCGTCGGGCAGAATGGGCCGCACACTTTCTGACAAGTAGCGGACTTGGCGGCTTGCCTCGATGCGTGCGGCCTCCATCTGGACTTGCGCCTGCTGCAATATCATCGTCTGGAAATTATAGTTTTCTTCTGCGGTGCGTAGTTCGGTATTGCTTTCTGCAAGCGATTGATCTTCGGACGTGCCGCCCGTCATCTGGTTGCGCAAATTGCCAATCATGGTTTCGATGCCGGCGATCTGGTCACGCAGCGACTGGACCTGCAATTCGCTGGGTCGTTCGACGTTCAGGCGTGACTGTAACACAAGTTCGAGACGCTGCTTTTCACCTTCCAAGGACGTGATTTGCCCCATCCGTGCCGCTGTTTCACTGCGTGAATCGATCTGCTGAAGCTTTTGTTGGATACTGAGCCATTCAGCCAGCGACGCTGCGCGCTGGCGTTCGGCATCTTGGTAGCTTTCGAGCGCACCTTTCATTTGGTCGGAACGCAATCGCGACGTAAGTTGGTCAACCTGCTCTTCCGCATATCCGATCAAGGCTTGCGAGAATTCAACGCTTTTTGCGGCATCAGCCGCGACAACTTCCATCCGAATGAGCCCTTCGGTCGGATCATAACTAATGCGCACGTTTTTCGTGAAAAGCTTGAACGCCTCTTCGTTGGTGGCATCAGCCGGAAGACGCTGGATCGCGTCGATCGCTGGATCACTGAAGTGATCCTTGAAGCCGTGATCTGCGTCCAGACGCAACATGGCCTCGCGGGAGGCAAGGTAAGACTGTACCGCAATACTGTCTTGCTGCGTGGCCATTGATGTGCCCTGAAACAGCCCCGATAACCCGGTTGGTCCCCCGCCTTGTGCCTGTGCCTGCTGGATCACGATTTCAGAACGGGTCGCATACATTGGTGTGGCAATTGTGTAGAAATACCAGCCGACCATGAATGTGGGCAGAAAAACAAAGAACGACAGGCGCGTGATCATCAACATCAGCTTGCGACGACGGCGGCGGACGATATCGCGCTGTATTTCGCGTATTTCGCGCGCATGTTCGGCGTTTATCTGCAGACCGCGCGCTTGCACACTGCGTGATCCGCCCTGACCAACCTTTTCCGGCAATTGGATATTGCCCGGGGTGCCGACGTCGCCCGCACGGTCAGGCATCACCAGTTCCAGCACCGACTTTTGTTGGAACGGATCAATGCCTGCTGCGCGCAGTTGACGCACAGCGTCGTAATCTGACGTAAACACCAAGCCCTGCTTTTGGGCCACCCGGCGCGCCATGCGCAACTGGCGCGCGGTCAATCCTTCGTTGCCGATCGCCGCCAATGCGGCCGCGATGCTTTCCGCGCTGTCTTCAGCGACCTCTTGGTTCGGGGCGGGCGTAGGTGCGGGCGCACCGTCACGTCGGATGCGGAATTTTTTGACCTTGGGTTTAATAGTCATAAAGCGCCTTTGCCTCTTCCAAGGTGTCAAACATATATAATTGCCCGTCTTTCAGTACCGCAGCAGAGCGTGCAAACCGCTCTAGTGTTGCCGCCTGATGTGATACGATGATGATTGTCGTTGTTTCAAGGCGCTCGCGCAGGATCTCTCCTGCTTTGCGATTGAATTCGGCGTCGCCGGCACCGGGCATGCCTTCGTCGATCAGGTAAATATCGAAATCAAGCGCCAGCATCAGCGAAAACGTGAAACGCGACCGCATCCCGCTTGAGTAGGTGCCAACAGGCATATCAAAGTATTCTGCGAGCCCGCACATCCAACGGCAGTATGCCTCGATGTAATCCGGTTCTAGGCCGTAAAGGCGGGCGATATAACGACAGTTCTCGCGGGCAGACAGACTGTTCGAAACGCCCCCCATAAACCCTAGCGGAAAAGAAACCCGGCAAGTCCGCGTGATCCGGCCTTCATCGGGCTTTTCGAGCCCGGCCATCATGTTGATCAGCGTTGTTTTACCGGTGCCATTCGGCGCCAAAATGCCCAAAGAGTTTCCCAGCTCGACGCGAAAGGACACGCGGTCAAGGATCACCTTGCGCTGTGTGCCTGTCCAAAACGACTTACTGACGCCCGCGAACTCTAGCATTCTTTCCCCTTTTTCAGCCCAACGTCAGGGCCGGGTCTGTGATGGCGCAAAGAGGTTAACACCCCCTCACGACATACACTGTTTTGCTATATTAGTGCAAAATTGTCGTCATAATATAGCGAGACCTGCGTAATCTCGCATATTTGACCGACGGTATTTGGCGTTTTAGCTGTTTTGCTTTTGCACCCCGGTCAGTTTTCCGGCGATCAGCGATACAATTGCCGCGAAGAAGCTGAACAATGCACCCATTTTTGCGGCGTCTTGCACGGGGATATCACCCAGCATTACCGAACCGTCAAAGGCCACCGCGGCGATAAACAACGACACGGTAAAGCCGATGGCGGCAACGCAACCCACCACAAACAGGTCGACGATGCGCATCCCCTTCGGCAGGCCAAGCCCGAATACGCGTGCGGCAATCCAACCAAACAGCGCGATACCCAGCGGCTTGCCGATCATAAGTCCGGCAAGGACCAGCCAAGTGGGTGATCCAATAGACGAAAATTCGACACCGGCATTGAGAAGCCCGAAGAAGAATAACACCACTTCGACAGGATGTTTCAATATATGCTCAATATGGTTGAGCAGGTCAGTCAAATATTGCTCTGCCTCAGAGAAGATACCAAACGCGCGGTCCGCATGTGGAATGGTTGGTACAATTGGCAAAAGCCCCAACGCAGGGTGAATGCCAGCTTGTTGAAATCCGTACCAGCTGGCGCAAGCTGCAACCAGATATGGCCAGAACGAAAGCTTGTTGCGTACCCATGTCGAATTTGGGCGCATCTCGTCACCACGGTCCAGTTGACGCGGTAAGCGATTGAAAAAGTAAAATACTGCGATTGCAGAGAACAGCGAAAGCAGCAGCCAGACCGGGGCCAGATCGCCCGACGGATAGAAGATCGCGAGAATAATCAGGCCAGCTGCGTCATCTGCAATCGCCAACAACAACAAGAACCGCACAGCAGGGTGGCCCGCACCAAACACAAGTCGACCAACCAGATAGCTAAATGCGATGTCTGTGGCGGTTGGAATGGCCCAGCCGTTCGCGACCGCGTTGTATGTGTCCGACCCCAGCAACATTGCGAGACCCAAGTAGACGGAGATTGGGCCCAACATGCCGCCCACCGTCGCGACCAAGGGTGTCGCCGCTTTTTTGCCGCGCAAGCTGCCATTTTGCAGGATTACTGCTTCCCAGACCTCTTTGGCGGCAATCGCAAAGAAGAATGCCATGAGGACATCGTTGACAAGGTAATGCAGCGTCAGCGTTCTGTATGCGACCTGCCCGGCGTCATCATAATGCGCATGGCCAACCCAAGAGTCGTGGATGAGTTCGAGATGAACAAAGTGCTGATAACTGGTCGGATCGATGTTCGCCCAAATCAGCGCAATCAGCGCCCCAATGATCAACAACAGCGAGTAATTCGTCAGAAAATTCCAGACACGATACATGTGGCACCCCGATTTATTTAAAGTGCACTTACCGCAAACCCAAAGGTGCATCAAGCGGTGGACGGGACAAGATAGCATGATCCCCCCTTGAAAGCGGCAAACAGCACTCTGGAAGTGAAAAGTGCGAATGAGTTCAGCACGATATCTATAGTGGCACCCCGAGGTCGGTACGCCTGCGATACGGACCGTAATTTATCGGTCTGTTGGCGGCGTATTTTGCATTGATGCGCCTTTCGCATCCTTCGTGGTTGACTTTTTGGGCGTTACTTGCCTAATTAACTGAACGTTTGTTTAATTAAAGGACTCTGTCGATGGCGCGAAAAGCTGGGTCGGATGGACGTGTGACCGCAGAGGCAATCTTGCGCGTAAGCCTTTCGTTATTTGCCCAATACGGGTTCGCGGCTGTTTCCATGCGCCAGATTGCTGACCGTGTTGGGGTGCAGCCCGGCGCGATTTACCAGCATCATCGCAACAAGCAGCAGTTGTTGGTTGCGGTGTTGGATACGCATATGGATGGGCTGTTAACGGCATCGGCGGAAAACCAACGCGGCGATTGCACGTCGGTGCAGGCACTAGAGCGGTTTGCGCGCTTTCATATTCAATACCACATCACGCGTCCCGACGAAGTATTCGTGTCGTACATGGAACTGCGTTCACTGGAACAAGAAGGCTATGCACTGATCGAAGGGAAACGCCGAAAATACGAGCGTGCCTTGAAAACGATCCTAGAGAGCGGTGTCAGCGATGGCACGTTTCAGTTGGACGATCCGCATGTGTCGGCGATGGCCATTTTGTCGATGCTCACGGGTGTGAACACTTGGTTTCGCAGCGGCGGTCGCCTGTCGCAACAAAAAATCGAAGACATCTACACATCTATGGTGCTGGGGGCTGTCGGCCACCGCTTGCCAGAAGCGCATTCTGAGGGAGAGAGTAATGTTTAACCACACGATGAAATTCGATCTAGGCGAAGACGTGAATGCGCTGCGCGATATGGTGCATCGCTGGGCGCAGGACAGGGTGAAACCGATGGCCGCGCAAATTGATCAAACAAACGATTTTCCGGCTGAGTTGTGGGAAGAGATGGGCGCGCTCGGGCTTTTGGGTATCACTGTCTCTGAGGAAGATGGTGGTTCAGGGATGGGGTATCTGGCCCATACAATCGCAGTCGAAGAAATCGCCCGCGCCAGTGCATCGGTTTCGCTGAGCTATGGCGCGCATTCCAACCTTTGCGTCAACCAGATCAAACTGAACGGAACCGCTGAACAAAAGGCCAAATATTTGCCGGGACTCATTAGCGGCAAAAATGTCGGAGCCCTTGCCATGTCTGAATCCGGCGCAGGGTCAGACGTGGTCGGGATGAAACTCGGTGCCCAGAAATTTGATGGCTACTATCGGCTCAACGGCACAAAGTACTGGATCACAAACGGTGGCGAAGCCGACACATTGGTTGTTTACGCAAAGACAGATCCTGATGCCGGATCAAAAGGCATGACCGCGTTTATCGTCGAAAAATCCATGGCGGGTTTCACCCAATCCAAGCATTTTGACAAGCTGGGTATGCGCGGATCAAACACTGTCGAACTGGTGTTTGAAGATGTCGATATCCCGTTCGAAAATGTGCTGGGCGAGGTTAACAAAGGGGTCCGCGTTCTGATGTCCGGACTGGATTATGAACGCGTGGTTCTATCCGGCATCGGATGCGGGATCATGGCAGCCTGTTTGGACGACGTGATGCCTTATATGGTCGAGCGAAAACAGTTTGGCGAACCCGTTGGGAATTTCCAACTGATGCAAGGCAAAATGGCCGACATGTACACCAAAATGAATTCGGCCCGCGCTTATGTTTACGAGGTCGCGAAGGCCTGTGATCGTGGCGAAGTGACGCGGCACGATGCCGCCGCCTGCGTGCTTTACGCCTCTGAAGAGGCGATGGTCGTGGCGCATCAGGCGGTGCAAGCAATGGGGGGTTCCGGCTTTATGAATGACAGCCCGGTCAGCCGCTATTTCCGCGATGCCAAGCTAATGGAGATCGGGGCAGGGACATCTGAAATCCGGCGCATGTTGATCGGCCGCGAGATGATGCAGGCGATGCGCTGATGCCTGTTCTGAAATCCAGAATTTCGCCCCAGTCTGCCGTCTTTCAATCAAATGTTGCCGCCCATCAAAGCGGGTTAGAGGCGATACGATTGGCCGAACAGGCGGCGCACCAAGGCGGCGGCGCCGCGTCGCAAGAACGACACCTTTCGCGCGGGAAACTGCTGCCGCGCGACCGTGTGAATGGCTTGCTCGACCCCGGTTCACCGTTTCTGGAAATCGGGATTTTTGCGGGTTATGAGCTGACAGAAATTGCCTGCCCGGCGGGCGGCGTGATCGCCGGTGTTGGCCGGGTCTGCGGACACGATGTCATGGTGGTTTGCAATGACGCGACCGTCAAAGGTGGCACCTATTTCCCGATCTCGGTCAAGAAACATTTGCGGGCCCAAAAGATAGCAGAGCAAAACAATCTACCTTGTATCTATCTGGTTGATTCTGGCGGGGCGAACCTGCCCAATCAGGACGAAGTGTTCCCCGACGAGAACCACTTTGGCCGGATTTTTTACAATCAGGCCCAGATGTCTGCCAAAGGGATCCCGCAAATTGCGGTTGTCATGGGGTCATGCACAGCCGGCGGGGCCTATGTTCCCGCAATGAGCGACATATCAATCATCGTCAAAGACCAAGGCACGATCTTTCTGGCCGGACCACCGTTGGTTAAGGCCGCGACAGGGGAAATCGTATCGGCCGAAGATCTGGGCGGGGGCGATGTTCACACCCGCCTTTCGGGTGTTGCCGATTATCTGGCCAACGATGATGATCATGCTTTGGCCTTGGCCCGCGAAGTTGTCAGCAACCTGAACCGTCCAAAGATCGCGCAACTGGACATACGCACCCCAGAGGCGCCGCTCTATGATCCGTCAGAGATTTTGGGCGTCGTTCCGGCGGATCTAAAGACCCCCTATGATATCCGCGAGGTAATCGCCCGTCTGGTCGATGGATCGCGGTTTGATGAATTTAAGGCCCGCTATGGCAGCACGTTGGTCTGCGGATTCGCGCATATTATGGGGATTCCTGTCGGGATCCTTGCCAACAACGGTGTCCTGTTGTCCGAAGCATCCGTGAAGGGCGCGCATTTTGTCGAACTGTGTTCGCAACGCAAAACCCCGCTTGTGTTTTTGCAGAACGTCACCGGGTTCATGGTTGGCCAGAAATATGAAACCGAAGGCATCGCCAAGAATGGCGCGAAGCTGGTGACGGCTGTTGCCACCACCTCTGTTCCGAAAATCACGATGCTGGTTGGCGGGTCCTTCGGGGCGGGGAATTATGGCATGTGCGGTCGTGCTTATGATCCGCGGTTTTTGTGGACGTGGCCGAATTCACGTATTGGCGTCATGGGCGGCGAACAAGCCGCGGGTGTTTTGGCGTCGGTCAAGCGCGATGCCATCGAACGCAAGGGCGGATCATGGTCTGCCGCCGAAGAGGCAGCGTTCAAACAGCCCACGATCGACATGTTCACCAAGCAAAGCCACCCGCTTTATGCCTCTGCCCGGCTTTGGGACGACGGTATCATTGATCCACGCAAAAGCCGGGATGTGCTGGCGCTGAGTTTGCGCGCCGCGCTGAATGCGCCAATCAAAGAGACCACATTTGGTCTGTTCCGGATGTAAGGATAGCGATGTGTTTGACAAAATTCTGATCGCCAACAGGGGCGAAATCGCCTGCCGCGTCATCATGACGGCGCGCAAACTGGGCGTGAAAACGGTTGCTGTTTATTCCGATGCTGACGCGCAGTCGCAACATGTTTCTCTTGCCGATGAGGCGGTCCATATCGGGGCGTCACCCGTCGCACAAAGCTATCTTCAGGCGGATCGCATCATTCAAGCGGCGCTTGATACGGGGGCCCAAGCCATTCATCCGGGGTACGGGTTTTTGTCCGAAAACCCAGATTTTGTCCGCAAGGTTGCAGCTGCCGGTCTGACCTTCATCGGGCCGTCGGCATCTGCGATTGATGCGATGGGTCTGAAAGATGCGGCAAAATCACTGATGGTTGACGCGGGCGTTCCCGTTGTTTCCGGGTATCAAGGCCGCAATCAAGATGTCGCCTTTCTGGCCGCAGAAGCCGATAAAATAGGATATCCTATCCTGATCAAGGCGCGCGCGGGTGGTGGTGGCAAAGGGATGCGATTGGTCGAGAGGCCCGCGGATTTCAAAACCGAATTCGAGGCAGCGCAGCGCGAAGGTCAGTCCAGTTTTGGTGATCCGGTGTGCTTGATCGAAAAATATATCGCGCAACCGCGTCACGTCGAAATTCAGATTTTTGGCGATCATCACGGCAATGTCGTTCATCTGTTTGAACGCGACTGTTCGCTACAGCGCCGTTACCAAAAAGTTATCGAAGAAGCCCCCGCACCAAACATGCCCGCAGCCGTGCGCGCCGCAATGGGTAAGGCCGCAGTCGACGCCGCCAAAGCCATTGGCTATGTCGGGGCAGGCACCGTGGAGTTTATCGCCGACGGGTCTGATGGCCTGAAGGAGGACAGGTTTTGGTTCATGGAAATGAACACCCGTCTACAGGTCGAACATCCCGTCACCGAAGCCATCACCGGGCTTGATCTGGTTGCACTGCAATTGCGCGTCGCGGCGGGCGAACCTTTGCCATTTACACAGGATGATCTTGCAATCGATGGCTGGGCGTTCGAGGCTCGCATCTATGCCGAAGACGTCCCAAAAGGATTTTTGCCCGCGATCGGGATGCTTCACCATCTGTCATTTCCGGCAGGGACCGCGTTTGAAGCAGGGTCCGTGCGCATTGATAGCGGCATCCGCGCAGGCGATGGTGTCAGTCCGTTTTACGACCCGATGATTGCCAAGGTCATCGTTCACGGCCCCGATCGGCGGACGGCGCTGAAAATGTTGACGGCGGCCTTGGCGCAATGCCACGTTGGGGGTACGACCACGAACATCGCGTTCTTGTCGGCACTATCGAAACACGCGGGATTTCGGGCGGGCGATGTTGATACAAATTTGATCGCGCGCGATTTGGTTGGTCTGGTTGATTGCACCGTCCCGGCGGATCACATCGTCGCGGCGGCGTCTGTCGCATCTTTGGGGCTGGTGCCTATTGGCACGGCCGACCCTTGGCAAAGATTGGCCAGCTGGCGACATTGGTCGAATGCGACCTACACCAGTCGGGTTATGCACGATGGGGACCTGAAATCGCGAAAGATCGAAGCCCAGTCAGACGGCCGTTTTATGGTCCATCACGGCGACACATCGTGCTGTGTCGGGATCGCGCACAAGTCAGGAACGCAATACACGCTGCGCATCGATGGCGTTCAAAGCGTGATTGATTTAGTTGTGCACGACAGAGAAATTTATGTCTTTCAGGACGGACGCACGTTCACATTTGAAATCGCAGACCCGCTTGACGTGCATGCCGCAGCCGCTGATGGCGGCGACAACGTGTTTGCGCCGATGCCGGGCTTGGTGACGATCGTGTCCGCAAAACCGGGGCAGCCCGTTGCGCAGGGCGACAGGCTGTTTGTTCTCGAAGCGATGAAGATGGAACATGTGTTGCGCGCCCCCCGCGACGGTATCATCGCAGAGGTGTTGATCGCGCCCGGCATCCAAGTGCTGGATGGTGATTTGTTGCTGCGGATGGAAACTGACGATGACTGAATTCGTAAGGGTCGTCGAAATGAGCCCGCGTGACGGGCTTCAGAACGAACCAAGGCTGATTGAAACCGCCGACAAAGTTGCGCTGGTCGACAGGCTGTCTGACTGCGGTTTTACAAAGATAGAAGTGACCAGTTTCGTTAGCCCCCAATGGGTGCCGCAGCTTGCTGATGCGACCGGGGTCATGAAAAACATCACGCGCAAAAGCGGCGTCAGCTACTGCGTTCTGACGCCAAACCTGCGCGGGTTTGATGCTGCCGTCGCCGCAGGCGCAGATGAGGTCGCGATTTTTGCGTCGGCGTCAGAAGGGTTCAGCCAGAAAAATATCAACTGTTCGGTCGCCCAAAGTATCGCCCGTTTCGCGCCGGTCCTGGCTGCTGCAAAAGCTATCCAAATGCCTGTGCGCGGATATGTATCTTGCGTGACTGATTGCCCTTATGACGGGCCCACCGATCCGGCCCGCGTTGCTGACGTGGCGGCGCAATTGATCGCGCTGGGCTGTTTCGAAATCAGTTTGGGTGACACTATTGGGGCCGGGACACCGGAAACCGTGGACCGGATGTTGGATGCGGTTCTGGCCCGCCTGCCAGCCGCACAATTGGCTGGCCATTTCCATGACACCATGGGCAACGCCCTTGCGAATATCGCGGTCAGCCTTGATGCCGGATTGCGGTGCTTTGATGCGTCGGCCGGTGGGTTGGGCGGATGTCCCTATGCGCCGGGCGCAAAGGGGAATGTTGCCAGCGAAAAGGTTGTGCAGATGTTGCACGACAAGGGATTTGAGACAGGGATCAATTTGCAGCGGCTGAAAGAAACGGCTGTCTTTGCGCAATCGTTGAAAGGAAATAACCGTGATTTATGAAACGCTGGACATCAGTCATGATCGAAACGGCGTTGTATCGCTTGCGTTAAACGTTCCTCAAAAACGGAACGCGCTCTGCGCCAAAATGATCGCAGAGCTCACGGATTTTGCGAAAACGGCGGGGGATCGCCCTGATACACGGGTTGTCGTCCTGTCGGGGCGGGGCAAAGTGTTTTGTGCCGGCGCTGATCTGGACTGGATGAACGCGCAAATCGCGGCTGATCGCACAACGCGCATGGCAGAGGCGCGCAAGCTTGCCGATATGCTGCGCGCGCTCAATGAAATGCCTTTGCCTTTGATCACTAAAATCACAGGGGGTGCATTTGGCGGCGGCGTCGGAATCGCCTGCGTTTCGGATATTGTTATCGCCGAGGCGGGCGCGAAATTTGGCCTGACCGAAACGCGGTTGGGGCTGATACCTGCGACCATTGGTCCCTATGTGATCAATCGCATGGGGGAAGGGCGCGCGCGCCAGATCATGTTGTCAGCCCGGATTTTTGGCGCACCCGAGGCAGAAAAACTGGGGATCGTATCCAAATATTGTGACGCTGATGACATGGTTTCATGCGTCGACGCCGAAGTCGCACCGTTTCTGAACGCGGCCCCGAATGCGGTTGCCGCTGCCAAGAAATTGGCCCGCGAAATGGGTGCGCCGATCACCGATGCGATGGTGAATGACAGCATTGCGCGGCTTGCCGATGTTTGGGAGCACCCCGAAGCCACCGAAGGCATCGCGGCATTTTTTGCCAAACGCCAACCGCGCTGGGCCGTGCCCGGCTAGACCACGTCCGATATAAAGATATAGCCCGCCCCATAGATCGTTTTGATGATCTTTGGGTTGCGCGTTTTATCGTTCAGCTTCGACCGTAACCTGGAAATACGCACGTCGATTGTCCGGTCAAACGAAATGCTGTCGCTGCGGTCGTCAAGCGCGACTTGCAGTTGTTCACGTGTGATCAAACGCTTTGTGCTTTTCAAAAATACCAACAGCAGCGATGCTTCGCTTGCCGACAATCGCTGTGTTGCGCCTGTTTCATCCGTGAGCAAAAAGGTGGCAAAATCCACCTGCCAGCCTGAGAATGTGTAGACGGTCTTTTCGGCGGTTGACGTTGCTGCGTCGCGCCGCCGCATCAGTGCACGCACACGTGCGACGACCTCTCTTGGTTCAAAGGGTTTTGCGAGATAATCATCGGCCCCCAGTTCCAGCCCCGTAATCCGGTCATTCAGCCCGGTGCGACCGGAAATAACAAGAATCGCTGCATCGCTTTTCGCGGCGATATTACTCACAACGCCAAGACCATCCTTGTCGGGAAGACCAAGATCGACGATGCAAAGATCAGGCGACGATTCACAAAGCGCGTTTTCAAAATCCGCTGCATGGGAATAGGTCTGAATGTCGTAACCCGCGTTTGCAAGTGTGCTGGACAGCAACGCAAGAACCTCTGGTTCGTCTTCGATAATGGCGATGTGTTTGCAGTCGGTCATCGTTTCACCGCCCTTAAAAGTGCGTCTTCCATCGCGTCAAACTGAAAGGGTTTGCTAAGCACAACATGATCGCGTTCTGCGATTTGGCGTAATGTGTTCGACCGCGGTAAGCCGGTGATGATCACCACAGGCACATGGTCTGGGACAATTTCGACAATGTCTAACCCGGTTTCAGACGGCCCGATCGCAAGGTCTGTCACGACATGCGTCAGCCCGTCGATATGGACCAGTTTTTGGGCCTCTGTGACCGACATCGCCTCGATCACGGCATGGCCCGCTTGGCGCAAATGCTGGCGCACGACTTCGCGTACGTCGTCGTCGTCATCGACCAACAAAATCAGCCCGGCTTGTTGCGTCTTCACAGGTTTGTACGGAATGCGCAAACTGACAGATGCGCCGTGCTCTGGCAGGTTGCCCAATCGCAATGTGCCACCGCAAGATTTGGCAAAATCAAAGGCAGCGGACAGGCCCAGACCGCTGCCCACCTTTCCGGTTTTCGTGGAATAAAACGGTGCCAACGCATTGTTCAGCCCATCTGCGCTAAATCCCGGCCCTTCGTCGTTCACCTTGATTTCCAGAACATTTTTTTGAAAACGTGCCAGTTTGATGGTTACCCGACCTGTGCCTTTCATCGCTTCGGATGCATTCAACACAAGATTCAGCAAAGCGTCCTGCGCAAATCCGGGGTCAAAGATAAGCCGATCATCAGGTATGTCGGCAACGATGCTAAGCGCAATATCTTTGGGCACAGCGGCACGGGCAAGCTGGCTGAAATTGTCCAGAAATGTGGCTATATTGACGACCACAGGATCAAGATTGCGTTGGCTTTCGATCAGGCTCAGGCTTTCGATCAGTTCGGCGCCGCGTTTGGCGGCCGATCGAATTGTCGCACTAATCTGGGCGATGTCGGGGTCTTGCGCCGCGCGGGCTTCTAGCTGGGCTTGCTGGCCCATGATGATGGTCAAAAGGTTCGCGAAATCATGCGCCATTCCGCTGGTCAATTGCGTCGCCAGTTCGCGGCGGCGTGCGTGGGCAAGTGCGGTACGCGCCGAGACTTCGTCGGTGACATCCATCGACAAGATATAGCAACCATGCACGCCTTCCTCGTCCAAATCGGGCGTCATCGCCAAGCGGATGTAATGGCCCGATACCTCGTCATAAAGTTCCGAGATCGACGGGTTGCCTTGCAAAACGCTGTTAAACCGGGGTTCGACCTGCCGCCACACGGCTTCACCAAGCGTTTCACTAAATTTGCTGCCAACGATCTTTGCGCCAGCGCAGGGTAGGATCGTGTGCAGCTTGCCGTTGGAATGGGTATAGATCCCTTTTGCATCGACATGTGCGATGTGTGCCGGCGTCATCGTGCTGATCAGATTCAGCTGTTCACGGCTATCTGTCAGTTCTTGTTTGGTTGCCTCAAGCGCGGTGACGGTCGCAGTCATGCGGCGGTTGGTCTGTGCAAGCGTTTCTGACCGCTTTATCAATTCCTCCGATAGGCTTTCGGCGTGTGAGCGAATGAATTCTTCTTGCTGTTTTACCTCGGTGATGTCGGTATATACGGAAATCCAGCCCCCTTGGCTCAGCGGGTTGCCTTCGACCGAAATCAGTGTGCCGTTTGCGCGTGATCGTTCAAAATAGTGGGGCTGGAAGCCAAGGGCCAGGTCGATCTTTTCTTGCACAAAGGACGGAATATCGTCGATCTGCCCGTAGTCACCCATTTCCGATAGATAAGTCAGAATGTCGCGAAATTCGGCCCCTGATTTCACCAGATGGTCCGGTAAGCTGAACATCTTTTGGAATTGCCGGTTCGCGACCATGAGCTTGAGGTCGGCATCATGGATCGAGATGGCCTGCTTGATCAGGTTCAGCCCTGACAAAGTCATCTCGTACAGCTCGATCGGTGTCTTCTTCATTGTGCTACCCTAGCAGCAAATTTGTGCCCGCAAAGCGCCAATAGCGCCCGTTGGAATTCGTTAGGTTTCAAATATTCTTTTATGTTCCGGGATGTGCAACGGTACTTCTTGTCGGGCTGCTGATGATTCAGCGCCCACCGGGAGGAGACCATTGATGAACGCCGATGTGCACGCAGGGGGTATAACCTCTGTGCCCAAATTGCTGGAACGTAACGTCGCCTTGTATGGCCAACGTCCGGCGTACCGCGAGAAAGAATTTGGCATCTGGCAAAGCTGGACGTGGACCGAAGCTGCACAAGAAATCGAGGCACTTGCGCTCGGGCTTTTGTCGCTTGGGGTCGCCAAGGGTGATCGTGTTGCGATCATCGGGCGCAACCGGCCTGCGCTTTATTGGTCGATGGTTGCCGCGCAAATGACGGGTTGCGTGCCGGTCCCGCTGTACCAAGACGCCTCCGCCGAAGAAATTTGCTATGCGTTGGACAATAGCGGTGCACGGTTTGCGATTGTTGGCGACCAAGAACAGGTCGATAAAATTGCCGATGTCCGTGAATCCCTGCCGGGTCTTGCGCATGTTATCTATCACGACGGGCAGGGGCTGCGCAAATACGATCATGCAAACATGACGTCGCTGGCCGACGTTCAGGCCAAGGGCCGCGCAAGCGCAGATACGGCAAAGTTGAAGGCGCTGACCGACGCGCTGACCTATGATGACATCTGCGTGATGCTTTATACATCCGGCACAACGGGTCGCCCAAAGGGTGTTGTGCTGTCCAACCGCAACGTCATCGAGACCGCCAAGAATACAGCAGGTTTTGATAACCTGACCGAAAAGGAAGAGACGCTTGCCTATCTTCCGATGGCTTGGGTCGGGGATTTCATTTTTTCGATCGGGCACGCCTATTGGGCCGGGTTCTGCGTCAATTGCCCCGAAAGCGCGGAGACGATGTATGCCGATTTGCGCGAAATCGGTCCGACCTATTTCTTTGCACCCCCCGCCATTTTCGAGGCCCACCTGACCCAAGTGATGATCCGGATGGAGGACGCGAGCCGCCTGAAACAAAAGATGTTCCATTACTTTATGGCGCAGGCGAAACAGGTCGGTCCGCGCATTCTAGACGGCGAACCCGTCGGGATTTGGGCGCGTTTGAAATATGCCGTCGGAGATTTTCTGGTTTATGGACCGCTGAAAAACCGTTTGGGGTTTAGCCGCGTACGCGTGGGCTATACCGCCGGAGAAGCGATCGGTCCCGAATTATTTGATTTCTACCGCTCGCTGGGGATCAACCTGAAACAACTCTACGGCCAAACCGAGGCGACCGTTTTTATAACGCAGCAGCCAGATGGTCAGGTCAGATCCGATACCGTTGGTGTCCCAAGTCCGGGTGTTGAACTCAAGATCACTGAAGCGGGCGAAGTTCTTTACCGGTCCCCCGGTACATTTGTCGAATATTACAAGAACCCCGAAAGCACTGCATCGACCAAGGACGCAGAAGGCTGGGTTGCGACGGGTGATGCTGGTTTTATCGACCCCAAATCCGGACACTTGCGTATCATCGACCGCATCAAAGATGTGTCCAAAATGCAAGACGGTGCGCTGTTTGCGCCGAAATACGTTGAAAACAAGCTCAAGTTTTTCCCCAATATCCTAGAGGCCGTGGTGTTTGGCGCTGGCAAAGACCGCTGCTGCGCGCTGATCAACATCGACCTGACCGCCGTCGGGAACTGGGCGGAACGCAACAACATCGCCTATTCGTCCTATCAAGAGATTTCGCAACATCCAAAGGTGCTTGCGATGATCAAGGGGCATGTGAACGCTGTAAACGAAACGATTGCCAACGATGAAATGCTGGCAGGCTGTCAAATTCACCGCTTTATGATTTTGCACAAAGAACTGGACGCCGACGACGGTGAAATGACCCGCACCCGCAAGGTGCGCCGCGCGGTCATCGGCGACAAATACGCTGATCTGGTCACCGCTCTCTATCAGGGGTCAGCGTCGGTCTATACCGAAACCGAAGTGACCTATGAGGATGGCCGCAAAGGTCAGATCAGGGCGACGTTGCAGGCCTGTGATGCCACGGTCATTCCGGTTTCCCCACAAAAAGTGGCGGGTGAATGATGCGCCAAATCCCATCTCAATTTTCTCATTGTTCGGAGGTCGCATGAACGCCATGGCAGACTCTTATGTGACCAAAGACGGCCGCACGATCGGCGGCGTCCTGATGGACCTGCGCGCAATCACGCTGCGATTTGGTGGTGTCGAGGCCATCAAAAACATTTCGTTCGACATCCGCGAAGGCGAAATCCGCGCGATCATCGGCCCGAACGGGGCGGGGAAGTCTTCGATGCTCAACGTCATTTCGGGGTTCTACAAGCCCCAAGAAGGCGAAGTCTATTTCCGCGGTGCGCGGCGTCCGGCGATGAAACCCTATCAGGTTGCCCGTCAAGGCATCGCGCGTACCTTTCAAAATATCGCCCTTTTCGAAGGCATGACCGTTTTGGACAACATCATGACTGGCCGTCTGAATCACATGAAGGCGGGCATCATCAGACAGGCGATCTGGAAAGGCGCCGCAGAGCGCGAAGAGATCGAAAACCGCGCCCATGTCGAACGCGTCATTGATTTTCTGGATATTCAGGCCATCCGTAAAACACCTGTCGGGCGTCTGCCGTACGGGTTGAAAAAACGGGTTGAACTGGCGCGTGCGCTTGCCGCGGATCCAAAGCTGTTGCTGCTGGATGAACCTATGGCCGGCATGAACGTCGAAGAAAAAGAGGACATGTGCCGCATTATTCTGGATGTGAACGACGAATTTGGCACCACGATTGCCCTGATCGAACACGACATGGGCGTTGTGATGGACCTCAGCGACCGAGTGGTTGTGATGGATTACGGCCGCAAGATCGGGGACGGCACCCCCGACGAAGTGCGCGGCAACCAAGAAGTGATTGATGCCTATCTAGGCGTGGCCCATGATTAAGGATTTGCGCAATGTCGACTGACTTTTTGTATCTTGTTGAGGTGCTTATCAACGGTCTGATGGCGGGCGTGATGTATTCGCTTGTCGCACTTGGGTTCGTTCTCATCTTTAAAGCCTCGGGGATCTTCAACTATGCCCAAGGCGTGATGGCGCTGTTTGCGGCGCTGACCCTTGCCGGGATCATGGAGGGCCAGATACCCTTTTCCCATCTGATCAATGCGATTTTGGGGACGGACATCCACCACTTTGGCTGGCATGTGCCTGCTGTGTTGGCGATCCTTTTGACCATCGGCGTCATGGTGGGGTTTGCGTGGGGCGTTCAACGGTTCGTGTTCCGTCATCTGGTCGGACAAGAGCCGATCATCTTGTTCATGGCCACGATCGGGCTTGCCTATTTCCTTGAAGGTGTCGGCGATTTGATGTGGGGGTCGGATATCAAGACGATCGCGCTGGGACTGCCCCAAGGCGGTTCACGCTGGTTAGAGGATTTGACTGTCGGGTGGGGCGGCGATGATTTTTACGGCTTCTATATCGACAAGCTTGATATGGTTGCGACCCTTGTTGCGATTGTTCTGGTCGCATCCCTGATCGCGTTTGCGCAATACACCAAACACGGGCGCGCGATGCGTGCCGTGGCTGATGATCACCAAGCCGCGCTTTCGGTCGGGATTTCTTTGAACTTCATCTGGATTTTGGTGTGGTCACTGGCGGGTTTCGTAGCACTGGTTGCGGGGATCATGTGGGGTGCAAAGTCAGGTGTGCAGTTTTCGCTTTCGTTGATCGCGCTTAAGGCGCTTCCCGTGCTGATGCTGGGTGGGTTTACGTCTATTCCCGGCGCGATTGTGGGGGGGCTGATCATCGGGATGGGTGAAAAGCTGTTTGAATACACGGTAGGGTCGCTTGTTGGCGGTGCCACCGAAAACTGGTTCGCTTACGTGCTTGCGCTGCTGTTTCTTGTCTTTCGCCCTCAGGGCCTGTTCGGGGAGAGAATTATTGAACGCGTGTAATTTCATACCCTCTGAAGGAGCGCACTGATGTTTTATCGTGAAGCTGGTGATTTCAAGACCTCCTACGCCGCGGATAACCAAACCTTTCCGATCAAATTTGACCGCTATCGGTATTGGCTGGTGCTGGCTGTCGCCTATCTGGTGATCCCGTTCATCATCAACGATTATTGGGCGAACGCGATTTTCGTGCCGTTCTTGATCTATGCGATCGCGGCGATTGGGCTGAACATCCTGACGGGGTATTGCGGGCAAGTCAGCCTTGGAACCGGCGGTTTTATGGCGGTGGGCGCCTATGCCTGCTACAAACTGATGACCGCATTTCCGGATGTGAACATCATTGTTCATATCGTGGTTTCTGGCGGCATCACTGCAATCGTCGGCGCGGCTTTTGGCCTGCCATCGCTGCGGATCAAGGGGTTTTACCTTGCCGTTGCCACGCTTGCCGCGCAGTTCTTTTTGGTGTGGCTGTTTAATAAGGTAGGCTGGTTCTACAACTATTCCGCTTCCGGCCAAATTAGCGCCCCAGAAAGGTTTGTCGGGCCATTTGCGGTGACCGGTCCCAATGCGGCCCCGTGGGCGCAATATATGATTTGTCTCGTCTTTGTGACCCTGTGTGCCTTGGTTGCGCGCAACCTGACACGCGGGACGCTGGGGCGTAAGCTGATGGCGATACGCGACATGGATATTGCCGCCGAAATCATCGGTGTGAACCCGCTGCGGACTAAACTAACGGCCTTTGCGATTTCGTCGTTCTTTATTGGGATATCCGGCGCGCTGTTCTTTTCTGTGTACTTAGGCGCGGTTGAAGTCGGCGAAGCCTTTGGCATCCAAAAATCATTCCTTGTCTTGTTCATGGTGATTATTGGCGGGCTCGGGTCGATTTTCGGGAGCTTTGCGGGGGCTGCGTTCCTTGTCGTCCTGCCGGTGGCACTGAAATTTGTTGGCAGCGACCTGATGGGGTGGCCGACTGATCTGACCAGCCACTTGCAATTGGTGATTATCGGCGCGCTGATCATGTTTTTCCTGGTCAAAGAACCACATGGCCTCGCGCAGCTTTGGCGGGTTGCCAAAGAGAAACTGCGCCTGTGGCCGTTTCCACATTAACCGATTGGCGGGATCAACCCACCAAACCGCAATGACGGTACTCGCAAGACTTATTGGTAAACCAAGGGAGGAGAACCCAATGAAGATTAAGAAACTGGCCGCGCTGACGGTTGCAGCCGCGATGATGGCGGCACCTGTTATGGCCGAACTTGTAATTCCGGACCTCAGCTATCGCACGGGCCCATATGCCGCGGGTGGCACGCCATTCTCTGACGGGTATCAAGATTATTTTAACCTGTTGAACGCGCGTGACGGAGGGATCGGAGGGGAGCCGGTTCGTATCCTCGAATGCGAAACAGGCTATAGCACCGAACGCGGTGTCGAATGTTATGAATCCACCAAAGGCGAAGGCGCGTTGATCTATCAACCCCTGTCTACCGGCATCGCCTACCAGCTTATTCCGAAAGCAACCGCTGATCAGATCCCGCTGCACACCATGGGCTATGGCCGTACATCTGCGGCGGATGGCGAAGTATTCAACTGGGTGTTCAATTATCCTGCGAACTACTGGGATGCAGCATCGGTGATGGTGAACTATCTGCTGGATGAAAACGGTGGGTCACTGGACGGTAAAACGCTTGCGCTCGTTTACCACAACTCTGCATACGGCAAGGAACCCATCCGCACGCTGGAAACCCTGTCCGAAATGCATGGTTTCAACCTGACGCAAATCGCGGTTGACCACCCCGGTCAGGAACAAAAATCGCAGTGGCTGCAAATCCGTCGTGAACGTCCTGATTACGTCCTGATGTGGGGGTGGGGCGTCATGAACCAAGTCGCAATCCAGGAAGCCGCCAACATTGGCTTTCCGATGGAAAACTTCATTGGCAACTGGTGGGCCGGTGCTGAACATGACGTGACACCCGCCGGGGCTGCGGCCAACGGTTACAAGTCGCTGAACATGAACCGGGTTGATGATCTGCCCGTGTTCGCGGAGATTAAAACACTGGTGCACGACGCGGGTAACGCGGCGGGCGACGGCTCTAACATCGGTAAGGTTCTTTATACACGTGGCATGTATGCTGCGATGTTGGCCGCCGAGGCGATTGCAAAAGCGCAGGAAATCCACGGTGTCGCGCAAGTCACACCAGCAATGGTGCGCGACGGCATGGAGGCATTGGAAATCACAGATGCCCGAATGGAAGAACTGGGTATGGCCCGGATCGGCCCGGCGTTTTCGGTGTCTTGTCAGGACCACGGCGGCACAGGTTTTGGTATCGTTCAGGAATGGGACGCTGCATCCGGCACATGGGCTGCGCTGACCGATTATATCGCACCTGATGACAGCGTGACGGGCCCGTTGGTGACCGAAGACGCGGCCGCCTTTGCCGCAGAGAACAACATCACACCCGGTTGCCTCTAACCTAACAATCGAACGGCCCCCGTCATGGGGCCGTTCATTATCCCCCGTACCCATTTCCCATGGCCCGCACGCACAAACGGAGCATACAAATGACGAAGTCAGCCGCGACCCCGACGGATACGTTGCTAGAGGTCAACAATATTGAAGTGATCTATAATCACGTAATTTTGGTGCTGAAGGGTGTGTCGTTATCTGTCCCACGGGGTGGCATTACCGCGTTGCTTGGCGGGAACGGCGCGGGCAAGACAACAACCCTTAAGGCGATTTCCAATCTGCTGCATTCAGAGCGCGGCGAAGTCACCAAGGGCAAGATCATCTACCACGGCAAACCCATTCAAAACCTATCACCCGAGGCGTTGGTAAAGCGCGGGGTCGTTCAGGTCATGGAAGGGCGCCACTGCTTTGAACACCTGTCCGTCGAAGAAAATCTGATGACAGGGGCGTATACCCGCGACGATGGGGCCGCAAATATCAAAGCCGACCTTGATATGGTCTATCGCTATTTCCCACGCCTGCGCGAACGCCGCAAAAGCCAAGCAGGCTATACATCTGGCGGGGAACAGCAAATGTGCGCGATTGGTCGCGCGTTGATGTCGCGCCCGGAAATGATTTTGTTGGATGAGCCATCCATGGGGATCGCCCCGCAGCTGGTCGAAGAAATCTTTACCATCGTGAAGAACCTGAACGAAAACGAAGGCGTGTCGTTTCTGTTGGCCGAACAGAACACGAATGTTGCGCTGCGCTATGCCCATCATGGCTATATTCTGGAAAGCGGACGCGTCGTGATGGAAGGCCCCGCCGCAGAGTTGCGCGAAAACCCCGACGTCAAAGAATTTTATCTTGGGATGTCGGACGAAGGCCGCAAATCTTTCCGTGACGTCCGCAGCTATCGCCGTCGCAAACGGTGGTTGGCGTAATGGGGGACGCTGCAATGAAATCTTATGACCAACTCGAAGCACAGCAGCTCACCGCCCTGAATGCCTTGCTCCCCGATGATGTCAGGTTGGACAGCCTTGCCGAGCTGGCCAGTTTGCCCGTCATGCGCAAGGGGGCCTTGCTGCAATCCCAAGCCGACAACCCGCCCTTTGGCGCGATCCGGGCGAAAAATGTCGCAGCGATCTTTCAATCTCCCGGCCCGATCTATGAACCCGGTGGCGCAAGCCCCGATTGGTGGCGCTTTGGTCGCTTTTTAACGGCGATCGGCTTTGTTCCCGGTGACATTGCGCAAAACACGTTCGCGTATCATTTCACCCCAGCCGGTGCGATGTTCGAAAGCGCGGCGCGCGCGATCGGCGTCACTGTATTTCCTGCCGGTCCGGGCAATACCCGTCAGCAGGCAGAAGTCGCAGCCACAATTGGCACGACTGCCTATGTTGGCACCCCTGATTATTTACAGGCGATTTTGGCAAAAGGTGACGAACTTGGCTTGGATCTAAGCCGGATCAAACGCGCCGCTGTCACGGCAGGCCCGTTGTTTCCGCTGCTGCGGCAAACATACGAGGACAGGGGTATTCTGTGTCGTCAATGTTACGGCACCGCTGACGTGGGTCTGATCGCCTATGAAACCACCGATCGCATCGATGGTATGGTGATCGACGATGATGTCATCGTGGAAATTGTGACACCCGGCACAGGAACACCTGTCGCGCCCGGCGAAATCGGAGAGGTCGTCGTGACCGTTTTGAACCCCGATTATCCGCTACTGCGTTTTTCTGTCGGTGACCTAAGCGCCATTATGCCCGACACGTCGCAGCCCAAGCGCATTGTCGGGTGGCGCGGGCGGGCCGATCAGGCGGCCAAGGTCAAGGGCATGTTCATCCGCCCGGAACAAGTGGCCAGCCTGATGACCCGCCACCCGGAAATTTCCCGTGCGCGTGTCGAAATCAACTTTGACGGGGTCAAAGATGTGGTGACGTTGAAGGTTGAAGCAGCCGAGGCTGGCACCGACGCAATTGCGACGTCGGCGGCCGAGATTCTTAAGCTACGCACGCAAATTGTGGCGGTAGCCAGAGGTGTTCTTCCGCGCGATGGTGTGCTGGTTGACGACCAAAGACCTGTGGAGAATTAGATGGATGATGTTGTCATTTTAGGTGCGGCCCGCACGCCGATCGGGGCATTTCAGGGCGGGCTTTGCAGCATGACAGCACCAGAATTGGGTGCCCATGCCATTGCCGCCGCAATCGACGCGGCAGGCATAGACCGTCATCACATTGACGAAGTGTTGATGGGGTGCGTTTTGACCGCTGGTTTAGGTCAGGCGCCCGCACGCCAAGCAGCATTGGGCGCTGGCCTGTCGATCAATGTGCCTTGCACAACGGTGAACAAAGTCTGCGGGTCCGGCATGAAAACGGCGATGATCGCCTACGATCAAATCCGCTGTGGATCGCTGAATATGGCCGTCGCTGGCGGCATGGAAAGCATGTCGCGCGCGCCCTATCTGTCACAAAATACCCGAAACGGTGCCCGGCTTGGGCATGCATCGCTCCAAGATCATATGTTTTTAGACGGGCTGGAAGACGCCTATGACAAAGGCACGCTTATGGGCGCATTCGCCGAACACTGTGCAGAGCGTTACCAATTCAGCCGCGCGGATCAGGATGAATACGCGCTTTCGTCACTGGCAAATGCGGTTGCGGCACAAAATGGCGGGCATTTCGCAAACGAGATTGCCGCGGTCACACTGAAAACGCGCGCTGGTGATGTCTGCATCAATGCAGACGAACAGCCGGGCAACGCACGCCCTGAAAAAATACCCCTGCTGAAGCCAGCGTTCAAACCGAACGGATCGGTCACTGCGGCAAACGCGTCGTCGATTTCGGACGGCGCGGCGGCATTGGTTTTGGCATCGCAAACGCGGGCCAATGCGCTGGGCCTGCCTGTGCGCGCCGTGGTGAAAGGCCACGCAACATTCGCCCATGAACCCGACTGGTTCACAACCGCACCTGTCCATGCCGCGCAAAAGCTGATGGATCAACTGGGTTGGTCCGTTGGCGATGTAGATCTTTGGGAAGTGAACGAAGCCTTTGCCGTCGTCGCAATGGCATTCATACGTGATATGGGTGTGTCGCGTGACATTGTAAACGTTAACGGGGGTGCCTGTGCATTGGGCCACCCTATTGGCGCGTCCGGCAGTCGGATTATCGTGACACTGTTAAATGCCTTAGAGAAACGTGGCTTAAAACGCGGGATTGCAGCGGTATGTTTGGGCGGCGGCGAAGCAACAGCTATCGCAGTAGAAAGACCTGCTAAATGAAAATTCAAAACGATATTGCGGCGGTGGTTACCGGCGCTGCGTCCGGGCTGGGTCGCGCGGTTGCCGCTGCGCTTTGCCACGCTGGGGCAAGGGTCACGTTGATTGATCGTGACACTGAAAAAGGGACTGCCCGTGCCGCCGAATTGGGCGCACTATTCGCCCAAGCAGATGTGACCGATGCAAACAGCGTCTCGGATGCGCTGAACCGTGCGCGCACCGCCCATGGCCAAGAACGTATTTGTATAAATTGCGCCGGCATTGCGCCTGCCGCGAATACGGTTGGCCGTGACGGCGTGCATGATCTGGGCCTTTTCCAAGCAGTGATCAACGTGAACCTTGTCGGGTCATTCAATGTGGCGTCCCAATCGGCGGCAGGGATGGTCGCTGCCGGGATTGATGCCGATTGCACGGGTGTGATCATCAACACCGCGTCGATTGCCGCGTTTGAAGGGCAGATCGGGCAGGTGGCCTATGCCGCGTCAAAGGCCGGAATTGTTGGTCTAACGCTGCCCATGGCCCGCGATTTGGCACGTGACAAAATTCGGGTGATGGCCATTGCCCCCGGTATTTTCGGCACGCCGATGGTTACGTCGATGCCCCCAGCGATCCAAGAGGCGTTGGCGCAGGGTATCCCGAACCCCGCACGCCTTGGTGATCCCGACGAATTTGCCGCACTTGCGATGCATATTATCGACAACGATTTCCTGAACGGGAGCGTGATCCGCCTTGACGGTGCCGCTCGCTTAGCGCCGAGGTGATGAGATGGATTTTGCACTGACGAACGAACAAGGAGCGATCTTTGATATGGCCAAGGCGTTTGGCGAAAGCCAGATCGCGCCCAATGCGCAGGCCTGGGAAAAGGCAGGCGAGATCCCAAAAGACCTGTGGCCGCAGCTGGCTGAACTCGGGTTTGGCGGGCTGTTTGTTGCCGAGGACGCGGGCGGCGCGGGTCTGTCCCGTCTGGATGGCACCCTGATTTTCGAAGCGCTAAGTATGGCTTGCCCCTCTGTGTCGGCGTTGCTGTCGATCCACAACATGTGCGCCGCGATGCTTGATAAATTTGGATCGGACGGGCTAAAGGCCCGTATGTTGCCGGACGTCGTGACGATGGACACGTTCCTTGCCTATTGCCTGACCGAACCGGGGTCTGGATCGGACGCTGCCGCGCTGAAAACAAAGGCTGTGCGCACCGACACCGGGTATGCGCTGACCGGAACAAAAGCGTTTATTTCCGCAGGTGGTTATGCTGATGCCTATGTCGTGATGTGTCGTACCGGAACAGACGGACCCAAAGGCATCAGCGCAGTCATCGTCGAAGACGGCACCGCTGGTCTGACCTTTGGTGCGCTAGAGGACAAGATGGGCTGGCGGTCGCAGCCGACCCGTCAGGTTCAAATGGACAATTGCGAAATCCCGGCTGGCAATCTTGTCGGGGACGAGGGCAAAGGGTTTTCCTATGCGATGGCCGGTCTTGATGGGGGCCGCTTGAATATTTCGGCCTGCTCGCTGGGGGCTGCGCAAACCGCACTGAATAAAACAATTGCCTATATGGGCGAACGCAAAGCGTTTGGGAAAACCATCGACCAATTCCAGGCGCTGCAATTCCGTCTTGCTGATATGGAAATTGAATTGCAGGCCGCGCGGGTGCTTTTGCGACAGGCGGCATGGAAATTGGACACAGGCGCAGCGGATGCCACGCATTACTGCGCGATGGCCAAAAAATTCGTCACAGAAGCCGGATCAAAAATCGTGAATGATTGCTTACAACTTCATGGTGGCTACGGCTATCTTGCCGATTACGGGATCGAAAAATTGGTCCGCGACCTGCGGGTCCATGAAATTCTCGAAGGCACAAACGAGGTGATGCGATTGATCGTCAGCCGGGGACTATTGGCGAAATGAACGATGTTACGTGCCGGATTGAAGGCCATGTCGGGCGGATTACGCTGAACCGCCCCGATGTGCTGAATGCATTAACCCACGCGATGTGTTTGGCGATTGAAACCGCGCTGGACGATTGGCGCGGCACGGTCAGCCTCGTCATCATCGAGGCCGCAGGCGACAAGGCGTTTTGTGCCGGCGGTGACATCGCCAGCCTTTATGAAAGCGCCCAGCGTGGTGATATCGGTTATGGCCGCAAATTTTGGCAGGACGAATATCGGTTGAACGCAAAACTTGCCGAATACCCCGTGCCTATTGTCAGTTTCCTGCAAGGGTTTGTGATGGGTGGGGGTGTCGGGCTTGGCTGCCACACGTCGCACCGTCTTGTCTGTGAAACGACGCAAGTTGCGATGCCCGAATGCGGAATCGGGCTTTTGCCGGATGTTGGTGGGTCGTTGTTATTGGCGAACGCGCCGGGGTATCTGGGGCGTTACCTTGGGCTGACGGGCGCGCGGATGGGACCGGGTGATGCGATATTCGCAGGGTTCGCTGATACGTTTGTCGCCTATGATCAGTGGGACCATCTGAAATCGGCCCTGATTGAAACCGGCGATACGGACCAGATTGCGCATTTTGCCGGCCCTGCACCAACCAGTGCGATGGGTGATGATCTGGCAATCATAGACCGCTTTTTTTGGGCCGACACGTTGCGGGCGATTGCTGCGAATTTGCAGGGGTCTGAGACAGATTTTGCATTGCGTGCCCGCAAGGCGCTGCTGCGTGGCGCACCACTTGCACAGTCTTGTTGTCTGGCGGTTCTTAAAACATTGCGCGGGACGCATAGCCTGCGAAATGCCTTGGCCCTTGAATTTCGGTTCACTGCGCGCGCCGTTGCACAGGGCGACTTTCCCGAAGGCATACGCGCCGCCATTATTGATAAGGACAATGCGCCAAACTGGACGCATTCTACGATCTCAGATGTCACACCATCCGAGGTCGACGCCATGTTATCAGACCTTGGCAGCGAAGCTTTGAATTTGGAGACGATGTAATGAAAATTGGATTTGTGGGCCTTGGCAATATGGGCGGCCCGATGGCGGCCAATTTGGCAAAGGCCGGCCACGAGGTTGCCGGGTTTGATGTGGCTGGCGTCACAATTGCAGGCGTGACATCGGTCAATTCCTTGCTTGATGTCGCACAGGACGCCGAAGTCGTTATCACAATGTTGCCCAACGGCGCGATATTGCGCAGCGTCGCGGATGAAATTGTCCCCGCGATGGCCAAGGGTGCCGTGCTTTGCGATTGTTCGACCGTGGATGTCGAAAGCGCCCGCAACGTCGCTGCGCTTTGCGCCTCGCAAGGGGTGGGAAGCCTTGATGCCCCCGTGTCCGGCGGTATCGGCGGCGCGCAGGCGGGGACATTGACGTTTATGGTTGGTGGGTCCGCCAAGGACTTTGCTGCGATGACCGATTTGCTGGATATCATGGGGCAAAAAACGGTGCATTGTGGTGATGCGGGTGCAGGGCAGGCGGCCAAAATTTGCAATAACATGATCCTTGGGGCGACCATGATCGCCACATGCGAGGCCTTTGCCTTGGCCGATAAAATTGGGCTGGACCGTCAGAAACTATACGATGTCGCGTCAACATCGTCTGGCTCTAGCTGGACGATGAATTCTTATACACCTGCGCCTGGCGTCGGTGTACCAAGCCCGGCTGACAATGATTACAGGCCCGGTTTCGCCGCGGAGTTGATGCTTAAGGATTTGCGGTTATCCCAACAGGCGGCGCAAAGCGTCGATGCCGACACCCCGATGGGACGGCTGGCCCAAGATATATATGCGCAATTTGTTGAAGCCGAGGACGGGCGCGGCAAAGATTTTTCCGCCATGTTGTCGCGTTTCGTATCCAGATCCCGAGAGTAAAACCAACACATCAACACCCGCGCCGGACCTGAACGCGCAACCATCGCTGCATAAAAACTATTCTCTATCGCAAAAGGCGGTAAATAGCGTGGACATGTCCATATGTTGCGAACACGCTTTGCGTTTCTTCTGCTTGCCTCATGCGCCGCGGCACAATACCGAGTATATCAAGAAAATGACTAGGTTCGAAACCAATTTGCTGCTTTGCCAGCAGTCCGGTGTAAAAGAAGAATTGCAATGACTGATCTTGATACCGCCCATGCCGCGATGGATGCTGCACCTGACGATGATTCCGCACGCTTGCGTTTCTACGAAAGGCTTGCCGATACCGAACTGTTCATGCTGTTGGGTGCCGAGGCCGAGGGCGATCAGATTACCCCCGAACTTTTTGAGATCGAGGATCAAAAATTTTGTCTCATCTTTGATCGTGAAGAACGGCTTTCACAATTTGTAGGTCGGATCGCGCCCTATGCGGGGGTGCCCGGACGTGGGTTGGTGCAGATGTTGGCCGGGCAGGGCATAGGACTGGCCCTGAACCTTGAGGTGGCACCATCAGCAATGTTGATTCCCGCCGAGGCCGTGGATTGGTTGGTTCAGACTTTGGCGCATACGCCCGACGAAACAGAGGCTCGTTTGTCAGAGGTTAGCGCGCCGGTCGGTTTGCCCGAGGTGGTCGTTACGGGGCTGGATCGCAAACTGGCCATTGCTGCTGGGATGGCCCGGTTCGCCTATTTGGCTGCTGCGACATACGAAGACGGGATGCGTGGCCATGTTTTGGCATTTGTTGATGCCGTTCCGGGGGCAGAAAAGGCGCTGGCAACCGCAGCAAGCGAGGCACTGACGTTCTCTGGGATTGATGCCGGTATGATCGACGTGATGTTCGTGCGTGCCTCTGACCCGCTTGCCGGATATTTGGCAAAGGTTGGGTTGCGGTTCGATTTACCGGAACCAGAGCAACCACAGACGCCCGGCGCACCCGGGATGGACCCGACCAAACCGCCCAAGCTGCGATGACCTGCGCCGCTAACTTTCACAGCGGGCAGAGCATGCATACCAATACGGTGTCATTTCAGCCGCTTCTGTCTGTGCAAATTTGCTGTGCAGCAGAAGAAACGCGCGTTCTGCAATCGGCTGGTCACGATCATTGCCGATATTGTTCCTTTTTCCCAAATTGACGACAGCGCGCAGGGCGTTCGCTTGCAGCGTCGCTAAATCACCTGATGCTTGCGGGCTTTGTGCGACCCAGTTGACCAACACCACACTGATTTGACGCGCAAGGCCGGTGTTTGCGCCCAATTTGCTGATTTCATCCCCCGCAATCAGCCGACTGAACGGCAAAGCCGACGTATCTGCCGCGTCGAAAGAGGGGTGCGCCTGCACCGGGGTGGAATTCAGGCGTACGCCGCGTGAATATGCGCGATCTAAGCTATCGATCGTATAGCCGTGCATCCCTGAATACGCGCCCCATAATTCAGGCTGCAGTAACCAGACGCCCAGATCGCGTTGCAGAAAACTGATGTCACGCATTTCGGATGGCAGGTCGACGCCATATTTCGACCGGACCCGCAAATTAAGTGCCGCATCCGGATCGAATGATGTGTTATCCGACACTGATGTCAGCCATGTGGATGCATCCGGCAAAGCAAGCGCGGTGAGCGCCAGTTTCACCTCAAGTGGCAGGTTTTGTGCGGCGATATCTTTGATGGTGTCGGCTTGATCTGGGAACATGGCCTCTAGATCGACGGTCAGCCGCTCTGCATCCTCCCAGCGTTGCAGCGCCACAAGCCTGCTGAATGCCACAAGGTGGATTTGGGCGCGCGATTCAGGGTCGCGTTGCAGTGCGTGGGCGAACCGGACCAGACTTGTTGTCGATAAAGCGTTCAATGCCCGCAGTGTCTTTTGGTCCAAAGGCGTACCGCCGTGTATCGCAATCAGGTCGTCAACGCTGTCTGCGGTATATGTGCGTGCAACATTGAGCCATGACAGGGCGGCGTTGTCTGGCGCCAGCGGCGCCAGCGCGTCAAGATCTGCACGGCGTCCCGTTTGCATCGCTTCCATCGCTTTGCGGCGGAACGCGATATCAAAAAGCGTCGGCGTGAAGTAGTTTTGATCAATCGCACGCAGGTTATCGCCCAGACGCAGGTTTTCCAGACGTGTAATCGCGTGCGCTGCGTAATCCGCCGGGCTTGCCGTGCAGGAGATGATTGTATTTGGCCAGTCAATTTGGCTGTTCGGATCGGTATTAGGCAGAGGGTCAGGCGCCAGAATCGTCGCTGATATCTTCCATTCAACTCCTGCAGTTTGCGCAAATTGTTCTTCGCTCATTTGCACCAAACGCGCGAACCCCGTGTCGGAGTTCGCCTCTGGCCGGGCGCCCACCCAGCCGTAGGCCCACGGCGCGTCACTTGCCGCCAACACCGTCTGAAGCCAGTTGATGATGGGGGCGTTCGCTGCCATGCGACGCGTGCGCAATTCGCCTTCGGTCAATTCATCTTCGGGTTGCCCCGCACCCCACCAGCCCGTTGATGGTCCAAGCGTTGTCCCAAGGTCCGCTGCCGTTGCTGCGATATAGCGCGTGCGCAGGTCGGGCATTTCACTGCTATCGCTTTCAAGCGTCGTAAGGCTGCGTTGCAAGACATCGTGGATAGGATCCCCGTTCATTGGCAGCGGGTCGTCGTCATAGGCATATCCAAAACTATCCGCATCGCGAAACCTGTGATCCGGCAGCCCACGCCATAGCCGGTACAGGTCGATGGTCGCGCCGACATTGTCGCGGCGGTGCCAGTGGTCACCACCCGAATACAGGGTGCCATATTTCCCATAGGCGCTGTCCAGCATCTGTGTTGCGGCGGCATAGCGGCCGTCGCAAATCGGGTTGGTGTCTTGTGCCGTTACAACGGCAGGCAGCATTGCGGCCAGACACGTAAAGATGGTCACCGCAGGGTTCGGACGGGTTGTGATGGGCATTTCTTCTCCGGAGTGCACATAGTGACTGCGTACAGCCGACGCGACGGGGTGCTATACGATATGAATTTAACCAAACTACCGCTGAACGCATCAACAGGGGGATGCCGCCTTTGTAAATCACGTGGGGCGGTGGGGGTTGTCAAATGGCGAACGCTGCATCGGCGAAAAGCCGCTACACTCATGCGGGTGGGCTGAAGGCCCGGCGTGCGGCGGTCGCTTTGGCCCGCAGCGCGCAGGTTTCGGCGTGGTCATTCAGTAGGCCCATCGCTTGCATAAACGCAAAGACGGTTGTGGGGCCCACGAATTTCCAGCCGCGTTTTTTTAGGTCTTTTGACATGGCGACCGACTGTAACGACGTGGTGCGTGTCTGCGGTGTGGCGGTTTCGGTTTCCTCGAACTGCCAGACATACGCCGCCAATGATCCATAGTCCGCAACAAGGTCACAGCAGCGCCGGGCGTTGTTGATCACAGCAGAAATTTTCCCGCGGTGACGAATGATCCCCGCGTTCGTCAAAAGGCGGTCCACGTCAGTTTCATCGAACTTTGCGACTTGCCGATAGTCGAATCCAGCAAAAGCCGCGCGAAAGTTTTCGCGTTTGGCCAATATTGTTCGCCAGCTAAGGCCAGATTGAAAGCTCTCGAGACAAATTTTTTCGAACAGGCGAATATCGTCGGAAACCGGATAGCCCCATTCATGATCATGATAGTCAACAAACGCGGGTGCCGCTACGCACCAGCCGCAGCGTGGCAATCCATCGGGTCCACGGGTGGTGTTGGTCATAGGTGTCTGCTTTTTTCAATAGCCGCGCGCACGATCAACGCGGTGCAAAAACGGCTGTTCTGCCTCGCCGCGTGCGATATTGTCGGCGATGACTTGCGATGCGGTTTCTGGCCGTGTGGTGGCCGCGATATGCGGTGTGACGGTGACGTGTGGGTGCGCCCAGTACGGGTGATCAGTGGGCAGTGGCTCTGTCCGAAAGACGTCCAGTGTCGCATGCGCCACCTGACCTGTACCGAGGGCGGCCAAAAGCGCTGTGTCGTCAATGAGCGCCCCACGGCCGGGGTTGATCACAAACGCCCCCGTCGCCAAAAGAGACAGACGGTCGGCATTCAGAATGCTTTCGGTCTGCGCAGTCAGTGGCAATAGTAGAATCAGGAACTGCGCACCACTTAATGCCTCAGTCAGGCCATCGTCGCCGTGCAGGCAGGTGATATCTGCATGATCCTTTGGTGATCTGCTCCAACCTGTCACTGGAAATCCCAAATGATGGAGCGCTTGCCCGCAGGACGCACCCAATTCACCCAACCCCAAAATGGTCACCGGGCGATTGGCGGCGATTGGCGGATAGATATCGTTGCGCCAAACACCGTCTTGACCGAAAATATGTGCATCCATGCCCAAATGATGTCGCAAGGTATGCCCCACAACCCATTCGATCATGCCGTTGGTCAGGCTGGGGTCAATCATCCGGCACAGTGGCTGTGTCAGCGTTTGGTTCCCCACAATCCCCTCTACCCCGGCCCAAAGGTTCAGCACTGCCTTTGTGCGGGTAAAAGGAAGGAAATCGGTCACCGGTCCGTTGGGCGCCATTACGATATAATCAACATCCGCAGGCACGTGGTCGCGCGACAGGTTGATGTCTAATCCCGTTGCCGCAAAGGCGTGGGTAAGTGGTGTACGGTAGGCGTCCCAAGCGTCCTGCTTGGCGGAAAAAAGTACGTTTATCATTAGCGCGGCCTATGGACATGGGCGCTTTGGATAAGTCCAAAGGCGGTCAGAAGAACAATCATCGCAGACCCGCCATAGCTTACAAGCGGTAGCGGGACACCAACAACGGGGGCAAGTCCCATCACCATCGCCATATTGACGGCGAAGAACAAAAAGAAAGTCATCGCAATGCCCAGTGTCAGCAAAGACGCGAACCGGTCGCGATTGCTGATCGCCGATGCGATGCAGAACACCACAATCAGCAAGTAAAGCACCAGCAAGGTCGATGCCCCGACGAATCCGAACTCTTCTGCGAGCGTCGTAAAGATAAAATCAGTATGCTTTTCGGGTAGGAAATTCAGACGAGACTGTGTGCCTTGCATGAACCCGCGTCCGGTCCAGCCCCCCGATCCCAACGCGATCTTGGCTTGGGTGATGTGATAGCCCGCGCCAAGAGGCTCGTTTGATGGATCTAAGAAAGTGTCGATCCGGCGGTATTGATAGTCCTGGATCAACTGCCAGGATGTCCCCCTGCTTTCAAAGACGGCGAAAATTGCGCCGATGCCTGCAGCGGCCACGGTTGCGAAATACGCCCAGTGTACACCGGCCAAAAACATGACCGTCGCCCCACCCGTCAGCAAAAGCAGCGCAGTCCCGAGATCGGGTTGTTTCAACACAAGCACCGTCGGAACAACAATAAAAATAACCGGTAGCAGTACCCACAGCGGTCGCGACGTTTTTTCAAGAGGTAGCCAGTCATAATAGGCGGCGATGAACATCACGACTGTGATTTTGCACAACTCGGAGGGTTGTAGAACGATAAACCCCAGGTCGATCCAACGCTGTGCCCCCATGCGGACCTCACCAAAAAACTCGACGCCCAACAGCAGTAACAGGGACATAAAGTAAGCAGTAAACGCCATGTTTCGCCAAAACCAGATCGGCACCATGCCAATCATGACCATCAAGATCATGCCGAGGGAAAACCGCTTGAGCTGCGGCTCCATCCATGGGGACGTGGAACCACCGGCGACGGAATAAAGCATCAAAAAGCCCGCGCATGACACCGCAGATAGCAGCATGATCAGCGGCCAATTCAGGTACAGAACCTTACGGATGCCGGTGGGAACGTATTTTGTGTTATGGGCAAGGTAGCTCATGCGCGACTTCGCGTCTTTGCACCAGCCGGCAAGCGGTTTTCGATGCGGCGCTGCTGTTCGTCGATCTTGTCACGCACGTTGGCGGGATACGCATCCAGCGGTGGCGCCCCGCCGTATTGGGCTTGCAAGATCACGTCGCGCGCGATGGGGGCTGCGGTGCTGGAGCCACCGCCGCCATGTTCAACGATAACGGCAACTGCATACCGCGGGTTATCAACCGGTGCAAAGCTGACAAAAAGCGCATGATCGCGACGCTCCCAAGGTAGGTCATCATTGCTTGTCACCCCATTTGCACGTTCTTCTGCGGTGATCCGGCGCACCTGACTGGTGCCACTTTTGCCAGCCATTTTATAACCGTCTGTCAAAATCCGCGCGCCATAGGCAGTGCCACGGTTGCTGTTGCAGACGTCGTTCATTGCGGCGCGGATCCGGCGGAGACTGTTTTCGTTAATCCCCAGACTTTCGCCACGGCCACTGGGCTGTTCAACCCCGTCAACCAGCCTGACCAAACGCGGCGTAATGTCGTGACCTGACGCAAGTCGTGCGGTCATGATCGCCAATTGCAGGGGGGACGCCAGAACGTAGCCTTGCCCGATTGATGCGTTGACGGTGTCACCGATGCGCCAGTCTTCGCCACGTGTCGTGGTTTTCCAGTCTTTGTCAGGGGCCAGCCCTGACGCCACTGCCGAAATCGGCAAATCGTGCCGCACACCGATCCCCAGCTTGCGCGCCATTTCCGCAATTTTATCGATGCCAACCCGCTGCGCGACCTCGTAATAATAGCAGTCGCAGCTTTGCTTCAGGCTGTCGTGCAGGTCGATGTTGCCATGGCCGCCCGATTTCCAACAGTGAAAACGGATGCCATAGACATCGGTGTAACCCGGGCAATAAACGGTTTCGTCCGCAGAGATCACGCCTGCTTCCATCGCGGCCAGTGCTGTCACCATCTTGAAGGTTGATCCGGGCGGATAGGTGCCCTGCACGGCCTTTGCCGCCAGAGGGCGGTATTTATCTGCGTTCAGGGCGTCCCAATCGGTGTTTGAAATTCCGCGCACAAACAGGTTTGGGTCAAACGATGGTGCAGAAGCGATTGCGCGCAGATCGCCGTTTTCCAAATCAATCACAACCACACCGGCGGATTCGCCTTCAATTCTGGCTTGAACGTATGTCTGTAATCGATTGTCGATCGTCAACTGTACGTCTTTGCCTGGCGTGCCTTCCTGGCGGTCCAGTTCGCGCATGACGCGGCCAACGGCATTCACTTCGATGCGGCGATGACCTGCGCTGCCACGCAAGAGCGACTCGAGTTTATTTTCGGCGCCTGACTTGCCGATCTGGAATTTGGGGATTTGCAACAGGGGGTCCTGATCCTCGATCCGGCTAAGGTCATAATCGCTGACAGGGCCAACATACCCCACGACATGCGCCAGATCAGCGCCCCAAGGGTAAACCCGGCTCAGCCCGACTTCGGCCTGAATCCCGGGCAAGGCGGGGGTGTTGAGGTTGATTTTTGCAACATCATCCCATGTTAAACGATCTGCAATCGTCACGGGTACGAACGGCGACCGGCGCCGCATTTCTTCCATCGCGCGGGTCAGGTCCGCGGGGGCGATATCAACGATCTGCGTGAGACGCGCCAAGACTTCACCGACGTCACCGGCGTCCTCGCGGACCATGATGACCCGATAGTTTTGCTCGTTGGCGGCAATCGCAACACCATTTCGGTCAAAGATCAGCCCGCGTGAAGGCGGAAGCAGGCGAATGTTGATCCGGTTTTCTTCGGCAAGCAGGCGAAATTCGTCGGCGTGCTCGACTTGCATCGACCGCATGCGCCAGCCCAGAATGCCCATGATGCCCAGCTGTGTGGCGCCAACGACCAGCGCACGGCGGCTGATCGTACGTGCGCTTTCCATCACATCTTTTGGTGGCCGTTTCATATCGGTTGCCCTCTACTGCCAATTTCGCCCGGTGCTGCCTTGCTGACGCCAAAAAGATAATGCGCCACAAGGGCCACCAAAGGATAGACCGCGATAGTCAAAATCATTTGAACCAAGGTCAGACCCAATGGCGCCAATGGCGTCACCACGATGGCAAGTACAAAGCGATTTGCGAGCGTGATGATGATGACACCCAGCGCAACAGTCCCCCATTCGGCCAAAAATGGCAGGCTTCGGAATTCGCGGCTGCGTTTGCGCAGGCTTTCTGTCAACAAAACGACGAACCCCGCCCAAAGACCGGGTGGACGTTGAAAGACCAGATCGCAAACCAGGAAAATCAGGGCGATGATCCAGACGGGCAGATATTTTGGCCGGCGCGCGACCCAGACAAGGGTGACCGCCAGCAATATGTCAGGGAAAATGACTTTGACGTCCCAAGGGCCCGCTATTCCCCCGGGAAACCGGATTTGAAAGATGGTTGGTGCCATGCTTTGTGGGACGAGTTGTACGATCATGATGATCGTCGCAAGCACGACGAAGGCGCCGCGGTTGACCCACGTGCGTGCGTCAACCGGATTAGCCATCGGCAGGCACCGTTGTCGTGGGAAGGGCTGCGGGGCCGAAAAATTCGGCCTCGGGTGTCAGCAAACCACCGGGGTCCGTAATTGTTTCGTGAGGTTGCGCGCGCAGGACCCGCAAAAATTCAAGGCGCTGATAGTCTGCAGACAAGCGCACACGCAACCGTTGATCCGTGCCCAACGCCACCTGACCCACCAGCAGATCGGCGGGAAATACGCCACCGTCACCCGATGATACGACACGGTCGCCCGGACGGATCAGCGCGGTATCCTCCAGAAATTCAAGCGGCGGATTCAAAGTGTTGTCGCCAGCCAAAATGGCCTTTTGACCGGATGGCTGGATGGTCACCGGTATCCTGCTCGACGTATCGGTCAACAGCATCACACGGCTTGTTTCTTGGCCGACACCGGCAATCCGACCAACAAGACCGATCCCGTCCATTGTTGGCCAGCCATCAATAATTCCGTCGCGCGCACCGACATTGACCAGCACCGACTGCCGAAACGGCGACCCGCTGTCGGCAATCACAACGCCGGTGACGACAGTCAGCTGCGGGTCCAAGCTGACATTGTTCAGGTCAAGAAGTTTGGCGTTTTCTTGCTCTAGCTGTACGGCGGCCTCTTTCCAGGCCTTCATCTGTTGCAGTTCGCGCCGCAAGTCCTGGTTCTGGGCAACCAACTGTTGATAGCTTTGAAAGTCGCTGATCAGATTTGCGATGCCGTTTATCGGGGTGGCGACCCAGTCAAAGGAGGGTACGACTTTGTCGGTCACTGCGGATCGAAACCGTTCAACCCGCGGACTGTCGATCCGCCAGATCAGAAACAGACCGAACAAACCCAACAGCAATACCCCGACCAGCAATCTGCGGACCGGGGTAACAAAGTCTTCGGTGTTCTTGTCACGTGCCAAGGGCGGCTATCCCCGGTCTGTTGTTAGCTGTCGTAATCGATGACGTGTCGCAGCTGTTTTTCATATTCCAGCGCACGGCCCGTTCCTAAGGCCACACAATTCAGCGACTCGTCCGCGACCGAAATGGCAAGGCCGGTCTGTTCACGCAATGCCAGATCAAGCTGACCAAGCAACGCGCCACCGCCTGTCAGCATCACGCCGCGGTCAACGATGTCTGCGGCCAGATCCGGCGGTGTGGCTTCAAGCGCGGTCATCACGGCTTCGCAAATTTGCTGCACAGGTTCTGCCAAGGCTTCGGCGACTTGGGCTTGGGTGATTTCGGTTTCTTTCGGGACGCCATTGAGCAGATCGCGACCGCGAATTTGCATGGTTTGACCGCGGCCGTCATCTGGCATCCGCGCGGTCCCGATCGACGTCTTGATCCGTTCCGCTGTCGATTCACCGATCAGCAGGTTATGCTGGCGGCGCAGGTAGTTGATGATTGCCTCATCCATCCGGTCGCCACCGACACGCACAGAGCGCGCATAAACGATGTCACCCAGCGACAATACCGCAACTTCGGTTGTGCCGCCGCCGATATCGACAACCATGTTTCCTGTCGGGTCGGTGATGGGCATACCCGCACCGATGGCCGCAGCAATGGGTTCGGCAATCAAGCCGGCGCGACGCGCGCCCGCCGACAGCACCGACTGACGGATCGCGCGTTTTTCAACGGGTGTTGCGCCGTGCGGAACGCAGACAATGATCTTTGGTTTGGAAAATGAAGACCGGCGATGCACCTTGCGGATGAAATGTTTGATCATCTCTTCGGCGACGTCAAAGTCGGCAATCACACCGTCGCGCATCGGACGAATGGCCTCGATGCTGCCGGGGGTACGCCCCAACATCAGCTTTGCATCCTCACCAACCGCGAGAACCTTTTTGACGCCGTCTTTGACGTGATAGGCAACCACCGAAGGTTCGGACAACACGATGCCCTTTCCCTTGACGTAGATCAGCGTATTCGCTGTTCCCAAATCAATCGCCATATCTGATGAAAATAAACCGCCGAAGCTTACCATGCCGTGGTCTTCCGTTCCGAATGTGTGAGTTTGCCTGCGCCGTGCCCCAACGCGTCGTTTCATAGGTTATAGAGTGGCTATCGGCGGGATAGAAGCCCTTCATTCAAACGATAAAGTCATCAATATCAACTATCATTTTTCGAACATTTGGTCCGCAAAAGTTCGGGCCTAGGCGTGAAAAAAGTCATATTTCAAACATTTAGCGTTCTGCCGGCTTTGACTAAATGTGCGATGAGCCAAATTTCGCGTAATGCCAAAACGAAACGGGCGCCCCTACGATATGGGGCGCCCGTTCGAACTGAGTCGCGTTGCGTGTCAGCTGTCCTTGTAGCTCACGCCTTTTACGTCGTGTCCGGGAGCGGATTTTTCGCGACGGACGATCAGGCGGTTCAAGGCGTTGATATAGGCCTTTGCGCTGGCCACGACAGTATCGGTGTCCGCAGATTGGCCGGTCGCAATACGCCCGTCTTCTTCCATGCGCACCGATACGGTTGCCTGCGCATCAGTGCCTTCGGTGACTGCGCTGACCTGATATAATTGCAGGCGGGCGCCATGCGGAAACAGTTCCTTGACCGCGTTGAACGTGGCATCCACGGGACCATCACCCGTGGCTGATGTCGTGACATCAGTCCCGTCAATTTCCATCACCATGTCTGCTGTTTGCGGGCCTTCGGTTCCACACACAACACGCAGTGATTTGAGTTTCAGGCGATCCTCTTCGGCGTCGTTCTGATGCAGCAGGGCAATCAAGTCGTCGTCAAAGACTTCTTTCTTGCGGTCGGCCAAATCCTTGAACCGCACGAAGACGTCGTTCAATTGGTTATCGGCCAGATCAAAACCCAATTCGGTCAACTTTGCGCGCAAGGCAGCGCGTCCGGAATGTTTTCCCAAAGGCAGGGATGTGCCAGACAGGCCCACGTCTGCAGGGCGCATGATCTCGAACGTTTCTGCGTTCTTTAACATCCCGTCCTGGTGGATGCCGCTTTCGTGGGCAAAAGCGTTTTTACCAACGATCGCTTTGTTGAACTGCACGGCAAAGCCGGACACGGCAGCAACCCGCCGCGAAATATTCATGATCTTGGTTGTATCAATACCCGTTTCAAACGGCATGATATCGCCGCGGACCTTCAGGGCCATCACCACCTCTTCGAGGGCGGTATTGCCAGCACGTTCGCCCAAGCCATTAATGGTGCATTCAATCTGGCGCGCGCCCCCCGCAACCGCGGCCAAAGAGTTGGCTGTCGCCATCCCCAGATCGTTGTGGCAGTGGGTTGCAAAAATCACGGCGTCCGCGCCGGGTACAGTCGCAATCAGATTGCGGATCAAATCGGCGCTTTCGACGGGTGCGGTATACCCTACGGTGTCGGGAACGTTGATGGTTGTCGCGCCGGCCTTGATCGCGATTTCGACAGTGCGGCAGAGATAATCCCATTCCGTGCGCGTCGCGTCCATGGGCGACCACTGCACGTTGTCACACAGGTTGCGCGCATGGGTGACAGTGTCGTGAATACGTTCGGCCATTTCATCCATCGTCAGATTTGGAATGGCGCGGTGGAACGGTGAGGTGCCAATGAACGTGTGGATGCGTGGTGATTTGGCGTATTTCACGGCTTCCCAGCAGCGGTCGATGTCTTTGTAGTTGGCGCGTGCGAGGCCGCAAATTGTCGCTCTTTTCGCCCGCTTCGCAATCTCGCTGACCGCACGAAAGTCGCCCTCTGATGCAATTGGAAAGCCCGCTTCGATAATATCGACGCCCATTTCGTCCAGCAGTTCTGCGATTTCCAGCTTTTCAGCGTGGGTCATGGTTGCGCCGGGCGACTGTTCGCCGTCACGCAAGGTCGTGTCGAAGATTAAAACGGTATCTTTGGTCATATTCTGAATTCCTGTGTCCTTAGCTGTGAAGCGGCGCTGTTCCCTCTGAGCGGTCGCGCCAAATGGCACGCTCAGAGGCGACTAAGGAGTAGAAGGCCAAGCGCAATGCGCCCACGAAGGGCGGAGGAGGGGATATGTGCGCGGCTATTCATGCGGTGACTATACAAGTGTTTCGGCGGTTGAAAAGTCGCAAATGCGCTCCGCGCGGGAGTATTTTAGGACAAAGCGAGGGCAGGGGTGGTCGTTGCAGACCTTGGCGCTAATTATGCGCTATGAAAAACGCATTAGTGATTGGGGCGTCGGGTGGCATCGGCGCGCATGTGGTTCAGGCGCTGGAAGCGCGTGGCGTTGGCGTGACGTGTCTATCGCGCAGCAGCAACGGATTTGATGTGGCGGAACCAGAGATGGCCGCCAAAATGTTGGCTGAACTGAGCGGCCCGTTTGAATTGATTTTTGTGGCCTTAGGGGTCTTGGCGCCTGAGGGTGGGTCGCCGGAAAAGAGTCTTGCGGCGATCACTGCGGGGGCGATGGCACAGGTGTTCGCCGTGAATGCGATTGGCCCGGCGCTGGTATTGCGAGAGGCGTCGCGCCTGTTGACCAAAGAAAGACGCGGCGTGATTGCGGTGCTGTCGGCGCGGGTGGGGTCGATTGGTGATAACAAAATTGGTGGTTGGTATGCGTATCGCGCCTCTAAGGCCGCGTTAAACCAGATCGTGCATGGCGCCGCGATCGAGCTGGGCCGGTCACATAAGCAGGCCGTTTGTGTCGCGCTACATCCGGGCACGGTCGCAACACCTTTTACGGCAGAATATGTAGGTCGGCATAAAACAGTGTCGGCACCAGAAGCCGCCGCGAACCTGTTGTGCGTGATTGACGGCCTTTTGCCCGCACAGTCTGGCGGCTTTTACGATTATGCGTCGCGGGAAATCCCTTGGTAATTCGTGATTTGTGCATCGCGGCTAGTCGTATTGATCTACCAATCAGGACAGCAAGCTGGGGCTGATTGGGCGGGGCGCCGCGTGCGAGGCAACAAAAAACGGCTGCGATATTCCTATCGCAGCCGTTTTTAAAAAGAGTGCTGATCAGTTGTCTGCCGTTGTTTCCGCCACAAACGCGCCGTCCGACCAAGTGCCGGTGCTTTCTTGGCCGGTTGCGTAACGCATGGTGCCTTCGCCTTCGCGGCGGCCGCGGACAAACGCGCCCTCATAGGCATCGCCATTTGCGTATGTGGCCAGCCCCTGTCCGTTGATTTCGCCCTCAGCCCAGTCGCCGATGTAGTTGAAACCGTCAGGCAGGGTGATTTCACCTTTGCCATGCCGTTGGCCATTTACGAATTCACCGGTGTAAACCGTGCCGTCAGCATAGGTCGCGCGCCCTAAACCGTTTCGCTGACCTTCGGACCACTGCCCTTCGTAAGAGTAGCCGTCAGCATAGGTCATTTTGCCTTGACCGTGGTTTTTGGCATTGAGGAATTCGCCCTCGTAAACCAGACCGTTGACGTAAGTTGCAACGCCTGTGCCGTTGATGACGCCATTGTCCCAGTCACCTTCATAGGTGGATCCGTCAGGGTATGTAATTTTACCAACGCCATCCGCCAGATCAGCGACAAAAGACCCGACGTAGACCGACCCATCAGGATAGGTCACTTCGCCGTTTCCTTGAATTTGGCCGCTGTCCCAGTCGCCCGCATAGATATAGCCATCAGTCCCACGGAAGGTGCCGGTGCCGTCGCGACGGTCATTTGCAAAGGTGCCAACGTATGTGTCGCCGTTGGCGTATGTTACGGACCCTTCGCCTTCGCGCTTGCCAGCGACAAGGTCGCCTTCATAGATATCGCCGTTGGGTTGCGACAGGGTGCCGCGTCCCTGGATCGCGCCATCAAGCCAATCGCCGCTGTAGACAAGACCGTCAGCCATCGTCAGCGTACCGGTGCCATCGCGTTCGCCTGCTTTCAGCGTGCCTTCGTACACGGCGCCGTCAGGATAGGCGATCCGGCCTGTCCCTTCTTTTACGCCGTTCACCCAGTCACCTGCGTATTCGTAGCCACCGGGGCTGGTCATCGTGCCAGAACCATGATGCATCGCGTTCCGGAATTGGCCTTCGTAGGTTACGCCGTTGGCATAATTCGCCACGCCTTGTCCGGTGATGTTGCCATCCACCCAGTCACCTTCGAATGTGCCACCGTCCGCAAAAGTGATTCGGCCCAGACCTTCGGGCTTGCCGGCGGCAAATGTGCCTTCGTAGACAGATCCGTTGGGAAACCGCGCAACACCCTGCCCGCGAATTTCACCATTTACCCATTCGCCGGTGTATTCATACCCATTGGGAAGCGTGTAGGTGCCCGTACCGTGCTGCTTTCCATCAAGGAATTCACCTTCGTATACGCCGCCATCGTCGTATTGCTTTGTCTGGACTGTTTGCGCAAAGGCGCCACTGGTCAGCCCAACCGTCAGTAGGGCGATTGCCATCCCTTGTGATAATCCAAACGTCTTCATTCGTAATACTCCGATCACTTCCTCGCCCACGCAGCTTATGTAAGGCGCTGCACCCTGACAACGGTTAACGATGATGGGCGCTTCCATTAATCATGGAGGTGCCTTTCAAATCCGTGTCTTTCTGCTACATGCATTGCGAGAAAATAGGACAAAACTATGACGAAACTGTATCGCGTGACACTGGCTCAGCTGAATCCTGCCGTTGGCGACCTGTCCGGCAATGCGCAGCTTGCGCGGGACGCTTGGGCGCAAGGACGGGACGCAGATGCAAATATCGTCGCGTTGCCTGAAATGTTTATTACGGGCTATCAAACCCAAGACCTGGTGCATAAGCCCGCCTTTGTTGCGGACGCAATGGTGCATATCCTTGCGTTGGCGGCTGATTGCGCGGATGGCCCTGCTTTGGCGATTGGTGGCCCGCTGTTTGAAAACGGCCGTTTGTTTAACGCCTATTTCATTTTACAAGGCGGGAAAATTGTCGCGACGATGCGCAAGCATTTCCTGCCGAATTTCAACGTGTTTGACGAAGTCAGGCTGTTCAAAAGCAGTGATATTTCCGGTCCATATTCGACAGGCGTTGGTCCGCGCATCGGAAGCCCCATCTGCGAGGATGCGTGGTACCCAGATGTGGCCGAGGCGATGGTCGAAACAGGTGCCGAGATTTTGATCGTGCCCAACGGGTCCCCTTATTTTCGCAACAAGTTTCCGATCCGCATGCAGACCATGGTGGCGCGTGTTGTCGAAAACAACGTGCCGCTGGTCTATGTGAATATGGTCGGCGGGCAAGACGACCAGATGTTTGATGGTGGATCGTTTGTGTTGAACCGGGGCGGACAGTTGGCGCTGCAAATGCCTGTGTTTGATAGCGCGATTGCCCATGTGGATTTTCGCCAAACGGATGACGGATGGGAGGCAGTGCCAGGTCCATTGGCGACCCTGCCCGATGATATCGCGCAGGACTATCGGGTGATGGTTGAATCCTTGCGAGACTATATGCGCAAGACGGGTTTCAAAAAGGTGCTGCTGGGTCTGTCTGGCGGTGTCGACAGTGCAATCGTGGCGGCGATTGCCACAGATGCGCTGGGTCCACAAAATGTGCGCTGCGTTATGCTCCCTTCGGAGTACACATCGCAGGCATCGCTGGATGATGCGGCGGCGGCTGCAAAGGCGCTGGGCGTGAAATATGATACAGTCAGCATCGCGGGACCGCGCGCCGCCGTGACCGAAGCGCTTGCGCCATTATTTGGCGATTTGCCGGCGGATTTGACCGAAGAAAATATTCAGTCGCGCCTGCGCGGCGTTCTGTTGATGGCGCAATCGAATAAATTCGGTGAAATGCTGCTGACAACCGGCAATAAATCCGAGGTCGCAGTGGGGTACGCGACGATCTATGGCGATATGGCGGGTGGATATAACCCGATCAAAGACATGTATAAAACGCGCGTCTTTGAAACCTGTCGCTGGCGGAATGCCAACCACCGCGATTGGATGCAGGGGCCCGCGGGCGAAGTGATCCCGGTCGCGATTATCGACAAACCGCCATCAGCTGAATTGCGTCCTGACCAAAAAGACGAGGACAGCTTGCCGCCTTACGATATTCTGGACGGCATTCTGACGATGCTGGTGGATAAAGAGGCGTCGGTGGCCGACTGTGTGGCGGCCGGTTACGACCGCGATATCGTCAAGCGCGTAGAGCACCTGATCTACATCAGTGAATATAAACGGTTCCAATCCGCGCCAGGTCCGCGCCTGTCGAATAGGGCATTCTGGCTTGACCGGCGCTATCCGATTGTGAACCGTTGGCGTGACAATAGCTGACCTGCAAAGCACGTAAGCGACAGAACTGTCGCGCGCGTGTGCGCAGCTGTGACGCGGTGGACTTATGATCAGCAAAACGGATCATAAGGTGCATTCTTCTTTGCTGACACATTTCACAATGGCCGACGGCTTTTCGTCCGGCCAATGCGACCGTTTGACGGTCATCGCCCAATCAGCAACGTCGCAAGACGCAAAGCTGGTTGGGAACAATCGCGATCATAATATGCGCCGCGCTGATCTGGTTTGGGTGGATGATGTACCGGGTCAAGGGTGGGTCATGGCACAGATCATCGATATCGTGCGCGCGGCAAATCGCACATTTTCCTTTGATTTGACCGCCTTTCATGAAAGCCCGCAAATCGCCAGTTACGATGCCGACCGTGAGGGGCATTTTGACTGGCACGCGGACATTGGCGACGGGGCCTTGGCGAGCCAGCGCAAACTGACGATGGTCGCGCAACTGTCTAGTCCGGACGACTATGATGGCGGACGTTTGGAATTGATGCCATCCGCGCAGGTGCTTGTTGCAAAATCAGAACGTGGCAGCGTCACTGTTTTTCCAAGCTATGTGCTGCACCGCGTCACGCCGGTGACACGCGGATTGCGGCGTTCACTGACGATTTGGGCACATGGACCCGCGTTCCGATAGATTGCGCGCGTCCAATCCATAGCCAGCGGTAGACAAATCGCACCCGGTGTGACAAGGCGATGTCAACAGGAGAACCCGATATGACCATCACCAGATTTGCCCCATCACCCACTGGCTGGCTGCACATTGGCAACCTACGTGCGGCGCTGTTTAACTATGCGATTGCACGCCAAAATGGGGGGCAGTTTGTCCTGCGGATCGATGACACCGACGGCGAGCGGTCGAAGGAAGAGTATGTCGAGGGGGTCAAAGAAGATCTGACATGGCTTGGAATCACATGGGATCGTTTTGAACGGCAGTCCTTGCGTATGGATCGCTATGCCATGGCAAAGCAAAAGCTGATCGACATGGGACGGTTGTATGAATGCTTTGAGACGCCAACCGAACTTGACCTGAAGCGCAAAAAGCAACTGAACATGGGCAAGCCGCCGGTCTATGACCGGGCGGCGCTGGCCCTGAGCGAGAGCGAAAAGGATGCGCTGCGTGCCGAGCGCGGGTCGCATTGGCGGTTCAAGCTTGATCACGAACGGATCGAATGGGCCGATGGGATTATTGGCGACATTTCGATCGATGCCGCGTCTGTCAGCGACCCTGTTTTGTTCAAGAATGATGGTCAAATTCTTTATACACTGGCGTCCGTTGTGGATGACGTGGAAATGGGGATCACCGATATTGTACGTGGGTCGGACCACGTCACGAATACGGCCACCCAAATTCAAATTATTCAAGCACTGGGTGGTACACCTCCGCGCTTTGCTCACCACTCGTTGCTGACCGGACCGCAAGGCGAGGCACTGTCGAAACGGCTGGGTACGTTGGCGCTGCGCGATTTGCGCAAGGCAGGGATTGTGCCACAGGCTGTCCTGTCACTGATGGCCCGCCTTGGATCGTCCGAACCAGTGGAACTGCGCGCCAACATCCAAGAGGTTGTCGCGGGTTTTGATCTGTCAAAATTCGGGTCTGCGCCAACGAAATTTGACGCCGCTGACCTTGGTCCGCTGACTGCGCGGTATCTGGCAACATTGGATCATGGCGATGTCGCGGATGTCTTAGCGTCGGCTGGTGTGCCAGACGCCATTGCTGCGCCTTTCTGGATGCTGGTGCGCGACAACATCAATACGCTGGATGACGTGGCCGCATGGTGGACCTTGTTCCGCGATGGTGCGACACCGTTGGTCGCAGAAGAAGATCGCGACTTTATCAGTCAGGCGTTCTTTTTGCTCGATAACCCACCTTACACGCATGAAACATGGGCCCATTGGACCGATTTGGTGAAAACCGAAACCGGCCGTAAAGGACGTGGGCTATTCATGCCGTTGCGCAAGGCGGTGACCGGGCGCGAACGTGGTCCGGAAATGGCTGATCTGATGCCGTTGTTGCAGGTCAAACCAAAGCTGGATTAAAGCAACCGCCAAAGGTGCAAGCAACATTGCGGGATGCGTGGGCGCCAAGGGGTTGCCAATGCGCGATTTGCACAGGTGCGATCACATTTTCAGGTCTAGCGTCCCGATCATCGTGCGTCCCACGGTGAACGGGGCGGGGATAACCAGAATGCATGATCGGTCACTCGCGTGCGCGCAGCACAGATGCAGGTTTCGCCCCCAGTGACCGCCACGCAAACCCAAGGCCAGCGGCCACCGATGCAGCGATACCACCGCCAATGATCAAAAATGCGTTTGCCCAGATAATACTGTACCCTGTGTCCATGATAAATGTGGTCACAGCCCACCCGCCCAAAATCCCCGCAGCCAAGGCGACAATGCCCGCAGACAGACCCAAAAGCCCTGCGCGCAGCGCAAAGCTCGTCAAAATACTTAGCCGCGATGCGCCGAGCGTTTTCAAAACCGCTGCCTCGTAGGTGCGCGTGCGTTCACCGGCTGCCGCGGCGCCGATTAACACTAAGAACCCTGTTAACAGCGTCATCAACGCGCCATAGCGTGTCGCCGCCGCGATCCCTGAGAAAAGTTCGATCACCTGATCAATCGCGTCGCGGATCCTGATCGCGGTGATGTTGGGATAAGCGGTCGCAAGGTCTCTTAGGATCGCGGCCTCGGCTTGCGGTTCGGCATATACCGTCGCGATCCAACTGTGTGGCGCACCCGCAAGCGCCGATTGGTTCAGCGCAAGCACAAACCCGATCCCGGCGTCTTCCCAGCTCACATTGCGAAAACTGGTGATTTCCCCTGTGATATCGCGGCCCAAAACGCTGATCGTCATTGTGTCGCCCAGTTTCAGGCCCATCTCGGCCCCTTCTTCTTGTGAGAAACTGATTTGCGGCGGGCCCGTGTAGCCTTCGGGCCACCATTGCCCGGCGGTCACTTCGGTGCCTTTGGGCTGCGCGTCTGCGTAGGTGATGCCACGGTCACCGCGCACGACCCAATGGCCCCCCGCCACTTTTTGTGCAGAGTCGCCGTTGATTTGGGTGATGATACCGCGCAACATCGGCGCAGTCTCAACCCGGCTGACAGCGGGATCATTGTCTAGCCGTGCTTGAAAACCGTCAATTTGATCGGGTTGGATATCAACAAAGAAATAGCTGGGCGCAACTGCCGGTAATTCGTCCGAAAATGAGTTGCGCAGGTTGCCGTCAATTTGGCCCACTGCCGCAAGCACAGCAAGCCCAAGCCCGAGAGACAAGACAACTGACGTTGTATCGCTGCCCTTGGTGCCGATGGCGCCGACTGCCCATCGCAGGGCCGGGTCGCCCCGTGCAGGAACCCGCAACAGGCGGGCGATCCAGCGGATGATCCACGCCGCAGCTACCAAAATCCCCAACGCGCTTGCGATTCCGCCGGCGGTCCAAAGGGTTAGCAATGCTGTGCCGGAAAACCAAATTGCCGCTGCAATCAAAAGAATGACCAGCGCGATCAAAGTCGCAATATATTTGCGCGGTGGCAGCACGCCCCCCGCCGATAATGCATCACGAAACAGGGTGGCGGCACGAATATCTTCGGTCTTGGCTAACGGCCAAAGTGTAAAGATGAGCGCGGCAAGCACGCCATAAACCGCTGCCTCGACTAACGGGGCGCTATAAAAGGTAAAAATTGCCGGAATCGGCAATTGCGTAGCGATCAAAGGGCCAAGAAGGACCGGGAGGCCCGCGCCCAAAATCAGTCCGGCGACGATCCCGATCGACGCCAGAATACCCACCTGGATAAAGTAGGTCTGGAAAATAATCGCCCGCGTCGCGCCCAGTGTTTTGAGTGTCGCAATGACGTTGGTTTTACCCGCGAGATATGCGGTTACGGCGGACGACACACCGATGCCGCCGACCGCAAGCCCAGAAAGCCCGACAAGAACCAGAAAGGCGCCGATCCGATCAATAAATATGGCTGTTCCGCCGGCACCGCGGCGACTGTCGCGCCAGCGCAAACCGTCGTTCCCAAATTTGTTGCGTGCGCGGTTGCCCAGGTTTGCCAGCGACGCGCCATCAGGAAGATCAAGCCGGTACTGGGTCGAAAAGAGCGTACCCTCGGTGAGGAGGCCCGATTGCGCCAGCGCGTCTGTGCGCACGATGGTCCGTGGCCCCAATCCAAATCCGCCCGAAACGTTGTCTGGATAGTGCTCAAGGACTGCACGCAAAGTAAATTCTTGGGTGCCAAGTTTAAAGGTGTCGCCGGGTTTCAACCCCATACGATCCACCAAGACACGCTCCATCACGCCGCCATAGTTTGCCAAGGCGGCCGCGATCGGCATCGGCGGATCCAATCCGACATCGCCGATCAGCGGGTAGGCATCGTCAACAGCACGGACTTGGGTCAACGCCCGCTCTTCACCGACGACGGCCATCGACCGGAACTCGACTGTTGCGGAAATTTTGTCCGCGATACTGTAAAGCCATTCAAGTTCTGCGTCGCGGGCAAAGCGGTAGGTGAATTCAACTTCGGCATCGCCACCCAGTAAAGCCGCGCCATCGCGTTTCAATCCTGCCTCGATCCCCGCGCGCACTGTGCCCACGGCGGCAATTGCGGCCACCCCTAACGCAAGACAGGCCAAAAAAACGCGAAACCCGCGCAAACCGCCACGCAGTTCGCGCATCGCAAATCGGGACGCGATACGCAGCGTCATGCGGCGACCTGTGCGGTGACATCAACACGACCATCGCGTAAGCGCACAACCCGATCACATCGCGCCGCTAATTCGCTGGAGTGTGTGACCATAATCAATGTCGCTCCATGCCGATCACGCAGGTCAAACAGCAAATCCATGATCGCTTGCCCGTTTGTTTCGTCCAAATTGCCTGTAGGTTCGTCAGCCAGCAGGATTTGCGGCCTTGGTGCAGATGCCCGGGCCAAGGCCACGCGCTGTTGTTCGCCGCCTGACATCTGGCTGGGGTAATGGTTGATCCTGTCCCCCAGACCCACAGCGCGCAATTCTTCCTCTGCACGTGCAAACGCATCTTTGACACCTGCCAGCTCCAGCGGGGTCGCGACGTTTTCCAATGCTGTCATCGTGGGGATCAGGTGGAAAGATTGGAAGACCACCCCCATATGATCCCTACGAAAGCGTGCCAGTTGGTCTTCGGTCATGGCAGTTAGTTCTTGGCCAAGGGCAAGAATACTGCCAGATGTCGCCTGTTCCAGCCCGCCCATCAGCATGAGGAGAGATGATTTGCCCGACCCGCTAGGCCCGATAAGACCCACTGTCTCGCCTGATGTCACAGTGAGCGAAACATCGTGTAAAATCGCAACCTGCCCTGCATTTCCGTTCAGTGAAAGATTGACGTCGGTAATTTTCAACACAGGATCGGTCATTCAAAAGGCCTTTGGTCAAGAAGTATATGATGGATATGGTGCGCGTGCAGGTCTGCGCAACCTTACTATCGCTGTTTTCCTAACAACCAGTGCCGCGCAGGCGCAGACGGTCACGATTGCGGCATTGGGTGACAGTTTGACGGCGGGCTACGGGTTACCACAAAGCGATGGTTTCGTGCCGCAAATGCAGGCCTGGTTGGATGCGCAGGGCGCCGATATCCGGCTGATCAATGCGGGCGTGTCCGGTGATACAACGGCCGGCGGCCGCAGCCGCGTCGATTGGACGTTGACCCCAGATGTGGACGCGATGATCGTCGCGCTTGGCGGCAATGATTACCTGCGCGGCATTGATCCGGCGGTAAGCCGGGAAAACCTTGATGCGATACTGGACGCAGGTCACGTCGCTGGCGTCGAGATGCTGCTTGTCGGGTTGGAGGTCGGCGCAAACTACGGTCCTGATTACAAAGACGCATTTGACGGAATGTACCCGGCGCTGGCCACAAAATACGACATTTCGTATTATGAAGATATTTTTGCGGGCATCCGCGCAAAGGCGCAGACACCCGACGATCTGGCCAGGTTTTTCCAAGCTGACCGATTACATCCAAATGCCGCGGGCGTGCGTTTAATTGTAGAAGACCTTGGGCCTGCGATCTTAGCACTTGCCGTAAAAGGAGAGTAGCCTATCGTGGATGCACGTGAAACAGTGAACCAAGGGAGGTAATGCTATGTCTATTGCAAAGGTCACCGAGATCATCTCGAGCTCGACAAAGTCATTCGAAGACGCCGTCGAGAGCGGTGTGAGGCGCGCATCAAAAACTTTAAAAGGGATCACTGGTGCTTGGGTCTCGGATCAAAAAGTGACTGTCTCGGACGGTCAAATCAGCGAATACCGGGTCGTGTTGAAAATCACATTCGTTCTTCAAGACTGAACAAAATGGCGCCCATCCCGAGGGCGCCATTTTGCTTCGTGTTTCTGAGTTTAGTCAGTTACATTCAGGTTAACTGCACTTTCACGACCATCCCGGCCAGCTTCGATGTCAAAAGTGACCTTTTGATCATCGCGTAGACCCGTCAGCCCAGAACGCTCAACTGCCGAAATATGAACAAAAATATCTTTTGATCCACCATCGGGAGCGATAAAGCCGTAACCTTTTGTGGTATTGAACCATTTGACAGTGCCTGATGCCATGTCGTTGTCTTCCTTCAATTATTCCGCTCACGGGATGCAGCGGATCGGCTCGGTCAAAGTTGGATCGAATGACTGGGCCGAAAAGAGGACAGTGGTCGATTATTCAACGTCGCGAATCCAGAATGCCAGATTCAGCAACAAAATCAAGAATTTTGGGGGATTGTATGTTTGTGGGCATGTAACTGCCTGTAGATTATGGCGCGTACAAGGTACGCGCCATAATCTTGAATTAGCTTATGCGAGTGCGAGGTTGATCGCAGATTCGCGGCCGTCACGGCCAGCTTCGATGTCGAAAGTAACTTTCTGATCATCGCGCAGACCTGTCAGGCCAGAACGCTCAACAGCGGAGATGTGAACGAAAACGTCCTTAGAACCACCATCGGGAGCGATAAAGCCGAAGCCTTTAGTTGTGTTGAACCATTTCACGGTGCCAGTAGCCATCGTGTTTTCCTTTATTTATCAGTACCATCCGCAGAATTGCGACGGTTTGGCTTAGTCAGTGCAAGATCGAAAGACTGTAGCCGGATAGGAAAACAGTGGTCGAGTTGGATAACGTCTGCCAAACCCATCTGACGTCAAACAAACAAAAAATCAAGCAAAATCGACAGATCGTTTTTTTGTCGGCGAAATCTCGGCATTACGGCGCACGTCAACGCAAGGTTGTTTGCGGGCTGTGAATGCACGTGTATCATATTGACCAATAAGAAGAAACTTATGCGGCAGATTTTCAAAGCCGCTCGGATCACTCTCAAAAAATGATGCGGGACCTGTATGGATAAAAATAGGGCGTAGTCTGACCTTTCACTGGATCTGCGTGACAGGGTGCTGCTGCCGCGGCGCATGCTGGAACCTGATCGTGACGTCGCAGAATCAAAAAATGTAGGTCACGCTGCGGCTGGATGAAAGCGTCAGGAAATTCTAGCGGGCGATGAGGCCGGGGTATCAGGCGCGGATCATCCGGATGCTGGGGTTTTGGGCCTATATGACGCTCGGCGAGGCGATGCAGACGGAAGAGGCAATCTATACGCAGATGAAAACTCTGAACAGGCTGGATGAGGCACCGCCCGATCCAGAGGCAACATCAGGTGCGCCACGCATTTCTTTGTGGCGTTGTTGGTATGACTGACTATGCTTACTTTTTCATAATTTATTTAGTCGGGTTTTCGGTGCCCGTGTGACGGGCCATTTATCGGATTCTATCGTAAGTGTGGTGACGCCGTTTTTTATGTGCCGCGCGATGAGCCGTCGGCCCCTGCGGCCATCAGCAATGCAGCGCGCTGAAACGAGTGGGGTGGCAGCGCTATACAGCTCGGGGAAGATTGCGCGGATTTCCTCAAGCTGATCGCGGTGAAGCGCCTCGCGGGCCATCGGGCCCAACAACAAGCTTTCGACGGGCGCATCTTCTGCAAATACAACTTCGTGTGCATCAAATAGCAGATGCATATATGTGACCCCCTCTGGTGCAGAAGCCACCTCGACGTCAGGCAAGCTGATCAGCTTTATCGCCGGGATCAGCACATTGAAGCTGCCAAACATTCGCTCTGCGACCTTAGAGCAAAGAAGCATGCGATGTTGCGGTGAAACCAGCAGATCGCGGGTTGGCCTGCCACACCCTAATGATCCGCGTTTGAACCGAATTGGCCGCAACTTTGGATTTTGTGCGCATTTTGGGGCGCATATGAATGAGCGACCAATCCAGCGGATTTTCTGAGGCCCGTGATCAAGTGTCAGAACATAGTCTCCGGCTGAGAGGGTTTCGATCAAGCGCCCGACGCCCGGTGTTTTGATAAACGTCCCTGTTGTCAGGCAAACCGGCATGATAAACGTGTCACCGATCACCCATTCATCCGTACCGGTGTCGACAAGGTCAGCCGTGATGTAGTCAGCCTGTGCCTGAGTCATCCCGGTGATGACATATGAGACACTGGTCCCGAGGAGTCCGCCGCCGCTGGTAACCGTTCCTGTCTCTGTCGCGGCGTTATAGGAAAACGTGAGGTTGCTTCGCCCGTCTACTGCGAGGTTGTCAAATTTTTCCATGCCGTGAACGTTGATTGTGATCGTTGAAAGCAAGCTAATCGCCGGCGGTACATACGTGAAATTTCCGTCCTCTGCGCCGTTAAAGGTAACATCCATAGATGTCAGCAACCCGGACGCTACGCCGATAGTGCCGCTATCATAGGTGACGGTCGAACTGTCGTTAATGATGAAGGAAAGATTACTCAACGCGTTGAGGCTTGTCAGTCCCTGATCAAAGTCGAGGTTCGCACCGTTAACGACCTCGAAAGTTGGTGCCGCAGCGGCAATAATACCGGCAATACTGCCGATCTCTACGCTCACACCATCAATCGTTAGCGTACCTGAGCCTAGTGCAGTTATATCCACCGTGTTGGTTGTGTCGCCGCCGGTATCGGTCGCGTTGATTGTTTGGTCACCACTAGAAAGGTCAACTGCGATAAGTGCCATAGTTTAAGTCCGTATATTTGACTTTTTGCCTGCGTGAAACCACAGCGCAACTTGGTACTGTTCTTACTGCTAACTAAACTTAGGGTTGTGGACTGAGTCTAGCGAAACTTTGATCTCGCAAACTGAACAGTGTTAAAAAATTATGAACGTGAAATTAGATGGAGCCTAAATTCCTCTAAAGATTAAAGGATTCTGGGTTGATCTAAAAAATTTGCAGTTGAAGCACGGCGAAGTGCCGCGATACCGTGATGTTAGGACAAGCAATAGCTTGCATATAGCGGGCCATCACGATCAGCTTTGCGCCCATATGGAAATCCTGAATATGTTGGGAGGCGGCAGCGCAAGGCGCGCTGGCAAAGAGCTATGAGGTAGATGCAGGGTAAGGTGCGCTTTTGCCCGGCCAGCATTTAAGATCACACGAATGCCGAATTGCTGCACGAACCGGTCATGTGCACTGATACGCAGCTTCGTGAATGTTGACACACATCGGCGACTTGAAGAGACCAGCGTGTTGCGACACAAGAGGCGCACGCAAGGACGGTCATGGCGACTCTCGGATTCGCACTATAATTGCGCTGTCAAGACCACCTAAAGCAGAGCTATCAAAATCTTCACATTCCCGCCATTACGTGTATGTTGCCATGGTTGTGAGGCGGATTTTACATTATCGTCATTACTTCCAGATTATTTTGTGTGTACCCAGTATGTTGGATCGTCCTATGTCCGTGTTTTCAGGTGAGCCTTACCAGCCAAAAACCTTGCGTGATGCCGCTTTTGTTAAATCGCGTGCAGTGAAGGATGCAGTTGATCGACTCTCGGTCATCGCCAACGACATGGAACACCTTGTTGTTTCCGATGCTGTTGCGCGGACCCTGGAATTGCAGCGCAGCATCCCACAGATTGGGACGCGTATCTCGATCGTTGGTCAAGTGAAGGCAGGTAAAACTGCCTTGACGAATGCGCTGATCGGGCGTCCGGGGCTTTTGCCGTCAGATGTAAACCCATGGACTTCGGTCATCACGTCCCTGCATGTGAATGCGCCATCACCCGTAAAAACAGGCGTCGTGTTCCAGTTTTTCGACAAAGGCGAATGGGACAGAATGACAGAAATGGGCGGCAGGCTGGGCGAAATGGCGGGCCGCACCAACTTTGACCGCGAAGCGGAAGACATGCGCGATCAGGTGCGCGCATTGAAATCGCACGCCCAGAAACGTCTGGGCGCAAATTTCAGCCTTCTGTTGGGAAATCAGCACCGTTTTTCAGAGTTCGATTCCGCATTGATCAACCGTTACGTTTGTATGGGTGACGATAGTGACGACGCATCCAATGACAGCGGCCGTTTTGCAGACCTGACAAAATCCGCGATTTTGTACCTTGAGGATCCATCGTTCCCGATGCCTGTCGTGCTGTCAGATACGCCCGGCGTGAATGACCCGTTCCTTGTGCGCGAGGCTGTGACGCTTGATAACCTAGCAAATTCAGACATTTGCGTAATCGTACTAAGCGCGCATCAGGCCCTAAGCACGGTCGACATCGGGTTGATCAATATCATTATGGGCCTGCACCATAAGCAGATAGTCCTGTTTGTGAACCGAATCGATGAACTGGAGCATCCGGACGAGCAGATCGTTGAGATCGGCCATTATATCAGGCGCACCCTGCGGGACCGAAACATATCAGACCAGATACCGATCGTTTTCGGCAGTGCGAAATCAGGGTCCATCGACGAATCTGTTAGTCTGGAAGACGCGGCAGCCAGACCCGACATGTCCGGGATTCAACAGCTGCGTGAAACGCTCGATAAAAAATCGTCCGAAGACGTGACTTGGCCTGCGGTTGAAAGTTTTCGGGATGAATGTCTGGACTTGGTGAACGGGTCCGCGATTGTATTGGAAGAGGTGCTCAGTGAACGGGCCCCCTCTGGCATTGGCACTGATATCAGCGCGGTTTTCGTTCGCATGTCGGAAATTCGTACGAAATTGAACGCAGACTTTGATCGCTTGGCAAATAGTGCAATCGAAATGTCGTCCTACGCGATGTCAGGCGCATACCAGTCGTTTATTGTCAAAGAATCCCGCGAGCTGAAGAACGCGACCACCAAGGGCAAGGGGATTAAGACCTGGACACCCCAGACCGACGACCTGCGTCGTGAACTGATCGACGGCTATAACGGTTTTGCGAATAGTTTCACCGTACAGCTCAGCAAGATTATGCAAGAAGCTGTGGATAGTATTGTCGCGCTATATGCTGACATTTTGGGCCGGAACGAGGGCCTGTTTCCCGTCGTGGGTCCGGCCTTTGGTCGCCCGAAGACACCAGTTTTCTTGATGAAGACAATGACCATCGATCTTAGTGTTGGCTGGTTGGGGCGACTGACGTCACAACAACGCAAAGCCGCCAGCTATGTCGATAAATTCGAAAAGCTTGCCGCGGAAGAAATGTTGGCGACGATCGCCGAACTTAAGGAAACTTATCTTCAGGACTATGTCGCGACTGTGCGTTCAAAGTTGCAGGAATTCATAGACACGCATAGCGCCACAATGCGCAATATCAGCGCGCCCGAAACTAGTGCAGACGGTGCAAACAAACGCAAATCCTATGGCTTAGAAAGCGAAGTGCGCCAGCGGCTCGACGCTTTGCAATCCTTGCGCACTGCGTTGCAAGGTATTTCACGCGATCAGGCGAACCTATCCTTGGTAGGTTCACAGCATGGTTGATCCTGTAACCAATTCAGCCAAATCTATTATGTCGGATTGGTCCGCGCAAAAGCCATGTTTTGCGTTAATGGGCGAGTACAGCGTTGGAAAATCGTCGCTGCTGAATTTATTGTTGGGCACACGGCTTTTGCCAGCGCGGGTGACGGCAACCAGATTGCCGACCGTGTGGTTGACCTACGGCGAACACCGGAAGGTCGAGGCGCTTGAATACGACGGAACGCTATCTGCGATTGAGAATTTCGAAGGCGACTTTGACAATCTAAGCGAAAAGTTGGTCATTCGGTGTACACTGCCGTCCGACATCCTGCGCAACAAAGATATTATTGATACCCCGGGCATTTCAGACCCCAATCTTGCTGATGATATCGTCGGACTGATTGCACCCCATGTCGATTTTGTCGTTTGGTGCACGGCAGCAAGTCAGGCGTGGCGTCAAACTGAAAGCGCGGCTTGGGACAGCGTCCCATACCAGCTACAAGATAACAGCATACTTGCTGTGACACGCATTGACCTTGTTGCGAAGCAGAGCGACGTGAAGCGTATTCTGAAGCGGTGCGAGCGCGACGCAGGAAAATCGTTCCAGTCCATTTTACCGGTGTCGGCAAAAATCGCCCATAGCAAAAGCGCGGATAGTTGGCACGCGAGCGGCGCTGCGGCTCTGGTCGCAGCACTGGAAGCCCGCACCGCCGTTTCCGAGGCGCATCGCGCGGAACGCCTTGAACGGGAAGGCATTTCAAAGCCTTTCCGTGGAATGCCTTCAGCCGAAATCCCTAACGCCGTTGAACCGCAGATGCGCGGCGTTCAAAGCGGCGTGACAAAGGTTCCCGAAGACACAAAAATGACTTCAAATGACAGCCTTGGTGCCGCATTTAGTCAATCAAATAACACGTTTAGCGGTGATAAGCCGCAGCATGACGCCGATCAAAGCGTCGCCGCCGAAGTGTTATTGCCGCGTGTCAACAAGGATAAAGAATCACTTGCCGTAAACGATAGGCCCAAGGTAGCCGCGGCAAATGAAACCGAAACGCCGCGCGTTTCAAAAACAGAATTGAGATCCAAGACAATCTTGGTACCTCATGAAAACAAAGGGGAAACCTCCCCTGAGATATTAACTAGTAAGGAAGAAAATATGTCTATAGATATCACTGCACTCTCATCCATCGGTGGCTTTATCGGGGCTTGCCTTGTTGACAGCGAAACAGGCCTTATGATGGCGTCCGAAGGTGGCGGTTCGCTGGATCTAGAAGCTGCAGGCGCTGCGAACACAGAAGTTGTTAAGGCAAAACTGGCCGCGATCGAAATGCTGGGTCTTAACGACAGCATCGACGACATTCTGATCACACTGGGCAAGCAGTTTCACCTGATCCGCCCCTTGGAAAAGACACCAACAGTCTTCCTCTATGTTGCGCTTGACAAAAAAAGCGCCAACTTGGGTATGGCACGCGTACAAGTGAAGAACGTCGAAAAGACGCTTTCGCTCTGATACTACAATAACTGCGGCGCATATTTGCGCCGCAGTTTACGCCGCGCGTGTCTTTCTGCGCGGTACCGAATAATACGCGACCGCATACTTGGCCGGGCACATCAGGCCAGAGATTTTGGGTTGCGCACGTTTTACCGATTGCAAGGCAATCCAATCGGACTTGGGTGGGCGTACAGCGACCACCAGCCCCGCCTTATGCCGCGTCAAACGTCCGTCTAGTGCGCAAAGCAAAAAGAGCTGTTCACGAAGCTCTGGGTCGATGCACGATTAAAATCCCGCTCGTTATGCAGATTTTCCCGACAAGATGCGCGCGGCGATTCTGGACGCATTTGACACGATTCAGCCAACGCCAAATCCGCTAGGGATGCTGTGATTGGGTTTGATCCAATATCACTTCGGATTCAAAATCACGGAAAGGTGTCTGAAGGTAGCGCCTGTGAACAGGGTGTTTCTGGATTACCCCATCCGTTCAGACGCGTAAGAGCCGGGAGAGGCGGGGAAGACGACGGTTTTGTTGCCGTTAAGAAACACGCGGCCATGGATGTGGGCGTGGATGGCGCGCGAAAGAACTTGGGCTTCGACGTCGCGCCCCAGTGACACGTAGTCGTCGGGCGATTGGGCATGGGTGACGCGCGTGGTGTCTTGTTCGATGATCGGCCCTTCGTCAAGGTCGGCAGTCACATAGTGTGATGTGGCCCCGATCAGTTTCACGCCGCGCTCGAATGCTTGTTTATAGGGATTGGCGCCCTTGAACGACGGCAGGAAAGAGTGGTGGATGTTGATGATCCGCCCCGACATTTTATTGCACATGTCATCTGACAGGATTTGCATATACCGCGCCAGCACGATCAGCTCTGCGCCGGTGTCGTCGACAACCTGCATGATCCGGGCCTCGGCGTCGGGTTTGTTTTCTTTGGTGACTTTGATGCAGTGGAACGGGATATCATGGTTCACGACGACTTTTTGATAGTCCATATGGTTCGAGATAACCCCGACAATATCGATGGGCAGCGCGCCAATTTGCCAGCGGTAAAGCAGGTCATTCAGGCAATGTCCAAAGCGCGACACCATGATGATCACTTTGGGTTTGGCGGTTTCATCGAAAAATTCGGACGTCATGTTGAATTGGGCGGCGATCGGCGCAAAGCGGGCCTCGAGTTCGGCCAAGGTTACACCGGTTTCGGACCTGAAGCTGTTGCGCATGAAAAAGTTGCCGGTGTCGCTGTCGTCGAATTGCGAACTGTCGGTGATATTGCATCCTTGTTCGGCCAAAAACGTCGAGGTCGCGGCGACGATCCCACGGGTCGATTTGCATTGCACACGAAGGGCGAAATTGGTCATGGCGAAAACAGCTCCAGCTCGGTTGGACCGCATGTGGTCAGGTCTGTTGTGTGTGATAAGGCGGATCGGGGGGCGCTGACTATATCAAAGCGACGTCTGAGACACCGGAATAGACACTTCGGGATTTCCGATCCGACACAGCCGCCACGATCGTGGTCAGATGTCGTGCACCCGCACCGCGTCGCCACAGGTGGCCCGCGCAATATCCACCACATGCCGATGGTGTGTCAGATAGATAGCTTGCCCGCGCTGCCCGATCCGTGCGAGCATCTTGCAGGCGGCTTGTGTCCGCGTTTCATCAAAGGTTTCAAAGATGTCGTCGCAAAAGAACGGCAGGCAGGTGCCTTGGGTGGCAAGTTGTTCATAGGCCGCGGCCCGCAACGCAAGGTAAAGCTGGAACCGCGTTCCTTTGGACATGTCTTGCGCACGCTTTGCCTGACCGGACGCGCTGATCGCGATCAGCACTTCGTTGGCACCGTCGGGTTGGGTTTGCAGGTGGGTGTAGGCGCCGTCAGTCAATTCGGCAAAGGCGGTTTGTGTGGCCAGCATCATGCCGCTGCGGTGGGTGTCGCGGTAACGGCGGATCGCGTCTTCTGCCAACCGGTGTCCGGCGCGCAAGGACAGATAGCGCAGCGCCGTCTCCTGCATTTGCAATTCGATCGTTGCTTTGCGTTCGCTAAGGCGCGCGATGTCGGCATCGCCAGTCACCGCACGCAGGGCTGATTGCGCCGCCGCGCGTTCTGCGATGGCTTGTTGCCAGCCCGCCTGCGCCGTTTCAAGTTCAGCATTTATCTGCATGGCCTGCGCTTCAAGATCGGCGGCGCTGGTTTGCGCCAACTGGTCGCGCGCATCGGTGATGTCGGCAGTGTCCAGATGCCCGCAGATTTGTGTTTCCAAATCCTGTTTGGTGCGTCGCAGCGCCTGTGCAGTCTGGCTATGTTGGACAGCGGCCCGCAGATCAGACAGGGTGTTCGAGGGAATGTGCGCATCAAATGACTGGCCAAGCGTTTTCACCTTGCGATCAATATCGGCAAGCGTTTGTGCGGCCTGTGTGTGGGCGGTGGTCGCGGCGGTTAACTGTTGCGATAATTCCGTGTGTTTGCGCGTGTCGTCATCGGCCTGTTGTGCAAGATCGCGCAGTTGCGCGAATGTGGTCAACGGGTCGGATGCAGGCGTGCAGCCGACGTGATTGGCCAGTGCTGTGATGGCGTTCGTGAATTGCGCGATATCGTCTTGTATGGTTGCGACCCTGTGCACGGCTTTGGCGTGATCTTGGTCAAGGTCGCGCATGTCACGCAAGGGTTCCAGTGTCAGGTCAAGCTGTGCCGCGCTGACTGCACCCGCGAAATTTTCAGCGACCAATGCGGACCACGTTTCGTGCGCCGTGGTTGCTTGGGCGGTCAGCGCTTGATGGGCCTCGGTGCGCTTTGCATGGTCAGCATGCAGCGTATCCAAGGCACCTTGTTCGGATGCGAGCGCTTCGCGCAAGTCGCGCGCGGCGGCGTCACGTTGGCGGGCGTGGGCAACCAAGGTTTCGAAATCGGGACGATCCAGCGCGATATGCGCCGCCAACGCAGCGATCAAGCGATCCGATTTCTCAAGCACAGCACGGTACGATTGCCGCACCTGATCAAGGTTTCGGCTGGCGCGCTGGGCTGTGGCAAGATGTTGCACCCACTGCGCAAAGGCGGCGGGATGCAGCGAATGTGACAGCAGCGATGTGCGTGCCGCGTCCACCTGCGCGGCGACTGTCTGTTGGTCGCTCTCCAGCCGGTCCAACAGCGTTTGGGCGTGTTCGGCGCGGGCGCGCGTGGCCGCAACCGTCTGCGCCAGTTGCTGCATTTCGCCCACGTCATGCGCTTGCGCTAGACGCGCACGCATGGTGGCATCGACCTGCGCCATGGCAGTGGCAAAACGATCGGCCGATTGCACAGACAGCGCGCTGCGGTGCGCCTGCCACAACGCATCGCGTTCTGCCATGACCGTGGCGGCTGCTGCGTCGTCGATCAGACCGGACCCCGAGAGACGCTGGTTGATCTGTGCCTCTTGTGCGGCGACATCGCTGAACAGCTGATCGCGTGTATCACGGGCTTGGGCAATTTTACGCGCGAGGTCGTCATAATGCGCGGCAAGCTCTTGTGCCTCTGATGCGGTGACGGTGCAGGTTGGGGCGGTGTCGAATGTCTGCCCCTTGATCGTCAATTCGGCCAAAGCATCATCCAACTGGCGCTGGGCTGCGGCGATGGCCTGTTGTGCTGCGGCATGGGCCGGGGCAAGTTGGTCAACCGTGAAGGTTGCAAGGATGTCGCCGATAACAGTGTCGTCCGTGGGCTTCGCCTGCTTGCGATTGGCTTGCGCGGCGGCAATCCGTTCTTCCAGATTTGTGATTTCGGTGCGGGCGTCGGCGACTTTCTGGTCTGCCGCGCGTTTGTCCGCGCGGGCCTGCTCAAGGGCGGCCAGATTGATCTGCGATAGAACCAGCGCGGCGGGGGTATCTTGCATCCCGAATTGCGCGGCGGTCTGCTGCATTTGCATCTCTAATTGGCTGACCGTATCCAGCCGTCGCTGTAAATCCGCCTGTCCGGTGGAAAAGCGGCTGCGCACACCGTCCAAATCCGCCAGTCGATTGCCAAGATCCGGGTACGCGGGCTTGTCGGGAAGTGCGTCGCGAGCGGTCTGAAGGGCGGCTATTTCTGCGGTCAGTCGTATGTGATCGGCCTGTGCTTGGCTTTGGCTTGCCAGCATCTGCACAAGGTCTTCGGCAGAAGTATCGAGCGTTGACGGGTAATGCGCGATTGGGGCTAGATCGGCGTCGATCTGGTCCAGCTTTTGCAGCAGGGGCAGGCAGGTTTGCCGGACGTTAATCTGGGCCAGTTGTTGGGACAGCGCTGCGCGGGCGGTGCTTGCTTCGGCCTCGACTATGGCGGCATTATCCAAGGCCTTGCGCAGTTTGCGGTAGGCGGGCGCGGGAATGTCCTGGGCTTTTATCTGGCCGTCAACCTCGGTCCATGCGCGTTTCAATTGCGCCATTTCTGTTTTGGTGGCCGATTTTTTGTATAGCTCTTTGGCCTGCGCGTCGGCTTCGTCCAGTACCGCGCTTAGGTCGCTGACCCCGGCGGCGGCGGAAAACAACAGCCGGCCGATATCGCCTTTGCTGCTGGCGATTTCGTCGCCGCCTTTTTCGATCGTGTCGTCGTCAAGGCACAACAGATTGCGATAGTCGTCCAAAGCGAGCCCCGCCAAATGTGCCCCAATCGCGGTTTCGGGCAGGGGTGTGCCGCTGGCATCGACAAGTGATCCGGCGCGGGTGGGCAAGCGGGTGATGGTCAAATCACCGGTGCTGGTTTCAAGGATGCCCGACACCGATAGGTTTTTGCGTTGGTGCTGGAAATCATAGGGTTCGCGCTGGCTGAACCCGTAAAGCAGCCGCAGGTAGGCTTCCATGGTGGTGGTTTTACCTGCTTCGTTCGGGCCGTATATGATGTGAAAATCGGGTGCACCGGGGGTGACAACGCCAAAGTCATAGGACTTGCCTGCGAAATGACCAAACAGATCAAGGTTGAGTTGGCGCAGTCGCATTAATCAGACGCCCCTTTCATGCGGGCAAGCATCTGCGTCGCGCCTTGATGGGTGATCTGCTGGCTCAGCGTGTTCAGCGCTGCGGGATCGGGCAGCAGCGTGGCGCGTATATTGCCGGGCAGGTCTGACAGGATCGCGTCAACCTCGTCCTGCATGGTGGTGGTAAAGCCGGTTTCTGACTGGATGGCGGCCATGATACGCGCCAGTTCGTCGGTGGCCGTATGGGCTGCGTCACTTGCGGGGGCCTGCAGATCATAGCTGATCTTGTCGATCCAGATCCGGCCGGTGTCGCGCGCCAAGGTATGGATCGTTTCATCCCAAAGTGCCTGATCGCGCAGGATATGCCAGTGGCGGGCGGCCTGCCCGGTAAGCGCCAGCCGCACGATCCCCGCATCGTCGGTGACACCTTGCGCCAGATCGTGGACGGCTTGCCGCAGGTGGTTGCGCAGATCAGTGTCGGTTTCGATGCCCGTCACGTCAATGCTGTGCCGCGCAAAGGTGACTGCGGATGTCGGAACTTCGGCAATGGTGATCGCGCCTGCGTCGATGGTCAGCATGGTGGCGGACTGCGCACCTGCCTCGTTGATATCGCGGCCTTGGGGGATGCCCGGCATCACGATGTAGGGCGCTGTGCTGTAAATGCGGCGTGTGTGAATGTGGCCCAGCGCCCAATAGTCAAAGCCCGTTTTTGCAAGATCGGCAACGGAGCAGGGCGCATAGGTGTCATGCCCCGCAGCACCTGTAAGCGACGTGTGCAGCATGCCGATGTTCACGGCGTCTGGCACAGGCGCGCCAAATTTACCCAGCAGACTGTCAGGCGCGTGCCGCCCGCTAAAGCTGACGCCGTGGATCCAGACGTTGGTGTCCGCGATCTGGACCTTGCCGCCGCGACCGTCAAAGACGTGCACATGGGCGGGCAGATCAATTTCGCCTGTGATCGGGTTTTCGGCATCATGATTGCCTTTGATATAAAACACCGGAATTGCAGCATCCCCGAGCCGATCCAACTGCTGGATCAGGAAGGCCGCGGTTTTGGCGCTGCGCGCGGCCCCGTCAAACAGGTCACCCGCGATCAGAAGAGCGCTGACATTTTCGGACAGCGCGGCATCGACAATGCGGACCAACGCCGTACGGGTCGCGGTTTGCACCCTGTCGCGCATGTCTTCGTCGCGCAGCGCCAACGATTTCAGCGGCGAATCCAGATGAAGGTCGGCGGTGTGCAGAATGCGGATCAATGGCGGTCTCCTGTCGCAGCAACCTGCGCGGTTTTGCACCAAAGCGCAATCCGATCAGCCGAGGCGATACGCCTTTTGCGCGGTGCCGCCGAATATTGCAGCATCAGCCCCGGCAAGGTTCTGTGCCGTATCGTGCCAACGCCGGTAGTCGCAGGCGACTGTCACAACCGGCCAATCGCTGCCCCAGATCAATCGATTTGGACCAAAAATATTCAGCAGATGTCCGATATAGGGGGCAATTTGGCAGGGCGCCCAATTGATCTTGGCTTCGGTTACGAGACCCGACAGTTTGCAAAAGGCTTTGGTATTGGTGGCAATCTGGCTCATCTGGAACGCCCAAGCGTCAAAATTGTCGTTGGCGATGTCCGGTTTTGCGCCATGGTCAATCACCACGCGCAGATCGGGGTAACGCGCAATCAGGCGGTACAGGCTCGGTAAATGTTGCGGCTTAACCAATGCATCAAAGGTCAGGTCGTGGGCGATCATTGCGTTGAATGCCGGTTCAAGGTGTTGCGACAGCATCCAGCGGTCGTCAGCGATGTCCTGGATCATCGGTCGCAGCCCGACCAGTTTGCGGTTTTGAGCCAGTTGCGCAATTTGATCGGCGGCATCGGCGGCGTCAAAATCGACCCAGCCGACAACGCCAAGAATGAACGCGTGTTTATCCGCGAGGCCCAGCATGTACCGGGTTTCAGCCACCGTGGGTGCCGCCTGCACCAGAATGGTGCCGTCAATTTCGCAGGTGTCCAAATGGGGTTCCAGATCACCCGGCCGAAAGTCACGGTAGAGCAACGGCAGGTCGGGCGTCAGCCAGCCATAGTCGCCGCGCGCAATTTCCCAAAAATGTTGGTGGGCGTCGATCTTCATGTGCCGATGACACCTTTGGTCAGAATGATATTCCCATAAAGCCGGGTTTCGCCGGTTTGGATCACGGCAAAGGCTTTGGCAGAGCGCGCGTAGAAATCAAACCGTTCCAGCGATCCAATGGTGTGGTCAGGCATCAGCGATTGGAAATGGCCGACGATGTCAGGCACGGCGGTTGGGTCGTCCACGACTTGCATCGTGTGCGCAGGCGTCGGCACGAATGTATCGAGAGGCAGCAGTTCAAGGATCGCTTCCAAGGTGTCTGTGGCGCTGATCCCATCTAGGCGCAGACATTTGGGGCCCAGCCCTTGGGCCGGAAAATTTGCGTCTGCGATCACGATCTCATCGCCGTGGCCCATGGCGCGTAGCGTCCACAAAAGGTCGGGTGAAAGGATGGCAGGGATATTATACAGCACGTGCGGGTCCTTTTGGTAATGGGGCGTCTGCGCGGATCAATCCGGCAGATTTCAAATCCGACCATAGGCCGGCCGGGATAGGTGTTTCAAAGACGCTGACGTTGCTGCGGACCTCTGCGGGGCTGCGCGCGCCCGGGATCACGCTGCGGACCGCCGGGTGGCCCATAACGAACTGCAGCGCTGCCGCGATCAAAGGGACAGCGTGTGCGGCGCAAACTGTTTCGATCTGGCGTACCCGGTCCAAAACTGCCGAGCTGGCCGGGGCATAGTCATAACGCGCACCCGCGACGGCGCCGGTTGCCAGAATGCCCGAATTATACGGCCCGCCCAAAATAATGCCCACATCGCGTTTCACGCACAGCGGCAAAAACGTGTCCAACGCGTCCTGTTCCAGCAAGGTGTAGCGCCCGGCCAGCAGGAACCCGTCAAAATCCGCCTCGGAAAGCAGTTTTTCGCATATCTTCCAGTCGTTGACGCCTGCGCCGATGGCGCTGATATCGCCGTTGTCACGCAGTTCAGTCAGGGCGCGGTAACCACCGTGATCAAACAGGTCGCGCATGTGGGCATCTGACACCGCTTGGCCATGGGTGCCGGGGTCAATGTCGTGCAAGAGCAAAATATCGGGATGTGCGGGATGCATCCGGTTCAGGCTGGCGGCATAGCTGCGCATGATGCCATCATAGCTATAGTCGAAATGCACACGCCGCGATGGCACATTCACGAACATTTCCGGGGTGGCCTGATCGGGGGGGCAGTCTGTCAGAACGCGCCCGACCTTGGTTGAAATCGTGACGTCTTTGCGTGCGCTCAGCACGTTTCCCATCCGTGTTTCAGACAGCCCGAGTCCGTAAAATGGCGCGGTGTCGAAAAAGCGCACACCATTGTCCAGCGCTGTTGTTAAGGTTTCCGCGGCGTCTTCATCGGTCATCGCCGTATAAAGGTTCCCCAAGGGCGCGCCGCCAAAACCAAGCGCACTCAGCATGACGGGCTTTGGGGTGCGGCAGTTGAGCGGGGTCGTGGTATTTACGTGCATGTGTAACCTGCGGCGGAGTTAGCGAAAAAAATCGGGGTGGTCTTGTTCGAGCGGTGCGATGCGATCAATCAGTTGGGCCAAATGAAACCGCATGGCCGCCCCGGCTGCTTCAGGGTCACGGTCGCGGATCGCATCAAGCACGGCGGCATGTTCTTTTACGGCATGCGCTGGGCGTCCCGCTTCTGGCAGGATCAGTAGGCGCACACGTCGAAGTTGTAAAGAGAGCTGGCTGCCAATTGCAGCGACAGATTTGAAACCCGTAAAGTCGAGGATCATGGTGTGGAACGCTTCGTCTGCCTCAAAGAAACCGCGAAAATCCTGATCTTCGACCAAAAGGGACTGCATGCGGATGTTGCGGGTCAGTTGCACAAGCTGGTCGTCGGTGCGGATGGTCGCGACCCGTTTCACGGCGGCAACTTCGACGGCGTCGCGCAGGAAACATTCCTCGCGGATCTCATCCAGGGAAAACCGGGTCACGCGCGTCGCCGATTGTGGGATCACGTCGACAAGTCCGTCGCCGGACAGTCGGGTCAGGGCTTCGGCGACGGGTGATCGTGAGACGCCGAATTGTTCGCAAATCGCGCCTTTGCGCAAGACAGTGCCCGGCGGCAACGTCAGATCAAGAATCGCTTCGCGCAGGGCCGTATAGACCCGTTGCGACAGCGGGCCATCCAAGTCGTCGATGTCGGGAAAAGCTGTGCCCGTGATGTTTGTTATCTTCGCCAAATCGTTTCTCCGGTTCGTACTGACATGTTAGTTGACAGGTGACACATGTAAAGCTAATTGTTGCGCGACAACCCATGATGCCAGCCCAGGATGCCAGTATGCCTAATGTGATCTGCCTGCACGACGACGACAACATTGTTATTGCCCTTGCTGATCTTGCCGCGGGCGCGGTTGTGGCGGGCGTCACAGTGCCATTGGTGCAATCGATCAGTCGCGGTCACAAGATTGCCCGCCGTGCGATTGCAGCGGGCGAAAAGGTCATTCGCTACGGTCAGACCATTGGGCAAGCCAAACAAGACATCGCAGCGGGCGATCATATTCATGTGCATAACCTTGGCATGGGCGAACACACCCAAGATTACGCTTATGCAAGCGAAGCGCGCGCGCTGGCCCCTGCCGAAGATGCGCGCACGTTCAATGGGTATCACCGCGCTGACGGCCGTGTTGGCACGCGCAACTATATCGGGATTCTGACGTCGGTGAACTGTTCCGGGTCGGTCGCGAAATTTATCGCCGAAGCCGCGACGAAATCCGGTTTTCTGGATGACTACCCGAACATTGACGGCATCGTGCCGATCACGCATGGCACAGGCTGCGGGATGTCGGGCAAAGACGAAGGCTATGACACGCTGTTCCGCACCCTGTCGGGGTATGCGCAGCACCCCAATTTCGGGGGCATTTTGCTGATTGGTCTGGGCTGCGAAGTCATGCAGCTGTCGGCGTTGGTTGATGGCCGCCCGATCCGTGTCGATGGCGCGCTGCGCTATATGACGATCCAGCAAGAGGGCGGCACACGCAAAACCATCGAAAAGGGGCTCGAACAATTGGCCGGTGTTGCGGCACTTGCCAATCAGGTGACACGCCAGCCCGCCCCGATTTCCGAAATCATGGTCGGGATGCAATGTGGTGGATCGGACGGGTATTCGGGGATCACAGCGAACCCGGCGTTGGGTGCTGCGTCTGATTTGTTGGTGCGGCATGGCGGCACGACGATTTTGTCGGAAACATCGGAAATTTACGGGGCAGAGCATCTGCTGACCCGCCGCGCCGTTTCGGCCGAAGTCGGCGAAAAGCTGATTGACCGTGTGCGCTGGTGGGAAGACTATACCGCACGCAACGGCGGCGAGATGGATAACAACCCAAGCCCCGGCAACAAACGGGGTGGGTTGACCACAATCCTTGAAAAGTCGTTGGGTGCGGTCGCGAAAAGCGGCAGTGCGCCATTGGCGGATGTTTACAAGTTTGCAGAAAAAATCACCACGAAAGGTTTTGTCTTTATGGACAGCCCCGGCTTTGACCCGTGTTCGGTCACCGGACAGGTCGCGTCGGGCGCCAACCTGATTGCGTTTACCACCGGGCGCGGGTCGGTATCGGGCTACATGCCGACGCCGGGCATCAAGATCGCCACCAACAGCGAAATGTGCGCCCGTATGTCCGACGATATGGACATGAACTGCGGGGACATCGTCACCGAAGGCGTATCGATCGAAGACAAGGGCCGCGATCTGTTTGAATTGTTTATCCGCGTGGCCTCGGGCGAGAAAACCAAAAGCGAAGAGCTGGGATTTGGCGGTGTAGAGTTCGTCCCGTGGCAAATCGGCGCCGTGATGTAAGCGAATATGCAGGGGGGAGCCTGATATGCGATTAAAAGACAAAACGATCCTGATTACCGCAGCAGGGCAGGGCATGGGGCGCGCCTCTGCGGTTGCTTGCGCAGCCGAAGGTGCCACGGTGTACGCGACCGATGTGAACAGCGATGCGCTGGCGTCACTGGATGGGGTCGCAGGCATTCAAACCCGCGTTTTGGATGTAACCGATGGTGCGGCGATCCTGGCGCTGGCTGCCGAACTGCCGGATCTGGATGGCCTGTTTAACTGCGCGGGGATCGTGCACCACGGCACTGTACTGGATTTGTCCGACGATGCGTGGGAACAGTCTGTCGGCGTAAATATCACGTCGATGATCCGGATGAGCCGTGCATTTATTCCGGGCATGATCCGGCGGGCAGAAACGACGGGCACCGCATCGATCCTGAATATGTCCTCGATGGCGTCTTCGATCAAAGGTTTCCCTTACCGCGCGGCCTACGGCATCACCAAAGCCGCGGTGCTCGGCCTGACAAAATCCATTGCTGCGGATTTCGTCGGTACGGGATTGCGCTGCAATGCGCTGTGTCCCGGCACGGTGGATACGCCGTCTTTGCGGGGGCGCATCGCATCGGCACCCGATCCGGCGCAGGCCGAAAAGGACTTTGTCGCGCGCCAGCCAATGGGCCGCTTGGCCACGGTCGACGACATGACCCCCACCATCATTCATCTGCTGTCCGACGGCAGCAGTTATGTGACCGGGCAGGCCGTGTTGGTTGATGGCGGCGTCACGATCTAACCGCTGCACCAAGGTTTGGGAGGGCCGAAGGCGATGACAAAACTTGTTGATATGGCGGGCATCGAAAAACGCTTTCCGGGCGTTCATGCCCTGAAAGATGTGCAGTTTGATCTGTATGCTGGCGAAGTGCACGCCCTGATGGGGGAAAATGGCGCGGGCAAATCGACGCTGATGAAAATCCTGTCTGGGGTTTATACGCGGGACGGTGGCACGGTGCAGATCGATGGCTTTGATACCGCCCCCGACAGCCCACGCGCCGCGCAGGATATGGGGATCGGCATTATCCATCAGGAACTGAGCCTGATGAACGATCTGACCGCCGCGCAAAACGTGTTTATCGGTCGCGAACCCCGCCGCCGTTTTGGCCGCTTGGACGAGGTCGCGCTGAACAAACAGACCGCCGAAATTTTTGCGTCGATGAAATTACAGATGGACCCGCGTGCGCCTGTTGGCGGCCAAACCATCGCCCGCCAGCAGTTGATCGAAATTGCCAAGGCGCTGTCCTATCGGCCGCGTGTTCTGATCATGGACGAGCCGACCGCCGCGCTGAACGATGTCGAAATCGCAGAGCTGTTCGCGGTGATCAATCGCCTGAAGGCGGATGGCGTCGGGATCATTTATATCAGCCACAAGATGGATGAAATCAAGCGTATCGCGGACCGGGTGACGGTGATGCGCGATGGCGCGTGGATTGCGACGCTGGACGCTGTGCAAACACCGCTGGGCCGGATCATCGAATTGATGGTTGGCCGCGAGGTGAATGACGCCCCGCCCGCGATTCCGGACACGTCAACGGCTGAAGTCGCGCTTGAGGTGCGCGGGCTAAAGCGGGGGCGTGATGTTCACGATGTCAGCTTTAGATTGAAAAAAGGTGAAATTTTGGGATTTGCCGGGCTGATGGGTGCGGGCCGGACCGAGGTTGCGCGCATCATCTTTGGGGCCGACCCGCGTGACGCGGGCGACATCCTGATCCATGGGCAGCCCTGCAACATTCGCAGCCCCTATGACGCGGTCAGCGCGGGAATTGGGTATCTGTCCGAGGATCGTAAACATTTTGGTCTGGCGACCGATATGACGGTGCGGGCGAATATCGCCATGGCGTCGCTGTCGCGTTTTACCAGCAAAACCGGTGTCCTGAACGAAGCCGCGATGCGCGACACCGCGCAAGGTTACATCAAACAGCTGGGCATCCGCACCCCGTCCGACATGCAAGATGTGCGCCTGCTGTCAGGTGGCAATCAGCAAAAAGTGGTGATCGCCAAATGGCTGCTGCGCGATTGCGATATTTTGATTTTTGACGAACCGACCCGCGGCATTGATGTGGGCGCAAAGTCTGAAATCTACCGCCTGTTGGAAGATCTCGCAGCCCAAGGTCGCGCGATTATCGTGATCAGTTCGGAACTGCCCGAGGTCATGCGCCTAAGCCACCGGATCGCGGTGATGTGCGAAGGGCGTTTGACCGGGATTCTGCCGGGCGGCGCGGGCACCACACAAGAACAGATTATGGAACTGGCAACCCGGCGCGACGCGGCCGTGGCCCCCGTGGGAGAGTAAGATGACAGATGCAACACCTGTAGCACCCGCAACATTGGCGGGGAAAATCATTGGGGCGCTGATGCACCAACGTTTGTTGGCATTTGCGTCATTGATCGTGCTGTTGATTGTGTTCTCACTGGCCTCTCCGAACTTTATGCAGACGTCGAACATGATCGCAATTTTGCAGGCGACCAGCGTGAACGGTGTGCTGGCGATTGCTGCGACCTTGGTGATTATCACGGGCGGCATCGACCTGTCGGTTGGGACGATGATGACATTTTGCGCCGTCATGGCGGGTGTCGTGCTGACCAATGCGGGGCTGCCTTTGCCGTTGGGGGTGATCGCCGCGATTGCCACAGGGGCGATGTGTGGATTCTGTTCCGGAAGCTTCGTGGCCAAACTGAAAATCCCGCCGTTTATTGCCACGTTGGGCATGATGCTGATCCTGAAGGGGTTGAGCCTGGTCATTTCCGGGACCCGTCCGATTTATTTCAACGACACACCGGGGTTTGACCAAATTTCGCGAGGATCGATCATTGGCGAGGTACTGCCGTTCCTGCCGATCCCGAACGGCGTTTTGATCCTGTTTCTGGTGGCGGGTGCCGCGTCATATATCTTGGGCCGGACTGTGCTGGGGCGCTACTGTTTTGCGCTGGGTTCCAACGAAGAGGCGGTACGCCTGTCCGGCGTCAATACCGACCGCTGGAAAATCGCGATATACGCGCTGTCGGGGGCCATTGTTGGCATTGGTGGATTGCTCATCGCATCACGTTTGAATTCGGCGCAGCCCGCGCTGGGCTTGGGCTATGAACTAGAGGCGATCGCCGCCGTTGTGATCGGTGGGACGTCCCTGTCAGGCGGACGCGGCACCATCATCGGCACATTGATCGGCGCGCTGATCATGGCGGTGCTGACCAACGGCCTGCGGGTCATGTCCGTCGCCCAAGAATGGCAGACCGTCGTCACTGGCGCGATCATCATTTTGGCAGTCTATGCCGATATGATGCGCCGCCGAAAATCGGTCTGAATGTTGACGATACGATCAAATACAACTGTGGAGGAGAAAAACATGTTGTCACGCCGTACTGTTATGGGCGCCCTAAGCGCCGCCGCGCTATTGGGCACCCCGGCCATGGCGCAGGATGAAATGTACATCCCGCTGGTATCGAAAGGGTTCCAGCACCAGTTCTGGCAGGCTGTGCAAGCCGGGGCTGAAAAAGCTGCTGCCGAAGAAGGTGTGCGGATCACCTTTGAAGGGCCGGACAATGAAACCATGGTTGACCGCCAGATTGATATGCTGGCCGCGGCTTTGGCAAATAACCCTGCTGCAATCGGCTTTGCCGCGCTGGACAGCCAAGCGGCGATCCCGCTGCTGCGTGAAGCGCACGAAGCAGGTATTCCGATTGTTGCGTTTGACAGTGGCGTCGATAGCGATATCCCCGTCACCACAGCGACCACCGACAACCGTGCTGCCGCTGCATTGGCTGCCGACAAGATGGCCGAACTGATTGGTGGTGCGGGCAAAGTGGCCGTTGTCGCCCATGACCAAACCAGCCGCACAGGGATTGACCGTCGCGATGGGTTCCTGGATCAAATGGCAGCCGCCTATCCCGACATCGACGTTGTCAGCGTCCAGTACGGCCAAGGCGACCAACTGCAATCGACCGAAGTTGCCAAGGCCATTTTGGTGGCCAACCCTGATCTGGTCGGTTTGTTCGGCACGAACGAAGGATCGGCTATCGGTGTTGTGAACGCGGTGCGCGAGCTTGGCTCGACTGGCGTGACCATTATTGGCTACGATTCCGGCAAGGCACAGACCGATGCAATCCGCGAAGGTTTGATGGCTGGCGCGATCACGCAAAACCCGGTTGGGATCGGTTATGAAACCGTTAAGGCGGCTGTTGCCGCGACGCGTGGCGAAGACCTGCCTGCGATTATCGACACGGGGTTCTATTACTACGATCAGTCCAATATCGACGACGCTGAAATTCAGGCCGTCCTGTACGATTGATTGCTTTAGACCGACGGCCCGCTAAGGTCTGCGGGCCGTCACTTATTTGCGGAAAGGGCAAAGATGAAACTGTTGCGTTACGGGCCTGCGGGCCAAGAAAAGCCGGGTATGTTGGATGATCAGGGACAGGTGCGCGATCTGTCGGGAATTGTAACCGACATCGCTGGCGATACCCTGACTGCGGATGGCATCGCCAAGCTGCGCGGTGTTGATATCGCCACCTTGCCCGTCGTGTCCGGCACCCCACAAGATGATTTGCGGCTGGGCGCCTGCGTGGGCCGCATTGGCAAATTCATCTGCATCGGCTTGAACTATGCGGATCACGCCGCCGAAAGCGGGCTGGATGTGCCGCCGGAACCTGTGATTTTTAACAAATGGACATCGGCGGTTGTGGGGCCAAATGATGACGTGTTGATCCCGCGCGGGTCCGTCAAAACAGACTGGGAAGTCGAGCTGGGCATCGTGATCGGGTCCGGTGGATCCTACATCGACGAGGCCGACGCGATGAACCACGTCGCCGGGTTCTGTGTGGTCAACGACGTGTCAGAGCGCGAATACCAGATCGAACGCGCCGGTACATGGGACAAAGGCAAAGGATGCGACACCTTTGGCCCGACTGGTCCATGGCTGGTGACGCCGGACGAGGTGGGTGACTACGACAATCTGGCGATGTGGCTGGAGGTTGATGGCAAACGCTATCAAAACGGCAGCACTGCCACGATGGTTTACAAAGTGCCGTTCTTGGTCGCCTATTGCAGCCGCTTTATGTCGCTGCAACCGGGTGATGTCATTTCGACAGGCACGCCGCCGGGTGTCGGAATGGGGCAAAAGCCGCCTGTCTATCTCAAAGGTGGCGAAGTGATGCGCCTTGGCATTGCGGGTCTTGGTGAGCAGCAGCAAAAGGTTGGCAAGGCCTGATATCTTGCCCAAAAGCCCCCGCCAGAGGTTTCTGGTCGGGGGCTTTTTTTATGGGATGTGCCGGACAGTGGCGTCAGGACGGCAGTGTGACGATCACAGCACCGCGGTCCGTGGCGACAACGGTGTGTTCATACTGCACCACGGGGGCGGGTGGCGTGGCGTAAAGGGTCCATTCGTCGTCGCCATCCGTCGCCCATTGGCCCCCGCGCGACAAGAATGGTTCGACCGTCAGCACCAGACCTTTGTTTATCCGTCGCCTGTCACTGCGTGTCGGCCATGTCGCGATTTCCTCGGGATATTCGTGCAGGGCGTGGCCGACGCCGTGGCTCGCGAGGTTGCGGATCAGCGTGTAGCCGCGTTTTGATGCGAAATGCCCGATTGAATTCCCGATCCCCGCCAAAGGTTTGTTGCTGCCAACCTGTGCGATGCCGATGTGCATGGCGCGTTTCCCGTCAAGGCATAGCTGGTCCAGCGACGGGGCAACGTCACCCAAACGAAAGGTGGCACCTGTGTCGGCGAAATAGCCGTTTTTTGAGGCCGAGACATCAATATTGACCAAATCGCCAGCGGCAATGATCCTGTCGCCGGGAATGCCGTGCGCGATTTCTTCGTTGACGCTGATGCAGGTTGCACCCGGAAAATCATAGGTCGCTTCGGGCGCAGAAACGGCCCCTTCACGCTCCAGAAGCCTGCGGCCAATCACATCAAGATCACGTGTGGTCATGCCCGTTTCCATCGCCTTTGCCATTGCGTGCATCGTATTGGCCACGATGCGCCCGATTTCCTTTAGGCCATCAAGGTGTTCTTCTTTTGTAATCGTCATGCTGTCTCTATCCACAATGCGCCAAGGCGTTCCACCGACCCTAACAGTGGCGGCCCGATCTGTCCCGCAGTTTAGGCGGTAATACCGTCTTGCGTCGTGCGAAATGTATCGACGCTGCGTTTGCGGTGGAATATCAGACAGCATTACGCCATAGTTGCACAAAACAAAACCGTGGGGATCATGGGTGATGCAGCGATCTGTCCCGAAGTTAAAATCATGCGAAGATTGTCCCATCCGCTACAACGCGGTTTGCTCCAAATGCGAACCAGACGAAATGCGCGAGCTGGAAGGCATCAAATATTATCGGTCGTTTGCGGCTGGCCAGCCGATTTTCTTTTCAGGTGACTCGCTTGAATTTGTGGCATCGATTGTATCGGGGGTGTCCAGCCTGACACGAACGATGCCCGATGGCCGTGTGCAGATGGTGGGGCTGTTGTTACCCGGTGATTTCATGGGGCGCCCCAACCGCGAAACAATCGAATGCGATGTCATGGCCGAGACGGATGTGGTGCTATGCTGTTTCCGCCGCCGTCCGTTTGAAGAAATGATTGTTAATACGCCACATGTCGGCCAGCGGCTGCTGGAAATGACGCTGGATGAACTGGATGCCGCACGCGAATGGATGTTGGTGTTAGGGCGAAAGACGGCGCGCGAAAAGATCGCATCGCTGCTTTATATGATCGCGACCCGGATGGCGAAGTTGGCGAAACAGACCGATTCCAATACGACGTTCACGTTGCCGATCACCCGCGAGACAATGGCCAACTATCTGGGGCTCACGATCGAAACAGTAAGCCGCCAGATGTCTGCGTTGAAACGTGACGGGTTGATCGCCTTTACGGATCGCCGCGAAATCACCGTGCCCGATATCGATGCGCTGTGGGCAGAGACGGGCGAAGACAGCCCGATCTGACCCACGGGCCGCAAGAATTACCTTGCATTCTTTGCACTCTAGGGTTTAGTCAAAATGCAAGATGTACGATATGGCTGCATCCAGACCATGGCGATTGGTCCGGCAATGACAAGACGATGTGTCGACTGGGCTGTCATTTTCATGGTGAAGGGTGGGCGTGTCCTGCATTCCTCCCAAAACGCAGGCACGTCCACCCTACAGGTGTCACGCGGTATTAGCGTGACATCAGGATCGGCCGGTCTGCCATCTCAAGCAAGCTGCGCGTTGCACCGCCAAAAACGGCCTCGCGCAACCGAGAATGGCCATAAGCCCCAGACACGATCATCTGCGCACCGACCTCCCGAGCACGGCGCAACAGTATCCCTGCGACATCTGGCTCTGTTTTTGCCAAAACGTCAACCTGAGTCTTGGCCCCGTGGCGCATTAAGTACTGCGCCATCGTGCCTCCGGGGTCTGATCGGTCGGCCGCATGGACGGGCGGATCGATGATGCAGACATCGGTTTGCGTGGCCTCGGTCAGGAACGGCAGTGCGTCGCGCGTCGCGGACATCGCTTCGTTGCCGTCATTCCAGCCGACAATGATGCGCCCGTCGGGTAACGGGGCATCGCAGCCTTGCGGGATTACCAGAACCGGACGGTCGGCGCCAAAAAGCGTGGCCTCGACGACGGCGGCGGTTTCTGCGTTGTCTTGATACGGGCGTGGCAAAACCACGAGATCGCAAAAACGTAAGTTGCGCGCAAGATAGCCAGACAAAGCAGGCCCCTGCACGGTAGCCGCCTGCAGCGACCAGCGCACCGTTTCGCCCTGCATTTCCGCCTGAATGAATTTTTCAAGCGCGTCGCGCTCCGCGATCGCCTCGCGGGTTTGTTCTGCGACAAGCATGGGTTCGGCACCCATATAATAGCCCGTCGTTTCCGTATGGCTGATCGTGACGGCGTAGATGTCCAGATGCGCGTCCATCCGTGTGGCAAGCGCGATTGCAGCATTCAGTCCGTCCACATCATCTTTGTGGGTCAGAATTGTTCCTATGACCTTGTAGCCCATGTCTTGGCGTCCTTTTGATCGATATCATCGCTGAGGTGATTGTTCGCGCAAACCACCCCTTAAAAGTCATATGCCCCAGTTGGTCGCGGTTTGTGTTGATCCACATCAAAGACGCGTAAGGCCCCCATGCGCAAAAAGAACCCATGAATAGCTGCTGACCCTGTTGGGGGTGGGCAAACGAAGGGGATTCTCTGATGGGGAACTATTTTAAGCTGGTCGCGATGGGGGTGATTGCCCTGTTCGCGGCTGTTGCTGCCAACTGGGGCCGGGACGTGGCGTATGTCGTCCACGCGGTGATCATCATGATGGTGGCTGCATTTTTATTCTTGCGTACGCTGCGCCAAATTGATGAACGCGTAAGGCCTGTCGCAACCGACGGCTATATGGACGATGTTGTCCGTGCCGGTGTGATCGCCACAGCGATGTGGGGTGTCGTCGGGTTTCTGGTTGGCGTGATCATCGCCTTTCAACTGGCGTTCCCGTCATTGAATTTTGAATTCCTGCAACCCTATGGCAACTTTGGCCGGCTACGCCCATTGCACACCAGTGCGGTGATTTTTGCTTTTGGTGGCAACGCGCTGATCATGTCGTCGTTTTACATCGTGCAGCGCACTTGCGGCACACGGTTGTGGGGCGGCGGTTTGGCATGGTTTGTGTTTTGGGGCTATAACCTGTTCATCGTGCTGGCCGCGACGGGTTACCTGTTGGGCGCAACCCAATCCAAAGAATACGCGGAACCGGAATGGTATGTTGATATCTGGCTGACCATTGTCTGGGTGGCGTTTCTGGCCGTCTATCTGGGCACCATATTCCAACGCAAAGAAAAACATATTTACGTCGCCAACTGGTTCTTGTTGTCGTTCATCATCACCGTCGCGATGCTGCATATCGTCAACAACCTGTCGATCCCGGTCAGCATCTGGGGCAGCAAATCTGTCCAACTGTTTGCGGGCGTGCAGGATGCGATGACCCAGTGGTGGTATGGACACAATGCGGTTGGCTTCTTCCTGACCGCAGGTTTCCTTGGCATGATGTATTATTTTGTGCCCAAGCAAGCCGGGCGTCCGATCTATAGCTACAAACTGTCGATCATTCACTTTTGGGCGCTGATCTTTCTTTATATCTGGGCGGGCCCGCACCATTTGCATTACACGGCGTTGCCTGACTGGGCGTCGACGTTGGGCATGGTGTTCTCGATCATTTTGTGGATGCCTAGCTGGGGTGGGATGATCAACGGACTGATGACCCTGCAGGGTGCATGGGACAAACTGCGCACCGATCCGATCTTGCGGATGATGGTGATCAGTCTGGCGTTTTACGGTATGTCCACCTTTGAAGGTCCGATGATGTCGATCCGTGCGGTCAACAGTTTGTCACATTATACCGACTGGACCATTGGTCACGTGCATTCCGGTGCGCTGGGCTGGAACGGGATGATCACCTTTTCGGCACTGTATTTCCTGACACCACGCTTGTGGGGCCGGGCGCAGATGCATTCGCTGTCCGCTATCAGCTGGCATTTCTGGTTGGCCACGATCGGCATCATTCTTTACGCTGCGTCGATGTGGGTGACCGGGATCATGGAAGGCCTGATGTGGCGTGAAGTGGACGCCAATGGCTACCTCGTGAACAGCTTTGCTGACACCGTCAGTGCCAAGTTCCCGATGTATGTGGTCCGTGGTTTGGGTGGGGTGATGTATCTGTCCGGCGCGCTGATCATGGTGTGGAACATGTTCATGACCATCAAGGGTGGCGCACGCCAAAAAGCCCTTGTCGGCGTGACGACAGTATAAGGATCAGGAAAAATGTCCGATACGAATAAAAATAAAGGCTTCCTGGCCAAACACGCCGTGCTGGAACGCAGCCCGACCTTGTTGCTGGTTGCGTCACTTCTTGTCGTGTCCATCGGCGGGATCGTCGAAATTGCCCCGCTGTTTTATCTGGAAAACACCATTGAAAAGGTCGAAGGCGTGCGCCCCTATTCCCCGCTAGAGCTGGCAGGGCGCGACATCTATGTGCGCGAAGGCTGCTATGTGTGCCACAGCCAGATGATCCGTCCAATGCGCGACGAGGTCGAACGTTATGGTCACTATTCACTGGCCGCTGAATCAATGTACGATCATCCGTTCCAGTGGGGGTCCAAACGCACGGGGCCTGATCTGGCCCGTGTCGGCGGAAAGTATTCGGATGCGTGGCACATTGACCACCTGACCGATCCGCAATCGGTTGTCCCTGAATCCGTGATGCCGGGTTACGGGTATTTGCTGAACGCAATGGTCAACGCTGACTATGCGGCTGATGTGGTCGAAACACATGCTTTGGTCGGCGTTCCGTATTCCGAAGAAATGTTGGAAGCGGCTTCGACCGATGTTCTGGCGCAAATTGATCCCAACAGTGATGATTACGATGCCCTGTTGGAACGCTATCCCGGTGCGCAAATTCGGAACTTTGACGGGGCACCGGGTGTGTCTGAAATGGATGCGCTGGTGGCGTATCTGCAAATGCTGGGCACAACGGTCGATTTTTCGACCTTCACCCCAGACGCTAGCCGCTAGGAGGTATGAAAATGGACACCTATTCATTCTTGCGTGAATTGGCCGATAGTTGGGTTTTGCTCGCGATGACGCTGTTCTTTCTGGGCGTCATTGCTTGGGCGTTTCGCCCCGGCAGCGCGGCAGTTCACGCCGACACGGCCAATATTCCGTTTCGTAACGAGGCGCTGGACACCTGTGACAAAGGCTGTGCCGACTGCGCTTGCAAGACACTTAAAATCAAGGAGCTGCAATCATGAGCAGCGATGACAAAGACATTGATGACGTCACAGGCACCGACACCACGGGGCACAGTTGGGACGGGATCAAGGAACTGAACAATCCATTGCCGCGCTGGTGGCTTTACACGCTGTACCTTTGCATCATTTGGGCGATTGGCTATACCGTGGCCTATCCGGCGTGGCCGATGATTTCGGGTGCGACGGCGGGCGTATTGGGCTATTCGACCCGTGCCGAAGTTGCCGAAGACATTGCCCGGTTTGACGATGCCAACGCTGAAATTTCAGCACAACTGGCTGCGGCGGATTTGAACACGCTGTCCGAAAATGATGACCTGATGCGCTTTGCCACATCGGCCGGGGGGGCGGTGTTCCGCAATAACTGTGCGCAGTGTCACGGGGCAGGGGCCGCTGGCGCCAAGGGGTATCCCAACCTGTTGGATGACGACTGGCTGTGGGGCGGTGATTTCGAAAACATCGGCTACACGGTGCGGCACGGTATCCGCAACGAAGAAGACTGGGATGCGCGGTACTCGCAAATGACAGCCTTTGACGAGATTTTGTCGCATGACGAGATCCGCGCGGTGGTGGCCCATGTGCGGGCGATTTCCAACCAGGATCACGATGCGGCGTTGGCCACAGAAGGTGCGACACTGTTCATGGACAACTGCGCCGCCTGTCATGGCGATGATGGTGCGGGCAACCGTGATCTGGGTGCGCCGAACCTGACCGACGCGATCTGGTTGTACGGCGGCGATCCCGCCGCGATCGAGCAAACCGTGCGATACGCCCGCTTTGGCGTCATGCCAAATTGGGGATCGCGCCTGACGGATGCCGAAATTCAGGCGGTCACGGCCTATGTCCACCAGTTGGGCGGCGGCGAATAAGGATCACAGGCGTCGCGCCATCTGTTCGCGCAAAGGCGCGCGCCACGTGAAGGAAAGGGCATCCGCGAAGGCGGGTGCCCTTTTTCTGCACAAAAGTATCGCCTGATGCAGATTTGTTGACGTCTGCACGGGTCTATTCCGTGGGCCTTCTGATTTAGGCCGCCGTCATTCTGGATCGCTTAAGCCTGCTGCGCCAGCCGCGCCTCGAGAACGTCGAACGGCACGCCGGGTTCGTCTTTGGCGCCGCGGATCACCAGCGATGTTTTGACTGATGCCACGTTTTCCGCGCTGGTCAATTCTTCGGTCAGGAAGCGTTGGAATGTGCGCAGGTCAGGGGCCACGCATTTCAGAATGAAGTCCACCTCGCCATTGAGCATGTGGCATTCGCGGACCAGTGGCCAAGCACGGCAGCGGTTTTCAAACGCGCTCAGGTCGACTTCGGCTTGGCTGACCAGCCCAACCATCGCAAAAACCTGCACCTCAAAACCCAGCTCGCGCGGGTTCACATCGGCATGATAGCCAAGAATGAATCCCTGTTCTTCCAACGTCCGCACACGGCGCAGACAGGGCGGGGCGGAAATACCCACGCGTTTGGCCAGTTCGACGTTCGTCATCCGACCGTCGGCCTGAAGTTCCGCCAGAATCATGCGGTCAATTTCGTCGAGTTTCGTTCCGGGCATCTTTTACTCTCGTTCAGTTTTGCAAATACTACGCGTTTTGCGTAAAATACGCAATATTGTTTCAATGTTCCGCAATAAAAGAACATCGCATACCAGATATACGCGGTCTTTTAACCCATCGCTTGCGTCGCTATATCAAAGCAACAGCATTTGAATGAGGCCTGACATGACCACGACCCGCCATACGAAAGTTCTGATTATCGGCTCTGGCCCATCGGGGTATACCGCGGGCGTTTATGCTGCGCGTGCTATGCTGGAACCGATCCTAGTGCAAGGCATTGAACCGGGCGGACAGCTGACCACCACAACCGAAGTGGAAAACTGGCCCGGCGATACCGAAGTGCAAGGCCCTGATCTGATGGTCCGTATGGAGGCCCACGCCCGCGCGATGGGATGTGAGATTGTTGGCGATATCATCACCGAACTTGACTTGCAGAACCGCCCGTTTACCGCAAAGTCAGACAGCGGCACGGTTTATACCGCCGATGCCGTGATCTTGTGTACAGGTGCCCGCGCCAAATGGCTGGGCCTGCCGACCGAAGACAAATTCAAAGGTTTTGGGGTCAGCGCCTGTGCGACCTGTGATGGTTTCTTTTACCGTGGTCAGGAAATCGTTGTTGTCGGTGGCGGCAACACCGCCGTAGAGGAAGCACTTTTTTTGACCAACTTTGCTTCAAAGGTTACGCTTGTGCATCGCCGTGATGAACTGCGCGCTGAAAAGATCCTTCAGGATCGCCTGGCCAAAAATCCCAAGATCGAAACGCTGTGGTTTCACGAAATCGAAGAAATCTACGGCACCGATAGCCCGTTGGGTGTTGAAGGTATCAAACTGAAACATACCAAGACAGGCGAGATCACCGATATTCCGGCAAAGGGTGTCTTTATCGCCATCGGTCACGCGCCGGCGTCTGAACTGGTGAAGGGTCAGTTGGAATTGCACCACGGTGGCTATGTCAAAGTCGAGCCGGGCAGCACCCGCACCGCGATCCCCGGTGTGTTTGCTGCGGGTGACTTGACGGATCATGTGTACCGGCAAGCAGTGACGTCAGCCGGGATGGGCTGTATGGCGGCGCTGGACGCGGAACGGTTTTTGGCCGAGCAGGGCAGCTAAGGGCAATTGCCTTGCTTGCCTGATCATTTTGTCCACCATGCCCCGGCACTGGTGGACAAATTGCACCCCATAGGGGTTTTCTTTCAGGTGGCCACCCCGCGCTAGGGCGCTGACGACACGACAATGTAGACGGATTGTCCAGTGAAGCGGGCGGTTTCACCGCATTGTTCCAATCCCGCCACCAAGCTGGGAATAGCTGTCTTTTTTGTTGTGTTGTGCTAGACAATGCACGGGTCGCGGGTCTATGCCGCGCCCAAACGCCGATAAACATAGTCAGAGAGTAACATGTCCCAAGATTTGGCCCCGATCCCAGAGCTATATGTGTCGTACGAAAGTGCGCAAAAGTTGAAAGTCGAAGCTGGCAACCTGATCAGCCACGACCTGACTCCGCGCCAGATTTGCGATCTTGAATTGCTGATGAATGGCGGGTTCAATCCGCTCAAAGGGTTCCTTACCGAAGCTGATTATAACGGCGTTGTTGAAAATATGCGTTTGGCGGATGGCAGCCTGTGGCCGATGCCGATCAACCTTGATGTATCCGAGAAATTTGCAGAGACCGTCGAAGTTGGTCAGGACATCGCCCTGCGTGACCAAGAGGGCGTGATTCTTGCGACGATGACCGTCACCGACAAATGGGTACCGAACAAAGCGCGTGAGGCTGAAAAGGTCTTTGGCGCAGATGACAGCGCCCACCCTGCGGTGAACTATCTGCATAACACGGCTGGCAGCGTTTATCTGGGCGGTCCAGTCATCGGTATTCAGCAGCCCGTGCACTATGATTTCCGCGCCCGTCGGGACACGCCGAATGAATTGCGGGCCTATTTCCGCAAGTTGGGCTGGCGCAAAGTTGTGGCGTTCCAAACCCGCAACCCGCTGCACCGCGCGCATCAGGAACTGACGTTCCGGGCCGCAAAAGAAGCCCAGGCGAACCTGTTGATCCACCCCGTGGTCGGCCTGACGAAGCCGGGCGATATCGACCACTTTACCCGCGTGCGTTGCTACGAGGCGGTTCTGGATCAATATCCTGCATCGACCACCACGATGTCCTTGTTGAACCTTGCCATGCGGATGGCCGGCCCCCGCGAGGCGGTTTGGCACGGGCTGATCCGTAAAAACCACGGCTGCACCCACTTTATCGTTGGTCGCGACCACGCGGGCCCGGGCAACAATTCGCAGGGCACCGATTTTTATGGCCCGTATGATGCCCAAGACCTGTTCCGCGAGCATCAAGAAGAGATGGGCATCGAAATGGTCGACTTTAAGCACATGGTTTACGTGCAAGACCGCGCCCAATACGAACCAGCCGACGAAATTGCGGACAAGGATGATGTGACGATTCTGAATATTTCAGGCACGGAATTGCGCCGCCGTCTGTCGGAAGGGTTGGAAATTCCGGAATGGTTCAGCTTTCCGACCGTCGTCGAAGAACTGCGCCGCACGCGCCCACCACGGGCAAGCCAAGGTTTCACCGTTTTCTTCACAGGTTTTTCCGGGTCAGGAAAATCGACCATTGCAAACGCGTTGATGGTCAAACTTATGGAAATGGGCGGACGCCCCGTCACCCTGTTGGACGGCGATATTGTGCGCAAAAACCTGTCGTCCGAGCTGGGCTTTAGCAAGGAACACCGGGATCTGAACATCCGTCGTATCGGCTATGTTGCGTCCGAGATTACCAAAAACGGTGGTATCGCGATTTGTGCGCCGATTGCGCCGTATGCAGCAACGCGGCGTGCCGTGCGGGAAGATATCGAACAGTTTGGTGCGTTTATCGAAGTGCACGTCGCGACCACGATCGAGGAATGCGAACGCCGGGATCGTAAAGGGCTGTATAAGCTGGCGCGCGAAGGCAAGATCAAGGAATTCACCGGGATCTCGGACCCTTACGATGTTCCAGAAAACCCCGAACTGCGGTTGGACACAGAGAATGTCGAAGTCGACAACTGCGCACATCAGGTGATTTTGAAACTGGAAAGCATGGGGCTGATCAAAGGGTAATCCCTGCGATCAACCTTCAAAAAAGGTGCTAGCCCGGACGGGCTGGCACCTTTTTTGTATTAGTGGACTGTGACCGGCGTCATGTCGTTTTCGCGCGCCAGATGAAATGCGAGTTTGCGGTTGGCAACCAGCGCCAACTGTTCGCCTTGGGCGTTGTGCACGGCAAATAGCGTTTCAAGATCACCGACTTGGTCCCGCATATCGTCGGGAAGGTCGGCAGCAAGGATCGGTTTGACATAAACGATGCCTTGGTCAAAGCCTTCGATATCAAATTTGCTGTTCATCTTTTATCCTTTCCGGATGTGGATTGTCTGGACAACGCGATCGGGGATCGCACGGGTCAGATCGACGTGAAGTAGACCGTTTTCGATTGTAGCTTCGCCGACATCAACACCGTCCGCCAGCACAAAAGACCGCTGGAACTGCCGCGCGGCGATCCCGCGGTGCAGAAATATCCGCCCATCGCTGTCGTCACTTTGGCGGCCGCGAATAACCAACGAATTATCTTCGACCGTAATAGCAAGGTCGCTTTCCGCAAATCCGGCAACGGCCAGAGTGATCCGGTAAGAGTTTTCAGAGGTCTGTTCGATGTTGTACGGCGGGTACCCGTCGTTCCCGCTTTTTGCGGTGCGTTCGACCAGCTGTTCCAGCTGTTCAAACCCCAAAAGAAAGGGATGGGTCCCCAAAGCCAGTTTTGTCATATGACATGTCCTTCACTAAGCGACTGTCGCGTTTTGGCCCCGATTTCGGCGGCCTTTGTGAAAATATGGGGTTCGAAAACGGATTGATCAAGAGGAAGTAGTAGGATGTTTGGTTTAAACCCCGTATCTATACCATTGTTAACGAACGAAAGCGGGATGCTGGTGTGATGAATTCTTCTGCGAAAATGGATCAAGTTGAAGTGCTGCGCGTTGAATTGGCGGTCGCAAAGCAAGAGCACCGCGATCTGGATACGGCAATCGCGGCGCTTCATGCGCTTGGCGCGCCCGACATGTTGACGCTGCAACGGTTGAAACGGCAAAAGCTGAAGTTGAAAGACCGGATTGTCACGCTCGAAGATCGCATCCTGCCCGATATTATTGCCTAGATGCCGTTGCGGCTGTCGCGGCCTTGGCTATAGTGCCGCTTCCTTTTGTAGACGGGGACACAAGAAGCATGACGCATCCATTGGTTGGCATCATTATGGGCAGTCAGTCTGACTGGCCTACCATGCGCGAAGCCGCAGAGGTTCTGGATGAACTGGGCGTTGCCTATGAAACCAAGATCGTTTCGGCCCACCGCACGCCGGATCGGCTGTGGGATTATGGCAAAACGGCTGTTGATCGCGGGTTGCAGGTGATTATCGCGGGTGCAGGCGGCGCTGCGCATTTGCCGGGCATGATGGCGTCCAAAACCCGCGTGCCCGTGGTGGGTGTGCCGGTGCAGACCAATGCGCTTTCGGGTGTTGATAGTCTTTATTCCATCCTGCAAATGCCGCGCGGGTTTCCTGTGGCGACCATGGCGATTGGCGCCGCGGGGGCACGCAACGGCGGGCTGATGGCCGCAGGTATCCTTGCGCTACACGACCCTGCTTTGGCGGCCCGCCTTGATGCGTGGCGCACGGCCCTTTCCAATTCAATACCGGATGAACCTTGCGATGATTAAACCGCTGCCTGTTGGGGCCACGATTGGAATTTTGGGCGGCGGTCAATTGGGCCGCATGCTGTCTGTTGCGGCAAGCCGCCTTGGGCTTAAGACCCATATTTTCGAACCCGGCGCAAACGCCCCGGCGGGCGATGTCGCCCACCGTGTGACCACCGCAAATTATGATGATCACGCCGCCCTGACCGCTTTTGCACAATCGGTTGACGTGATCACCTATGAATTTGAAAATATCCCCACGTCAGCGCTTGATCTACTAGAAACGCTGACCCCGATCCATCCGGGGCGACGGGCGTTGGCCACCAGTCAGGATCGTCTGACAGAAAAGACGTTCCTGCAAAGTATCGGTCTGAAAACCGCACCCTTTGCTGATGTGGCCAATGCTGATGATTTGGCCGCAGCTTTGGCCCAGATTGGTGCGCCGGCGATCCTGAAAACGCGCCGCATGGGGTACGACGGCAAGGGCCAGGCCCGGATCATGGCCGCGGCTGACGCGGGTCAGGCGCTGGCCGATATGGCGGGTGCGCCTGCGATTCTTGAGGGGTTCATCAATTTCAGCCACGAGGTGTCGGTGATTGGCGCACGCGGGCAGGATGGGTCTGTGGCCTGTTATGATCCCGGCGAAAACCTACACGAAGCGGGGATTTTGCGTACAACGACTGTACCTGCAAAACTGACGTCCAGCCAGCGCACGGATGCGGTGTTGATTGCGGCGAATATTCTGAACGCGCTGGACTATGTCGGCGTGATGGGGGTGGAACTGTTCGTGACACCGCAGGGCCTGATCGTGAACGAAATCGCGCCACGGGTGCATAATTCTGGCCATTGGACCCAAAATGGCTGCACGATTTGTCAATTTGAACAGCATATCCGCGCGGTTGCCGGTTGGCCGCTGGGCAATGGCGCGCGCCATTCCGACGTGGTGATGGAAAACCTGATCGGCGACGATATGAACCGTATTCCGGCCCTGTCTCTGACTGACGCCGCAATCCATCTGTACGGAAAGTCCGATGCGAAACCTGGCCGCAAAATGGGCCACGTCAATCGGATCATCAAAGCCTAATTGCTTGTTCGCGACTGGCTATCGCCGCCATAGGCGGGGTTAGTCGGTCCCTAAAATCACGTCGGTCAGGCTAAGGTCGTGGTTGAATTGGCCAGTGGCAAGAAAGGCGATCACCTCTTCCATCACCAGTGGGTTGTTCATCATAAAGGTATGGGTGACGGGCAGGATGATCTGGTCCGCCATGCCATCCAGCCGGGTTGAATCAACCGAAACTTTGCCGTCATCCGGCCCTTCGATCAGGGTCGAGTACACAGGGTTAAGTGTGCGGTCGCCGGAAATAATCCCGATCTCGTAAGGGAGGTAGTCCAGCGTATTCGGCAGGCTGCTTGGTTCAGTGCCTAACTGTAGGCCGGCGGGGCCGTTCACCCATTGAAACGGCTCGAAATCACCAAAGATATCGACAAGCTCTGACCCGGAGTTGGGTGGCCCCATCATCACCACACGCCCCATGTCGGCTGGTCGGTTCTCCGTCAGCCACAGCCGTACCAGAATGCCCCCCATGGAATGGGTGACAAAGTTGATACGGGTATCGCCGCAGGCGGCGACATCTTGCGTCACGTAGTCATTCACCAGCGTTTCGATCTTGGCCTCGGTCGACGGATAGCCGCGGTTAACAACCTTGTATCCTGCGTCTTCCAGCACGATCTGCAAGGCGGCCATCGAGGTTTCTGTGCGTGCCAACCCGTGCAGAAGCACAACGCAGTCCTGTGCGCTGACAGTGGTTGCGACAGCGCAGAGCGCGAAGGATGTGAGTATGGTTTTCATAGCCGTAGTGTTAGCACTGTTCACGGATCAGGGAAGGGGAAAGCCGATCATTTCCGCGCGATCAGTGACACGGCAATCCCGATCAGCACAATTGTGCCTGCGCTGATCAATTTGGGTGTCAGGGTTTCGCCCAAAAACGCGACACCGCCCGTCACCGCGATGACCGGCACGCTAAGTTGCGCAATGCCCGCAATGGTCGTCGGCAGCGCAGGCAGCACGCGGTACCACAGCGCATACCCTAAACCCGACGTGATCGCGCCCGCGACCATGGCCGTTGCGACCCCCAGCGGGGGCATAGGACCGCCTGCGAAAAACCCCAGCGACGTCAAAGGCACACAAAGTAAAAAGTTGCTGGCGGTCGCGCCCAGCGGGTCGACCTCTGCCCGGCCAAGCAGGGTATAGGCCGCCCAACCGGCAGCGGCTGCGATCATTGCAACGACACTGGTAAACGGTGGCGCGCTGATCCCGGTTGGCCAAAGCAGGATGCATAATCCGGTCAGCGCGATGCCCGCGCCGATCCAGCGTTGGGGTGCAATTGTCTGCCTTTCAATCGTGGCCCATCCAAAGATAATAATTTGCAGCGCTCCAAACAGAATAAGTGCGCCCAATCCGGCGCCCAAACTAAGATAGGCGAGCGAAAATCCAACCATATAGGTGGCCAGCGCGACGGCCCCCGTCAGACGTTTGGGCGTCCAGATGGCCGGCGCGGGTTGCGCGCGCGCGGCGACCAGCACCCACAGCATGGCAGCGCCAGCAGCCACCCGAATGGCCGCGAAGCCAAGCGGGTGCAGCCCGAACTGCGCCACCCCAACACGGTTCAAAATCGAATTGGCCGCAAAGGCCGTCATTGTCAGGGCAACCAGCCACAAAAGGCGCATGGATTACAGGCTTTCAAAGGCTTTGGGGTACGTCAGCGATGCGACAGGCGTACCGCTTACCCCAGCAAGCAATGTCTGCGCGATGGGGTAGGGGGATTGCAGGTCTTGTGCCGCCGCGCTGGAAAACCCGACCCGCTGGTAAAAGGTCCGGTCACCTACCACGACGATCGGCGTTTTCGTCAGGCGCGCCCATTCCGTTAGAACGCCCAGCATCCGTTTCCCATAGCCCCTGCGCTGAAATGCCGGGGCGATGGCGACGGGGGCAAGACACAGCCATCCCTTTGGGGCCACCATATAGCTTAGCGCATAATATCCGATAATCCGCTCGCCCATTGGCAGCACAGTTTCCCCGGCGATGGCCCTGTTTTTGCGCAGTGCGGCGACCACACGGGATTCGGCGGTGCCCTGAAAGACGTCGGCCAGCAACGCATCAACCGCGGGTTCTTCGCCGTGCCTCATGTCGCGGGCAAATTCGGGGGATTGAAAATCGATCATCAGACGACCCTAGCGGGGGACCGGACGGCCGTCCAGCGCGGCAAGGCAGTTCCGCGCGTTTCGGAACCGGGTCTGGCAATGAAAAAGGGCGGCCCAAACGAACCGCCCTTTCAAAATTGGCACTGCCAATTCAAATCCTATTGGATTTGAATTTACATCATGCCGCCCATGCCGCCCATGCCGCCCATATCGGGCATGCCGCCGCCGGCGCCTTCTTTGGCTGGCTTGTCAGCAACCATGGCTTCGGTGGTGATCAGCAGGCCAGCAACAGATGCTGCATCTTGCAGGGCTGTGCGGACAACTTTGGCTGGGTCGATAACGCCGAACTTGAACATGTCGCCATATTCTTCGGTCTGCGCGTTAAAGCCGAAGGTCTTGTCGGTGCTTTCGCGGATTTTGCCCGCAACGACCGAACCATCAACGCCCGAGTTTTCAGCGATCTGACGCAGAGGTGCTTCGAGTGCTTTACGCACGATCGAAATACCAACGTCTTGGTCAGAGTTTGCACCCTTCAGGCCTTCAAGTGTTTTACCAGCCTGAATAAGAGCAACACCACCACCAACAACGATACCTTCTTGAACAGCGGCACGTGTCGCGTTCAATGCATCGTCAACGCGGTCTTTACGCTCTTTAACTTCAACTTCGGACATGCCGCCAACGCGGATAACAGCAACACCGCCAGCCAGTTTGGCAACGCGTTCTTGCAGTTTTTCACGGTCGTAATCGGATGTTGTTTCTTCAATCTGACCACGGATCTGTGCGACGCGTGCTTCGATTTCAGCTTTTTCACCAGCACCGTCAACGATTGTTGTTTCGTCTTTGGTGATCGAAATGCGCTTGGCAGAACCCAGCATGTCGATGGTCACGTTTTCAAGCTTCATGCCCAGATCTTCGGAAATCACTTGGCCGCCTGTCAGGATCGCGATGTCCTGCAGCATGGCTTTGCGACGGTCACCGAAACCAGGTGCCTTAACAGCAGCAATTTTCAGGCCGCCGCGCAGTTTGTTCACAACCAGCGTTGCCAGTGCCTCGCCTTCAACATCTTCAGAGATGATCAGCAAAGGTTTGCCGGACTGGATCACAGATTCGAGCAGGGGAACCATTGGCTGCAGCGACGAAAGTTTCTTTTCGTGCAGCAGGATGATTGCGTCTTCCAGCTCTACAGTCATTTTTTCAGCGTTGGTCACAAAGTAAGGTGACAGGTAGCCGCGGTCGAACTGCATACCTTCGACAACGTCGGTTTCTGTTTCCAGACCTTTGTTTTCTTCAACGGTGATAACGCCTTCGTTGCCGACGCGCTGCATGGCGTCTGCAATTTGACGACCGATTTCAGCTTCGCCGTTGGCCGAGATGGTCCCAACTTGCGCAACTTCGTCGCTGTCGTTGACAGGGCGTGCTGCCGCTTTGATCGCTTCAACAACTTTGGATGTTGCCAGATCGATGCCGCGCTTCAGGTCCATTGGGTTCATGCCCGCAGCAACTGATTTCATGCCTTCGCGCACGATCGCTTGGGCCAGAACTGTTGCGGTTGTTGTACCGTCACCAGCTTCGTCGTTGGTCCGGGAAGCAACTTCCTTGACCATCTGTGCGCCCATGTTTTCGAACTTGTCTTCCAGTTCGATTTCTTTGGCAACCGATACACCGTCTTTGGTGATGCGCGGTGCGCCGAAGGATTTGTCCAAAACCACGTTGCGGCCTTTTGGACCCAGTGTGACTTTTACAGCGTCGGCCAGAATGTTAACGCCGCGAAGCATCTTGTTCCGGGCGTCTGTGCCGAATTTTACGTCTTTAGCAGCCATTTTCATGTGCTCCTTGAATATTCATTGCGTGACATGCGTAGGGTGGGTTTCAACCCACCACCCGCGAGGGATTAGAGAATCCCGAGGATGTCGCTTTCTTTCATGATCAACAGGTCTTCGCCGTCGATCTTGACTTCAGTGCCGGACCATTTGCCAAACAGCACTTTGTCGCCAGCTTTTACGGACATCGCGATCAATTCGCCGCTGTCCTTGCGCGCGCCAGCACCGATGCTTACGACTTCGCCTTCAGCAGGTTTTTCTTTTGCGCTATCAGGAATGATCAGGCCGCCAATTGTTTTTTCGTCGCCTTCAATGCGGCGGACGACAACGCGGTCGTGAAGTGGTGTAAATGCCATTTCAGAACTTCTCCAGTTCGTGTTTCTCTGGTGTTAGCACTCTACCTTGTGGAGTGATAACGATGCTTAGTTAGGGATCGCACCACCCCGAGTCAACCATCCAGTCAATCTGATTTTGCGATTTTTCGGTGCATCGGTTTCACGCTTGCATTGTGACCGTTGGCACAGACCGTTGCGCGCTTTGTCCGTAGTTACTTGGCATGATCCAAAAGAGGTCTCGGGATGGAAAAAATTACACATTGGAAGCTCGCCGCGCTAAAGGCAGCGATCGTTTTCGGGCCGTCTTACACGGCCGCTTACCTGACGGACAAAATGGTCTGGGTGGTGCCGACACTGGCCGCCACAAGTTTTTTTGCAGCGGGCATCGGGATCGACGACACCCAAACAGCGCGCCGTATTGACGAAGACGCGGATGGCGTCGAGGATGCTTAGGGCTTTGGCCCGTCGTCGTCTTCTGACAGGATCCGCCACGCGTCCCCGTCAAGGTCGTCGTATTGATTGCTGCGCAGGCTCCACAGAAACGCCGCCAAACCGATCCCGCCAAGGACGAGCGAGACCGGGATCAAGATCACAAGAATATTCATACCCGTCCTCTCAGCCGCAGCGCGTTAAGAAGCACTGTAATCGACGAAGCTGACATCGCAATGGCCGCCAACAGCGGGGTCGCAAAGCCCAGCAGCGCGATCGGGATCGCGACGGCGTTATACAGCGCGGAGATTGCGAAATTTTCGATGATCCGACGTTTGGCGGCGCGTGCGACAAGCGGCAGGTCGATCAGGGGCAACAAGCTGTCGTTCAACAGGACAACATCCGATGCCGCACGCGACGCATCAGCCGCAGTTGCTGGTGATACCGATGCATAGGCCGCAGCCAGCGCCCCGGTATCATTGAGCCCGTCACCCACCATCAAAACCTTAGCACCGTCATTCGCGAGTGCTTGGATATAGCGAATTTTTTCGGTCGGATCTGCCCCGGCCCGCCATGTGGTGATCCCCAATGCAGCGGCGATCCGCTGGGTTTCATTGGCGTCATCCCCTGACACCAGATGCACCGCCAGTCCTGCCTTTTGCCATGCGCCAATCAGGTCTGCTGCACCTTCGCGCAGGGTGGACCGCACTATGATTTTCTGCGGGGCGGTGTCGCCGATTTGCAAATATGTCCCGCTTTTCACCCCGAGCCACGCCCCCGACCCAAGCCGCACCTGACGTCCGTTCCACATCGCGCTCAGGCCCTTGCCGGGGTGTTCTTGCTGACCGCTGGTTTGCGCCGGGGCGATCCCGTTTAGTGACGCGGCGATGGCTTGCGATACGGGATGGGTGGCGTTTTGTGTCAACGCAAGCGCAATGGACTGCGCTTGTGGGTCCAAAGCATCATGCGCTGCGGCTGGCATGGTCAACGTCCCCGTTTTGTCGAAAACAACAGTGTCGACTTCGGCCAATCTTTCTAGCGCAGTGCCGTCTTTGACCAGAAGGCCGGCCCGAAACAACCGCCCGGCGGCGGTGATAGATACGGCTGGCACAGCCAAGCCCAACGCACAGGGGCAAGTGATGATCAACACGGCAACGGCAATATTCAGCGACAGGCGTAGGTCGCCCGAAATTGCCAGCCACGCCAGAAACGCCACCAGTGCCAGCAAATGCACCGCTGGCGCGTAGATGGCGGCGGCACGGTCTGCAATGGCGGTGTAGCGGTTGCGCACGGCTTCGGCCTGATCGACCATCGTAGCCATTTTGCGCAGCGTCGTATCCGCGCCGACAGTCGTCGCGCGGATGGTCAACGGGCCGGTCATGTTGACCTCTCCCGCAGTCACGACAGTCCCTGTTGTCGCGTTATGGGCGCGGCTTTCGCCCGTGAGCAGCGACCGATCCAGCTGGCTGTTACCGGCAGTGATCACACCGTCCACGGGGATGCGACCACCGGGCAGGATGTGGACCATATCGCCAACAACCAGATCCCCAAAGTCCACCATGTCGCGGACATCGCCGCGCACCCGCATGACGCGCGGCACCTCAAGCGCGGAAAGCTGGGCCGCGGCAGATGCGGCCGCTTTGCGACTGCGGTGATCCAAGTAACGCCCGATCAGCAAAAAGAATGTCAGCGACAATGCCGCGTCGAAATAGGCTTGCGCGCCGCCAAAGAAGGTTTCGAACAGGGACATGCCCGCGGCCAGAATGATCGCCAGTGAAATTGGCACATCCATGTTCAGCTTGCGCACCGACAGCGCCGTCCATGCATTGTGGAAAAATGGTTGTGCGGCATAGGCCAGGGCGGGCAGGGCGATGCTGGCGCTGATCAGGTGGAACAGATGTTGTGTCGCACCGACCGCCCCTGACCAAACCGCGACTGACAACAACATGACGTTCATCATCGCAAAGCCGGAAATAGCGATCCGCGTCAAAAGCCCGCTGCCATAGCTGTCAGTCTGTGTCCCAAGCAAGGACGTATCAAGCACCCGCGCCTCGAACCCCGCCAGTTCGAGCGTGTCGATCAGATCTTCGGGTGGGATCGGATGGTTAAGCCCCACGGTGACCCGTTTCATCGACAGGTTCACACGTGCATTCGCGACACCGTCAAGCCTGCGCAGGGCGTGTTCAACCCCGTTAATGCAGGCAATGCAATGGATGGCCGGAAGTGCCAATATGATCTGGCTGCTGCCGTTGGATGCCGCCTTGTCCAGCGTTCCATCGGGCAGACCGACACAAGCAGGGCAGACGGCGGCGTGTGTCATTGTGCTGTCAATTGCAGACGACGTTTGAAGATGGTGCCATCCGCCGCCTCAAGTTCAAGGCGCAGGTTCCAATAGCCTGCCCCTGCATTCACGTCGGCGACCATCACGCCGTCGACGATTTCAAAGGCAGGGGTCATATCTTGGGTGACGTTGGTGGCACGGCCAAGTGTGGCGTTGATCACCTTGGGGGCGACGGCGGCACCGCTGGCATCAGTGATCGCAAGGGTCAGACGCGTGTGCGTAAGACGTGGATTTAGCGTCCAGCCCAGCGCGTCTTGGGCGGCGCGGTCGGCATCAAATGTCTGACTGGCAACGTAGGAATTGCGTGTCTCAAGTCCGGGAAAGGTTTTCACTGCGTTATAGGCAAGCGTCAGGTTCACACCGATAATGATGCCGAAACCCAGCACCATAAGCCCCAGCATATGCCATCCGGTAAATTCGCGGGTCATTGTGATGTCCTTCCATTAAAGACGCTGTCTTGGTGGGCGCGTTCATGGGACGTTAAATCTTCGACCCAGAACCGCAAGTTGGTACGTGCCGCTGTGGCTGCGGGATCGCCCGGGCGCGCCGAAACATAAACCCGCTGCATGAATGTTTCATTGGCCGGAACGGTAATGCTGCGTTGGTCGGTCCCTTCAAGGTCGATCCGCAGCACGTCGTCGGCGACAAGCGACAGATGATATTCGCGGTCGTCCCCGTTTTTGTTCAACAGGCGGATGTCATAGATGTTGCGCACAGTCCCGTCCGAAAGCGTGACAAAGGTCGGGTTGCGCACGGGCGATACGGTCATTTCGATGTCGGCACGGATGAACAGCGCAAAGACCAGGCCGAACCCGATCAGCGCCCAAAGCGCCGTGTAAATGATCGTGCGCATCCGCAAGATATGTTGCCAGATCGGTTTGGCGGTTTTGCCCGCGGCCTCGGCGGTTTGGTCAGATAGCGCCAGATAGTCGATCAAGCCGCGGGGTTTGCCAATTCTGGCCATGACATCGTCACAGGCATCGATACATAGCGCGCAAGTAATGCATTCCATTTGCTGACCGTCGCGAATGTCGATCCCGGCGGGGCAGACATTCACGCAGGCCATGCAGTCAATGCAGTCGCCAGTTGTCGCATCGTGTTTTTTGCCGCGCGGTTCCCCGCGCCAATCGCGGTAAGCCACCGTCAGCGTATCGGCGTCCATCATTGCCGCCTGAATACGTGGCCATGGGCACATGTAGTTGCAGACCTGTTCGCGCATGAACCCGCCAAAGACAAAGGTGGTTGCGGTCAAAACGGCGATGGTCGCCCAAGCGATGGACGGCGCCTGCAAGGTGATCAGGTCACGGGCCAGCGTGGGCGCATCTGCAAAATAAAAGACCCAAGCACCACCGGTCGCAATGGCGATGACCAGCCAGACGGCCCACTTGGTCAGCCGTAGCCGCCATTTGCGCAGATCCCATTTGGATTTCCACAGGCGGACACGGGCGTTGCGGTCGCCTTCGATCCAGCGCTCTACCAGAATAAACAGGTCCGTCCAGACGGTTTGGGGGCAGGTATAGCCGCACCAGACGCGCCCAAGCGCGGAGGTGAATAGAAACAGGCCGAGGCCAGCCATGATCAACAGGCCCGCGACAAAATAGAATTCGTGGGGCCAGATTTCGATCCAGAAAAAGTAGAACCGGCGGTGCGCCATATCGATCAACACTGCCTGATCGGGCAGGTTCGGGCCGCGGTCCCATCTGATCCAAGGTGTGAGGTAATAAATACCCAGCGTCACCGCCATCACCCACCATTTCAGATTGCGGTAAAATCCTTTGACGCGGCGCGGAAATATGGGTTCACGCGCGGCATAAAGCGGCTGATCGGGGGTAGATGACATAGGGTATCCAACGGATTTAGGTCTGTTCGCAGGATCGCTTGTATGGGCTTTGCCGGATATATCCTTGATGTGGATCAACAACGGGCGCGGTCTGCTGCGGTGGGGTGTCACAGGGGCGGCTATTTTAGGGCTGCCGTACGCGCTCTCTCGCCAAGATCATTGTTTGCGCGTAAGGGGTTGTGCATGAAAATTATACGCCTTGAAGATATGACTGACCTGCCATTCTGGCGCCGCCCTGCGGGGCTGCTGTTTTTGATGGCGATGGCGATGCCCGTGGCCTTTGCGACATGGTCGGCGCTGCTGAACAACTTTGTCATTGATGTCGCCAACTTTGACGGTAGCGATATTGGCTGGTTGCACACCGTGCGCGAAATTCCGGGGTTTCTGGCGATTGGCGTTATCGCGATCATCATGTTCGTGCGCGAACAAGTGTTGGGCATGGTCGCGTTGACCATGCTTGGCGTCGCCACCGCGCTGACCGCACAGTTCCCGACGATGGGCGGTATTTTGACGATCACCATGCTGTCATCGATTGGGTTTCACTACTATGAAACTGTCAACCAGTCGTTGCAACTGCAATGGATCGACAAAAAACGCGCGCCACAAACCATTGGCTGGCTGATGGCGGCAGGATCGGGCGCGACGCTGGTCGCCTATATCCTGATTGTGATGACATGGCGCACCTATGATCTAAGCTACAATTTTGTCTACATGGCGTCGGGCGGGTTTACCGCTGTGGTCGCGCTGTTTTGCCTGTTTGCCTATCCACAGTTTGAATCGCCGCACCCGCAGTTGAAAACCTTTGTCCTGCGAAAACGCTATTGGCTTTATTATGCGATGCAATTCATGGCGGGCGCGCGGCGGCAGATCTTTGTGGTTTTTGCGGGCTTTATGATGGTCGAAAAATTCGGGTTCAAAGTGCATGAAATCACCGCACTTTATACAATCAATCTGGTGGCGAATATTATCGTTGCGCCACTGATGGGCCGCATTGTGTTCAGGTTCGGCGAACGCCGGGCGTTGCTGTTCGAATATTTTGGCCTGATCTGTGTTTTCCTAGCGTACGGCGGGCTGTATTTCTTTGGTTGGGGTGTGCTGATCGCATCGGTATTATATGTTGTCGACCATATGCTATTTGCGCTGGCGCTGGCGCTGAAGACCTATTTTCAAAAGATCGCCGATCCGGGTGATATCGCACCGACGGCTGCTGTCGCGTTTACCATCAACCATATTGCGGCCGTATTTTTGCCCGCCGGACTGGGGTATCTATGGCTGTATTCCCCATCGGCGGTATTTATCGTCGCTGCTGGAATGGCCGCCACATCATTTGGTCTGGCGCTTTTGATCCCCCGCCATCCAGGCCCCGGTCACGAGACCGTGTTTCAGCACGCATTGTTAGCCCCGGCAGAGTAGATTTTTCGGTCGTGCGGTCTATATCCATGATGAACCCAAGGAGACATACAGATGTTTTTCGTCAACCGTGCCAAATCTGAAATGGTGTCCAAGGATGCCGCGTTGCCGGGCCGTGCGCAGGCAATGCCCCGGACCGAAGATCACTATATTTACGGCGAACCACTGATGGCGGATGTACCTGCTGAACTTGAGATCGCGATGTTTGGCATGGGATGTTTCTGGGGTGTAGAGCGGATGTTCTGGACGCTGGATGGCGTTCGATCAACGATGGTCGGTTACGCGGGGGGCTATACCCCGAACCCGACCTATGAAGAAGTCTGCACCGGCAAGACAGGGCATAATGAGGTAGTGCGCGTGGTCTATGACCCTGCCGTGATTTCCTATGATACATTGCTGCAAGTGTTCTGGGAAAACCACGACCCGACCCAAGGAATGCGTCAAGGCAACGACGCCGGCACGCAGTATCGGTCCGGCATCTATGTCGCATCGCCTGCTCAAAGAGGGGCTGCCGAGGCATCAAAATCGGCTTTCGCGCCACGGCTTTCGCAGGCGGGTTATGGGGACATCACCACCGAAATTCTGGACGCGCCCACCTTTTATTTCGCTGAAGATTACCATCAGCAGTATCTGGCGAAAAATCCCAACGGATACTGCGGGATTGGCGGCACGGGCGTCACCTGCCCGATCGGTGTGGGTGCATGAGCCATTGCTTGACGGGGATCGGGTCTGCGCCTAACCCACGTGCAACCGACATAAGGCGATAGCGATGACTACTTTTACGGCTTTGACGACAATTGCAGGCGAAGATCCGGCTTATAAGCTGGCTGAGGCGCTAGAGGATATCACGCCAGAACCCACCGGCATTGGCGTGTTCGAGATCGAAGACGGCTCGGGCTTGTGGGAAGTCGGGGTCTACTTCGTGGAAACCCCAGATGCAGGCGTGTTGGCTGTGATGTCAGCATTGCATGGTGCAAGGCCATTCACCATTTCCGAAGTGCCTGATCAGGATTGGGTGTCAAAAGTACAGCGCGAATTGGCCCCGGTCGAGGCGGGGCAATTTTTCGTTTACGGGTCGCATGACGCTGACAAAGTTCCAGCGGGCAAGATACCGCTGCTGATTGATGCGGCAATGGCTTTTGGTACCGGGCATCATGGGACCACTTTGGGGTGTTTGCGTGCTTTTGATAATTTGCTCGCTAACGGGTTCGCAGGAGAGCGAATCGCTGACGTCGGATGCGGCACTGCGGTGCTGGCAATGGCCGCCGCAAAGGTGCTTACTGCAACGATTGTTGCCAGTGATATTGATCCGGTTGCGGTTGATGTCGCAGCGGCCAATGTTTTGGCCAACGGTCTTGCAGGTCGTGTGAACTGTGTGGTCGCAGCCGGATTCGATGCGCCTGACCTGGCGGCTTCAGCCCCCTATGACCTTGTATTTGCTAATATTTTAAAAGGACCATTGATAGGTTTGGCGCCTGACATGGGGCGCAATGTTGCCTTGGGTGGTTATGTGATTCTGTCAGGGATTTTGAACGAACAAGCTGATGAGGTGATTTCTATTTATCAACAAAACGGGTTCAATGTTGTTGAAAAAAGTAGCATTGTTGACTGGACCACGCTAACAATGAGCAAGAAATCACCACTTTAAAGGTTTATTCTTACCCAGCTTGCGAAACTTATTGTTTCAGGTTTCATAGATTGCATGATCGATCTCAGTATTTAACTGAGTAAATTATTTCTGGAGGATAGCATGGCACAAGCCAAGGTCCCATTTGATAAAAGACTGAAGCGTATTGTACGCAACCATGATCGTATGGCTCAAGGCTATGTCAAGGTTGTGACAGCGGACGGTTTGATCGTCGCGCGTCCGCGGGTTTACAAGCCGCGCTTCCCGCTCAAGGGGCTTGCTGTGCTCTTGTTTACCGGGTTTCTGTTCAAAGGATTTGTGTTCGCCAGCCTTGGTCAAGGAACTTATGCTGATCGCGTCGCGTCATTGGAAAATGGCAGCGTCATGGAGCAAGCCGGTGCTTGGGTCATGCAGCCCGATATCGCCACGATCTACATTGCTGAAATGCTAAGTAAAATTCTTCCGTAACTTGGGTATTCCCGCCAAGGTACAAAAAAGGCCGCACCCGGACAGGTGCGGCCTTTTTGATTGTGAGTGGTGGGAAGTCTTAGAAAAGTTTGCGTGTTGCAACGGCGTCAATATCGCCGAATGTTAGGCCGATATCGTCTAGTTCGCGGGCAGACAAACGCGAAAGCGATTTGCGTGTGATACGTGCGTCATTCCAGCGTGCAATGCTGTTCATTGCGTCGTGACAGAAAGAAGCGACACGACCAGCAAGGATGCTGGACGTCGCCGTGTGAGAGTTCGTTGTGGCCATTGCCAAGTTCCTTTGGTTGCTGTGATGACACAGCGTGAATTCGATGATGGGCATCTAGGGGGCTTTCGGCGCGCAAGCTAGTGTCTTTTTTGCATAGCTCGTATGAGTTTTCAGAATGCCTAAGAATTAATCAGACGTGTCCCGTTTTCCCTTGTTTTTAACGACTTGCTAGCGGCCTGATTCTATGTGTGTTTTGTCGTGATACCGATGAACTTTGATGCGGCGCTTGGCCTGCGCCTTGGAAAGGGACTTGGCGTGTGTTCGCGTTTTGTGCTACCTATTTTATGAAAATAATAAGAATGGGGCGAGCAATGCGAGTTTTGGGGATCGATCCGGGCCTGCGCAATATGGGATGGGGCGTGATTGATGTTGCCGGTTCGCGCATTGTGCACGTCGCAAATGGGATATGTCATTCGGTTGGCACCGATCTTGGTGCGCGGCTGTTATCATTGCATGAACAGCTGACGGATGTGTTCCATTTGCATCAGCCGGAAACAGCGGCCGTCGAGCAGACCTTTGTGAATAAAGACGGGGTTGGCACATTGAAACTGGGGCAGGCGCGCGGCATCGCGATGCTGGTTCCGGCGCAATTTGGTCTTGAGATTGGCGAATATGCCCCTAATGCTGTCAAAAAGGCTGTCGTGGGTGTTGGCCATGCGGAAAAACATCAGGTAGAGCATATGGTAAAGCTGCAGTTGCCCGGCGTAAAACTGGCTGGACCGGATGCGGCGGACGCTTTGGCGATCGCCATTTGTCACGCCCACCACGTGCAATCTGCGGGGATGTTGGCAAAGGCCGTCGCGAGGGCAACAGCATGATCGGCAAGATCGCAGGCCGCGTGGATTATCGCGCCGCTGACCACGTGCTGATTGATGTGCGTGGCGTTGGCTATATCGTCTATGTGTCCGACCGTGTGATGGCGAGCCTGCCGCCCAATGGTGAGGCGGTCGCGCTTTATACCGATCTGTTGGTGCGCGAAGACAACTTGCAATTGTTCGGCTTTAACACGCTGGTCGAAAAAGAGTGGCATCGCCTGCTGATGTCGGTGCAAGGCATCGGTGCGAAGGCGTCGCTGGCGATTTTGGGAACGCTTGGGGCCGATGGTGTCAGCCGCGCGATTGCGTTGGGCGACTGGCACGCTGTTGCCAAGGCAAAGGGGGTGGGTCCCAAGACCGCGCAAAAGGTTATTCTGGATCTGAAAGACAAGGCGCCGGGTGTAATGGCGATGGGCGGCAGTGTGGCAGACGCGATGGGCGACACGGTGATCGAGGTTGAAACCAGCGCGCCCATCAAGCGAACCCCGACGCCAAAGGCAAATCCGGCACAGGCCGAAGCGCTGTCCGCATTGGGTAATCTTGGTTATGCCCCCGGCGAAGCCGCAAGTGCGGTGGTCGAGGCGATGGGCGACAACCCGGACGCCGACACAAGCACATTAATCCGCGCAGCCTTGAAGCTGCTGGCCCCGAAGAGGTAGGGATAGGGGATGATAGAGCCTGACCCAACCTTGCGGCCTGCGCCGCAACCCGAAGATGCGGACCGTGCGCTGCGTCCGCAGACGTTGGATGATTTCATCGGGCAGGCGGATGCCCGTGCAAACCTAAAGGTCTTTATCGAAAGTGCCCGCAGGCGTGGTGAGGCAATGGATCACGCGCTGTTTCACGGGCCGCCCGGGTTGGGCAAAACGACGTTGGCGCAGATTATGGCGCGTGAACTGGGGGTCAATTTTCGGATGACGTCCGGTCCGGTGCTGGCAAAGGCCGGGGATCTGGCCGCGATCCTGACCAACCTTGAGGCGCGCGATGTCTTGTTCATTGACGAAATTCACCGTTTGAACCCTGCGGTCGAAGAGGTGCTTTATCCCGCACTTGAGGATTTTGAACTTGATCTGATCATCGGTGAAGGACCCGCCGCGCGGACTGTGCGGATTGAATTACAGCCTTTTACGCTGGTTGGGGCGACGACGCGGATGGGTTTACTGACCACCCCGTTGCGCGATCGTTTCGGAATCCCGACCCGGCTCGAGTTTTATACCGAAGACGAACTGCACCTGATTGTGACCCGCGGCGCGCGGCTGATGGGTGCGCCTGCGTCAGATGGCGGCGCGCGTGAAATTGCGCGACGTGCCCGCGGTACACCGCGGATCGCGGGCCGTCTGCTGCGCCGTGTCGTGGATTTCGCGATTGTCGAAGGCGATGGCACGGTCACCCAAGAGATCGCAGATCGTGCGCTGACGCGGTTGGGTGTCGATCATCTGGGGCTTGATAACGCTGATCGGCGGTATTTGCGCCTGATCGGTGAAAGCTATGGCGGCGGGCCGGTGGGCGTTGAAACGATGTCCGCAGCACTGTCCGAAAGCCGTGACAGTCTGGAAGATGTTATCGAACCATATTTGTTGCAAAAGGGGCTGATTCAGCGGACACCGCGAGGCCGGATGTTGGCGCAGGCGGCGTGGGCGCATTTAGGTCTGACACCGCCCAAATCGCCGACGGATTTGTTTGGATGAAACGTAGGACGCCTCCGGCGGGGGAGTATTTTGGGCAAGATGATGTATGATGTCGCACCTTTGTTTACACGGTCGGACGGGGAATATGCGTTTGCCCGTTGGGGCCGTCCGATTGTCCCTGTGGTTTTTGGCGTCGATGACGCGACTTTGGCGGTGTTCAAAGGCGCGATAGAGGCTGTGGTCACGCTTGCCGGTCATAAAATGGACGAGGCGGATATGGAATTAGGTGCGAACCTCATGTTCTTTTTCTGTCAGGACTGGGCCGAATTATTGGATGTGACGCACCTTGATAAAATGTTGCCAGAGTTGGAGGGGCTTGTGACGCGCTTGCAGGCGGCCAAGGCCAATCAATACCGGTTGTTCCGGTTTGACGGCGCGGGCGCGATACAGGCGGCATTTGTTTTTATTCGTTTGGATGATCAGATGGCGCAGGCCCCTGCCGATACTTTGGCATTGTCCCAAGCTGTTCAGGTGATTTTACTATGGTCTGACACGGCGTTTTCCGACGCACCTGCGCTTGCGATGGTCGACGGCAAAGTTGCGCTGCGCCCCGAAATAGGCGACGTTATTCGCGCGGCTTACGATCGCGTGATGCCTGTTGCCGCACAAGATGCGAGCCATGCGTTGCGCATCGCGGCAAGGGTGTCGCGCGCGACATGACACATGTGTTCCCATTGCGCGTTTACTATGAAGACACCGATCTTGCCGGTATTGTCTATTATGCGAACTATTTGAAATTCATTGAACGCGCCCGCAGCGAATGGGTGCGCGAGATGGGGATTGATCAGGTCGCGATGAAAGCTGGCGGTCTGGTTTTTGCGGTGCGGCGGGTCGAGGCGGATTACCTGCACCCGGCCAAATTCGATGACACATTGGTCGTTGAGACAGCGATGGAGCAGGGGTCAGGCGTGCGATTGGTTGTCCGCCAAGACGTGAAAAGGGGTGATACGCTGCTTTTTACGGCGCTGGTCACGATCATTTGTATGACCACAGAGGGCGCAGTTACAAGGCTTCCAGCGGCGATCCGCCGTTTTGATCATTAAAATAGCGCCGATCACGCCGTTTTAGACCGGATTGATTGGATTTCATTTTTATACTGCGTTATGGTCTGAACTAATCAGAGCCCAAAACCGGGCCTACAGGCAGAGCAGGCATATGGACGCAGCAACCGACTTCACAATGTGGGCGTTATTCGCGCGCGCAACACTTACCGTTAAACTTGTCATGATCTTGCTGATCTCGGCGTCAATTTGGTGCTGGGCAGTGATCGTGGACAAGATCATCCAGTATCGCAAAGCCCGCGCAGAGGCAGATGTGTTTGACCGTCAGTTTTGGTCGGGCGAACCTTTGGACGCATTGTTTGACAAAATTGGCACGGATCCCGAGGGCGCGAGCCAAAAGATTTTTGTCGCGGGAATGTTGGAATGGCGCCGGTCACACCGTCAGGACGGTGGGCTGATTGCCGGGGCCACAGCGCGGATCGACAGGTCGATGGATGTCGCGATCGCGAAAGAGGCCGCAAAGCTGCAAAAAGGTCTGCCAGTTTTGGCCACTGTCGGGTCAACTGCGCCGTTTGTCGGTCTGTTCGGCACCGTCTGGGGCATCATGAACGCCTTTATCGAGATCGCAGAAGCCCAAAACACAAACCTTGCTGTGGTCGCCCCCGGCATCGCAGAGGCGCTGTTGGCCACAGGTTTGGGCCTGATGGCGGCGATTCCTGCGGTGATATTTTATAACAAGCTGTCCGCGGATAGTGATCGGATCGTCGCGGGCTACGAGGCCTTTGCCGACGAATTCGCGACCATTCTTAGTCGCCAGTTGGATAGCTGATCATGGGCGCAGGTGTGATGAAATCTGGTGGTGGGGGCGGCAGGCGCCGTCGCCGCCGCGGTGGCGGAACCCAACCGATGGCCGAAATCAATATTACGCCGTTTGTGGATGTGATGTTGGTGCTGTTGATCATCTTTATGGTGGCAGCCCCGTTGATGACGGTGGGTGTGCCTGTTGATCTGCCAAAGACCGCTGCTGACGCCTTGCCGGGTGACGACGAAGAACCGCTGACCGTGACGATCACCGCAGAGGGTGTGGTGATGATTCAAGAGACAGAAACCGCCCCAGAGGAACTGGTGGCAAAGCTGCAAGCGATTGCCGCTGAACGCACCAGCGATCGCATCTTTTTGCGCGCGGATGGTGCAAACCAGTGGAACCGCGTCGCCGAAATCATGGGCGCGCTGAATGCGGGTGGATTTTCCAATATCGGCCTTGTGACAGACGTGGGCGGCCCTGGCTTCGCGGGATCTGGCAGATAGATCATGCAGACGCCGGGCACCTATATTTCTGCCACAGGCCATATTGCCCTGATTGGCTGGCTGCTCTTTGGGTGGGGGTTCAATTCTGAGCCACTGAAGTTTGATACTATGGATGTGTCCGTTATCAGCGGCGAGGCCTTTGATGAGATGGTGGCGGCGCGCGCAGAGCTTCCAAGCGATGCAACCCCTGTGACACCCCTGCAGCCGGTTGTGGATGATGCAGCGCCTGCGCCACCTGTGATTGAACAGGCGCCAGAACCAGCCCCTTTGCCAGATCCTGTCGAACAGCCGATCATTGAATTGCCGCCGCCGCCGCCGCCTGCGCCTTTGGTGACGGATGCGACCGATACGCCACCTGTGGTGCCAGATGTGCCCGAATCGCTGCCATCATCCCCCAATGTTGATATCACGGCGCCGCCCGCGCCGACGCAGGCGGATGTCATTGCATCGACACCGTCCGCGCCGCCTCCGCCTGACGCAGAGGACGACCCGACTGTACGCCCAGAGGTTGTGCCTGACCAGACGGCCCCGCCGATCGTTGTGACCGAAGAGGTGCGACCAACCGCTCCAGAGGAAACGGCGACCGAGATTGCGTTGGAAAACGTCAAGCCGTCGGGTTTGGTGGAAACATCGCTGCGCCCTGTTGCGCGTCCGAGCCGTCCAATACCGCCTGCCCCTGCGCCAGACGCCGCCGAACCACCAACCGAGGTCGCAACACCTGCGCCCGATCCTGTGACGCCAACACCGGCCGAGCCCGAAGTGGACGCTGTTGCGCAGGCTCTTGCAGAAGCTGCCGCAAGTGCTGCTGCCGCGCCAACGGCCGCCGTGGCAGGGCCGCCAATGACCGGGTCGGAGCGCGACAGCTTTCGGGTTTCTGTGAATCGGTGTTGGAACGTTGACCCCGGATCGGTTGCGTCACGCGTGACAGTTGAGGTGGCGTTTGATCTCGACCAGAGCGGTCAGGTTGTAGGTCAGCCAAGGTTGGTAAGCTCACAAGGGGATCAAAGTGCCGTAGCGACAGCGTTCGAGGCGGCACGGCGCGCGATACTGCGATGTCAATCGGGGGGCTATCAACTGCCTGCCGACAAATATGACCAATGGAAAGAAGTTGTGATTACCTTTGATCCGAGCGGAATGAGACTACGTTAACGATGAACACGCGCAGGTGAGGTGAAAAGATTTCACACACTGCTATAATAGAAAGATATACGCAGATTTGGGACACACCCAAACACGCGAAGTGAGGCAAAGATGATCAAAAGATTTCTGACACTCTTAGTGGCGCTGCTATTGGCGGCGCCGGTTGTTGCCCAAAATGGTCCGCTGCGGTTGACCATCACCGATGGCGTGATCGAACCCATCACATTCGCAGCCCCCACGTTTCAGGCCGAAAACGCCGAAGCCACCCAAGCGGCCAATGACATCAGCCGTCTTGTGGCGCAGGATTTGCAGGGCAGCGGGTTATTTCGCGAAATTCCGGCGAACGCGTTTATTTCGCAGGTGTCGGGGTTTTCGCAGCCGGTGGCCTTTGCTGACTGGCGCGCCATCAATGCACAGGCTTTAGTGACCGGTGCTGTTGCGGTCAACGGCGGCCAACTAACCGTAAAGTTTCGCCTTTACGACGTGTTTTCCGGGCAAGAACTGGGTGGCGGATTGCAATTTGCCGGCACGACCGCTGGTTGGCGGCGCATGGGCCACAAGGTCGCTGACGCCGTCTATAGCCGGATCACAGGCGAGGGCGGGTATTTTGACAGCCGGGTTGTGTTTGTCGGGGAAAGCGGCCCCAAAGATAACCGTCAGATGCGTCTTGGGGTGATGGATTTCGACGGCGCAAACCTGCAGTATCTGACCGATAGCAGTTCTATCGTGTTGGCTCCGCGGTTTTCGCCCAACGGCGACCGCGTGCTTTACACCAGCTTTGAAAGCGGTTTCCCCCGGATCAACGTGCTGAATGTTGCAACTGTGGGGCGGCAGCAATTGCAGACCGCACCGGGAGAAATGGCGTTTAGCCCACGTTTTTCGCGCGATGGCGGGTCTATTATCTATAGTCTGACCAACGGCGGCAATACGGACATTTACCGCAGCGATCTGGCGTCCGGCCAGTTTGTGCAACTGACATCGGCCCCGTCGATTGAAACAGCGCCAAGCCTGTCCCCCGATGGCAGCCAGATCGTGTTCGAGAGCGACCGTTCCGGGACACAGCAAATCTACATCATGTCCGCCAACGGTGGCGAAGCGCGCCGGATTTCGTTCGGAGAGGGGCGTTATAGCACGCCTGTCTGGTCGCCACGCGGTGATCTGGTGGCCTTTACAAAACAGCATGCGGGCCGGTTCCATATCGGCGTGATGCGCACTGACGGATCAGAAGAGCGGCTGTTGACGGCGTCATTCTTGGATGAAGGCCCGACCTGGTCGCCCAACGGCCGCGTCATCATGTTTAGTCGTGAAAGCCAAGGCGCTGATGGGACATCTGCGATCTATTCTGTCGACATTTCCGGACGCAACCTAAAGGCCGTCCCGGTGCAAGGCGCCGCTTCAGACCCGTCATGGGGACCGTTGCAGCCGTAATACATAACAAAAGTGACGTTCCCAGAACGATGTAGCCATGCTATGCTGGGAAAAACGAGCAGATAAAAACAGGAATTGAAACTATGAAAATCATGACAAAAGCGGCGGTTATGCTCCTTGTCTTGGGCACTGCGGCATGTACCAATCCAGACCGTTTTGCTGGCGGCGCGGGTGCTGGTGGTGCTGGCGGCGCCGGTGGTGCTGGCGGCGTCGGGATGGACGGTGGCATGGCCGGGTCGGTAAGTGACCCGCGCAGCCCGCTGTATTTTAACCAGACAATTGGTGATCGCGTGCTTTTTGCCGTTGATACGTCCACACTGACCCCCGAAGGGCAGCGCATTCTGGATGGTCAAGCCCAATGGCTGCTGACCAACGCCGATTACCGCGCCGTTGTGGAAGGGCACGCTGACGAGCAGGGCACCCGCGAATATAACCTTGCTTTGGGCGGGCGTCGTGCGAACGCTGTGCGTGAATATCTGGTCTCGCGCGGGGTTCCGGCATCCCGGCTAGAAGTAATCAGTTATGGCAAACTGCGCCCGATCGAAATTTGCTCTGAGGAAAGCTGTTATGCTAAGAACCGCCGCGCCGTGACGGTGCTGTCGTTCTCGGCCATCACTAGCTAATCTAGCCTAAAGGACGTTCCATGTTGCACCGTATTGCTCTTGTTTGTGCTGTTTTGTTTGCGCCGATGCCTGCCCTTTCGCAGGATGAAACGTTGGCCGACATTCGCCAACAATTGACCGGACTTTATGTCGACGTGCAACGGTTGCGCACGGAACTGTCGACCACGGGCGGCCTAAGCACAGGGGTGGTTGGCAACACCCCGCTTGACCGCCTGAACGCGATCGAGGCGGAGTTGCAGCGACTGACGTCCAAAACCGAAGAGCTGGAATTCCGTGTGAACCGTATCACGGTTGATGGCACCAACCGGATTGGTGATCTTGAATTTCGACTTTGCGAGCTGGAGAGCAACTGTGACATTGGTCAGTTAGGCGATACGCCTAACTTGGGTGGTGTTGATAACGGTGCAAACGTACCAGCCCCAAATCTGCCACCCGCAACTGGTGGACCATCGCTTGCTATTGGCGAACAGACCGACATTCAGCGAGCCCGGGAGGCGCTCGCCAACCGTGACTTTCGCGGCGCCTTGGACCAGCTTACGGCCTTTAACTCGTCCTATCCGGGAAGCCCGGTAGCCTCTGAGGCGAATTTTATGCGTGGTCAGGCGTTGGAAGGATTGGGGCAACCCACAGATGCGGCGCGCGCATATCTCGAAGCTTTTTCGGGCGATCCCGCCGGCGCGCAAGCCCCGCAAGCCCTGTTCAAGCTGGGCGCATCATTGGGCGAAATCGGCCAAACTCAAGACGCATGTTTGACCTTAGCCGAGGTCAATGTACGCTTTCCCGGCCACCCATCGGTCAGTGACGCGCAATTGGCGATGCAGAATTTGGGATGCCAGTAGACGTCGCGCTAACTGATCTGACGGGACAGTTTTCACGCATCGTTACGGAAAGTGGTGTGGCTTTTCCACGCCGCGCTGTTGCATTGGCGGTATCGGGTGGCGGCGATTCAATCGCGATGATGCATATGGCTGCGCGCATGATCAGTCCCGAAATGTTGCATGTGGTATCAGTTGATCACGGTTTACGGTCAGGCGCTGCCACCGAAATTGCCGTTGTTCGTGATCAGGCAGCCCAACTGGGTCTGGCACATCACGTGCTGCACTGGACTTGGGATAAAACCGGAAACCTGCAAGCGGCTGCGCGTCATGGGCGTTGGCAAGCCATTGCACGTTGGGCGAAGGGTGCAGGAATAGACGCTGTCTTTCTGGGTCACACCGAAGACGATCAGGTCGAGACCCTGTTGATGCGTTTGGCACGCGGGTCCGGTGTGGACGGGCTGACGGCGATGAACCAAACCGCCATGCGTGATGGCCTGCAGATTGTGCGACCGCTTTTGGGTATGACCCGCGCGCACCTGCGCGCGTGGCTAAAAGACCAAAACATCCGCTGGTGTGATGACCCCAGCAACGAAGACCGACGCTTTGACCGGGTGCGCGCGCGTCAAATGTATACCCAGTTGGAAGCGCTGGGTATGACCCGCAAACGGTTGTTGCAAACGGTGGATCATATGCAGGCCGCACATCGATCACTGCAAAAAAGTGCTTTTGATTTTGCGCGCCGCCATGTGCGGCAAGATGCGGGTGATCTGATTTTCGATCCCGAAGGCGTGATCCTGGACAAAGATGACACACCACGGCGGGTCATGGCCGCGGCATTCTCGTGGATGGCTGGCCAAACATACCGCCCGCGGTTTGATAGTCTGATGGCGCGGGTGGATCAGGTGCGCAAAGGTCAGAAGGTCACGCTGTCGGGGTGCATTCTTTTGCCGCAGCCCGGCGGTGGCGCGCGTTTGGTCCGCGAGGCCGCGGCGACACCCGTCGTAATTGCGGGGCAAAGCCCAGACGCGGGTGTGCAATGGGACCGGCGATGGTATCTAGAGGGACCAATGACGCCCGGTCTTCGGTTTGCGGCATTAGGGGACGGGCTGCGGCAATGTACGGACTGGCGCCGTCTTGATATCCCGCAATCGTCGCTCATGGCGTCCCCTGCCGTTTGGCGTGATGGCGCGCTTTTGGCGGCACCGGTCGCGGGTCTGTCGAATGGCTGGTCTGCGCAGATTGTCACGGATTTCCATTCTGCGGCGTTTGGCATTGAAGATTAAGCATTAGCCTCTATTTTAGATGAAACGGTTGAAAACGACTCTGTGGTTTTCATTCCCCGACTTCAAAGGAGTTCCCCTTGGGCAACGCGAGAAATATGGTCTTTTGGATCGTCTTGTTTCTGATGGTTCTGGGCCTGTTCCAGATTTTCAGCGGCACACCCACCGCAACAAGCGGTAATAGCAAAAGCTATTCAGATTTTGTTGAATCGGTACAGGCGAATCAGGTGGCAGATGTCACGATTGACGGCGAAAACGTGCGCTACGTCGTGAACGGTACGACATATACGACGATTAAACCCGAAGACGCCGAGATCACAAATTTGTTGATCGCGTCAGATGTATCTGTGACTGCAAAAAGTCAGGAAACATCGTTGCTTCAGTCGTTTTTGGTCACGCTGTTCCCGTTCGTTTTGCTGATCGGGGTCTGGATCTACTTTATGAACCGGATGCAAGGCGGTGGCAAAGGCGGCGCAATGGGCTTTGGCAAGTCGCGCGCGAAGCTGCTGACCGAAAAACAGGGCAGGGTCACGTTTGATGATGTGGCCGGCATCGACGAAGCCAAAGAAGAACTTGAAGAAATCGTCGAATTTTTGCGCAATCCGCAGAAATTCAGCCGCCTTGGCGGGAAAATTCCAAAAGGTGCATTGCTGGTCGGACCTCCGGGTACTGGTAAAACGCTTCTTGCGCGGGCGATTGCAGGCGAGGCGGGTGTTCCGTTCTTCACCATTTCCGGATCTGATTTTGTTGAAATGTTCGTGGGTGTGGGTGCATCGCGTGTGCGTGACATGTTTGAACAAGCCAAGAAAAACGCGCCTTGCATCGTGTTTATTGACGAAATCGACGCCGTTGGGCGGTCACGTGGCGCAGGCCATGGCGGCGGCAACGACGAACGTGAACAGACGCTCAACCAGTTGCTTGTTGAAATGGACGGCTTTGAGGCCAATGAAGGCGTGATCATCGTCGCGGCCACCAACCGCCGTGACGTGCTGGACCCTGCGCTGTTGCGCCCGGGCCGTTTCGACCGCCAAATCACGGTGCCAAATCCGGATATCAAAGGCCGCGAGAAAATTTTGGGTGTCCACGCACGTAAAATTCCGCTTGGTCCTGACGTTGATCTGCGCATTATCGCGCGCGGCTCGCCCGGGTTCTCGGGCGCTGATCTGGCGAACCTTGTGAACGAGGCTGCATTGATGGCCGCGCGCGTGGGGCGCCGGTTTGTCACAATGATCGATTTCGAATCAGCGAAAGACAAGGTCATGATGGGCGCAGAGCGTCGGTCGATGGTGATGACCGCAGAACAAAAAGAAATGACCGCCTACCACGAAGCGGGCCATGCCGTTGTGGGGATTTCCCTGCCCAAGTGTGATCCGGTTTACAAAGCGACGATCATACCACGCGGTGGCGCATTGGGCATGGTGATGAGCCTGCCAGAGATGGACCGCCTGAACATGTTCAAGGACGAATGCCACCAACGTCTGGCGATGACGATGGCCGGTAAAGCGGCAGAGATTATCAAATACGGCCCGGATCAAGTCAGCAATGGCCCCGCAGGGGATATTCAGCAGGCAAGCCAATTGGCCCGTGCCATGGTATTGCGCTGGGGCATGTCCGACAAAATCGGTAACATCGACTATGCTGAGGCGCACGAGGGTTATCAGGGGAATACAGCAGGACTTTCTGTTTCGGCGCACACCAAAGAACTGATCGAGGAAGAAGTGCGCCTGTTTATTCAAGACGGGTACGACCTTGCGCGTAAGATCCTGATCGAAAAGAACACCGAATTCGAGCGCTTGGCGCAGGGCCTGTTGGAATATGAAACGCTGACGGGTGCAGAGATCAAGCGGGTGATGGCAGGTGATCCGCCGCAAGCGGGCGATGATGCGGGCGATACACCTGTGAGTGAAACACCGTCGGTCACCGCCATTCCGAAGACCAAGTCGAAAAAGCCACCAGCACCGGATGCCGGGCTTGAGCCGGAACCAACCGCATAAGTTTAAAACGCCGCCCCCTGATCTGGGCGGCGTTTTTTATGGGTCGCGCAGATGACGAAACAACGATTGCGCCGACCGTTGCAGATCGCTTACCCCTACCGATAAATCGCAACGAAAGGTCCGCCATGCCCGCTTTGAAACCAACCAAGATTACCGGCGAAGTTGTCTGGATCGGTCACGTTCCTGACCGTGACGCGTCATTGGCGTCTAAGGCGCAAGAGACCGCCGATCTGACCTTTGCGGGTATCCCCGGTGAAATTCATGCGGGTCTGACGCGCCCGTCCTGTTCTCGCGTCAGTAGCCAATACAAACGTAACACCGAAATTCGCAATGTGCGGCAATTGAGCGTGTTGTCGGCTGAAGAGCTTACTGAGATTGCGCATGACTGCGGTCTGGCCGCGCTGGACCCACAGTACGTTGGGGCGTCGATGGTGATCAAGGGAATTCCGGATTTCACCCATCTGCCGCCATCGTCGCGCCTGCAGTTCCCGGATGGGTCCACGTTGGTTGTGGATATGGAAAACCGGCCATGCCATTTGCCCGCCAAGGTAATTGATGCGGATTACCCCGGCGCCGGGGCAAAGTTTAAAACTGCTGCCAATGGCAAACGCGGCGTGACGGCTTGGGTTGAATGTCCGGGGCAGGTGCGCGTCGGTGACGAGGTGCGATTGCACGTCCCCGATCAGCGTGCATGGCGCGGCTAAGGTTTCGGGTGTGAAACACCTGCACCCTTTGCCGGCGTTTCCGGCGATACAAGTGTCCGAATGGTCCGCATGCGGGCTTGCAAACCGGCTAAATTCGGGTTGAACAAACACGGTATTTGCGCAGGCCCTTGCTTCAGGTTAGGACGCTGCTGTCTGACAATTTTTAGCGCCGGGACCGTATGACCATGACAGCCACAGTAATCGACGGAAAAGCCTTTGCCGCCAAAGTGCGCGCCCAAGTTGGAACGCACGTCAGCAGATTGAAAAATGACCACGCGATCACGCCCGGCCTTGCGGTTGTGTTGGTTGGCGAAGATCCCGCGAGCCAAGTCTATGTCCGTTCAAAGGGTAAAATGACCCTAGAGGTCGGGATGAACAGCTATGAGCATAAGTTGGATGTCGATACCCCCGAAGATGTGCTGCTTGCGCTTATTGATCAGCTGAACAACGATCCCGCCGTACATGGCATTTTGGTGCAGCTGCCGTTGCCCGCGCATCTGAACAGCGATCTGGTGATCAACAGCATTGATCCGGCCAAGGACGTGGACGGGTTTCATATTTCTAACGTGGGCTTGTTGGGCACCGGACAGAAAAGCATGGTGCCTTGCACTCCGCTGGGGTGCTTGATGATGTTGCGCGATTACCATGGCACCCTTTCGGGCCTGAATGCAGTCGTGGTCGGGCGGTCAAATATCGTCGGTAAACCGATGGCACAGTTGCTGTTGAATGACAGCTGCACGGTGACGATTGCCCACAGCCGGACCAAAGATTTGGCAGGTGTTGTGCGCGGCGCCGATATTGTGGTGGCCGCTGTTGGGCGTCCACAAATGATCACTGGTGATTGGATCAAACCGGGGGCGACCGTGATCGATGTTGGTATCAACCGGATCGACAAGCCCGAAGGCGGCACACGGCTGGTCGGCGATGTCGACTTTGACAGCTGTGCGGCTGTCGCAGGGGCGATCACGCCCGTGCCCGGTGGCGTTGGCCCTATGACGATTGCATGTCTGTTGGCAAACACAGTCACCGCCTGTTGCCGCGCGAACGGATTTCCAGAGCCTGAGGGGCTGACCGTCTAAACGCGGTGGGCCAGAAATCATGTTAACGTTTTGGGCGCGGTTTCAGGTTTTGAATGGCCGTCCGTACCGCCTCGGGGAGGGCGGTGTTGCTGTCCGGCGCGATATCAAGCGCGGCACCGACATCTTTGGCCAGAATACCGATACTGTTATCGTCGGTGAACCCGTCACGGGCGAATTCGATCTCGTCAAATCCAGAGGCCAGCCAGTTTTGGCCTGACGCAGTGCCGATCAGCGACAGCAGCTTTTCTTCGTCCACGCCCTGTGCGTCGCCCCAATCCAGTACCAGCCGTGTCATCGCAGTGTGCGATGCGGCCAAAAGGTTGTTCAGCACCTTGGCGGTCATGCCCGCACCGAATGCGCCCATATGGTGAATGTCGCGGCCCATTGCGTGTAGCAGCGGCATCACGGGGGCCGCGTCCCCACCGACCATAAACGTCAGGGTCCCCGCTTTCGCGCGCACCTGCGCCCCCGACATCGGCGCATCAATCAGGGTAACCGTTGCCGGGATGCGTGCGCGCAATGATTTGACGTAATGCGGTGACAGTGTCGAACTGATGATGATTGTACGCAGGGCTGTGGCACGCGTGACAACGGATTGGTCACCAAATAGCAGCGCTTCGGTTTCGATCGCGTCACGGACAACCGTGATCAGCGTTTGTAATCCGTCGCAAAAGGTTTCGATGTTGGTCGCGACACCGGCGTCGGGGCGGGGGTCATACCCGAGTGCGCGAAAACCGGCCTTTTGCAGATTTTCGAGCATAGGTTTTCCCATGCGGCCGCAGCCTGCGACACCGATCCCGTTTTGCATACGCGTTCCCCCCCGAAAACCAACTGACTTCCCACTTGGTAATGGGACGTCAGTTGGATGAAAATAGCGGCTGATCAGTGAACGATGTCTTCTTCTTTCACGAACATGTTCGCCCAGGCACGGTCAATCAGGTCAGGGGACATCTGATAGGGGATGCCTTCAAATTCGCAAATCGCAATCATCTGGTCGATCAAAAAGATCGGCTGATAGTTGGCATAGACATTGTCGATCTCGGGGTAGCGTACGTTCAGGAGGTGGACGAGCGTGTCCTCATCAAGCGGCATCTTGCGTTTGCGCGCGACCATCGCAAAAATCTTGAGAAAATCCTCTTGGCTTGGCCCGTCGATCTTGATTTTAAAGAAGATCCGCCGCAAAGCCGCTTTATCGAAGATCGCGTTGGGGTGGAAGTTGGTCGAGAAAATGACGAGCGTGTCAAAAGGCACTTCGAATTTTTCACCCGATTGCAGGGCAAGAATATCTTTGTTTTCCTCTAGCGGAACAATCCAACGGTTAACGAGTGTCTGTGGCGGTTCAGCCTGACGCCCAAGGTCGTCGACAATAAAGATGCCGCCGGTAGACTTAAGCTGCAGCGGCGCTTGATATGTTCGCGCGGTCGGGTTGTAGACGAGGTCCAACATCGAAAGTGACAATTCACCCCCGGTGATGACCGTTGGCCGTTCACACCGCACATAGCGTGTATCAAAGCGACCCGAGGTCCGGCGCAGGCTGTTGGGATCGTCAACGTCATCTTCAGCAGAGCTGTGCACGATGGGGTCATAGACGGTGATCACCTGACCCGAGTATTCAATCGCGCGCGGGACGTATATTTTGTCACCAAGCGCATCCCTAATCCCGTTCGAAATCGATGATTTGCCGTTGCCAGGTGGTCCGTACATCAGGATCGACCGGCCTGCACCGACTGCTGGACCCAAGTTGGACAGCAGATCAGGTGGAAGAATCAGGTGACCCATCGCGGTCGATAGCTGTTCACGCGAAATCTGAATGTTGCGGATCGACTGCCGTTTGATTTGTTCACTATAAATTTGCAGCGGTACAGGCATGGCGCCGTAGTATTCCGATTGCGTCAGCGCATCGAGCGCCCTTGCGCGACCCGCATCCGTTAGCTGATAGCCCATTTCATTGCCGTTATTGGCATTCAAGGTACCTGTGGCCTCAAGCAGAAGCTGGCCGCGGGCCATATCCACCAATTCTTGGGTGACAGGCACGGGCAAACAAATCGCGCGGCTGATTTGCGACACTTGGCTCAGGTTCATCCGGAACATCGTCTTAATCAGAATGTCACGCATCATCGCCATAGGCAGCAACATCGCATCAAGGCTGCGCGGCGCAGGAGGTGCTACTACACCGGTTGTCTGAACATTCATATCGTTAGCCCATTACCTAGAGTTTTAGGTCCGCGTACCGACCCAGATTTGGTGTGGATGAAACCAGCCTATTGTGGCGAAATAGTGAACAAACCTGCGCCTGTCCAAGGCATTACCTGAAGCAGCCGTTTTCTTTTATCGATAGATTGCGACGATCAGCAAGTAAAACAACAATGTCATGCTCAGGGGAAGGCCCATTGGAAACTTGCGCCCTGTGTCCCAGCTTTCCCATTGGGGGGTCATTTTGCGAATGAAGGATAAGCGTGCAATGCGGTGGGTGACATAGCCGGCCAATAGACACGACGCCAGCAGCGCAAACACCAACCTTAGGTCAGCATAGGCAACCATTGGTGCGGCGGCAGCCATGAATTTGGCGTCGCCCGCACCCAAGACCTTTGCTGCATTCATCAAAATCCCGATCGCCAGGACGACAGCAAAATGCGACCAATGCCAAAGGTAGTCATAGAAGGGTAGGGCAATGAGCCCGATCACAGCATAATAGAGCAGCAAGAAATCCGTCGCCATGTTCGGGATTTTCATGCTGCGCATATCGCTCCATGACACGTATATCGACACAGGAATGACGGCGGGAAGAAACCAAAGCGCTGAATATGCTGTTAAACCCATCACCTAGTTGACCGCGTTGTTTTCGAGCGCGGCCAACGCGCGCACTGCTTCTTCGAAGTGACGCGGATGGGTCTCGATCGCGTCGGCCAGCAGTGATTTCCCTGTCCTTACGTCGTTTTGCTTGATTGCTGTTAGCGCCATTGTGTACAGCAATTGCGCCCGCTCGACTTGTGTCATGGTCACCACCGGAAGGGTGTAGTTGCGCTGCGCGCCACGCGCCAAAACAAGGTTGTTTTTCGCTGTGAACAGCCCCGGATCATGGCGCAACGCATCTATAAAGAGCCGCTCAGCACCCGAGTAATCGCCACGTGTCAACTTTGAATAGCCCCAGTTATTATAGACCGAGGCTGGGCGTGTTGTCAGACCAGACGCCGTTTCATAAAAGCTGTCTGCCTTGCTCCATTGTTGGCGGCTGTCCGCCACCATTGCTTCAAAGCGGTAGCGTTTGAAGGTTTCATATGTTGGCGGGACGGTGTTCAGTTGTGCGGCCGCATCGTCCCATTGGCTTGCACGAATGAACGCACCTGCCAGTTCAACGCGATCTTCACTGGTGGCGTCGGGATAGGTCAACACAGATTGCCAGGCTGTTATCGCCTCTGGGATCCGGTCTGCGCGGACCAGTGATTTGGCAAGGCCGCGCCGCAAATCGATGCGTTCAGGGGAGTTTGCCGATGCGCCCGAAAAATAGCGTACTGCCTCTTCCGGGTCGCCAACGGTCAACATCACATCATTGAGGTTTGATTCATCAATAACGTTGATATCACGCAGGGCCTCTTCTACTTGTTCGTCGGCTGATTTTTCGCATGCGGTCATCGCAAACGAAGCGACGCATAGCGTCAAAATAATCGAATGGCGCATATTTTTTGCGTCCTTTTTTGCTGCTCTTACCTCAGAGGTCCGACATCAGTACGAAATCTCCGGCACCGCGGCGGATCAAATTAAAGTTCTGATCGTCTTGTAGCACATTATTTTCAACATTTTCTAATTTTGCGAGTGCTAAAGTCAAGTTGTCGCGAATTTCATCTGAATTCCCGTTATCTGCGGCATATGCACGCCGGAACACTTCGCTCGCTTCAGCGACATTCCCTTTTTCCATCAAAATTACGCCTAGGTTGTTCCACGCGGGAGGGAACGTGGGATCCTTTTCGACCGCCATGCGCAACCAGCGTTCGGCTTGGTTCAAGCGCCCTAAGTTAAGATTGGCCGATCCGATCGCCGACATCGTGTCGACGTTCAACCCTTGCTGAGCCGCGGCGCGGTTATATGCTTTGAGTGCTAGTTCGTATTCGCCCGATGCCATCAGTCGGTGCCCAACGACCAAGCCATCAACATTGCTTTCTCCAGCGACACCGGGCGCAAACACACCGTCAGATTCATTGAGACCGCCTGAAGAACAGGCGGCCAGAATGATGAGCGCAAGACCATAGGCGATCTTTCTGTGTGTCATCACAGTTTAACCCCCGCCAAGGTTCTTTGCTATGGCGTAGATAGACGGGCCGATCAAAATTGCCATCAGCGGAGGAACCGTCAACATCATCGTTGCGAGTGTCATCTTGGTGGGCAATTTGTTTGCTTTTTCTTCGGCGCGCATCACGCGCTTGTCGCGCATTTCTAGGGAATACACGCGCAGCGCATCAGCGATGGATGTACCAAACTGCTGTGATTGGACCAAAACTGTAACAAAGCTGGTGATATCTTGTACGCCGCAACGTTCTGCCATGTCCTTCAAAACGGTGGTTTTGTCTTTGCCTGCTTTGACTTCCTGGCTGACGAGTTCAAATTCGTCGGAAATATCTGGAAAGCCAGAACGTAGTTCTTTAGACACACGAATAATCGATTGGTCCATGGATTGACCTGCCTCCACACAGACAAGCATCAGATCAAGAGCATCCGGAAAACCGTTGGTAATGGCCTCCTGACGGACCGCTTGACGGCGTGTCACCCAATACTTAGGCAGCATATAGCCGGCGCCACCAGGGACCAAGATCGTAAACGCAATGCTTTGCGTGTCGACGTCGCCAAGGGACATTTTGTAGATAGCGTAAATCCCGCCTATCAAAAGTCCGAAGATGCCTAAGGCAAATTGCAAGAAATGGTAAATACGAACCGAGTTTTGGCCGCGATAGCCTGCCTGTAACAGCTTAAGTTTAACGGCAGAGTATTCGTCAGCGTTCTGAGGTTCCAAAAAGCTGGAGTATTTTTCTAATTTGTCTTTGCTGGTTGCGGTACGAAGCTTTTCACCTTTGGCTGTTTTTTTATCGTTTTGGCGCGCACCGGCCTTCAAACGATCAAGCGGGTCCTCTTGTTTTTTCATGAGGGTTGGTAAGGTGAGAAGGACTAAGAATGCGCCAAGTAGCCCTATCAGGATAATTCCACCATAGGGTCCGAGAAGATCCGAAATCGCGGTTTGAAAGGCTTCCATAATCTTTCCCTTAGACTTTAATATTAACGAGGCTGCGCATCACGATCATGTTTAGCACCAAAAACGCACCGATGACGAAACAGGCCGGAATGAACATCGGGCTTTCCATGACCTCGTCAAAATAGTCAGGTTTCACCAGCGTAATCATAATTAACGCAAGGATTGGAAAGGCGGACAACAGGTTACCGGACCACTTTGCTTCAGCGGTAATTGCGCTGACGCGGCGAAACAGGCGGAAACGTGCCCTGATCACCTTGGCCAAGCCGTCCAAAATTTCGGCAAGGTTCCCACCTGACGTTTGCTGAATGCTAACGGCCACAGCCAAAAAACGCATATCCTGATTATCCAGACGTTCCGCCATCGATTTGAGTGCTTCACCCATGTCTCGACCATAGGCGGCTTCGTCTGAGATCAATCCAATCTCTGTGCCCAGTGGATCGGCAATTTCGTTCGATACGATCTGAAGGGATGCAGAGAATGGGTGGCCAACACGTAGCGAGCGCACCATGAGTTCTACGGCCTCAGGCAGTTGCTCGCCAATCATCGCCATACGCTTATTCGCTTTGCGGCTGACCCAAACAAAAACCCCAGCAACGCCCATGAGCATTGCGACCGGAAGACGCACAGCGGCGCCAAGTTGTGTTAAGAATGTAAGCATGACAAACGCGACGACACCCAGAACACCCATTATCATAACCAGTTGAGTGGGTGTGAATACAATGTTCGCTTTCTGCGCTCTGTCGGCAAGCAAAGAGTAGACCGGGATACTTTGCGATCGCATATGCTGCGACATTTCTTTGCGCAGTTGGTCCAACACCTGTTCACGGGTTCCGCCCTTATCCAGCATATCCAAGCGGCGGTTGACCTTGCCGTCCATGCTGATGGATTTACCAAAGATGAGGAGATATATGCCTTGAACCATCGCCACAACCGCGACGAATATCAGAACATAAATAAGGGGAGCAGCAGAAATCATACGTTACTACTCCGCAACCATGGGTTCAAAAATGGCCGGCGGTAGATCATAACCCCAAAGTTTGAAGCGATCTGAAAAATGGCTCCGAACGCCTGTCGCGGTAAAGTGACCGATGATTTTGTTGTCTGGTGTCAGGCCGACCCGCTGATAGCGGAAGATTTCCTGCATCGAAATCACGTCACCTTCCATCCCGGTGATCTCTGTGATGGACGTCATGCGGCGCGAACCGTCCTGCAAACGAGAGGCCTGTACGATCAGGTTCACAGCCGATGAAATCTGGCTGCGCATCGCCTTAAGGGGCATTTCGATCCCGGCCATCGCGATCATGTTTTCCAGACGTGACACCCCGTCACGCGCAGAGTTGGCGTGGATTGTGGTCATTGATCCGTCGTGGCCAGTGTTCATGGCCTGCAACATGTCGATAACCTCTTCACCGCGGGTTTCCCCAACGATAATCCGGTCAGGGCGCATCCGCAGTGCGTTTTTCAGACAGTCGCGTTGCGATACGCCACCTTTGCCTTCAACGTTTGGTGGGCGGCTTTCCATCCGGCCGACGTGGGTCTGTTGAAGTTGAAGTTCCGCAGTATCCTCGATCGTCAGGATGCGTTCGTCATCGTCGATAAATGATGACAGCGCGTTAAGCGTTGTGGTTTTACCGGAACCGGTACCCCCTGATACGATGACGTTCAGACGCGTGGAAACTGCCGCCTGAAGATACGCCGCCATTTCTTCCGTAAACGCACCAAACCGCACCAGATCCTCGATGCCTAGTTTATCTTTTTTGAATTTACGAATTGAAACAAGGCTGCCGTCCACCGCGATCGGTGGAACCATCGCGTTGAAACGAGACCCATCCGCAAGGCGCGCATCGACGTAGGGGTTACTTTCGTCAACACGACGCCCAACGGCGGACACGATCTTGTCGATGATCCGCAACAGGTGCTTTTCATCTTTAAAAGTGATGTCGGTCAGTTGTAGTTTCCCGTCGCGTTCCACAAAGATTTGTTGAGGACCGTTGACCAGAATATCGTTGACAGTGTCATCTTTTAGCAATGTTTCGAGTGGACCAAGCCCTGTAACCTCAAAGAAAAGGTCCTGGCTCAGCGTTTGCCGCTCTTCGCGGTTCAGCACAACACCCATTTCTTCGAGCGTTTCATTGGCGATCGCGTTAATTTCGGAACGCAGCTCTTGCTCGGATGCGGTTTCAAGTGCCGCGAGGTTAAGGTTGTCAAGCAAAGCTTTGTGCAGCTCTAGCTTAATTTCGCCAAGTCGCTCTTTGCGACGCTTGTCTTTGTCAACCGTACCAACCTCTGCTGGACGTTTGGCAGGCATGGCGCGCATCAACGATTGTCGCTCTACCGGTGCAGCGGCTGCCGTTGGCGCGACATTTACCTTTGGGCGCACACTGCCAGCGGCAGGGGCGTCTTTGGGGGCGTTAGGCTTTTTATATTTCGAAAACATATGTTGGCCTCTTAAGCTCTGGCTTCGACGTCAGCTTTGTTGATGTCGTGCATAGACTTTGCAAGTTTAATAATTTCTTTGCGCAGTGGATTTTTGGGAATGCTGACGGCCATCGGGGAACCGTGGTCGCAGCTTTGCATCACCGGCTTTCCGCCATCGGGCATCAGCAAATCGATCGAGATACCTAGACTATCTGCTAAGCGTTTGACCCGGCTCTTGCCGTTCAAATCTGTAAACCCGGGCGCGCGATTCAGGATAAACCGAATTTTCTCAAACGGCAGATCCTCTGATTGAAGCGCACGTTTGAGGCGCAGCGTATTTTGCGCCGACCGCATATCAAGTTCGATAGTCGCAAAATAAATATGGGCCATCTCAAGCACGGTCTGAGACCATTCAACCATCGTGGTCGGCATGTCGATGACCACATAATCAAAGTTGACCCGTGCCATTTCAATCACGCGGCTGATGTCAGCAGGCGTGATCATGTCCAACGGAATCATATCGGTTGGGGCTGTCAAAACATGGAGCTTTTCATCGTACATCAACATCGACTGAAGAAAGCCTTCTGAATCCATCGACTCTGTGTCGGTCAACATTTCCAGAACTGTTTCGCGGCGCGGCAAGTCAAGGTAAGTTGACGCTGAGCCAAATTGGAAATCAAGATCGAGCAAGCACACCTTTTGGGGGTTGTCCTTGTCAATATTTGCGAGCTCCCAAGCAAGATTGACGGCAAACATCGTCGCGCCTGTCCCGCCAGCCAGCCCGTGAACCGGTACAATAACGCCAGACTTATCGCCCGTTGCCTTAAAGGCCTTCCCGCCGGTTTCTGATTTTGCAGGTTCTTGTGCTGTCAGCACGCGTTCGATGGCACGTGCCAGTTCATTTTCTGGCAAAGGGTAGGGCACAAATTCGTCACCACCTTCGCGCAAAAGCTGATGCAGTGCTGTCGGGCTTACATCTTCGGCGATCAAGATAACCTTGATACCGCCGGCTTTGGCGGCAGCGATGATTTCTGAAATGAGCGATAGGTTTTCTTCGTCTTGCGCGTCCATTGCGATCGTGACGAACTGAAGGCTACGCGCTTCCTTTTGAACAAGAAAGGCCGCGGCGTCATCAAAGCTGAGGTCACCCCAGGCGTCACCTAGGGCCGCCTCCATATCCTCGATCAGCAGGTCAAAAATTTGCACATCGCGGCTAATCGTGCACGCGACGATAGGCGGTGCGTCATGTTGTACTGCCGTACTATCAGTCATTCGTTGTCGTCCTCATCACTTCTTTTGCCCATCTTATTCCGCCAATAGCAGTCTGCGCCAGTGCAATAGAAACGCATGCTCTCTACCCGTCAGTAGTGCGCGCGAATCTTCATCATTATCAGGGGGAATCGTGTCGAGATTTGGACCAAAAGGTCGGAAAGCAAAGGAATGTTGCGTCGATTAAGTCCAAATCAACCTGTCCACGCCACATTCCCATGGCGTGGACAATTTTGTGGTAGGCTATTTTCAGCCGCCCGTTGCGACAGAAACAGATGTGCCGCCTAGAACAGTCGCTGGTACCGCACGCGCAATGTATTCGCGGTAAATTACTTGCGCGTACTTGCCGTCCAGAACCAGCGGATTGTTTTCGACGAAACCGGACACTTCGGTCACGGTACGACGATTGCGACGCTCTGGATCCGTTGTCGAAATAATCGGCTGTGTTTCGCCGAAGGATGCAACTGCTTCGAGTCGGCTACGGCTAATCCCCTGAGATGTCAGATAAGCCACCACAGCCTGTGCCCGACGCAGACCCAAGGCCCGGTTGTAGGATTGGCTGCCGACAAGATCGGTGTGCCCGTACACCCGGAAGCGTACCTCTGGGAACTGACGGATCCAATCTGCCTGACGCTTCAGCACAAGCAGTGCCTGCGCGTCGAGCACCGCAGAGTTAAACGCGAAGTTTACGGTCGAGTCGATCTCAGAGGCAAAGCGAGCCGCCAAGTTAACACGGTAATCTTCTTGCCCCGACTGAACCATCACATTGTTCATCGTCGAGTTACCGAAGTGCCCATTGTCGATAACGGCCCCAGCTTCGTAACCAAGCTGCGGGAAATCACCTACTGTTGTTGAGCAACCTGCAAGAAGAGCAGCAGCCATTGCTGATGTCATAAGTTTTTTCATTGACCTGTGCTCCAAATTCATTCGTCCATGACGTAGCCGTAAGAACCGGTAAAGTCCTGACGCGCTACCTCACCAGCGCCACCCGGGATTTGGGTGCCAGCTGTTGTTTTGCCAAGTAGGAACAGATCGGCTTCGGTGGGGAGCCGCACACGATCAGTTGGAAGTGACAGTGCGGCGCCGCTTGTTGGTGAAACAAGGTGTGGCGTAACAATTATCACGAGTTCAGTTTGACGACGCTCGTATTCAGCACTGCGGAACAAAGCCCCCAAGATTGGAACATCACCGATCCATGGCACTTGACCATTCAGATCGGTAAAGTCGTCCTGTAGAAGGCCTGCAATCGCAAAGCTTTCCCCGTCACGCATTTCGACGGTGGTTTTGGTTTCCCGGCGCGAAAAGGCGTTGATCGAAATGCCATTCGCGGTGAAGGCCGTTGTCGTGTCAATCGCAGAAACCGCGGCTTGCAGTTCCAAATTGATGATGTCGCCATCCACAACAGTCGGGATAAAGTTAAGCTCAACGCCAAAAGGCTTGAACTCAACGGAAATCGTCCCATTGCTTCCAACAGTGGGGATTGGATATTCACCACCGGCAAGAAAGCTTGCCTCTTGGCCGCTAAGGGCCGTCAGGTTCGGTTCCGCAAGGGTGCGAACGACACCGCGGCTTTCCAGCGCCTCAAGCATAAGCCCGACACCTACACCGCCAGCGTCGAAGCCAAATAGGAATGCTCCATTGCTTTCTGCTTGCGACGTGAGCGCAACGCCTGCCGGGACTACCGCACCAGGGGTCGTCTGGCTTGGAAGGCTCGTGACGCCGCCAGCGCCGGTGCCGCCAATAACGTCCATCGCCGCAAATCGACCGCCCAAGCTTACTGAGCTCGAGAGCGATTTGCGCACAGAACGCTGCATTTCCGCGAAACGAACCTGCAACATGACCTGCTGTATGCCGCCTACAACCATCAGGTTTGAAACCCGATCAGGTGCATAGCGATTTGCCAATTCAAGCGCACGGTCAAGCCGTGCGATAGAGCTGACAGTTCCCGAGAGAACGATGCCGTCGTTTGCTGTGCGGACTTCAATATGCTCGCCCGGCAAAACCTGTGTCAGGCGCTCTTTGAATTCTGCCATATCGGGTGATACATGCACTTCGACGTTTGTGATCAGACGCCCATCAGCGCCCAAAAGTGTCATAGTTGTGCGACCTGGTTCTTTGCCCAGTACATAGATTGTACGGTCCGACAAAGACGAAATATCCGCAATGCCGGGGTTAGCAATCGAAAGTTCCGTGAACGGAACATCGCTTTCCACGACGACGGCCCGATTCATCGGGACGCTAAGTGCACTGGATGCCGCGCCGCGCAGAACGCGCAACGTTTCAGCCGGTGCCATTGTTGGAGCTGCCGCGGATAGCGACAACGTCAAGCCGGTAAGTGCGGCTTTGATAAATCTGTCATACTTCATAAGTGACCTGCCTCTCCGATCACGCCTCGTTGTTAGGGTCTTAATGCCCATCATTCCATGACCATGCGTCACGTGCTCATTTATTGCAATAATCAATAGGTTGGAGGGTGAAGCGTATGTGGACATCGGGCAACACTCTGTGCACTAGGCGAAAAAGCGCCCGGATATCTCCGCGCGCTTTCTCCTTTATTTAGGCTTGTTTAGACGGGTGTTATTCGCAGGGCACTTCTTCAACGGGAACCCGTTCGGTGCCGCGGCGTTCATAACGATAGCAGATTTCTTTAACCTCTTCGACGACAGGGGCCTGAACAACAACGTCCTGTTCACCTGTAATGGCGCTGTTATCGACCGTGATGTTTGAGGCGGTTGGCGCTGCGTCGCCAGACCCGATCAAAGAAATAGTTAGCTGGCCGGATGACTGTGCTTGTGTCAGGAGTGCCACTTCTTCCGGGGTGACTTGAAGAACAACATTTTGTGCGGCGCCGTTGCCTCCCATGACTGCGATGATTCTCAGACTGGATTTCAATAGATTGGTCACTTCGCGCCCTGACCGCAAACGCCCTGTCCAGTAAAGATCAATTCGGTCTTGTGGGCGCAGCGTGCCCAACCCCCCGGTCACGCGCCCGGAAATCGGAAACGCACGCATCCCTGGATCAACCAATGCAGTCAGGCCGCGGTTGGATCCCGGCGCTGCGAGTTTGCTTTCCATGATAGGTTCATTGGGGAGCATGGGCAGAGCAACAACGCGCGACGCAGGAAAGTTTTGTGGAAAGAGCGCTTCTTGGGTTTGCACCACGCCTTCAGGAAGCGAGTTTTTCGCGTATTTGATGAGAACAACATCGTCTGGCGTCATTTCTTCGCCGTAGGTAAACGCACGGTTGGGAGAATAGACATCTACGGTTTGGACAACCCCGTTCCGAAGCTCCCGTTCGCGCGCTAGGGCGTCATCTTGTTTTTCGAGCTGCTGTTTGACCATATAAACCGCGAATCCGGCTAGCCCCATGCCAACAACTAGTACTAATGCAAAAAGTCCGCGCATTGTGGTATCCCCTGATGTCCAATTGCCAATCTTCGGATTGGCAGTTCGGTGGCGATGTTCGGCTCGCACAGCCAAACATCGCCAACACTTTTGTCTTCTAAACTAAATAGCGGTCTTGATACAATCCGTCACTTGGTGCTGGTGCATGATGACCGCAAGTCGTCAAGACCGTAACGGGCTGTTACTGCAATGCAGCGCCGCAAAAGAAATGAAGCACCCATCGCCTAAACAAGGGGTGCCTTTCTAAATGGCGTAAGCGATTTATCAGTGTTTTTTTAGCCATCGATATTGTCAAGCGCGAGTTCGATCTCATTTGCGAGGCCCACTGCGCCGCCTGAAATCGAGGTGACGACAACTAAGCCCAGCATTGTGATCGCCGCAGTCAATACCACGAAATCAACAGTTACAGCACCGTCTTCGTCGTTACGAAATGTTGTGATGAACCTTTTCATGTTCGTTACTCCTGGCTGTCGTGCCAACGGAATGTACCTGGCAGCGAAAATTCTAAATGTTGAGAATATTGTGCTGTCGAAATGAGGCGAAATTTGGGTACGGGCGCAGCTATTTTATGTGCAAACCGTATGTCTTTAAAGAAAAAACGCGCTACGTAAAACGTAGCGCGTTCTATATTAGACAAACCAAGTGTATTGGTCTGAAGCGCCAGAAATATTATTCGGCGTTCATTTTGTTCAGTGATGTTTCAATCTCGTTGGCCAAGCCTTTTGCGCCACGGGAAACCGCGCCGCCAACAGCCAGACCCAGAACAACGATCGCAGCAGTCAGAACTACGAAGTCAACTGTTACAGCACCGTCTTCGTCGTTGCGGAAGTTTTTGATAAAGTTAAGCATTTAATTCCCTCCTCAGGGTATCACTAGGGTTTATTTCGTTCCGCGCCGGGTCAGCTGGCTGATTGGTTCAACCTAACCCCCGACTTGGATGTCCTTATATAGCCTCTCGATTGGGGCGGGAGTTTGGCGCGTTTCGTTCTTTTTTGGCGGTCAGTGCTATTTTTCGAAAAAAAATACCAAGTGTATGTAAATTAAAGACTTTTAATGGCAGTAGCGCGCGAGGCTGGCAACCTTGCGTTGCTGAAAAGCCCGCAATCGCCCGAAAATGACATAATTGTTCCCGTGAAACTGGCCTTTTGGCGAATTTATGCCAAGGTCACATTAATAAAAAATGATGAGCAGGACAGAAAATGAATCGTAAGATTCTAAGTTTGGTGGCTTTTGCGACCCTTGGATGCGCGGGCGCCGCCAACGCAGAGGTGATACGGCTTCAGCCTGACTTTACATTTCGCCGCGTCAGCGTGCCTTCGACGAGCGCAGGAAGCCGCATCAACGTGCAAATCGATCCCACAGCTGCACGGCGTGGCCCGGTATACGCAGAGCCCGCGCCAGAGCCAGCATCCGCCCCGAACGTTGCGCCGCCCGTGTCGTCGGGCATGGAGTGGTTTTGGGCAGGTGTCACATCTGGTTTAGCAGAGGCCAGTCCGGGCCGTCTGACAACCGCCATCAACCAGATCAACAATCCACCGTCAGGGAAGGGCGTGCCGACACCGCGTTTGCAAACCCTGCAGAACATTGCGCAGGCTCATGGGCTGTCAATCTTGCGCGAGACGGTTGGTACGGATGTGTCGCCTGCACTTGTGCTTGCGGTGATTTCTGTCGAAAGCGCCGGTCGTACCGATGCAGTCAGTTCCGCAGGGGCCACTGGCCTGATGCAATTGATGCCCGCGACCGCCAGCCGATTTGGCGTCGATGACAGCACAAATGCCAGCGAGAATATAAAAGGTGGTGTCGCGTACTTGGGGTGGTTGCTCAATGAATTTGGCAATGATCCGGTCCTTGCGCTTGCGGGGTATAACGCTGGCGAGGGGAATGTGCGCCGTCATGCGGGGGTGCCGCCCTTCGCAGAAACCCGCGCCTATGTACCCAAGGTATTGGCCGCGTGGCAGGTGGCAAAAGGCCTGTGTCAAACCCCACCAGAACTGATCACTGACGGGTGTGTGTTTAACGTAAATGGAATTTAGGCAGGAACCGGGGCGCCCAAAGACTGTTTAGGCGCCCCATTCCGATTATACGATTGTTGCTTCGGTTGCCGCGCGCAGTTCGTCTTCGGTCACACCGTCGGCGCATTCGACAATCCGCAGACCACCTTCGACAACGTCGAGCACACCAAGGTTGGTGATAATTCTGTCGACGACAGATTTACCCGTCAGGGGCAGCGTGCAGGATTTCAGCACTTTGCTTTCACCATGTTTGTTGGTGTGATCCATCACGACGATGACGCGGCCAACGCCCGCCACCAAATCCATCGCGCCACCCATTCCTTTGACCAGTTTTCCTGGAATCATCCAGTTCGCCAGATCGCCGTTTTCGGCAACTTCCATCGCGCCCAGAACCGCGGCTGCAATTTTTCCGCCCCGGATCATCCCGAATGACGTTGCTGAATCAAAATACGCTGTGCGGTTCAGTTCGGTGATCGTCTGTTTTCCTGCGTTAATCAGGTCTGGGTCTTCGTCACCTTCAAACGGAAAGGGGCCCATTCCGAGCATGCCGTTTTCCGATTGCAGGGTAATATCTTTGTCGCCGACATAGTTTGCAACCAGCGTCGGGATGCCAATGCCAAGGTTCACATACCACCCGTCTTCGAGTTCTTCTGCGGCACGGGCCGCCATCTGATTACGATCCCAAGGCATTATGCGTCCTCCCGCTTGCGTGTCGTGCGTTGTTCAATCCGTTTCTCGTGATCGCCCTGAATGATGCGGTGCACATAGATACCAGGAAGGTGAATGTGGTCGGGATCAAACGTGCCGGTTGGTACAATCTCTTCGACCTCGACGACGCAGACTTTACCGCACATGGCGGCGGGCGGGTTAAAGTTGCGTGCGGTCTTGCGGAAGATCAGGTTGCCCGTCTCGTCGGCTTTCCAGGCCTTTACGATCGAGAGATCCGCAAAGATGCCCTCCTCAAGGATGTAATCCTCGCCCCGAAAATTCTTAACCTCTTTGCCGTCTGCAATTACGGTGCCAACGCCGGTCTTGGTGTAAAAACCGGGAATGCCGCAGCCGCCGGCGCGCATGCGTTCTGCCAGGGTACCCTGTGGATTGAACTCTAACTCCAGTTCGCCCGATAGATACTGGCGCATGAATTCAGCGTTCTCGCCAACATATGAAGAAATCATCTTTTTGACTTGGCGGGTTTGAAGCAAGATCCCGATCCCAAAATCATCGACACCGGCGTTGTTGCTCGCAAAGGTCAAATCTTTGGTGCCCGCATCCTTAATTGCACCTAACAGCAATTCGGGGATGCCACACAGGCCGAATCCGCCTGCGGCAATGAACATGCCATCGAACAGCAACCCTTCAAGAGCGGCCTCAGCATTGGGATAGATTTTCTGCATAAACGGTGTCCCCCATCTTTTGATTTCTCAAAGGGTGACGCGCAGATGCGCGAAAGTCAATTCAGATGCTGCGCCGCGGCAAAGTTATGTTTTCTTCGCCGCAGGCTTTTTAGCAGCAGGTTTTTTTGCCGCGGGCTTCTTGGCCGCGGGTTTTTTCGCCGGCGCCTTTTTCTTCGCAGCAGGTTTCTTTTTACCTGCCTTTTCCGCGCGATCATCAATCAGGACGACAGCTTGATCCAACGTGAGGTCATCGGGGGTGATTTCTTCGGGGATCGTCGCGTTGATTTTGTCCCACTTTACATAGGGACCGTATTTGCCGTCATAGATGTTGACGGGGCCACCAGCCACAGGGTGCTCGCCCAGTTCGCGCAGCGGTGCCGCCGCTTTGCCGCGTGCCCCGCGCGATGCAACTTTTTCGGCCAAAAGCTGTACAGCGTGGTTCATACCCACGGTCCAGACGTCATCAATGCTTTCCAGATTGGCATTGGTACCACCCCGGTTTGACGTGGTGTCTGCGTGCTTGAGATATGGACCATAGCGCCCGATATTTGCCCAAACCGGCACCCCGTCTTCGGGGTGCGGGCCAATTTCGCGCGGCAGTTGCAGCAGCATCAACCCGCGTTCTAGATCTAACTCTTCGGGTTCCCATGTGCCGGGCACCGATTGGCGCGGCGGCTTGGGGTTTTCTGCCGTCGCTTCGCCACGTTGCACATAGGGGCCAAAACGGCCCTTGAACACGCGAATATCATCACCGGCATCCACGCCCAGCAATTTACCGTCAGGTGGAATGGCGGATGCTTCGGCTTCTGGGTTGGGCGGGCCGAACGGACGGGTATAACGGCATTCAGGATAGTTCGAACAGCCGATAAACGCACCGCCAGATCGTGCGGTGCGCATCGATAGCCGGCCTTCACCGCAGTTCGGACAGGTGCGCGGGTCGCTGCCGTCTTCGGTGGGCGGGAACAGATGTGGTTCCAGAACTTCGTTGATTTTTTCCAACACTTCGGTGATCCGCAGATCCGCGGTTTCCGCGATTGCAGCTGAAAAATCGCGCCAGAACCGTTCCAGAACTTTTTTGTAATCGGCGTCGCCTGCGCTGACTTCGTCCAATTGGTTTTCCAGATCGGCGGTAAAATCGTAGCCGATGTATTTGCGGAAATAATTGGTCAGAAAGGCGGTCACCAAACGCCCCTTATCCTGCGGGATCAGGCGGTTTTTGTCTTTTTCGACATAGCCGCGATCCTGGATCGTGGTCACAATTGATGCATAGGTCGACGGGCGGCCGATGCCCAACTCTTCCATACGTTTTACCAGCGTCGCCTCGGTGTAGCGGGGCGGCGGTTGGGTGAAATGCTGTTCAGGTTCGACCGCGTTCTTTTGGGCCTTTTCACCTTGGGTCAGCTGCGGAAGGCGCTTGTCGTCGTCGTCCCCAGAGGTGTCATCTTTGCCCTCTTCATAGATCGCGATAAACCCGTCGAACACCATGACCTGCCCGTTGGCGCGCAGAATGACCTGTTGATCGTCGCTGGCGATATCTACGGCTGTACGCTCGAATTGCGCGGCGGCCATCTGGCTTGCGATGGTGCGTTTATAGATCAGATCATAGAGTTTGCGCTGGTCGGCGTCTTTGATATGCGCCTCTTCGGTCGCCAGCATCAGGTCGGTCGGGCGGATACATTCGTGGGCCTCTTGCGCGTTCTTGGCTTTGTTTTTGTACACGCGCGGGCTGTCTGGCAGGTATTTTTCGCCAAATTTCGATTTGATGGCGTCGCGAGCGCCGGTGATGGCCTCGGGGGCCATATCGATGCCATCGGTCCGCATATATGTGATCAAACCGGCTTCATATAGCCGCTGCGCCACGGACATTGTTTGCCGTGCACCCATACCGAACTTACGGCTGGCCTCTTGCTGCAAAGTCGAGGTCATGAAGGGTGGCGACGGGTTGCGGGTCGCTGGTTTTGCCTCGACAGAGGTGACAACCAGATCGCGCGAATTGATCGCCTGAACAGCCATTTCGGCTTGGGTGGCGTTGGACAGGTCGAATTTATCGAGCTTCTTGCCAGCCAGCGAGGTTAGTCGCGCTTCGTAGGTTTGGCCGCGCGGGGATTGCAGGATTGCTTTGACAGTCCAATATTCCTGATTACGGAACGCTTCGATTTCCATCTCGCGCTCGACGATGATGCGCAGGGTAACGGACTGCACCCGGCCTGCCGACTTTGCGCCGGGCAGTTTGCGCCACAAGACCGGCGACAGATTGAATCCGACCAGATAGTCAAGCGCGCGGCGGGCCAAATAGGCCTCGACCAGTGGCGCGTCGACTTGACGCGGGTGTTTCATCGCCTCGAGAATGGCCGTTTTCGTGATCGCGTTGAATACAACGCGGCTGACAGGTGTATCTTTTTTGATTGCCTTACGGGCAGTCAGTGCCTCTGTCAGGTGCCAGCTGATCGCTTCGCCTTCGCGGTCGGGGTCGGTGGCAAGGATCAGCTCATTGTCGTTTTTCAGGGCGTCGATAATCGCCTTAAGATGCTTCTTGCTGTCGCTTGCGACCTCCCACTTCATGTCGAAATCTTCGTCTGGCAAGACCGATCCGTCTTTGGGCGGTAGGTCACGAACGTGCCCGTAAGACGCCAGAACGGTGTATCCTTTACCAAGATATCCTTCGATTTTTTTGGCTTTGGCCGGAGATTCGACGACAACAACAGGCATGGGAATCCTTTGAGCGGTTTAGTGGCGCAAGATGTGGGGTGTGACTAGGGATTGTCAATGCGCCCGTTTTCGCAGCCCTTAAGCATGTTGGCGCGAAGGGTAAATGCCCTAAGGCACAACCGCCGCCCAAAGTCCGCCGGGATGGCGTGCAATGCGTCCGTCGAGTTCAAGGTCAACCAGTACGGGTGTCACTTTGGCAGCGGGGGCCGCGAGGTCGCGCAATAACTGGTCTTCGGCGATCGGGGTTGGCCCAAGCCGAGACAGAATTTCCGAGTGCAGCGCCGCGATGTGTTTGAGGGGGCGTGGCGTGGGCACAGGTTCAAACGGAAGGGGCGGCTGCGCAATGGGGGCGGGCGATAGCGCCTCGATCACGTCGGCGGCGCTGCGCACCAAAATGGCCCCGTCACGCAAAAGCATGTTGCAGCCTGCGGCGCGGGCATCGAACGGATGCCCCGGCACGGCAAAAACATCGCGCGCCTGATCCAGCGCGTTGCGGGCCGTGATCAGGCTGCCGGATTTCGCGGCGGCCTCGACGACCACGACGGCCTGTGCAAGCCCCGAGATGATCCTGTTGCGTGCGGGAAAATGACGCGCTTGCGGCTGCATCCCCATCGGCATCTCGGACAGGCGCAACCCTTGTTTGCCGATATCATGCGCCAGTTGGCTGTTTTCAATCGGATAAATGGTGTCCACCCCGCCCGCCTGCACGGCGATAGTGCCGCCGGATAGGGCCGCCAGATGTGCGGCTGTATCAATCCCGCGGGCAAGGCCAGACACCACAACGTACCCTTCTTCGGTCAATTCCGCCGCCAGTTTTTTGGCCATGCGCGTACCCAATGACGACGCGTTGCGTGCGCCGACCAGCGCGATCATGGGGCGCGCCAGCAAGGCGCCGTTCCCCAAAACCCATAGCATTGGCGGTGCATCGTCAATATTGCGCAGGTTTTCAGGATAGCGCGGATCTGTGTCGAAAATGAGATCTGCCCCGGCGGCGCGGCCCGCATTTATTTCTGCCTGGACCACGCCTATGGGACATGTTTCATATCCCGTCACGCCCGCTTCACGGGCGATTATCGGGAGCGCGTCAAGCGCACGTGTCGCGTTGCTGTGTTCTGCCAGCAGCCGCCGATAGGTCGCAATGCCGACCCTGCGAGAGCGCAATAGACGAAGCCGGTTGATCCGTTCCTCTTCCGTGGTGGTAAGGAGGGGGGGGTGATTGGAAGAAGTGCGTTTTCCGGTCATCCTGTTGCTCCGCCTATTGCCAGTTCAAGTTTAGGATTACTCGGTTAATGAGGCGTAAATAAAATAAATGGCAATTTAAGATAATCGACGTGAAATCGTTAGCGCACTGAACTTAAACCTAAAATGCGATGCGCCAATCGTGCAGTAGCCGTGCGCAGACGGCCCGACAGACCCGCATATGTTGCGGCTGGTGCGACTAACGTCCGATGTCAGGCGCGCCCGCGCCGAATCGTTGGCCGATCAAAATTTTGGCCCGTTTCATGCGCGTGCGCATCTTTATTCCGGGCGGCACAGCAGCGATCAGCACCAAAGCACGCCAGCAGCGCCCGTGTTCTGATCGGTCACGCCGCGATGCCAAACTTACTGGCGCCAGATGATAACGTCCTACCCAGCCGCCCCGCCAATCGTCAGCCCGCCAATCAATAGGCTTGGCTGGCCGACGCCGACGGGCACCCATTGTCCCGCCTTGCCGCAGTTGCCGATGCCGGGATCGAGCTGCATGTCGTTGCCGATTCCGCGGATTTTCTTGAGCGCTGTCGCCCCGTCGCCGATCAGGGTCGCGCCTTTGACAGGCGCGCCGATAACGCCGTTTTTCACGCGGTAGGCTTCTGTGCACGAAAACACAAACTTGCCGTTGGTGATGTCCACCTGACCGCCGCCAAACCCGACCGCATAGATCCCATCCTTTAATTCCGCGACAAGGTCTTTGGGGCGCGCATCACCTGACAACATATAAGTGTTGGTCATGCGTGGCATCGGCGCATGGGCAAAGCTTTCGCGGCGTCCGTTACCCGTTGGGGCCACGCCCATCAGCCGGGCGTTTTGGCGGTCTTGCATATAGCCAACAAGCACACCGTCTTCGATCAGCACGTTTTTGGCGCTGGGCGTGCCTTCGTCGTCGACCGTGATCGACCCGCGCCGGTCGGGGATGGTGCCGTCATCCAGCACGGTGACGCCTTTCGACGCAATCTGTTGCCCCATAAGTCCCGAAAAAGCGCTGGAGCCTTTGCGGTTAAAGTCACCTTCCAGCCCGTGACCGATTGCCTCATGCAGCAAAATGCCGGGCCAGCCCGGGCCAAGCACGACATCCATCACGCCAGCGGGTGCCGGTTCGGCGTCAAGGTTAACCAGCGCGATCCGCAACGCTTCGCGCGCGACGGGCTCCCAATGGTCGCGGCCGATAAGCCCGATCAGGCCGGCCCTGCCACCGCCGCCCATGCCACCAGATTCGCGTTTGCCGTTTTCTTCGACAATGACGCTGATATTCAGGCGTGACATTGGTCTGGTGTCGGTGACCAACGTACCTTCGGGGCGCAGGATAAGCACCTCTTGATGCGAGGCGGCCAATGTGGCGCTGACCTGAACCACGCGCGGATCAAGGGCGCGGGCAAAAGCGTCGATTTCGCGCAAAAGATCGATCTTTGCCGGGAAAGTCGCTTGCAACATCGGGTCTTCGTCAGAATAAAGTTTTTGGTTGGTGCCGACAGGTCCGGGGGCCATGGTGCCGCCGCCGTCGCCCACGGCAAGGCGCGCAGTGGCCACAGCACGTTTGAGCGCGTGTTCGTCAATGGTTGTGGAATGGGCATAGCCTGCCGTTTCGCCGCGCACAGCGCGCAGGCCAAAACCTTCGGACGCATCAAAGCTGGCGGTCTTGATCTTGCCATCATCAAACGACAGGACCTCGGATTTGCGCCGCTCCAGGAACAGCTCTCCGTCGTCGGCGCCATGGGTTGCTTCGCGCAGCAAGGTCAGCGCGGTGTCGCGGTCGAGATTGGTTTCAAACGGGCGAAAGGGGTCGACGGACATGCTGGTTTCCTTAGACAAGGGTAAATTATCGTCAAAAGCGTCTGTTTGCCGCAACAGCAGTTCTTGAGTTGTTCATCAAGATATGGGACATGAACGGTCAGATACAACGGGATTCCGTCGGAAGCCCCGTGCGAGACGCGCCAAGAGCGCCACGAAGTTAGGGTAGAATATGCGACTGAAAACCTTTGCGACCTCACTCTGGGCCACGGCTGGCTTGCTGATGGCGGGGACATCTGTCTTTGCACAGCAAGTCAATCAAGAGTTGGAAATTGTTGGCCACCCGATTGACGGGCTGACCGGATTTCAGCCTGCTGCGACAGAATTGGCCCGCGACGTGCATTGGTTGGATGGGATGTTGTTGGTTATCATCACTGCGATCACACTGTTTGTGACCGGCCTGCTGATCTGGATCGCGATCCGGTATAACCAAAAGCGGCAGCCGAACCCGGCGACATTCACCCACAACTCTCCGTTGGAGGTGGCGTGGACAGTGATCCCGATCGTGATCCTTGTTGTCATCGGGTCATTTTCGTTGCCTGTTCTGTTCAAGCAGCAGACCATTCCCGAAGGTGACATCACCATCAAAGTGACAGGGTACAAATGGTACTGGGGCTATGAATACGTGGATGAAGGTGTCGCGTTCGAAGCAAACATGATCGGCAACGCCTACACTGGCGGCGACTATCGCCTCACGCCCGAGACCGAAGCGATGCTGGTCGAGGCGGGCTATTCGCGCAATGAATTCCTGCTGGCCGCTGATAATGCCGTGGTTGTTCCTGTGAACACGACCATTGTGATGCAAATCACTGGCGCTGATGTGATCCACTCTTGGGCGATGCCTGCGTTTGGCCTGAAACAAGATGCGGTGCCCGGGCGTTTGGCGCAGCTTTGGTTCTCGGCAGAGCGTGAAGGCATTTACTTTGGTCAGTGTTCGGAACTTTGTGGCAAAGACCACGCTTACATGCCGATCACAGTCAAAGTCGTAAGCCAGGAAACGTATGATGCCTGGTTGGCAGAAGCCAAAGGCACCTCCTAAGCGCGGGGTGGGTTCCCGCCCACCTTACGCCAGATCAATCCCTTAGGGTGGCTTTCAAGCCACCCCTGTAAGAAGGTCCAGCATGAGCGATATCAGCCTGCAAGACACCCCCTACGAGGCCAATATGGGCGATTATTTCGCCCTGCTGAAGCCGCGTGTGATGTCGTTGGTGGTCTTCACGGCGCTTGTTGGTTTGCTTGTGGCGCCTGTACCGGTTCACCCGTTCATCGGGTTCGTCAGCATCTTGTGTATTGCTGTCGGGGCTGGTGCATCGGGCGCGCTGAACATGTGGTGGGACGCCGATATTGATCGGTTGATGAAGCGTACTGTCACCCGTCCGATCCCATCGGGTCGGGTTGACCCCGGCGAGGCGTTGGCCATTGGTCTGGCGCTTTCCGGCTTTGCTGTGGTTGTCCTTGCGCTTGCCGCGAATATTTTGGCGGCGTTCCTGCTGGCATTCACCATCTTCTTTTACGCTGTCGTCTACTCGATGTACCTGAAGCGCGCGACGCCGCATAACATCGTGATTGGTGGGGCAGCGGGGGCGTTTCCGCCAATGATCGGCTGGGCCGTCGCCACAGGTGGCGTCAGCCTTGAAAGCGCGCTGATGTTTGCATTGATTTTTATGTGGACGCCGCCGCATTTTTGGGCGCTGGCCCTGTTCGTCAAGTCCGACTATGGCAACGCAGGTGTGCCGATGCTGACCGAAACGCATGGGCGTGACGTGACCCGCCGTCATATCCTGATTTACACAATATTGCTGGTCCCGGTCGCGCTGGGCCTTGGCCTGACATCGATTGGTGGGCCCGCATATATGGCGGTGGCTGTGGTCATGAACGCATGGTTTCTAAAAGGTGCCTACGATATTTGGCGCCGCGATGATGCCGCATGCGAGGCTGATAAGCACAAAGTCGAAATCGCGGTTTTCAAAGTGTCCCTTTACTACCTTTTCGCACATTTTTGCGCGCTCTTGCTGGAAGCGGCTTTGCGTCACTACGGGTTTGGGGGCTGGTAAATGGCGATCAATGTCGAACATGAAATTCACACGCGCCGCAAAAACCGTAATGTAGGTGTTTTGTTTTTGCTGATCGGTTTTGTCGGGATCGTATTCGGCTTGACCGTTGTAAAAGTATTGCAACTTGGTGACGCCCGCAGCTTTGAAAGCTTCGATCACGTCGCACGTCCGCAGATTGTACCTGCAGAGGGCACAGAGTGAAACTGTTTCCCAAACTAACCGGCAATCAGCGCACTGCGGCCCAAATGGCAAGTATTGTCGTGGTCATGCTTGGCCTCGCCTATGCCTCGGTGCCGTTTTACAGCTGGTTCTGCCGGGTGACTGGATTTGGTGGCGCGACTAACGTCGCAGAGGTGGGCAGCGATGTGATCCTCGATCAAACCATCAAGATCAGGTTTGACGCTTCCGTCGATAGCGGCATGCCGTGGACCTTCAAACCCGAGGTCCGCGAGATGGAATTGCGCATCGGCGAGACAGGTTTAGCATTTTACGAGGCGCACAATCCGTTGGATGTGCCGGTTGCAGGGCAGGCGACGTATAATGTCACGCCCTACGAGGCAGGCGGATTTTTCGACAAGATTGAATGTTTCTGTTTTACAGAACAGGTATTGCAGCCGGGTGAAACCGTGATGATGCCGGTCAGTTTTTTTGTTGACCCTGCAATCGTCGACGACCGCGAAGGGCAGTATGTTCATACGATCACGCTCAGCTATACTTTCTACCAGATCGACCTACCCGAAGATCAACGGCAGGCCGCGCTGGATACCTCGACTTTGACATCGGCGTCACAAGACGCCATAGAACTAAACTAACGACCAGCCGATAGGGACGCACCACATGGCGCATGCAAAAAATCACGATTACCACATCCTGCCACCTTCGATTTGGCCAATGTTGGGGGGGCTGAGCGGCTTTCTTATGCTGTTCGGCGCTGTCGCCTGGATGGGCGGACCGATCCCGATGCTGCGCGGAATGATCAGCGTGAACGGGCCTTATCTGTTTCTGATCGGCCTCGCGCTTGTGCTTTATGTCATGTTCGCTTGGTGGTCAGACGTGGTCGCCGAAAGTCGGGTCGGGGATCACACCCCGGTCGTGCGGATCGGTCTGCGTTATGGTTTCATCATGTTCATCATGTCCGAAGTCATGTTCTTTGCCGCATGGTTCTGGTCTTTCTTCAAACACGCGATGTATCCGATGGGTCCGATGAGCCCGATTCAGGATGGTGTATGGCCGCCTGTCGGGATTGAAACATTTGACCCGTGGCACCTGCCGCTGATCAACACGCTGATCCTGCTGTGTTCGGGTGCGGCTGCGACTTGGGCGCACCATGCGTTGGTTCACGAAAACAATCGTCAGGACATGAAATGGGGTCTGATCCTTGCTGTTGTTCTTGGCGCACTGTTCACGGTTTTTCAGGTCTATGAATACAGCCATGCGACCTTTGGGTTTGGTGGCAACATTTACGGCGCTAACTTCTTTATGGCGACAGGTTTCCATGGTGCGCACGTGTTCATCGGAACAATCTTCCTGCTGGTCTGTCTGATCCGTCTGCAAAAGGGCGACTTTACCCCTGAAAAGCACATCGGTTTCGAAGCAGCCGCTTGGTACTGGCACTTTGTGGACGTCGTTTGGCTGTTCTTGTTCGCGGCTGTCTACGTCTGGGGCGGCTAAGCGACCTATCCTTTGCCGTAGGGTGGGTCTTGACCCACCGCCCCTTATACCAAACGCGCGGGGCCACTCGCGCGTTTTCCACATCAAAGGCGCAAAATGCTGCGTAAACTGATATTTCCTCTTCTTCTTGGCCTCGCTGGCTGCGGTACGCTGATCAGCTTGGGTGTCTGGCAGGTCCAGCGGCTTGCCTGGAAAGAAGGGATTCTTGCAGAACTCGACACGCGCCTGACAGGCCCTGCGAAACCGCTGGATCTGGCGGTCAGCGAAGCGGGCGATGAATATACACATGTCACGTTTGCCGGCGCACCGTCGGGTGACGAACTTCATGTTCTGACCTCGGGCACCGCCGCCGGCACCGGCTACAGGGTGATTTCAAAGTTTATCCTTGATGACGGTGCCGCAATTTTGGTGGATATGGGCCTCTTGCCGCTTGATGCCAAGACAGAGGCGCCGCTGATTGCGCCGATGCAGGTGACTGGAACCTTGCTGTGGCCAGACGATCAAAACAGCAGCACCCCGGACCCTGATGCGGATAAAAATATCTGGTTCGCGCGTAATGTGGACATAATGGCAGCCGCCTTGGAAACGTTACCGCTGATGATCGTTGTCAGCAGCGCTGTCCCGGCTGACCCCCGTTTGACCGTGCTTCCGGTTGAAACCTCGGGGATAAAGAACGACCATCTTGAATACGCGACCACATGGTTTTTACTGGCCCTTGTCTGGGCTGTGATGACCGCGTTTCTAATCTTTCGCACGACTCGCCAAAAGGACGCCTGACAAAATGCGCTATATTTCGACCCGTGGCACTGCACCTGTGCTGACGTTTGAACAGGCAATGCTGACCGGGCTGGCCCGTGATGGCGGCCTCTATGTCCCCGAGACCGTGCCAACCCTGAGCCACGCGCAAATCGCTGCGATGGCGGGCATGTCATACGAAGAGGTGGCCTATGCAGTCATGCGCCCTTTCATTGGTGACACCTTCAGCGACGCCCAGTTTCAGGAATTGATCGCAAAGGCCTATGCCGGATTTGGCCATGCCGCGCGTGCGCCACTGGTGCAACTGGCCCCCAATCATTTCCTGCTGGAACTGTTCCACGGCCCGACGCTCGCGTTCAAAGATTTTGCCATGCAATTGATTGGCCAGATGTTTCAGGCGGCTTTGTCGCGCTCTGGCGACCGGGTGACCATCGTTGGCGCGACGTCAGGTGATACCGGATCGGCCGCAATCGAGGCATTTCGCGGGCTGTCGAATGTGGATGTCTTCATCTTGTTCCCGCATGGTCGCGTCTCAGAGGTGCAGCGCCGCCAAATGACGACCCCCAGCGAAGCCAACGTACACGCTTTGGCAGTAGATGGTGATTTTGACGATTGTCAGGCCGCCGTAAAGGACATGTTCAACGACTTTACGTTCCGCGAAGATGTGAAACTTGCGGGGGTCAATTCGATCAACTGGGGTCGGGTTTTGGCGCAGGTCGTGTATTATTTCACGTCTGCTGTCAGTCTTGGCGCCCCGCACCGCGAAGTGAGCTTTACAGTCCCAACCGGTAACTTCGGGGATATCTTCGCAGGCTACATTGCCAAGAAGATGGGATTGCCGATTGCAGACCTGATCGTCGCCACCAACCGGAACGACATTCTGCACAGGACTCTGCAAACTGGCGCATACACAAAAGAGGGTGTGATGCCCACGATCAGCCCGTCGATGGACATTCAGGTCAGTTCCAACTTTGAACGCGCGTTGTTCGATGCGTATGATCGCGATGGTGCTGCGGTGGCCGGACAAATGGCGGACCTGAAAAGCGGCGGCTTTGAGATCAGCCAGGGCGCCTATCAAATGCTGCAAGGCACCTTTAAATCGGGGCGTGCGTCCGAAGAGGACACACAGGCCGCGATCAAATCCTATCTGGCGACCAGCGGCGAATTACTGTGTCCGCACACCGCCGTTGGTGTGCATGTGGCAGAGGCGCATCTGGGTGCCACACCCATGGTCACGCTGGCCACGGCGCACCCTGCGAAATTCCCCGACGCGGTCAAAGCGGCCTCTGGCGTTGCGGCACCTCTTCCCCCGCGGATGGCGGACCTGTATGACCGTCCGGAACGGGTCACACGGGTGGCCAATGATCTGGCTGCGCTGCAAGCAGTCATCAAAGAACGGATCTAAATTTGACAATTGAACTTCACACGCTGTCCAACGGTTTCCGGATCGTCACAGAACATATGCCCACCCTTAAGTCAGCAAGCATTGGCGTCTGGGTCGAAGCAGGCGGACGGCACGAACGCCTTGACCAAAATGGCATTGCCCATTTTCTGGAGCATATGGCGTTTAAAGGCACGAAAACCCGCAGCGCGCTGCAAATTGCCGAAAGCATCGAAGATGTGGGTGGCTACATCAACGCCTATACCAGCCGCGAAAATACCGCCTATTACGCCCGTGTGCTGCAAGAGGACGTGCCGCTTGCCATAGAGGTGATTGCGGATATTTTAGTAAATTCCACCCTTGACCAGGCCGACGTCGCGATTGAACGCGGCGTGATTTTGCAGGAAATCGGTCAAGCCAACGACACGCCTGATGATATTATTTTCGACTGGCTGCAAGAATTGTCTTATCCAGATCAGGCGCTTGGCCGTCCGATTTTGGGCCCTGCAGAGCGCGTCGCAGCCTTCCAGCGCGAAGATTTGACCAGCTTTGTCTCAGAACATTACGGCCCGAACCAGATGATTTTGGCAGCCGCAGGCGGGATTGACCACGATCAGATTGTGGCATTGGCAGAGAACCTGTTTGGGCATCTGTCGCCGATCATCCGCCCCCCACATTTGCTGGAGCCCGCGCGTTTCGGCGGCGGAGAGATCCGCCGTAACAAGGATCTGGAACAGGTGCATTTTGCACTTGCACTCGAGGGACCGAACTACCGCGATCCTGCGATTTATACCGCGCAGATTTATGCCTCGGTGATGGGCGGCGGGGTGTCTTCGCGGTTGTTCCAAGAGATCCGTGAAAAACGTGGACTGTGCTACACTGTTTTTGCGCAGGCGGGCGCGCACGAAGATACGGGCATGACCACTTTCTATGCGGGCACCAGTGCCGAACAGATTGCCGAACTGGCCTATGTCACGATGGACGAAATGAAACGCGCAGCTGACGATATGTCTGCCGCCGAGGTTGCGCGTGCGCGCGCACAAATGAAAGCGGGGCTGCTGATGGGCCTTGAAAGCCCGACCAACCGGGCCGAACGGCTGGCGCGACTGCTGTCGATCTGGGGCCGTATCCCGACGCTAGACGAGGCGATTGCGCACATTGATGCGGTCACAACCGGCGATGTAAAACTATTTGCAGAGCAAATGGCCGGGCAAGCACCTAGCGCGCTTGCACTCTATGGGCCCGCCGAAGCTGCGCCAACGCTAGACGCCTTGAAAGCGCGGCTTGCCGCCTGATGCTGGGGGGCAAGCGCAAGGTTCGGATTGAAACCGAGCGTCTGACGCTGCGTCCTCCGGCGCATGGTGATTACCGCGCATGGGCGACGCTACGACAGGACAGTGCCGCGTTTCTGACCCCATGGGAGCCGACATGGACCGCGGACCATTTAACGCGCAAGGCCTTCACCAACCGGGTGTACTGGGCGCAGCGATCCATCGCGAGCGGGTCGGCGTTGCCACTGTTGCTTATCCGGCGGGCAGATCAGGTGCTGGTGGGTGCGATCACCCTTGATAACATACGGCGTGGACCTGCGCAGGCGGGGACAACCGGCTATTGGGTGGGCGCGCCTTTCGCGCGGCGCGGTTACATGCGCGAGGCATTACAAGCGGTGGTACACCACGCCTTTACAGTCCTGGACCTGAGCCGGATGGAGGCGGGCTGTTTGCCCGAAAACGCACCCTCGCGCCGGTTGCTGGAACAATGTAGCTATAAATACGAAGGTGTTGCCCAAAGTTATTTGCAGATCAACGGACGCTGGCGCAATCATGTACTTTACGCGAACCTGCGCCACGATCGGCGCGGCAAGACCGATGCCGGTTAAGCACACCCCAGTGTGTCTGCACATTGAAGCGAGGATAGTCCTATGTTGAACCCGGTCACACCCACCTTTGAACAGGCGTTGCGCGCCATGTTGCCCGCAGCCGCATTCAAGGATGACGCCGCTGGCTATCTTTCAGAGCCACGCGGCCGATTTGCAGGGCAGGGCCTTGTCGTTGCCCCCGGCAGTACACAAGAGGTCGCGCAACTGGTTGCGGCCTGTGCTGATGCCCGCATCGGCGTGATCCCCTATGGTGGCGGGACCGGTTTGGTGGGCGGGCAGCTGATGGCGCAAGGGCCCAAACCGGTGATCCTGTCATTAGAGCGGATGAATCGTATTCGTGCCGTCTACCCGTCCGAGAACGTGTTGGTCTGTGACGCGGGTGTCATCTTGGCAGAGGTGCAAAAAGCGGCGGCTGACATCGATCGGTTGTTTCCACTGTCGCTCGCGTCAGAAGGATCAGCGCGGATCGGCGGCCTGCTCGCGACGAATGCTGGCGGTGTGAACGTTTTACGCTATGGCAATGCGCGCGCCTTGTGTCTGGGGCTAGAGGTGGTGCGCCCCGACGGCACAATTTGGCACGGGCTGACGCGGTTACGCAAAGACAACACTGGGTTTGATCTGCGCAACCTGATGATTGGATCGGAAGGCGCGCTTGGTATCATTACCGCCGCAGCCCTGAAACTGGCACCGCGTCCGGTGGGGGTGGGGGCTGCGATGATGGCGGTGCCGTCACCGCAGGCTGCGCTGGATTTGCTGGCGCTAGCAGGTGCCCAGATCGGGGATGGGATTTCGGCGTTTGAAATCATGCATCGGCAAGGGATCGACTTTCTGGCCGAAGTCGGCCCGCAATTGCGCCAACCTTTTGATGACATACCCGAATGGTTTGTGCTGATCGACGTGGGTTTGCCCGCTGGACTGGACCCGCAAACCGCGCTGGAAAACCTGTTCGAAGCCGGATTCGGCCAGGGCCTTGTGACCGACGGCGTGATTGCCCAAAGCCAGAGCCAGCGACAGGATTTCTGGAATATCCGCGAGAACATTCCAGAAGCGAACAGACGGATCGGATCGGTCAGTTCGCACGATATTTCACTGCCGCTCAGCGCAATTCCCGCGTTTATAGCGCAGGGTGAGCAGGCTTTGGCGGCGGTCGGCGATTTTCGCATCAACTGTTTTGGACATTTGGGCGACGGCAATCTGCACTACAACGTGTTTCCGGCCAAAGGTCGCACACGCGCGGACGATGACCACCTGCGTGGCGCGGTCAAACAGACGGTGCACGATCTTGTCGCACAGATGGATGGCTCTGTGAGCGCCGAACACGGGATTGGCCGGTTGAAAGTGCATGATCTTGAAAAATACGGTGATCCCGCCAAGCTGGCGATGCTTCGCGCGATCAAGGACGCGCTTGATCCGCTGGGCATTATGAACCCGGGCGCCGTTTTGCGCGGTAAACCCTAGCGCCGTGGCTTTAATCCTATCAAAGGAAACCCCTGACACCGCAGATCCAGTTGGGGTGTCAGGACAGACGCGGATATCGGGCTTGTTGCACCGAAAACGGATCGCCAAAAACAAAACAGTCGTTTGTGAACATCGATGCGTCGTGTCGTAGACGTCACCAAAGGGGCGTTGCTGCCGCGCGTTGCGATTTGCGCGGCCGGCTGGATTGGCGACACCATTCTTAAGATAACGCGCTTTTTGGCGGCGTGATCATCGCAGGGTTACGCGCCTTCAAAGGCGCATAAAGCATGTACGTCCATACCTAATTTTTCAAGACGCTGCCGCCCGCCCAATTCGGGCAGATCAACGACAAAGGCGCAGCCGGTGACTTCTGCCCCCAAGCGTTCGATCAGTTTGATGCCCGCTTCGGCGGTCCCGCCTGTGGCAAGCAGGTCATCGACCAATAGTACCCTTTCGCCCGGTTGCAGCGCGTCATCGTGGATTTCGACAACCGCCTCGCCGTATTCAAGCTGATAGGCCTGCTCGATTGTTGCGCCGGGGAGCTTGCCCTTTTTGCGGATCGGCACAAAGCCAAGTGACAGTTGGTGCGCAATAGCCCCGCCCAATATAAATCCGCGCGCTTCAAGCCCGACGACCTTGTCGATGGGCTGTCCTGCGTAGGGGTGCAAAAGCTGATCAATCGCCATCCGGAAACCGCGTGGGTCGCTGAACAGTGTCGTCACGTCACGGAACATGATCCCGGCATGAGGAAAGTCGGGAATGGTGCGGATATAGTCTTGGACGGTTTTCATCGGGAGCTTTCTAAAGGACGCGGCCTGCAACGGCATCAAGTTTGGCGACAAGCGCTGGGTCGCGTTTATCGGGGGCGGTCATAATCGCGTACTCCAATGCCTGATCACAGCCGTGCGGGCAAGGGGCGCGCGTGGCGCCCAAAAGCGCCGGCAGGCGCGCGACAAGATCGCGGGCCTTGGTGCCGTTACCCTGCAATGTGGCGATGATTTCCGTGATGTCGACCGCGCCGTGGTCTGGGTGCCAGCTGTCATAGTCAGTGATCATGGCGACAGAGGCATAACAAATTTCAGCTTCGCGGGCGAGCTTGGCCTCGGGCATATTTGTCATCCCGATGACATCGCAGCCCCAGGACCGGTACAGTTTGCTTTCGGCCATCGATGAAAACTGCGGGCCTTCCATTGCCAGATAGGTGCCACCACGATGTATGGTAATGCCCGCGTCGCGCCCGGCGGTTTCGCAAGCGTCAGACAGGCGTTCACAGGTTGGATGTGCGACGCTGACATGGGCAACGCAGCCAGTCCCGAAGAATGATTTTTCCCGCGCAAAGGTCCGATCAATGAACTGGTCAACGATGACAAAATCACCCGGTGCAAGCTCTTCGCGAAACGACCCGCAGGCGCTGACGCTGATGATGTCAGTGACGCCCAGACGTTTGAGCGCGTCGATGTTTGCGCGGTAGGGGACCGTGGTGGGCGAATGTACATGCCCGCGTCCGTGGCGCGGTAAAAATGCCATCGCGACACCGTTCAAGGTCCCTGTCAAAATCGCATCCGACGGGATGCCCCATGGACTGGCGACTGTCACCCATTCAGCATTTTGCAGCCCTTCCATATCATAGAGGCCTGATCCGCCAATAATTCCGATCTTGGTTTCCATATTGCGCCCCTCGTGTTGCTGCGTTGACCAGAGTTTGTCGTGCTACGGATGGAAAGGAAAGCCCAAGCGCCGTGCCGTTGTGGCAACACCAAGAAGAGCGGCCCGCTGAAGGGGTGACATTCTGCCAAGGGTAAGCTAGGGCTGCCCAAACAGCCCCATTTTGTCAGGAAATCTAATGGCCCGCGCACTTTTGGCGAGTTTCGTCGAGAATTTGTCGATCAGTGATCCGAATGCCCCTTTGACCCCCGCGCAATTGCGTACGGACCTGTTGTCCGGCCTCACGGTTGCATTGGCGTTGGTTCCCGAAGCAGTGGCATTTGCCTTTGTTGCCGGGGTTGATCCGCTGGTCGGACTTTATGCTGCTTTTATCGTCGGCCTGATCACGGCGTTGATCGGTGGGCGTCCGGGTATGATATCGGGTGCGACAGGGGCGTTGGCCGTTGTGATGGTCAGTCTGGTCGCGCAGCACGGTGTTGAATATCTGTTCGCGACTGTCGTTCTGATGGGCTTGATCCAAATTTTCGTAGGCGTCATGCGGTGGGGTAAATTCATCCGCCTTGTGCCGCATCCGGTGATGCTGGGCTTTGTCAACGGTTTGGCGATTGTGATTTTTCTGGCGCAATTGGGTCAGTTCAAGGTTCCCGGCTCTGCCGAGGCAGTCGGCCATGGCATGGGCGGTGGGGAATGGTTATCGGGCGGTCCCATGGCGCTTATGCTGATGCTGGTCGCGCTGACGATGGCGATCATTTGGGTGATGCCTAAAGTGACCAAAATTATCCCTGCTCCGCTTGCAGGTATTGGAATCGTCGCGGCGATAGTGATCGGTTTCGGGCTGGATGTGCCGCTGGTGGGTGATTTGGCCAGCATCGAAGGTGGATTGCCACCGTTCCATATTCCAATGTTGCCGCTGACGTGGGATACACTGCTGATCATCGGCCCTTACGCGTTGATCCTGGCCGCAATTGGTCTGATCGAAAGCTTGCTGACGCTGAACCTTGTTGGTGAAATGACCGGCAATCGCGGGGGCGCAAGCCAAGAATGTATCGCTCAAGGTGCCGCAAACACTGTTACAGGATTTTTCGGCGGGATGGGCGGTTGTGCGATGATCGGTCAGTCGATGATCAACGTGAAATCAGGTGGACGCACCCGCGTTGCTGGCGTTGCTGCGGCGTTGTTCCTGCTTGCGTTTATCTTGTTCGCCAGCAGTCTGATCGAACGTATTCCGCTGGCTGCACTGGTTGGCGTTATGTTCATGGTCGTGATAGGCACCTTTGCATGGAATTCCTTGCGCATATTGCGAAAGGTTCCACGGACCGATGCTTTTGTGACGATTCTGGTGACGGTTGTCACCGTTGCGACCGACCTTGCCACCGCGGTTGTGGTTGGTGTGATCGTATCGGCATTGGCCTATGCATGGGGCAACGCACGCCGTATCCACGCCAAAACATACGACACACCTGAAGGTGCCAAAGTGTACCAAGTACAAGGACCGCTGTTCTTTGGGTCTTCGGATGGTTTCGCCGAACTGTTTCAGATTGAATCCGATCCATCGCTGGTCATCATCGACTTTGCCGACAGCCGCGTCGTCGATCAATCTGCTTTGCAAGCGATCGAGGCTGTAGCAGCGAAATACGAGGCCGCTGGCAAGCGCATTCAACTGCGTCACCTCAGCCGCGATTGCCATCGCTTGCTGTCTAAGGCGGGCCATTTGATCGTGGATAGTGACGATGATCCAGATTATGCGCTGGCCGTCGATTACGGTGTAAAAATAGGTATTATCGGCGGGCACTGACCTCTTGCAAATGGGCGCGACACGTCACACCTGAGTGTGGCGTCCATTGGCCGGTGGCGCCGCACAGCGCGTCTTTGGGTCGGGGAATATCGAATGTTGATGGACGTCATGTTGGTGCTGGCTGGCCTTGCCGCACTTGTGGTTTTTGGCGATATGTTGGTGCGGGGTGCTGTTGGTGTGGCGCAACGGGCGGGGCTGTCGCCGTTTGTGATTGGTTTGACACTGGTGGGGTTTGGCACCTCGGTCCCGGAATTGTTGACCAGCCTGATCGCTGCCCAACAGGGGCTGCCTGGTATCGCGCTGGGCAACGTGGTCGGCAGTAACATCGCGAACATTCTTCTGATTTTAGGCGTGACCGCGGCGATGGGCGCGATATCGGGACGCATGCTGTTAGAGCGCGACGGCATCGTCATGGTTGCTGTCACCTTTCTATGCGCGGGGTTGATCCTGACTGGCGACATCGGGCGGTGGTCCGGTGTCGCCTTTGTTGTGACGCTGGGTGTTTATTTGTTTTTGACCTTGCGCTACGGGCAGTCCGCGCCCGGCGAATTGCCCGAGGGGGCTTATTTTTCTGTTTGGCGTGGCATGGCCGTGTTTCTGGTTGGATTGGTCGGTGTCATGCTGGGCGCCAAGTTTTTGGTGCAAGGCGCAAGCGAGATCGCGCGCGCTTTTGATATTTCTGAATCGGTGATCGGACTAACCATCGTTGCGGTGGGAACATCGCTGCCTGAGCTTGTGGCGTCCGTGGTGGCCGCACGCAGGGGGCAGGGGGCGCTGGCTGTCGGGAATATCATCGGATCCAACATCTTTAACGTTCTGGGGATTTTGGGGATTACAGCAGTGGTTTATCCAATGGCCGTGCCAACAGACATGATGGGCGTCACCGTGATGGTTTTCTTGGTCGCGGCTGTGTCACCGATGATTCTGGCGATCGCCTTTGGGAAAATATCGCGTTGGGTAGGCTTTGCCTTTGTCGGGGCATATGCGGCCTATATCATTGCGCTCGTTGCGTAATCGGGGAACTTGCGCTAGGTGAAAGATGTCACACGCCGGGTCCACGGCGGACATTATCGAGACAATTTAAATATGACGCTGATGACATTTGCTGCCTATGAGCAGCAGTTGAAGTGGGTCGCATTTGTGCTGGGCGTTGCCAGCACAATTTGCGTGGTGCAAGGGTGGCAGTTGGGCGCAATGCTGTTCAGTCTGCCGTTTTGCCTGATTTGGATTTTCTGCGCGTGGCTGCGCGGTGAACGGCAGTTGAAATATATCAATATGCTGTTCACGGTGCTTTATGTGTATGGAATCGGGCGGTATTTTCTTGTAACGGCCTAGTCCTGCCCCGGACGTTTCAGGCTAAAGACGTCGCGGATAACAGCGTAATCTTGATAGCCCATGCGGGTCAGCATCCCAAACGTCGTCACATCAAATTTTCCATCGATCAGGCAGTCGTCGCGCAGGTGAACGCCGATGACCTCGCCGAACACCGCAAAATTTGCGACGCCGGGCAATTGCACGATTTGGGTCAGCTTGCATTCAAGCGTTGCGGGCGCATCGGCCACGCGTGCGCAATCAATTGTCGTGCATGCGGTCTTGGTGATCGCGGCAAGCGCGAATTCGTCGGTGCCCTTATCCCACGGGCCAGAGGTTTGGTTCATCGCGTCTTTGGCGGCATATTCAACAATGTTCACCGCAAAAACGCCTGTTTCGCGGATATTGGCGACCGAATCTTTGGTGCCTTCGCGGTCGGGTTTTGCGCTGGTTGATGCAAACATCACCTGTGGTGGCTCGTATGCGACGGCATTGAAAAACGAATATGGCGCAAGGTTGTCGGTTCCATCCAAGCCACGTGTCGAAATCCAGCCGATCGGGCGCGGCGATACAACAGCGTTAAACGGATTGTGCGGGAGGCCGTGGCCTTTTTTTGGTTCATAAAACATCATGTGGCCTTTTCGTTGCTGCGTAGTTTGGATAGCTTGGTTTCACCTTATTTGGCCAAATGAAAGCCCGATGCAAAGACTATCCGTTATTCTGGCGCAAGAAACCCCCGAAGATTGGTGGGAGGCCGAGGCTCTTTATGATCTTTGCTTTGCGCCCGGGCGCACGGCGCTGTCATCGTATCGTTTGCGTGACGATGTACCCCCCATTGCGAATCTGTGCTGGACCGCGCGGGACCCCGATGGGGTGCTGGCTGGCGTAATTCGCTGCTGGCCGTGCTATGTCGGCGACAAGGTGACCGTTCTTTTGGGGCCCGTTGCCGTCCACCCCACCCGCCAAGGCGAAGGCATCGCGGCGCTGCTGATGCATAAATCTATTGATACGGCCTATTATGCAGGCTGGTCGCGGATTTTGTTGGTGGGCGATCTGCCCTATTATCGACGCTTTGGATTTGATCATCTCACAGGGGTCATTATGCCGCCACCGACAAACCCTGATCGCGTGTTGGGGTTGCCCCTGAAAGACAAGGCGTGGGATCGCGTTAAGGGGAAGGTGCGCAAAGCAGACGATTGCATTTCCGTTGGCTAACCCCATATTTGAGACATGGAAAACAAGATTGCTGTGACAGCACACCCTGATCTTTTGCCGCTTGACGAGGTCGCGCAGGCCAAAGTTGCATTGCTCGCGCAACGCCAACGCAAGGCGAAGGGCGTGTTGATGAAGGCCGTGACGTTTGTTGGTGGGCAGGTCGAGGACGGCATGAAGATGTTGCCGAAATCAGTGCGTACCCAAGTGGACGACATCGCACGCAAAGCCTTGGAACATAGTTTTGACATGGCGGCCAAATCGCGTGGTGGGTTGGGCGCAAACATCGGGTCTGACCGCATCCACAAGGCGATGGGTGCGGTGTCGGGCGCATTTGGCGGTTTGGGTGGTTTGCCCACGGCGCTGGCCGAATTGCCCGTGGCCACCACCCTGATCTTTCGGGCAGTTCTGCACGTCGCCGAAGAATATGGCGAAGATCCCACATCAGTCGAAACACGGATGCAGTGTTTGGCGGTCTTTGGTGCGGGCGGGCCGGGATCGGGCGACGATGGGGTTGATACGTCGTTCATCGGGGCGCGTTTGGGGCTGTCGGGTGCCGCTGTGCATGGGCTGATCAGCAAAGTCGCACCAAAGTTCGCTGCTGTTTTATCGCAAAAGCTTGCGACCCAGACCGTGCCGATTTTGGGCGCGGCAGCCGGGGCTGGCACGAATTACGCGTTCGTCGATTACTATGTTGACTTAGCGCACGTACATTTCGGTTTGCGCAAGCTTGCGCGCACGCATGGTGACATTGCCGTCGCGGACGCCTTTCATCAAGCGGTGGACAATCAGACCTGATAGACCAGCCAGTCAGCAACAGCGCGACGCACCGATTGGTCGCCGTTTGCGATGGCTTCGTCCATGATCGCCTTGACCTCCGTCAGATCAACCCGCCGTAACAGGTGTTTGACCGGGCCAACCGACGCGGGCCGCATCGAAAGTGTCCGCAAGCCCAGAGCCGCAAAACAGAGCGCTTCGACAGGGCGCCCAGCGTCTTCGCCACAAAACGACAACGGTGTGTTTGTGGTCTCGCAGCGCTTGATCACGTGCTCTAAAAACGACAGAAAGCTGATGTTCAGCGTATCATAGCGTTTGCGCACGCGCTCGTTTTCGCGGTCTGCGGCAAAGAAGAACTGCTTTAGGTCGTTGCCACCGATCGAAATAAAATCGACCTCTTCGAAAAATGCGTCGGGTGCAAAGGCAAGCGACGGCGTTTCCAGCATGGCGCCGACTTCAAGGCTGGATGGCAATTTATGCCCCAGCACCGTTTCGCGCGCCATCGCTTTGTCCATCTCGGCTTTGGCGGCGCGGAACTCTTCAATCTGTGTGATAAAGGGGAACATCACGGAAAGCGGCCCGCCGTCTGCGGCGCGCAGAAGTGCCTGCAACTGCATCCGCAACACGCCGGGTTTATCAAGACCCACGCGGATCGCGCGCCACCCCATTGCCGGGTTTGGTTCATCGTTTGGTTTCATATAGGGCAGCACTTTGTCAGACCCGATATCAAGCGTCCGAAAAGCCACCCGTTTGCCATTCGCCGCCTTCACAACCCGCGAGTAGAGCGCAGAAAGTTCGCCGCGGCGGGGCATCTGGTTGCGCACAAGAAACTGCAATTCGGTGCGAAACAGGCCCACACCTTCGGCCCCTGACCCCGCCAAGGAGGGCAAGTCGGCAATCAGTCCGGCATTCATTTGCAGCGAAATATTGGTGCCGCATTTCGTCAGGGCGGGCAGATCGCGGATCGATGCATAACGTTCCTGGGCGCGGGTTTGCATCGCGAGTTTGTCGCGAAACGCCGATAGCACCGCTTCGTCAGGGCGCAGGTGGGCGATTCCCTGATCACCGTCCACAAGAATGATATCACCATTAAGCGCCTCATGCGTGACACCCTTGGCGTTAATCACCAACGGAATCGCCCATGCGCGCGCAACAACCGTCGCATGGCTGCCGACGGACCCTTCCTCTAGCACAATCCCCTTCAGCGCCTTGCCATATTCCAGCAACTCGCCCGGGCCGATGTTGCGGGCCACGAGAATGGCGTTTTCGGGCATTTCTGCGCGGGCCGCTGCACCCTGACCTGTCAAAATCCGCAAGAGCCGGTTGGACAGGTCATCCAGATCATGCAGCCGTTCACGGATATAGGGGTCAGGCGCCTGCTTCAGACGTGTCCGCGCCAACGATTGTTCTTTTTCAACGGCGGCTTCGGCGGAAAGGCCGTTGCTGACGTCTGCCTCCATCCGGCGCATCCAACTGGCAGAATGGGCGAACATGCGGTACGCCTCTAGCACTTCGGCCTGTTCTTTGTCGGTGGCGCGGGCGCCAGTTAGCATGTTGTCGACCGAGATACGCAGTTTTTCGACACCTTCGCGCAAGCGGGCCAATTCGACGTCAGGGTCTTCGGAAATCGGGTTGGTCACCACGACACGCGGTTCGTGCAGGAAAACGACCCCTTCGCTGGCACCTTCTTGGGCGATTGATCCGCGCAAAAGCACATGCTGCTGATGACGCGCTGACAGGGCTGCGCCTTCGCCTACAAACGCGCCAAGTTCGGTCATTTCGGCCAGAACCATTGCCACGATTTCAAGCGCGTAAACTTCATCAGCTGAAAATTCGCGGGCGGCTTTCGACTGGACAACCAACACACCCAATGCATCGCCAAGGCGCTGAATAGGCACACCACAGAACGATGAATACCGTTCTTCACCTGTTTCGGGCATATACCGAAACCCTTTGGCGGCGGGGGCGTCGGCGGTATTAATGACTGTCCGGCTTTTCGCGGTCCGGCCCACCAATCCTTCGCCAAGGCGCATCCGGGTTTGGTGCACAGCTTCGGTCTGAAGCCCCTTGGTGGCGCACAGTTCAAGCGTTTCGGGGTCGCGGAACAGATAGATCGAGCACACCTCGGTCATCATCGAGGTTGCAATCAGGTCAACAACTTCGTCAAGCCGCGCTTGGCCCTCGCTGTTTGCAGCGAGCGCCTCGCGCAGACGTCCCAGCAGCTTGCGGCTTTCTGTTTCGGTCCGATCTTGCATTGGTCCCCCGGTATGCAGCGAACCGATCTGTCTGAGATCAGCCCGCTTTCTCTAGTTCGAATGCATCATGCAGGGCCTGCACGGCAAGTTCCATGTATTTTCGGTCGATCAATACAGATATTTTTATCTCTGAGGTTGTGATGACCTTAATGTTGATCCCCTCTTGCGAGAGTATTTTGAACATTTTTGCAGCAACTCCAGTATGGCTGCGCATCCCAATTCCGACCACGGACACTTTGGCGACGCCTTCGTCGGCAACCAGATCATGGAAGTTGATCGACCCGTTGGCCTTGGCTTCGTTCATCGCCTTTTCGGCACGCAGCACCTGATCAACAGGACACGAGAAGGTCATATCGGTGCGCCCTTCTTCGGAAATGTTCTGCACGATCATATCGACGTTGACGCCTGCATCTGACAACGGGCCAAAAATCGCGGCGGCGATGCCGGGACGGTCCGCGACCGAGATCAGTGTCATTTTTGCTTCGTCACGGGAATAGGCCACACCGGCCACGACATTGGATTCCATAATTTCCTCCTCATCGCAGACAAGCGTGCCTGCTGTGTCCGATGGTTCTTCGAATGATGATAGCACCCGCAGGCGCACTTTGTACCGCATGGCAAGTTCGACCGAGCGCGTTTGCAAAACCTTCGCACCCAACGACGCCAATTCAAGCATTTCCTCAAACGAAATCTTGTCTAGTTTGCGGGCTTTTTTGGTGATCCGCGGGTCGGTGGTGTAAACGCCGTCCACATCCGTGTAGATATCGCAGCGCTCTGCGCCAAAAGCGGCAGCAAAGGCCACTGCAGTGGTGTCCGATCCCCCACGACCCAGCGTTGTAATCCGGCCTTCGGGGCTGATCCCTTGGAAGCCTGCAACAACCGCAACTTTCATGCCTTCGCCGAATTTGGCGTTCAGATTGTCGGTCGGGATTTCTTCGATTCTAGCGGACGAATGTGCGGATGTTGTCTTGACCGGCACCTGCCAGCCTTGCCAGCTGCGCGCAGGGATATCCATTTCCTGAAGGCGCAAGGCGAGCAGTCCGGCAGTCACGTTTTCGCCCGACGACACGATCGCATCATATTCGCGCGCATCATAAAGCGGCGAGGTCTCGCTGACCCAGCCGACCAATTCGTTGGTCTTGCCCGACATCGCAGAAACAATGACAATCACGTCATAGCCGTTGGCGACCTCAAGCGCGACGCGCTTTGCGGCACGGGCGATCCGGTCGAGGTTTGCGACCGATGTGCCGCCAAATTTCATCACAAGCGTTGGCATGAACAAATCCCTTGGGGGCGTCGTACCCCTGTTGCAATTTCGCAGGTGTCTTAATGGCCCTGCCCGCCAAGAGCAATGCGCAACCGTGCGCAAATATAAGGGTATCCCACCCTAGTTCGTCTTTTTGCGTGGAATAAAGGGCAGAGGCATGATGGGAATCCCGTCTTCGATCAGCTTTTTCGCATCATCGATCTTGGCTTCGCCATAAATAGGTCGCTCTGGGGCGGTGCCGTCATGCATCGCGCGGGCTTCTTGGACGAAGGATCCGCCAACGTATTCTGATGTCTTTTCGACCCGGTCGCGCAGCGCGGCTAAGTCCGGTTCGGTGGGTTTTGGCGCGGTGATGCCTGACGATGTGCTGACTGCAGGCGCCATCAATGATTTTGACACGACGGCTGAACCGCAGGCATCACAAATCACCATGCCCGCGCCGCGCAGCTTGTCATAGGCGGCGCCGGACTGAAACCAGCTTTCAAACTGGTGATTCTGGTCACATTGAAGGTGGAAACGGATCATGCCGTTTTAAATAGGCGTTTTCGCAACGCTTGCAAGCGGCGAAGCATGCAGTAAAAGCTGCGGCTTGAATGTTGCAACAATGCGTTTCAGTTCGGGTTCGGATAGCTTTTTGGACGCCTTCTTTGGGCTCATCCATTTGCGTTTGCGTTGACCTTTTTCGGGCCAGTCGCTCATGACGTTGCGCACATGGACGGGGTAGACCAGCACAACAATTGGCGCTGACCCGGCCTTAAGAGGTTTGGCATAACTATAAACGCCAAGGCAGTGGTCAATGGCCTCTCCGGTCAATCCTGCCTCTTCGAAGGCTTCGGTTGCGGCGGCCTGTGCCGGCGTTTGTTTGTGCATCGGCCAGCCCTTCGGCAAAATCCACCGCCCGGTGTTTCGGGTTGTGACCAGACAAATTTCGACATTGTCATTGTGCACGCGCCAGCACAGCGCCGCAAATTGTGCGCGTACGTCTGTTTTGCCGCCTTTGCGCAGCTTAAGAGGCAATTGATGCGGCGCAATATTGGTCATGGTACCGATCCGATTATGGGCTAGATACCCGATATGCAGAACGTTACGCACGACCCGGCCAGATCGACAACCCCTTTGCCGCGATTTATCGGGTCCGAGGTCTACCGACATTCAAGTTATGGCGCGTGGCACCCGTTGCGGGTTCCGCGTGTGTCCACCGTGATGGACCTGACCCGTGCTTTGGGTTGGTTGCCCACTGCCCAATTTATCATCAGTCCGCGTGCCAAACCGGCGGCGTTGGTTGGATTTCATACGCCTGCGTATATCGCGGCGCTTCAGGCTGCCGAAGCCACGCAAACGGTAAGCGCTGCGATTCGCACACGGCACGGGTTGGGGACGCCGTCAAACCCGGTGTTTGCACAGATGTATCGCAGGCCCGCGACCTCTGCGGGGGGATCGTTGCTTGCGGGCGAACTGCTTGCGCGCGGTGGCGTGATTTATGCGCCTGCGGGCGGGACGCACCACGGTATGCCCGACCGTGCCAACGGGTTTTGCTATCTGAATGATCCGGTGCTGGCGATCCAGTCATTGCGCCGCAATGGCGCCACGCGTGTCGCCTATGTCGATATCGACGCCCACCACGCGGATGGGGTGGAACATGCGTTCGCCGCCGACCCGGATACGCTGCTGATATCGGTGCATGAACGAAACCGCTGGCCGCGCACGGGCGCCCTGACCGATCGCGGCGCGGGGCAAGTGTTTAACTTGCCCGTTCCTGCGGGGCTACATGATGACGATATGGCGCTGATCCGCGATCAGCTGATTTTACCGATCGTTGCAGATTTTCGCCCTGATGCGATTGTGCTGCAATGTGGCGCCGATGCGGTGACCGAAGACCCGCAGTCGCGCCTTTGCCTGTCGAATAATGCGCATTGGGCGATTGTTGCGGCCTTGCGCGGGCTTTCTGCGCGCTACCTTGTGCTGGGTGGGGGTGGCTATAACCCGTGGTCGGTCGGGCGGCTTTGGACCGGGGTTTGGGCCACGTTGACGGGCGCGCAAATCCCCGAACGTTTACCAGACACGGCCCAAGACATTTTGCGCGCACTTGTCTGGGAGACACCGCAGCGCCGACAGACGCCCGCAGCACATTGGATCACAACACTGCAAGACGCCCCGCGCACAGGCGCGATCAGCGCAGAGGTCCGTCTGGGGGTGCAACAGTTGCTGTCGCGGCGTCGCAAGTGGGGGTAACGCTTGCACGTCCCTGCGTTCGCCCTGATAGTTGGCGCATGATGATCCGAACACTGATGATCGCCTGCTGTTTGTTGTTGGCCGCGCCCGCCGCGCGGGCCGAGGTGGTGGTCTTTGCTGCCGCAAGCCTGAAAGAACCTGTCGATGCGATGGCGGCGCAGTTTCCGGATGTGGTTGTGTCTTATGGTGGTAGCGGTACGCTGGCACGGCAGGTCAGTCTGGGCGCGCCTGCGGATCTGGTGCTTTTGGCCAACAACGACTGGATGGATTACCTTGTCAGCGGCGGGTACGTGCAGCCCGATACGGTCACTGATTTTGCGAGCAATGCGTTGGTGATGATTGGCGATGCACAAGCCGCGGATGTTGTGTTGACGGATGTTGATATTGCCGCAGCATTGGGCGAGGGCCGGATCGCACTGGGCCTGACAGCAGCCGTTCCGGCAGGAATCTACGCCAAAGCGGCGTTGATTGATTTGGGTCTTTGGGATCGGCTTGCCGCGCAAATCGCCGAAGTTGACAATGTCCGTGCGGCCTTGGCGTTGGTCGCACGTGGTGAAACCCCTTTGGGCATCGTTTATGCCACTGATGCCCGCGTGTCGGATGCGGTACGCATTGTCGCCACGTTTCCACCCGACAGCTACCCGCCGATCCGCTACACTGGCGCGGTCGCGCTGCACGCAGGTGATGATGCAAAGGCATTTTGGACATATGTTACCGGGCCGGACGGTCGGGCCATCCTTGCAGAGGCCGGATTTTTACCGCCGGTGCAGCCGTGAACGGCCTTTTTGGTCCATCAGAGTGGGCAGCCATCTTTTTGTCTTTGCGGGTCGCGTTCCTGGCGACCCTTGTGGCGTTGCCGCTGGCCGTCGCCATTGCGTATTTATTGGCGCGCAAGGATTTCTTTGGGCGCCATCTTTTGAATGGAATGGTGCATTTGCCGCTTGTGTTGCCACCGGTCGTGACGGGGTATCTGTTGCTGGTCGTGTTTGGACGGCATGGCGTGGTGGGCGGCTTTCTGGACCGGATCTTTGGCATCAGTTTTGCGTTTCACTGGACGGGCGCAGCGCTGGCGGCCGGGATTATGGCATTTCCACTGATGGTGCGCGCAATCCGGCTCGGGATCGAAGCAGTGGACCCCGGATTAGAACAAGCCGCGGCGACCCTTGGCGCGTCGCGCTGGCGTATTTTCGCGACAGTGACCCTGCCGTTGATTGTACCGGGCGTGCTGGCAGGGGCGATCTTGGGATTTGCCAAAGCCTTGGGTGAATTTGGCGCGACGATCACATTTGTTGCGGCAATCCCCGGGCAGACCCAAACCATTCCGTCGGCCATATACGGGCTGTTGCAGGTGCCGGGCAGTGAGCCCGCGGTGCTACGGTTGGTTTTGGTGTCGGTGGTGTTGTCGATGGGGGCGTTGCTGGTGTCCGAATGGTTGGCGCGCCGAATGGCCCGCAAGGTGGGCCGCTAATGCTGCATATCCATTTGCACAAACGCCAAGGCGTATTCGACCTGAATGTCGCGATTGACGCACCTGCGGGGGTGACCGCCATTTTTGGGCGTTCGGGGTCGGGCAAAACCACTTTGGTCAATGCACTGGCGGGGTTGACCCAGCCTGATCGCGGTCGCATCTGTGTTGGCGATACGGTTCTGTACGACAGCGCGTCGGGGGTAAACCTGCCCACACAGCGCCGTCGGGTCGGCTATGTATTTCAGGATGCACGACTGTTTCCGCATATGACTGTGCAGCGCAATCTGACCTATGGCGGGACGCATGATGCGGCCAGAATTATCAAGGTTCTGGGGCTTGAAGGCCTGTTACAGCGGATGCCCGCGGGATTGTCGGGTGGGGAAAAGCAGCGGGTTGCCTTGGGGCGGGCGTTAATGTCCGATCCGCAAGTGCTGTTGATGGATGAACCGCTGGCGGCGCTTGATGCCCCGCGAAAGGCTGAAATCTTGCCCTATCTGGAACGGCTGCGCGACGAGGTCCAGATCCCGATCGTGTACGTCAGTCACGATATCTCTGAAGTGGCGCGGCTTGCCACCACGCTTGTCATACTTGACGCGGGCCGAGTGGCGATCGCGGGACCGCTGGGTGACGTGCTGGCGCGCCCTGATCTGGTGCCGCTGCTGGGCACGCGCACGGCTGGCGCTGTGATTGCGGCGCGTGTGGTGGGGCGGTTGCCGGACGATGACCTGACCGAACTGCAATTTTCGGGTGGCCGGTTTTTGATGCCGGGGCAGGTGGGCATGATCGGGCAAACATTGCGCCTGCGGATCGCGGCCCAGGACGTGATTTTGTCCTTGCACGCCCCCGAAGGAATGAGCGCCCTGAACGTGTTTCCCGTGACGATCACCGCGCTTGTCCAAGGGCGCGGCCCCGGCGTGGCGGTGGCGCTGCAAGCAGGGGATGATCATTTGCTGGCGCGGGTGACACGGCGTAGTGCCGGGTTGATGCAATTGTCGGTGGGGCAGCAAATCTATGCGATCATAAAGGCGACCGCCGTCGGCCCCGAGGATATTGGCAGCTAAAGCGCAGCGTCAATCGCTGCCAGGGTGCGTGCGACACTGCCCGCGTGGTCAGTGTAAAACCGGGCGATCTGGGCGTCTGTGACGGGTGGCGGGTGTTGGACGACCTTTGCCAGTGCGGCGGGCGTGTCGGCCAAGGTGCAGACGCCTGCCGCGATCGCTTCGTGGGCTGGATAGGCGATGGTCCAGATATATGGCCCAACGATCACCGGTTTTTTCAACGCGAGCGGTTCAATCACATTATGCGCGCCTTTGGGCACAAAGCCACCGCCGACAATCGCGCGGTCTGCCAGCGAAAGGTAAAAATACATCTCTCCCATGCTGTCGCCCAGCAGCACGTCAATGTCGGGGGCGGCGCCCAGCAGATTTAGGTCTGGATCAAAAAGCGTGGCGCGACGTGCGAATTTGATCCCTGCGTCGGTCAGCATTTCTGCGACGTCGTCAAACCGCTCGGGTGCGCGCGGCACATAGACAAAGAACACGCCTTTGGTCTGGCGGATCATGTCAATGTAAATGGCATCTTCGCCCTCAACGACCGACGTCAGCGTAAAGGCGGGGCGACCCCGTGTCAGGCTGGTTTTTACCTGCGCAGCGGCATCAAGGTGTGCCTGCGGGATGGGTTGATCAAAGCGCAATTCGCCGGTGACATGGATGTTTTGCATCCCTGCCGCCGCAAAACGGTTGCGTTGATCGTTTGATTTGACAAACCCGCCTGCAAATCCGGCAAGCAACGCCGCGCGCAACCCAAGTCCACGCCTGTCTTTGTCAAAGCTTTTTTGCGGATATTGCGCATTACACATAAATAACGGTGTGCCCATGCGGTGGCAGGCTGCAATCATGCGCGGCCAAATTTCGATCTCCATGACCAGCCCGTATTTGGGGGTAAAATGCTTCAGGAAACTCCGGTAGGCAAAGCCAAGCTCGAACGGAACCCAAACGGTTTGCACCCGCCCTGCGGCAATTTCGGCGGCAAATTCACGGGTGGCTTCGCGGCGGCCTGCGGGTGTGAAATGGGTCGTCAGCACGGTTTCACCCTGGTCAAGCAAGGCGCGTATTAAGGGGGTCGCTGAACGCATCTCGCCCAATGACACAGCATGAACCCAGACGGGATTATGCAAGTGTACGCTGTAGCGTCCGAACCTTTCGCTGATATCTGCGGCATATGCCGGGTCTTTGCGCCCGCGTTTGCGCAGGTACAGTAGAGCGAAGGGCAATAGGAGCCACCAAAGCAGACCATAAAGCATCAGCGCGATGCGCAGTTTGAAGGGCGGAAATGTGGTCATGTCATCCCTTTAGCAGTGCGATCAGGTCGCCCGCTAACGCTTGCGTGCGCAGCGTTGCCGCCGATATGCTGGCGGCGGCGCGGGTGGCCAAATTGGAAAGATCTGCAGTTGTCAGTGCCTGCGCCAAGGCGTCTGGCGTCGTGACGGGCAGGGCGGCTTGGGTGGCATCCAACTGCGCAAAATCATCGCGGAAATTAGCGGTGTGCGGACCATGCAGGATGGCCGTATTCAGGTTCGCAGCCTCCCAAGGGTTATGGCCTTCGGTCGCGTCGAATGTGCCGCCAATCAGAACGGCCTGCGCCAAACGATAAACCAGCCCCAAGTCACCGAAAGTATCGCAAAGCCAAATGGGATCAGTCGCGTTCGGGGCCTGCCCGCAGGATTTGCGCGGCATATCAGTGGGGAACGTGTCGCGACGGTCGGGGAAACGCGGCGCGATAATTAACAGCGCGCTTGGGTTGGTTTGGCGCAAAATGACATGCGCCGCCAGTGCAATCGCCTCGTCTGCGGGGTGGGACGGTGCCACAGCCCAAACCATGCGCCCGCTGAGCAGGGTCGCCACTGCGATCATTTCTTCAGGATCATGCCGCAGGGCAGGGGCCGCGGGCTTAAGAGATCCTGTAACGCTGACCTGCGCGCCAAGTTTACGCAGGTGTTCCGCTGTTGACCCGTCTTGGGCGGTGACCACGCGCATTTGTCGATAGATGTCGCGGTAAAGGCTGCGCGCCTTTTGGTGCGAGCGAAACGATTTGGGGTTCATGCGGGCTGCCACAATGGCCTGTGGTATGCTGCGCGCAGCGGCATCACTGACAAAGCCTGGCCAAATGTCCTGTTCGACCCAAATACACAAGTCCGGCTTAAAATGATCCAGAAACCGGCGACGGTACGGGGGCGCATCAATTGGCAGAAACTGGTGGATTGTGCGCGGCGGCAGGTTGCGCGCAAACACCTCGGCTGAGGTGCGGGTTGTAGAGGTGACCAGAAACGACAGGTCAGGCCTTTGCCGGGCCATCTGCGTAATCAGGCCGCGCAGCGACAGCACTTCGCCCAACCCAACCGCATGTAGCCAGACCAGCGCACCATCAGGACGCGCGGCAAACGACTGCCCAAGCTTTTCATCCCAACGCGAAGGGTGTTCTTTCCCCCGGGCCAATCTTGCGCGCAGGATCGGTCGGGCAATCAACGGGAACAGGTGGGTCGCCGCCAGATAAAGCCGCAGCAGCACGCCGCGCCGCATCTTATTGCGCTGCGTCATGGAACGTTTTTTGCATCGCGCTTGTCCAAAACTCAGCGGTTTGTAGAATGGACGCGAAACGTGCGGCGGCACTGCCCCCGCCAAAAGCATCATGGCGCGGATAGGACACGCCCCACTGCGCATTCAGAAACGCGGCGATTTTATCGGTTTCCAGCGCGTCGGCAAAATATACGGACGGTGATTTAGCGCGGTTGGTTTGGCGGCTGCCAATATCCAAGGAAGGCAGGCCAATAAACGGGGCCTCGCGCACACCTGCTGACGAATTGCCGACCATAGCGCTGGCATTTTTCATCAGTTCGGAAAAATGGGCAAAGCGCATCGATGGCAAAACCCGAAACCGCGTGGTCGGCAGGGCGTTGATTGCGTCAAATATCGCGGCAGAGCCGGGATCGTTGTTCGGGGCAATGACGACGTAGTTTTTACCGGACTTATCCAGCGTATCAAACAGCGCCTTTGCTTGGGCGCCCATTGTGTCCGCCTCTGACGTGACGGGGTGAAACACGCAGATCCCAAAGTCATCAAACGGGATGGCATAGCGGCTTTTGACCTCGGCGATGCTGACACCGGACGGACCGGCGTGAAAATCCAGCTCGGGTGATCCAATCGCGTGAATATTGCTGGCGGCCTCGCCCAACGCCATAACGCGCCGACCGGCATCGTCTGACGACACAAAGTGGCTGCTTGCCAGTTTGCTATTACAGTGCCGGTAGATTTCATCAATCGTACCAGAGACTTCGCCACCTTCAATATGGGCGCAGCGGACGTAATTTGTCGCACACACCAATGCACAAGCCAACGCTTCAACCCGGTCGCCATGAATAACCACCAGATCAGGTGCATGTTCTTTGACGAAATCGGAAAACCCGATCACGGTTTTGGCGAGGATCATGTCTTGGGGGTCGCCTGCGCGCTGGTTCAAAAATTCGTGGACCTGCACACCGGGGGTGCGATGCACCTCTACTTTGGTCAAACCGTAGCGGTCCAGCATATGCATCCCGGTCACAAAGAAAGACACAGCAAAACCAGCGTCACGCGCGGCGACGGCCAATGGTTCAAGCTTGCCAAAATCGGCGCGGGTGCCTGTCACAAAAAGAATGGATCGGGACATCAGGGTTCCATATCAACGGCGTCTTCGGCGTAGACTATCGGCAGGCGGCGGGAAAGGAAACTGTGATCAAAGGTCTTGCATGCGCGGAATGAAGCAAAGTCGACAAGGTGGCAATCAAACCGCAAAGAGAATTGCGCGGTTAAGCCAAATTGCTGTGCATATTGGCTTGACGATACGCACCTTGATCCTTAGTGACACGGATCAAAGGCGAGTGGGCAGGCAGGCTATGCACCGGATTGCAAATCCGAGTAGACCGGTTCGATTCCGGTACTCGCCTCCATTTTTCGAACGAAGCCCCTGTATCTATACGTGCGACTTTTCCAGTCATATGTTTGCGCGTGGCCGCACCGTTTTGAACGACATGCGCTTGAATTTTTAGCTTAGATCAGCAAAACGGGATTTAAGCAGCGCCTCGGCATATTCATCCGGAGCCGTGCTGTCGTAGACGACGCCACCACCCACGTTCATCACAACGCTTTTGTCTTTGCGACACATCAAAGTCCTGATCGCGACATTGAATTCCATCGCACCGCTTGGCGCAATCCACCCAATCGATCCGCAGTATGCCTCTCGCGGGTGGGTTTCGACTTCGTGAATAATTTGCATTGCGCGGACCTTTGGTGCGCCGGTGATCGATCCGCAGGGGAAAAGCGCTGTGAAAAGGTCCTGAAATGTCGTGCCTTGCAAGATTTGCGATGTGATGCACGATGTCATTTGATGCAGCGTTGCAAAGCGTTCAACGACGAATAACTCTGGGACTTTGACGGTTCCAATTTCGGAAACCCGGCTCATGTCGTTGCGCAACAGATCAACGATCATCAGGTTTTCCGCCTGATTTTTCTCAGAGGCCCGAAGGCCGTCGCGAAGGGCGTCGTCTTCATTGGGTGTTCGTCCGCGCGGCGCGGTGCCTTTCATCGGGCGCATCGTCAATTGCCCCTCTGATGAAAGAGAGAAGAACAATTCCGGTGACCGGGACAACAATGTTGTCGCTTCCAATTCAACCATTGCGCCATGTGGGACGGGTTGGTGTTGGCACAAACGGGCATACAGTGTTTCCAGATCCCCCACGTATCGGGATAAGAGCGGAAACGTCACATTCGCCTGATAAATATCGCCAGCTTCAATATAGTCGTGAACCATGGCAAAGACTTTTGAATAGGTATCCAGGTTCCATGCGGGTTCGGTTGGGGCCAATGACGCGCGCGCATCGACGGCGCGGGTGTCGGATGGCGAAGGTCCATCAAAGACGCCAAAATGAAACAGCGGGAGTTCACGCGTTGGCGGCAGCAGGTGTTGCAGCTTTGGCGACATGAGGTAACCAAACTCGTAAGAAAAGTATCCCGCAAGCCATTTTCCATCCTGTTGGGCGCGCTGTATCGCATCAAACGCCCGATCAACGTCTTGCGGTGAATCCGCCCGGATAAAGCGAGACGGTTCCAAAAACGCAGTGCCGGTCCCCAACGGCCCCCGGTCAAATATTACCTTGCTGCTGTTCAATTTTCAGAAATCAGCGGCAATACGTAGGTCGCGCAATGGACGCACGATATCGATCGCCTGCTGATAAATAGGATGGGCTTTGTATGCCTGTAGCGCCGCGTCATTTTCAAACTCGGCATAAACGACCACGTCAACTTCGGATGAAAGCGCGTCAACGCGGTTGTTTTCCACCACCTCGAAGGTGCGCGCGTGCGGGATGTTTTGTAGCAATGACAATCCATCGACAATACGTTTCACGTCGGCGCTGTCGGTTGCGCTAAAGAAAACGACGTGCCGGATAAATGGTCTTTGTGCCAAGGTGAAACCTGCGTTCATTTGATGATTTTTATCACGAAACCACCTGCCTCAATCCGCGTCAAGGGACAAGGGGCGATCACGGTCCACACTGGCGCATTGCTGACATGAGGACCGTGTTGGGGGGGCAATCAAAAAGAGATTCGGCGATGAACGGGCATATTGCCCCGGTTGTCACCGAAATCCAGCCGCTGGTGTCAGGGGCCGCACATAAGTGGCGCTTGTGCGGCTCCTGAACATGCTTACCTGACGAATTTCTTGTGCTTCATCCGTTTCGGTTCCAGAGCGTCCGCACCGAGCCGGGCTTTTTTATCCTCTTCGTAGTCCGAGAAGGCGCCTTGGAACCATTCGACGTGGGCATCACCTTCGAATGCAAGAATATGCGTGCATATCCGGTCGAGGAAGAACCGGTCGTGGCTGATCACGACAGCGCAACCCGCGAAATCGACCAACGCGTCTTCGAGTGCGCGCAGGGTTTCGACATCCAAATCGTTGGTCGGCTCATCGAGCAGCAGCACGTTGCCGCCAGACTTTAGCAGTTTTGCCATGTGGACCCGATTGCGTTCACCACCTGACAGCAGGCCAACTTTTTTCTGTTGATCGCCCCCTTTAAAGTTGAACGCAGAGCAATAAGCGCGCGAGTTCATCGAGGCATCGCCAAGTTCAATAACCTCTGCCCCGCCACTGATTTCTTCCCAGACGTTGGCGTCCGGGTTCAGTGCATCGCGTGACTGGTCAACATAGGACAGCTTTACGGTTTCGCCGTACTCGACCGTTCCTTCATCGGGCTGTGCCTGACCTGTCAGCATCGAGAACAGCGTGGATTTACCCGCACCGTTGGGTCCGATCACGCCGACAATCCCGCCGGGTGGCAGGTCAAACGACAGACCCTCAACAAGCAGCTTGTCGCCCATCGCCTTTTTCATGTCGGTCACTTCGATCACCTTGTTGCCAAGGCGCGGGCCATTGGGAATGATGATTTGGGCGCGGCCCATTTTTTCACGCTCGGACTGGTTTGCCATTTCGTTATAGGCGCTGATCCGCGCCTTGGACTTGGCTTGCCGCGCTTTTGCACCCTGCCGCATCCATTCCAATTCACGCTGTAGCGTGCGCTGTTTGGATTTGTCGTCTTTGGCTTCGCGTTCCATGCGCTTGGCTTTTGCTTCAAGCCAGCTGGAATAGTTGCCTTCGTGCGGGATGCCCGATCCACGGTCCAGTTCCAAAATCCACCCTGTGATCGCATCAAGAAAGTAGCGGTCGTGGGTGACGATCAGGATTGTGCCTTTGTAGTCAATCAGGTGCTGTTGCAGCCACGCGATGGTTTCGGCGTCAAGGTGGTTGGTAGGTTCATCGAGCAAGAGCATGTCTGGCGCATCAAGCAGCAATTTGCACAGCGCGACCCGGCGCTTTTCACCGCCCGACAGGGTGGTTACATCGGCATCGTCAGCGGGGCAGCGCAATGCCTCCATGCTGATATCAATTTGCGCATCGAGATCCCACAGGTTTTGCGCGTCAATTTCGTCTTGCAACTGCGCCATCTCGTCGGCGGTTTCCTCAGAGTAGTTCATCGCGACTTCGTTGTAGCGGTCAAGGATCGCCTTTTTGTCGGCCACGCCCAGCATGACGTTTTCGCGGACCGTCAGGTTCGGATCAAGCTCCGGCTCTTGCGGCAGATAGCCGACGCGCGCGCCCTCGGCGGCCCATGCTTCCCCTGCAAAGTCCTTGTCCTGACCAGCCATGATCCGCATCAGGGTCGACTTACCGGTGCCGTTGACACCAACAACGCCGATTTTAACCCCGGGCAGAAAGTTGAGACGGATGTTTTCGAAAACCTTTTTCCCACCGGGATAGGTCTTGGACACGCCGTCCATGAAATAGACAAATTGATTGCTGGCCATATGGGCGGTTCCTTTTGATATAACTTATGCCCCACTTAAAAGCACAGCGCCGTCTAGGCAAGGGGAGGGGTTATCGGGGGAGCTTAAATGAGTCTAGAGATTGGGTGATGATTTCCGTGACGATAGTTCGGCTAGTTTTCTCAACGAAAGTTTTATCCAGAGCATTTTCGGCTTCACTTTTTGTCGCTTCGTCTGGGGCTGGATCCAGTGAAATTCGCCAAGCCGGTTGAACCATTTCTGCAAGCCACGGATCTGGATTTTTCTCGCTCCAATGAAATAGAGTTCGCAATTGGCTAAAGGTTAGTTTGCCTTCGCGCGCTTGCTGAACCCACCGCGGCTTGAGCACTTGCAATATAAGTAAGCCCGCAAAGATATAGTATTCCCGGTTGTTTTCATTATATTGCGTGGGTGTGATAACCATTAAAGTAGCTAACCGCTCGACATCTCGAAGGGTTAGGTCTTGGGCTTGATTGATAGTCAGAAGGTACTGATTGAAAATCCGCCATATGTCTGAATTGATTTCCAACGCATCTGTGATCACTCCAAAGTGCTTCACTGCCGCCCTCTCGGAAGGCCGGTTTTCTGAAGCGGAGGGCATCGGCATCGTGATTTGCACAAACCTATGCAGATACCGCTCTGCATCTACCCGATCCCCATACCTCGCCCTTACACTATTCGCCAACTCTTGCATGTTGGTCCCCAGCACAAAGTGGACGCCGGGGGTGGCGAAGAAGTGTTTGATGACCTCGAGCATTTGCAGCGCGTAATCGGGACGGCAGCGGTCGAGTTCGTCGATGACGATGACCAGTTTTTGTTGTGGGTCGCCATTTTCATCTGGCTTGGTCAGGGAGGTCAGCGCCTCGCGAAATTGTGCCATCGCAGCGCGCCTCCCGTCTTCGCGTTTCCAGTAGGCTTCGGCTGCCTTTTCAACATTTTCTGCAGATTGATGAATAATCGCATCACCTAGGGCGCCCGCGATCTCGGTTCCGCCAGCGGTTACTGCTGCAAGGCCAAGACGTGCAGCCATCGGGGCAATCTTAAACGCCGCAGTTTTGAGCTTCTTCAATGCCGCGGGCTTGCGGCCTGACTCCTTCAATCGTTCCGCCAGCGCCCCCGTCAGTACAATCAGTGGATCATCGAGATAATCATGTTCAAAGGCGTCAAAATAGAGTGTGGTGGTCTTATCTCGATGGCGTTTCAGATGTTCGCCGACCCAGCATTTGAGAAACACGGATTTGCCGCTGCCCCAGCCGCCGTCAAGCGCAATGACCAGCGGGTCATCGACGTTTTCGACCAGATTGGACAGCTTTTGAGCCATTGGTTTGCGGTCAAGCTTGTCGTGTTTGTCGAAACCGTCTTTGTAGAGTTCAATTGTGGGTTCGGGGATCGTGAGTTTCATCTGGGCAACCTTTCACGCAATATTCGCCTAGGTTGTTTCTGTTAGGGCTGTATTCGTCAATGGGGTGTTGTTTGCCAAAACGAGAAAGGCGCGGGCATTGCTGCGCCGCGCCTTGGTTCGTAAGTGGTGTTTCGCGTCTTACATCAGGTTTTGCACGTTGATCCCGAAAGTCATCGCGCCAATCACTTTGCCAGTGTCTGGATCGACAACAGGCATTGATGCTTGCGATTGGTAAAATCCGGTGCTGTCGTCAAATTCGACATCGCTGATGTGCAATGCATCGGGGCCTACGCCATAGGTTTCTTGGTGTTTCGCCTCGTCGCCTTGCCAATAGTCAGATGTTGCGACGCTTTGCGCGACGTTCAGGCCCTTGGCGTCCATAATGAACACTTCGGTGACAAACCCTGCTGTCGTGTCTTGATGTTCGCGCAACCACGCGGATACGTCGTTACCTAAGGCTTCGGTCATCAGCGGTCCGCCATCACCTGATGCCTCTGCACGCCATTGTTGATCAAGTGCGAGCACCTGTTCGTCGGTAAAGTCGACTGTGCGCAAGTTTTGCGCCTTTACTGCATCAACCACGCGCGGATCGGTGATCCACGTGCGCAATTCGGCGCCAGCGTATGCCTCGAGAGGAACACGGTAAATGCCGTCTTTGCCCGGTGTCGCAATGAGGTAAAGCGTGATGGCGTTGTTCATCCCGATGCTGAGCTGCTTTGTCAGCGCGTTGGCGGCCACGATATCATCCGCTGTGGGTGTCGCGCCGTCTTTGATTGCGTCATAGATGCCGCGCCCTTCTTGCCAAATGGCATAAGTGCTTTCCAAACTGGATTTCACCGCCTCATTCGGCGGTGGGTTGACGCCAGCAGCGGGGTAACCATCGCGCAACGCCACCATCGAAAGTTCGAACATGTCGACCGTTGCTGCCAATTCACCCAAGGTTGCGTCTGAACCTGTGCCTGACGCAATTTCGCATGCGGCCCGTGTCATACGTTGTGCCAATGCACGCTGACGGCTTGCAAAATTCAACACAGTGGCGTCGCTCTGCAGCAGCTCTTGTGGGTTGGTGTAGGCACCTGACACATCTGCTGCAAGAATGACGGTTTGGTCAAACATTGCCTTGTAGGACTGACGAATGATGTCCGCATCCGCTGCGGTCGCCGAATTGTCGATCATCTTGGCGGCGGCTGCTTCGATTGGTTCCCAAAGTTGATCGGTCGCCATGATTGCGTTGATGATACGCGGTGCCGTTTCGGCATTGGGCATCCCCAAGGCGCGGTCGCCAGCTGCAAGCCCGTCCAGAATTGCGTCAAAGTAGTCGTGAACATGTTTTAATTCGTCGGCGGCCTGCTCTCCGCCAAAGCCTGCGGTAAAGCGACAGCTTGCAGAGGCCATTTGTTCTGTCATACCGCCAAGGCTCGCAGAGCGGTTTACGCGGGCCTTGCCACCGTCATACAGGGCGGGGTTCATGGATTGTGCTTCGACTTGGGCCGTTGCTTCGCCCAGAAGGGCCAGCGCAGTCAGGCCTACTGTTGTCATCAGCGCCAAACGGCGGCTGGCTGTCTTAGGAATGCGATTTTGCATTGTGGTATCCTATCGTCGGACCGGATCAGAGGGCGATACCGTGAGGCGGTCATGTGGTTTGCAGGTATGAGATTGCGGGCCAGATTGGATGAAAATCGATAAAGAAATTGATCGTATCTGGCGTCTTCAATCACAAAAAGCGGTGCTGCATTTCGCATTTGCGCGTATGCTGCGAAAGGGAGGCATCTGACTGGTCAACGCCTCCCCGATGCCAACTTAACCGTTGGCTGCTTCGATCCATACTTCAACCCGACGGTTGACTTGACGCTCGGCTTCAGAGGTGTTGCACGCCGCAGGAGCAATCGAACCAAAGCCGGTTGTGGTCATTTCGACCCCACTCAGGCGGTCACTGGCATAGCTTTGCAGGGCCGACATCACCTGATCAGCGCGCGATTTAGACAGCTCGCGGTTGCTGTCGAATGCACCGACACTGTCCGTAAAGCCAACGAACATGATTTTGGTGCCTTGAGGCTGCGTTTCAAGATAGTCGGTCAGACGTGCGATGTTCAGTTCGCCGCGCAGGTCAAGGTTTTGCGATCCGGTGCGGAAACGGAATGTTGTGGATAGGCGGTCATAGTTCACCATCTGGCCCAGCATTTCACGCATGAAGCCAGCTTCGTAGGCGTCCGCATTCGGGTCAAGCAGGGCTTTGGCGCGGTCCCCGTCAAGCGGTTGTGCGTGACGGTCGACGCCAAGGTCGATAAAACCGGCTTTCGCGATCACTTCGTCTGCTGCGTTTGATGTTGCGTAGTCAACAAATGCGGTGGTGGCTTCGGTCGCCGTATCTGCACGGGTGTAGAGGTACAGCGGCCGCTGCAGCGCATACTCTTCTGTCCGCACAGAAAATGCCTCGGGCACCATTGTCAGACCGCAGTCATTGATCAACGTCATCGCTTGCGCACCGCGCTGGAATGCATAGCCAACCATACCCAATGCGTTTGCGTTTGCGTTGATATATGCGGCGGCTTCCGTGTCGTTATCGATTTCCAGGCTGTTTGCAGGGACTTCTGGTTCACCGCCGTCAAAAATCTTGTCGTCGATCAGCTCTTTTGATGGTGTGCCTTCGGTTGGCAGAACCAGTTGAATGGGGGCATCTTCACCGCCCAGTTCCGCCCAGTTTGTGATTTCACCAGTCAGAACAGCGCGCAGTTGCTCAAGCGACATGGATTTAACCGGATTGCTTGGGTGTGTGATAAACACCAAGCTGTCAGATGCGATGATGTGTTCCTGATCAGGAGAGATCATTTGACCGGCCCCCGCGTCGCGCAGTGCGCGTGCTTCGTCGGGGGTGATACGGCGGGCAGACATACCGATCTGGATCGTGTCATCCAGCAGCGCAGCAAAGCTGGCGTCCGAGCTTGTCGAGGTGACGAGGTAGCTGCCGATTGGATCACCGAACCCTTGTTCGCCCACCATGTCAGTCAAGAACTGACCGTCGACACCAGTTGCGGTTTGTGTCGCATCCGCACCAAGAAAGGCACCGTACCCGGAGACGAGCAGGGGCATAACACCCTGCGCAATTGTATCAGAGCCGCCAATATTAACATCGGCTTCGGTTGTGGTGAATGTGGGGCAGTCGTCACCGATGCAGCTGACGCGGGATGCGGATATGCGCAAATCGCCAAGTCCGGTGCGGATCACATAGTTGTTGTCGGTGAATTCAATGAACTCACCGACAAGGTTCACTGTGCCGTCAGCTGATTTCAGCGTGACTTCGCCCGCATATGTCGCAGCAGGAATCGCCATGGCCGTTGCCAAGGCGCAGGTTGCTGCGAAAGTGCGATAGGACTTGTAGATAGGTTGGTTCATTGGGAACTCCGTAACTCGTTAAAACACATTCACGATAGGCGGTTTCCCGCTTTCCTGACCAAAGGGCAACCTGTACTTTTGTTTAAGATGATTGCCACAATTTCACCGCACTCTTGGGTTGCGCGATGCATTTCAAGGTCAAAATTTGTTCCAAATCGTGAAACGGGCCATTTTGGCGATGGTGAATTTTCGCGATGAAATACTGTGACGAAATTTCAACCACGCATTTTCAGATGTTTGCAGCGGTTTTCAACCGCGCGGCACCGCTGGATCACCCGCATCGCAATACGGCCGCGTTGGTTTGCGATGTCATAAGACAAGTGTGGCCGAAAAAAGACAAGTCGCGTTGAACGTATCGCGTATTCGTCCACAAAAATAAAAAGCCCCGCATCGGCGGGGCTTTTGACGCGTTGTTAGCGGGAATTATTGTGGGATGTCGCCCGTCAGACCTTCGACATAGAAATTCATTCCAGCCAAGGTGCCGTCATCGGCTACGTCGCCTTCGGCCAGCCACACTGTGCCGTCTTGCTTGTTCAATGGACCGGTGAAGGGGTGGTATTCGCCCGATGCGATGCTGTCACGCAGCGCTTCTGCCGATGCTTTGACGTCAGCAGGAACTGCATCGGTGATTTCACCGATACCAACCATGCCAGCGCCGATACCGTCCCAGGTATTTGTGCTTTCCCATGTGCCATCGATGACGGCCTGCGTGCGCGCGATGTAGTAGGGCGCCCAGTTGTCGATGATCGATGAAACCCGTGGCATTGGCGCGAATTCGGCCATGTCAGACGCCTGACCAAATGTATACACATTGCCAGCGGCCTGCGCAGCCGCCTGCGGTGCCGTTGAATCTGTGTGCTGCAAGATCACGTCGGCGCCTTGCTCGATCAACACGTTTGCGGCTTCGGCTTCTTTTGCGGGGTCAAACCAAGTATAGGCCCAGACAACTTTGAATTCGACGTCGGGGTTCACAGCCTTCGCGTGAATATAGGCTGCGTTGATGCCGCGGATAACTTCGGGGATCGGAAACGACCCGATGTAGCCGATGATATTGCTCTCGGTGATTTGACCCGCGATGTGACCCTGGACGGCGCGGCCTTCGTAGAAGCGTGCCGAATAAACCGACACGTTGGGTGCCTGTTTGTAGCCAGTTGCATGTTCAAACATCACATCAGGGAATTTTTCCGCCACGTTGATGGTCGGGTCCATGTAGCCGAATGATGTCGTAAAGATCAGGTCAGCACCACCCAGCGCCATTTGCTGCAGAACGCGTTCTGCATCTGCACCTTCGGGGACGCTTTCAACAAATACGGTTTCAACCGCATCGCCGAAATGCTCTTCGACGGCCAGACGGCCTTGGTTGTGTTCATAGCTCCAACCGCCGTCGCCCACGGGGCCAACATAGATAAAGCCGACTTTGGTTGTATCTTGGGCAAAGGCAACGGTCCCCAAGCTTGCTGCAAGCGTGACGCCCGCCAGAATTGATTTAATAGTCATACACATCCCCTTGGTGGTAGTGCCTCAACGTGAGGCATGAAAAGATTGGCCCAGCGACCCCGGCGCCCGTCCAGCCCGCATAATAACAAGAACAACGATGGTTGCCAGATAGGGCGACATGGAAAGGTATTCGATTGGTATCGCCATTCCTGCCGCCTGTAAATTCAGCTGCAACACGGTGACCCCGCCAAACAAATAGGCGCCCAACAAAAGCCGCATCGGTTTCCAGCTTGCGAAGACCACAATCGCCAGCGCGATCCAGCCTGCACCAGCGGTCATCCCTTCGGTCCATTGCGGCACGCGCACCAGCGACAGATACGCGCCGCCCAGACCGGCACAGGCCCCGCCGAACATGATCGCGAGCATCCGCACGCGGATCACATGATAGCCCAACGCATGCGCCGCCTCGTGGTTTTCACCGACCGCACGCAGGATCAAACCTGCGCGGCTGAATTTCAGAAATGCCCAAACCGCGACAACAATGGCAAGCCCGACATAGACCATCGGGTCATGCTGGAACACGACTGGGCCGATGACAGGGATATCGCCCAGCAGCGGGATATGCCAATCAGGGAAGCCGGGCGCTTTGATCCCGATATAGCTTTGCCCCATGAGCGCCGACAGCCCCAGCCCGAACAGCGTCAGCGCAAGGCCTGTGGCAACTTGGTTCGACAGCAAAAACTGGGTCAGAAATCCAAAAAACAGGGACAGCACCGCGCCGCCAACGGCGGCCCCGATGAACCCCAGAAACGGGGAACCGGTGTTGACTGCCACGATAAAGCCGCAGACAGCGCCGGTGATCATCATGCCTTCGACGCCAAGGTTCAGAACCCCCGCACGTTCGACGACCAACTCGCCGATCGCGGCCAAAATGATCGGGGTCGCGGCGACCATCAGTGACGCCAGCAGCAGGATCGGGTTGATTGCGGTCCAATCCATCAGGCATGTCCCCGTTGGGCAAGTCTCACGCGGTAGTTTGTCAGCACATCGACCATGAGCAAAAAGAACAGAAGCATCCCTTGCATCAGTTGGATCGCGGCCCCCGGCAACCCAAGGTTCGCCTGCGCGATTTCACCGCCGATATAGGTAAGCGCCATCAATGCGCCAGCCAGCAAAATTCCGACCGGATGTAACCGACCCAAAAAAGCGACGATGATCGCTGTGAACCCGTAGCCGACGTTAAAGTCGATGCTGATCTGACCTGCGGGGCCTGCGACCTCGAATAGGCCGGCAGCCCCTGCCAGCGCGCCTGAAATTCCCATGCAGATCAGCACCAGACGTGCGGGGTTTACGCCACCGAAACGCGCGGCACGGGGGCTTTGCCCGGCGACGCGTACATGAAAGCCAAAGATATGGCGCGACAGGGTAACATAGGCAAAAATCACCACGATCACCGCCACGACCACGCCCCAGTGCATGCCGGCATTTTCCGCGATCCAACTGGTCGCGCTGTCATATTTTGCCAGATTGCGCGACCCCGGAAACCCCATGCCTTCGGGGTTGCGCAACGCACCCAGCGCCATCGAGGCAAGCAATTGCTCGGCGACGTAAACCAGCATCAGGGACACCAGAATTTCATTGGTATCAAACTTGACCTTCAGCAGGCCGGGGATCAGCGCCCAGATCATGCCGCCCAGCACGCCGGCGACAACCATCAAGGGAAAGATGAACATCGACTCGGTCGGATAAAACGCAAGACCAACGGCTGCGCCGCAAATGGCGCCCATGATGTACTGGCCTTCGGCCCCGATATTCCAAACGCCTGCGCGAAATCCGAACGACAGCCCGATCGCAATCAACACCAATGGTGCGCCCTTGATTAAAAGCTGCGGACGATAAAACCACGCAAACTCTGAAAACAGCGGATCAAAAAAGATGGTGCGGATGGTCTCGACAGGGGATTTTCCCAAGGCCGCAAACAACAGCCCACCGCAAACCATTGTCAGGACGACGGCCACCAAAGGTGCGGCAAATGTCCATATCTGCGCAGGCTCTGGACGCTTTTCTAAATATATCATGCGCCGCAGCTCATTTTGTTATGTCTCCAAATACGCATAAAACTAGGTATCAACATGGGCAACCTGCATGTCATGTGCCCCACCCAGCATCAGGCCGATTTCGTCCACCGAAAGACCCGCAGCCGCGCGCGGCGCGGACAGCCGTCCGCCGTTCAGGGCCGCGAACCGGTCCGAAATCTCCATCAGTTCATCAAGATCCTGACTGATACAGATCACTGCGGCCCCTTTGGCCGCCAGATCCAGCAGCGCCTGCCGGATTGCCGCAGCCGCAGAGGCATCGACGCCCCATGTTGGCTGGTTCACAACCAACACATCGGGGTCTTGCATGATTTCGCGTCCAATCACAAACTTTTGCAAGTTCCCGCCTGACAGCGACCGTGCGGTGCTTTGGGAACTGGGGGTGCGCACATCGAATGTGGCAATCACATCCTCGGCAAAGCTGCGGGCCTTGCCCCAATTCACAAAGCCCTTGGTTTCCAATCCACGTCGCGTCGCCGCCGTCAGCACCGCGTTTTCTGTCAGGCTCATATCCGGCGCTGCGGCATGGCCGATCCGCTCTTCGGGTGCGGTCAGCAGACCGATCATGCGGCGGGCATTCGGGCCAAGGTTGCCAATGCTTTGCCCTTGATAAATCAACATGCCCGCACTGGTGCGCATTTCGCCCGAAAGTGCGGCAACAAGTTCATCTTGCCCGTTGCCTGCAACTCCACCGATGCCCAAGACCTCGCCTTTGCGCACGTCAACCGTGATGTCGCGCAAAGCGGTGCCAAATTGATGTGGTGCTTTGGCCGATAACGCCCTGAGCGACAGCACAACGTCCCCCACCGGACGCGCGGCGCGTGCGGGGACGTGCAGAACCGACCCGACCATCAATTCCGCCATATCACGCGCCGAAGTTGCGCGTGGATCGCAGGTGCCAACGACCCTGCCTAACCGCAGCACGGTGGCATTGTCGCACAATGCGCGAATTTCCTCGAGCTTGTGCGAGATATAGAGGATTGCGGTACCTTCGGCGCTAAGTTTGCGCAGCGTCTTGAACAGGATGTCCACCTCTTGCGGGGTCAGCACGGATGTTGGTTCATCCATGATCAGCAGTTTGGGATCTTGCAGAAGGCAACGGATAATTTCGACGCGCTGACGTTCTCCAGCGGACAGTTCGCCCACGATCCTGCTGGGATCAAGCGGAAGCCCGTATGCATCCGATACATCACGTATCTGCGCGGCAATTGCCCGTTGGGGCGACGGGTTTTCCATGCCCAAAGCAATGTTTTCAGCGACGTTCATTGCATCAAATAGCGAAAAATGCTGAAATACCATGGCAATGCCGGCTGCGCGTGCGGCCCGTGGCTCGGCGGGTGCAAAGGCGGCGCCGTTCAGCAACATGGTGCCGCTGTCGGGTTTGACCAGCCCGTAAATTGTTTTGACCAGTGTCGATTTGCCCGCGCCGTTTTCACCCAAAAGCGCATGGACTTCGCCCGGCGCGATGGCAAAGGACACGTCCTTGTTGGCGACAACACCGGGATAGGCTTTGGTCAGCCCGGACAGCGTCAATAACGGGGTGGTCATGCAGTCAGGTCCTTTGTCCGGTCGGAATTTGCCTGCATCATCGCTGTTGCCACGCCTAACGCAAGTGCCGCGGGGTGTTTGCCAAGGCCGGGGTCGCCAATCGGGCAGGCGATGCGGGAAATTTGCGCGGGACTGTGCCCTAATGCGGCCAGCCGCGATTTGAAACGCGCCCATTTGGTCGCCGAACCGATCAACCCAACCGCGTGAAATGGCCGCGACAGCAAGGCGTGACACAGCGCAAGGTCAATATCATGGCTATAGGTCAGGATCAGGTGATCTGCGTGATCGGGGGCATGCCGGACCGCCTGCGCCGGGTCGGCCGCAACAAACGTGGTGACGTCTGTCTGCGGGAACCTGTCCGCGCTGGTGTCGACCCACGTGATATCAAAATCGGGCAGCGGCGCCATCACGTGGACAATGGCGCGGCCCACGTGGCCTGCACCATAAATCCAAAGCGGGCGACCTTTTGGGGCTGCCAACCCTTCGGCTTGCTCCCAAAACAACGTCACCGATCCGCCGCAGCATTGACCCAAACCGGGACCAAGCGGGATAGTCTGGCGTTGCACGGCGCGCCCGGATGCCAACATTGCGCGCGCCTCGGAAATTGCTTCCCACTCCAACCGCCCGCCGCCGATCGTGCCTTGGGTGCTGTCCGGCCAGACCATCATCTGCGTGCCTGCGTCACGCGGCACTGATCCGGCTGTTTTGGTAATTGTGATGCGTATGCCGGCGGTCATCCGCGTGCCCGATCAATGGCATTCAGGATTTCTTCGGCGGTGGCGGGGGCTTGGAGGTCCGGGTAATGCGGGCCACAGGCGCTGACGGCGTCAGCAAGGGCAAGAAATGCCGAAATGCCCAGCATAAACGGTGGCTCGCCGACGGCTTTGGACCGATAAATCGTTTGCGCGGGGTTTGGCGCGTCCCAAAGCGCGACATTGAAAATATCGGGGCGGTCAGAACAGGCGGGAATTTTATAGGTCGATGGTGCGTGCGTGCGCAGGCGCCCTTTTTCATCCCAGACCAATTCCTCTGTCGTTAGCCAACCCGCACCCTGAACATAGCCGCCTTCGACCTGCCCGATATCCAGCGCAGGGTTCAGGGATGCACCCGCATCATGAAGAAGGTCGGTGCGCAAAATCCGGTTTTCACCGGTCAGCGTGTCAATCACCACTTCGGTCACAGCGACGCCTTGGGCGAAGTAGAAGAAAGGTGTGCCACTGCCTGCTTTGCGGTCCCAGCTGAGACCGGGCGTTTTGTAGAACCCTGTGGCCGACAGGCTGAAGCGGGCGCTGTAGGCTTTCATCGCGGCCTCGGCAAAGGGGATAGCGCTGTCTGCCAAATGCACCTGTCCGTTCGCAAAGGTGACATCGCTGGGGCCAAAGGCTGTATCTTTCGTCAGGCAGGCGGCAATGCGGTCACGGATCGTGTCGCAGGCGTTTGCTACAGCCATGCCATTCAGGTCAGACCCCGATGAGGCGGCGGTGGCGGAGGTGTTGGGGACCTTGCCGGTATCGGTCGCCGTAATTTTGACGGCGCTGACGTCGATGCCAAAGCGCGCGGCGGCAACCTGTGCCACCTTCTGGAACAACCCTTGCCCCATTTCAGTGCCACCGTGGTTCAGGTGCACGGACCCGTCCTGATACACATGCACCAACGCGCCTGCTTGGTTCAGGTGCGAAAGCGTGAACGAAATCCCGAATTTCACCGGACTAAGCGCGATCCCTTTTTTCAAGATTGGTTGATTGGCATTCCAGGTGGCAATGGCGCTACGGCGGTCGTGATAGTCGGATGTTTTCAACAGCCGGTCTGTCATCGCGTGCACAATAAAATCGGTCACCGGCATGTGATAGGGCGTGGTTTGCGTGGCGGGTGGATTATGCGCGGCCCGCAGCGGTTGCGCACCGCGCGATGTCAAATCCACCTCTGGCTCATTTGGGGTCAACAGCCCTGTCGTGTCCATCGCCGCGTAGTAGTTCCGCTGCCGGATGATCAGGGGGTCGATGCCAAGGGTCGCGCCAATATGGTCCATGACCCGTTCAATCCCCACAACGCCTTGCGGCCCGCCAAACCCGCGAAATGCGGTCGCGGATTGTGTGTTGGTTTTAAGCCGGTGCGACGTAATCCGTACCGTGGGCAGGTGATAGGCATTATCGGCATGCAGCATCGCACGGTCGGCGACCGGCAACGACAGATCCATCGCCCAGCCGCAGCGGGTGGCGTGGATGAAATCGACACCCGTTATCCGCCCGTCGGCGTCAAAACCCGCCACATAGTCGATCCGAAAATCATGCCGCTTGCCGGTAATCATCATGTCATCGTCGCGGTCATAGCGCATTTTGCAGGGTCGGCCGGTCAACCGTGCGGCCACCGCACAGGCCACCGCCAGCGCATTGCCCTGACTTTCCTTACCGCCAAAACCTCCGCCCATCCGCCGCACCTCGCAGCGCACGGCGTGCATGGGCAGGCCCAATGCTTCGGCCACTTTGTGCTGGATTTCGGTCGGGTGTTGCGTCGAACTGTGCACCAGCATATCGCCGCCTTCTTGCGGCAGCGCGAGGGCGGCTTGCCCTTCGAGGTAAAAGTGTTCTTGACCCCCTATATTGATCCGGCCTTGCACCCGGTGTGGCGCGTCTTTTAGCGACTGATCGACGTCGCCCTTTGTCCAGACAACAGGCCCATCCTCGAAACGGCTATTCGCCGCCAAAGCCTGATCAATCGTCAGGATCGGGGGTTCTGCGGTGTAGGTCACATCGCCCAGTCGCGCCGCCTTGCGGGCGTTCAAGTGGCTGTCGGCAATCACCAAAAACAGCGGTTGTCCCAAGTAATGTACTGTCCCGGTGGCCAGCAGTGGTTCATCATGCGCCGAAGGTGACACGTCGTTGGCAAACGGCAGATCCTGTGCCGTCATCACGGCGACCACGCCCGGTGCCGTGCGAACCCTGTCCAAGGTCATCCGATAGGTGCCGCGCGCGATGTCGGCCAATCCAAATGCCAGATGCAGCGTGCCGGCGGGCGTGGGAATATCATCTATATAGCGTGCGACGCCCGTCACATGCAGGTTCGCGGCGTCATGCGGCAGGGGTTTGGTCACGCTCATGGGTGTACCTCAAGCACGTTGGTCGCCTTGCCGGATGTCTCTGCGAAATATCGGGACAGCAAATTTTGCGCCGCCCGAAGACGATAGGTCGCCGAAGCCCGCATATCTGACATCGGTGTAAAGTCTGTCGCGAAACAGGATGCCGCCTGCGCGATTGTCGCGTCTGTCCATGGCTGACCGATCAACGCGGTTTCGACCGCTGTCGCACGGTGTGGCGTACCGGCCATGCCACCAAATGCGATGCGCGCCGCACGCACCCGTCCGTCGACGACCGAGATATTAAAACATCCAAGAAGTGCGGAAATATCCTGATCAAACCGTTTCGAGATTTTATAGCAGCGCAGATCCGCTGCTGTTTTGGGGATGGTCACCGCTGTGACCAATTCCCCCGGCGCGCGGTCTTGTTTTCCGTAGGCTAAAAAGAAATCTTCGATCGGCAGATCACGCGTCTTATCGCCGTGGCGCAAATGCAGTGTGGCCCCCAACGCGATCAGGGCGGGCGGGTTGTCACCGATGGGTGATCCATTGGCAATATTTCCGCCGATTGTCGCGGCATTGCGCACTTGCTCTGATCCATATCGCCGGATGAGGTTCGCCCAACTTGGGTGGTGCGTGCGTGTCATCGCCAGGACGTCGGTCATCGTGACGCCCGCGCCAATGCGGATGCGGTCTGCTTCAAAGTCGATGGTACGCAGGTCAGCGCAGCGATTGAGAAAGGCGACTTTGGGTAGATCGCGCAGCTGCTTTGTCACCCACAGACCCACGTCTGTGGCCCCCGCGATCAAGGTTGCATCAGGGTTTTCCGCATACCACTTAGTTAACGCGTCCAGCGTTTCGGGTGCGTAGGGTGCCCGTTCAACTGTCGGAAGCTGATCATGCAGCCAAGCCGGCACCGCCGCGCCTTCGGCAGCTTTGGCGGCACGGATGATCGGCGCATAGCCGGTGCAGCGGCAAAGATTGCCAGCCAGCATATCATCATGGTCGGTGCGCCCGTTGGCGTGGCCCGCAGCCATTGATGCAATAAATCCGGGGGTACAGAACCCGCATTGCGACCCGTGATGTGTAATCATCGCCTCTTGGACCGGATGCAGTTGCCCGGCAGGTCCACTGATCCCTTCGACGGTGCGGACGGATTTTCCGTGCAGCTGGGGCATCAAAAGGATGCAGGCATTCAACGCTTTGGCACCGGTTTCATCGGTGACCATAACGGTGCAGGCGCCACAATCGCCTTCGTTACAGCCTTCTTTCGTACCGCAAAGGCCGCGATCAATGCGCAACCAGTCAAGCAGGCTCCGGGTTGGCGCGGCTTTAACCTGCACGGTTTCCCCGTTGAGAAGAAACGTGACGTTCATCATGTAAACCTGCCGCCTTACCAAAAATGACTTGCGCCCGAATTGGATGTCGATGCGGCGTAGACATCCGGGCCAAACTTGACCCTATGAAAACGATGCGGCGTGGGCTTGGCAAGAGGTAGGAAGAAAAAGAAGCTTAAAAATTATAAATCTGCCTAAATTTCAGGCAAATCCTGAGGCGGCTTTTCGCCACCACCCGGCTCAGTATGTTGCAGACCTAACCGGATTCTGCGTTAGTTGCCGGATAATATTGTTTTGGGATCATTTCTGAAAAGGTCGCTGTTTATGAAGACTACGTTGGTGAAAATCTGCGCGTTTCTAATTGTCGGGGCATGTGCAACGACAGTTGCGAATGGGATCGACTTTGGCAACAACACCAGCGAATACGCCAATGACGGCGAATGCGATGACCCGCGATTTGTGGGCGGCGGAATGGCGACATCGCTGAACAACGATAACATCGGACTTGATGCCGCGGATTGCATGGCGTTGATCGCAGCCAGCCGTATTCGGCTACAGCGGACGCGTGCTGATTGGGATCCGGTGCAATGTCGCAGTATTGACTATGGCGACAACAGTTCGCGGTGGGCGCGTGACGGTGAATGCGATGACCCACGCTTTACCGGGCCGGGGATCGACGACATCATGCTGGCCGAGGATGCGCAGGCCGATGCGCAGGACTGTCGGGCACTATGCACAAGCGGTGAAGTCTGGCTGAAATGAGATGGCGTAGGGTGAATTTCGATCCACCCTTTTTGCAAGCCTTAGGTCTCTAAGCTTAGCGAGATTTGATCAGCGTGGTCCATTTGGGTTTCCCAAAGATGACGTTGCCACGCCAGCCAGCCTTGCACTTCGATCAGCGGGGCGGCCTCTATATGGCAGGTGCGTACCCTGCCTTTTTTGATCGACCGGACAATCCCGGATTTTTCCAGCACGCCGAGATGCCGCATGAAAGTAGGCAGCGCCATGTCGTGGGCGGCATGCAATTCGCTGACGCTCGCGGGTCCGTTGACCAGCCGTTCGATCACGGCCCGACGAGTCGGGTCGGACATGGCGGCGAAAAATGAGTTCAGTTGCTGTGTCATCGGACTGACATATTTCCGATTCCCGCGGTCCGCGTCAATGCACATGCGTCAAGTCAGCGGGCTTTGTTCCCTTGTGCGCGGCCGCGCATCAGATAGTTTGGCCCGATGACACCTGATCTCCGATTCATTCACCTGCGCGTCCATACCGAATATTCGTTATTGGAAGGCGCAATTCCCGTGAAAAAGCTGCCCGGCATGGCGGCAGCGATGGATATGCCTGCGGTTGCCGTCACGGACAGCAACAACATGTTCTGTGCGCTCGAATTTTCCGAGGGCGCGTCAAAGGCGGGTGTGCAGCCGATTGTCGGCTGTCAGGTTGATCTTTGCTTCACAACGCCAGAGCCGGGCAAGCGCCCCGAAAATCCGGCACCGATTGTCCTGCTGGCGCAGTCCGAAGCGGGCTATATGAATTTGATGAAGCTGAATTCATGTCTTTATCTGGACGCAGGCGGGCAATTGCCGCAGGTGAGCTTGGATGATCTGGCGCGGTACCATGACGGTCTGATCTGTCTGTCGGGTGGTCCTGACGGCCCGGTGGGGCGGTTGTTGCGCCAAGGACAACGCCCCAAGGCCGAAGCCTTGATGGACCGTCTGGCCGTTACATATCCCGACCGGCTTTATGTGGAATTGCAACGCCACCCCGAAGACGGCGGCCTTCCAGAGGCGGAACGCCTGTCCGAACGCGGTTTTATCGAGATGGCCTATGCAAAGGGGCTGCCTCTGGTGGCCACAAATGACGTCTATTTCCCGAAATCCGCATTGTACGAGGCACATGATGCGCTGTTGTGTATTGCAGACGGGGCCTATGTCGACCAACAAGAACCACGCCGCCGCCTGACACCGCAGCATTATTTCAAGTCGCCACAAGAGATGGTGACGCTGTTTGCCGATCTGCCGGAAGCCACGCAAAATACCGTCGAGATCGCAAAACGGTGTGCATTCAAAACCTACAAGCGCGACCCGATCCTGCCCAAATTTGCCGACGACGAGGTCGCGGAGTTGCGTAGGCAAGCCGAGGCAGGCCTTAAGGCGCGTTTGGCGATTATTCCCCATGCCGCCGAAGTTGCTGAATATGAAAAGCGGCTGGAGTTCGAACTGAGCATCATCGAAGGCATGGGATTTCCGGGGTATTTCCTGATCGTTGCCGATTTTATCAAATGGTCCAAGGATAACGGCATCCCGGTCGGGCCGGGGCGTGGGTCAGGTGCGGGGTCGCTGGTGGCTTATGCACTGCTGATTACCGACCTTGATCCCTTGCGCTATTCCTTGCTGTTCGAACGGTTCCTGAACCCTGAACGGGTGTCGATGCCCGATTTCGATATCGATTTTTGCATGGATCGCCGCGAAGAGGTGATCCGCTATGTGCAAGACAAATACGGGCGCGACAAGGTCGGTCAGATCATCACGTTTGGTGCGCTTTTGTCCAAGGCCGCCGTGCGTGACGTGGGCCGTGTTTTGCAAATGTCGTATGGGCAGGTGGACCGTCTGTCCAAGATGATCCCGGTCGAAGGGGTCAAACCTGTGTCCATCGAAAAGGCGCTGGCAGACGAGCCGCGCCTGCGCGAAGAAGCCAAGAACGAAGAGGTCGTCGAACGTTTGCTGCGCTATGCCCAGCAGGTCGAAGGCCTGTTGCGGAACGCATCGACCCACGCGGCGGGGGTGGTGATCGGCGACCGCCCATTGGATGAATTGGTCCCGCTCTACCAAGATCCCCGATCCGATATGCCCGCGACCCAATTCAACATGAAATGGGTCGAACAGGCCGGGTTGGTGAAATTCGACTTTTTGGGTCTTAAAACGCTGACGGTGATCCAGAATGCTGTGGAACTGGTCAAAAAGACCGGTCGCACGTTGAATGTTGCCGCTGATGGGACGGAACTGTATCAACCGCCGGCAGGGTGCGAATATGACATCGGCGCGATCCCGCTGGATGATGAAGCCTCTTACAAGCTCTACGCCAGCGCAAAGACCGTCGCCGTGTTTCAGGTGGAATCCAGCGGCATGATGGACGCGCTTAAGCGCATGAAACCCACCTGTATCGAAGACATCGTCGCCTTGGTGGCGCTGTACCGCCCCGGCCCGATGGAAAACATCCCGACCTATTGTGAGGTCAAGAACGGGCTGAAAGAAATTGAATCGGTCCACCCGTCGATCGACCATTTGTTGGCAGAAACCCAAGGCATTATTGTTTACCAGGAACAGGTGATGCAGATCGCACAGGTCATGGCGGGCTACAGTCTGGGTGGCGCCGACCTTTTGCGCCGCGCGATGGGTAAAAAGATCGCCGAGGAAATGGCCAAGGAACGTCCCAAATTTGAAAAAGGGGCGATGGAAAACGGAGTTGATAAGAAAAAGGCCTCTGAAGTTTTCGACCTTTTGGAAAAATTCGCCAACTATGGTTTCAACAAATCGCACGCGGCGGCCTATGCGGTCGTATCTTACCAAACAGCATGGCTAAAGGCGAACCATCCGGTCGAATTCATGGCCGGGGTGATGAATTGCGATATCCATCTGACCGACAAATTGGGGGTCTATTTCCAAGAAGTCAAAAAGGGGCTGGGTATCGCCTACACGCCGCCTTGCGTGAACCGGTCGCAAGCGACCTTTGATGTGTTCGAAGGCAAATTGGTCTATGCGCTGGGCGCGTTGAAAAATGTCGGTGTCGAGGCGATGAAGCTGATCGTCGAAGGGCGCGGCGACCGCGAATTTGTCAACCTTTTCGATTTTGCCCGTCGTTGTGATTTGAAGCGGATCGGCAAACGCCCGTTGGAAATGCTTGCACGTGCGGGCGCGTTTGACGTGTTGGACAGGAACCGGCGCAAGGTTATGGCCAGCCTTGATGCGCTATCGGGATATTCTGCGGCGATCCATGACCAAAAAGGATCGAACCAAGTGTCGCTGTTTGGGGAAGCAGGCGATGATTTACCCGAACCGCGCCTTGCCGCTGGCGACGACTGGTTGCCCGCAGAAAGACTGGCCGAGGAATTCAAGGCGATCGGGTTCTACCTGTCGGGCCACCCGCTTGATGACTACATGGGCGCGCTGAAGCGCAAGCAGGTGATGACGCTGGACGAGGTGATCGCACGGGCCGAACGGGGCGCGTGCGTGGTGAAAATGGCGGGCACAGTGTCTGGCAGACAGGAACGCAAATCCGCCCGTGGCAACCGGTTCGCCTTTGCGCAATTATCTGATCCGACAGGACAATACGAGGTCACGTTGTTTTCTGACGTATTGGAACTGGCGCGCGATTACCTTGAAACCGGCAGTCAGGTTGTCATCAGCTGCGAGGCGACGATGGAAAGCGACCAGCTAAAGCTGCTGGGCAGGTCGGTGTCGCCGATTGATGCTGTTGTTGCCGATGTGGGCGGTGCTGGGCTGCGCGTGTTTATCGACACGCCTGATGCTATTGCATCCGTGGCCACGATTCTTGCCAATGCGGCAAATGATGGTGTGCGCGCGGGCAGGGGGCCGGTCTTTTTTAACCTGATGCACAGCGATCTGCCCGGAGAGGTCGAAATTGATTTGGGCGAAGAATTCCCCGTGAATCCACAAATCAAAGGCGCATTGCGCAGCCTCACGGGGGTGATCGAGGTCGAAGACGCTTGAGCGTGCTACCAGTGCGGCGGGCGCTGGTCTGCTAAAGGCACGGATCCGCCTGCGTCGAATTCGCGAGAGGCTTCGCGCTCCATCAGCATCGCCAAACGTCGCGTCATCAGCGCCAGCTCTTTTTCCTGACGCGCGACAATATCCGACAGGTCATCGACGGTGCGGGTCAAATGGGCAAGTTGTTCTTCAAGATGCAAGGTGTCGGTCATGGGCAGTCTTTAGCGGATCGGGTCGGTCCTGCATAGTGCGGCCTGTGGCCCGTTTTGATTATTTAGCGAAATGCGAACGCAGAGCGGGTTTTTTGATCACTGCATTGCTCCCGTGAACGAGCCGCGCTAAACGGCATCACAGACCAGCGAAGGCAGAACCGATATGGCCAAAGAGAAAAAACAGCCCCGTCCCAAGGCGCAGACCCCAAAAGGGTTCCGTGACTATTTTGGTGCAGAGGTCGCAGAGCGCAATGCGATGCTGTCCAAGATCGCGGGTGTCTACCATCGCTATGGCTTTGACGCGTTGGAAACCTCGGCTGTGGAAACCGTCGAGGCGCTGGGCAAATTCTTGCCTGATGTCGACCGCCCGAATGAAGGTGTGTTCGCGTGGGAAGAAGACAATGACTGGCTGGCGTTACGGTATGACCTGACTGCCCCGTTGGCACGGGTTGCCGCGCAATACCGCAATGATTTGCCGTCACCATACCGTCGCTATGCGATGGGTCCGGTGTGGCGCAATGAAAAACCCGGTCCCGGTCGGTTCCGCCAGTTTTACCAATGTGATGCCGATACGGTTGGTGCGTCCAGCGTCGCCGCCGACGCCGAGATTTGCGCGATGCTGGCCGATACGCTTGAGGTCGTGGGTATTCCGCGCGGCGACTACGTGGTCCGCGTCAATAACCGCAAGGTGCTGAACGGTGTGCTAGAGGTTGCGGGTCTGTCTGGCGACGACAAAGAGGCCGAGCGCGGGATTGTCCTGCGCGCCATCGACAAGCTGGACCGGCTTGGCGTGGACGGTGTACGCGCGCTGCTGGGCGCGGGCCGCAAGGACGACAGCGGTGATTTTACCAAAGGTGCAGGTCTGACGGATGCGCAGGCCGAGGTTGTCATGGGTTTTATGAGCGCCAAGCGCGATAATGGTGCTGCGACAGTGGCGCGCCTGCGCGAAATTGTTGCGGGGTCAAAGGTTGGTGCCGAAGGTGTCGATGAGCTTGAGACAATTGCCCAGCTATTGGCGGCTGGTGGCTACAGTTCTGAACAGATTGAGATTGACCCCTCTGTCGTGCGCGGACTTGGGTATTATACCGGCCCCGTGTTCGAGGCGGAATTGACCTTCGAAGTGACCGACGACAAAGGCCGCCCGCAGCGGTTCGGGTCGGTCGCCGGGGGCGGGCGGTATGATGATCTGGTCAAACGCTTTACCGGGCAAGAAGTACCCGCGACGGGCGTGTCGATTGGGGTGGACAGGTTGCTGGCCGCGCTGCGTGCCAAGGGCCGTTTGGATACCGTGATGGCAGGCCCTGTTGTGGTGACGGTCATGGACCGTGACCGGATGGCCGAATATCAGGGAATGGTCGCAGACCTGCGCAACGCCGGCATCCGCGCAGAAGTGTATTTGGGCAACCCCAAAAACTTTGGTAACCAATTGAAATACGCCGATAAACGCCAGTCTCCGGTCGCGATTATTGCAGGCGGGGACGAATTTGATGCGGGAATGGTGCAGATCAAGGATTTGATCCTTGGCGCCGAAATCGCCAAGGACGCAACCCTTGAGGAATGGAAAGACCGCCCGAGCCAATACGCGGTGCCGCGCGCCGATATGGTGGCAAAGGTTCAGGCGATTTTGGACGGACAGGACTGATGCCCAATACCCCCGAGACCCGCGCCGAGGCCCGGCGCCTGCGTGATCTGTTTGCCGCCCGCGGTGCGCAGGTTGTCAAGGCGGATGTGCTGCAATCGGCGGATACGCTGCTGGATCTTTATGGCGAAGACATCCGTGCGCGGGCTTATCTCACCTCTGATCCGCTGCGCGGCGAAATGGTTTTGCGTCCGGATTTCACGGTTCCTGTTGTGCAGATGCATATGGACAGTCAGGCTGATCCGGCCCGTTATACGTATTCCGGCAAGGTGTTTCGTAAGCAAGAAACCGATGAAACGCGCGCCAATGAATATGTGCAGGTCGGCTACGAAGTTTTTGACGGACAAAATCCTGCGGCCGCCGATGCCGAAGTTTTCGCGGCGATTGCCGACGGCTTGGCTGGTTTGCGCGTGCGCGCCGCAACGGGTGATATCGGAATTTTGACGGCTGCCGTGCGCGGTTTAAGGACGACGGATGCCCGCAAGGCCGCGTTGTTACGGCACATCTGGCGACCCGGTCGTTTTAAGGCCCTGCTAAAACGCTATGCATCGGACAAGATGCCGCCTGTGCGTGCGGCTTTGCTGGCGGCTAGCGACCCGTTTGCTGATGTCGGGCAAGAGATCGGATTGCGGAGCCGTGACGAGGTTGCCGCCCGCATCAAGGCGCTGCGCGATGACGCAGCACAGCCGCCGATTTCTGCCGACGAAGTGATGCTGATCGACGCGATTCTGGATTTGCGCGAAACAACGCCAAATGTACTTAGCCACCTGCGCGATATCGCGGTGGATATGCCTGCGATTGGCCATGCTGTCGTCCGCATGGAATCGCGGGTTGCGGCGTTGGATGCGCGCGGTGTGGATGTGGATAAGCTGGAGTTCGAGGGCAGTTATGGCCGCACGTCGCTTGAATATTACGATGGGTTTGTTTTCGGTTTTTACGCCACAGATCGCCCTGATTTGCCCCCGGTTGCGACGGGTGGCCGTTATGATGCGCTGACCTCTCGGCTGGGAAAAGGGCGTGCTGTGCCTGCTGTGGGCGGTGTCATCCGACCTGATTTGGCACTGGGGGTGCGTGATGCTTAAGCTGGGTGTGCCGTCCAAAGGGCGGTTGATGGAAAAGACGTTTGACTGGTTCGGCGCACGTGGTGTGACACTGCGCAAGTCTGGATCTGAACGGGAATATGCGGGTGAAGTCACCGGTATCGACGGGGTAGAGCTGGTGTTGCTATCTGCTGGCGAAATTCCGCGGGAATTGGCTGCTGGAAATATTCATCTGGGTGTGACCGGGTCCGATTTGGTGCGTGAAAAGCTGGCGAACTGGGACAGTCAGGTCGGCGAACTTGCGTTGATGGGATTTGGCGGCGCTGACCTGATCATTGCGGTTCCGCAAGGCTGGGTCGATGTCGATACACTGGACGACCTTGATTCGGCGGCCGCCGCGTTTCGGGCGAAACACGGTTTTCGGATGCGGATCGCGACAAAGTATCACCGGCTGGTGCGGGAATTTCTGCGCGAAAACGGCGTCGCGGATTATCAGTTGATTGATAGCCAAGGTGCCACCGAAGGAACCGTCAAAAACGAGACCGCCGAAGCAATCGCCGATATCACGTCCACCGGCGAGACGCTGCGCGCGAACGGGCTCAAAATCTTAAGTGACGGGTTGATCCACGCGTCTCAGGCGACGCTGTTTCGGGGCCGTCGCAGGGATTGGACAGATGCCCAGCGTCAGACGCTGAAAGAGTTGCAGCGGATTTTAGCGATTTAGGCGCGGCCAATTCTTATTTTGGTCAATAAGTGCGGCTACAACCCAGACCAAATTCATTTAGGTTGGGCCGATTATGAGATATGCGATTGCTTTGTTTGTACTATTACCCCTGTCTTTGGACGCGCAGGAAAAAAAGCCGATTGGCGGCTTTGCGCAGGCGGAAGCACAGTCAGACTGGCAATATTGGGACTACCGCGACTGGTCTGTCGCTGTCGAAAGCTATGATACCGGCGAAGATTGGCGTGTGAACTGCACGGCATGGACGGGTGGGGACGGTATGCCGACATTGCGCATTGAGGTGTCGAATGGCGATGTCTTGCCTCCATATTCCTATCCGGCGCCGACGTTGCATGAAACTGCGCCGCGCGGGTATGACACGATGATGCACGACGGCGACCGGGTGTTGTTCGAGTTTGATTTAGACACGGTGACCGAAGGGTTCGTTACCGCGGGCTATGACGAAGACGGGATTCTGAACGCGACGGTACAGGCGCACGAAGCTGACAGCCTGTGGTTGCTTCAAACCATGCGTCACGGTGATACGCTGTGGGTCACGTTGGATGGCGAAGTCGTTTATGGCGCGTCCTTGTCGGGGTTTACCGCAGCATACGGAAAAATTGCTGAACAATGCGGTTTCCCAACCAAGGGCGTCATCCAGTAGACGGTTAGCGCACGCCGATCGCTGCCAGAGCTTTCGAAAGCTCCGGGGGGAGGGCCTCTTCGTTTTGATGATTGTCGGCCAAGTCACCGGGCGTGTCTGCTGGCGCGAGATAGCGCCAACCCTGGAACGCGCGCTTGGGCGTTGTATCGACCCTGATCAGGCCAGGCTTGCTAACAATCGCGCAACGACGGATGCCGTCATGGCCAATAATTTCGTCCAGCCGAACGATCGGCTGGCGACACTGGATCAGTCCCTTTATTACCCAATAAATTGACCCACCATTCAGTATTTCTGCCTCGCGCTTGGGCCACATGCGGGTTATGTGTCGCGGGTAGCCGTCAGCGGTCTGTGCATGACCGCTGGCCTGCCATGCTGCCAGCCCGGACACATCATCAGTGCCAACCGACAACTTTACTAGATTTACGTATTTTGCCACTGTTTACCTCTAGATGTAGTAGGTGCGCATCGGTATAGACCGCCTATCACGATTCTGAAAGTAGCGTCCGCGCACTTGCTTTCAATATTGCACCTCTTATGATCGGCAGCTTAAAGCTGCCGCAGACCCAAACCAAGGATCCTCCCATGACCGCTTTTGCCGCCCCTATTGCCGAACAAATATGGGACATGAAATACCGGTTTAAGGACGCCAGCGGCGCGCCGATTGACCTTACCGTGACGGACACTTGGCACCGGATCGCAAAGGCTTTGGCCGCGGTCGAAGCCGATCCAAAGGCATGGGAAGGCAAATTCTATGACGCGCTGTCAGATTTCAAATATTTGCCAGCAGGGCGGATCACGGCAGGGGCGGGGACAGCCCGGTCAGTGACGCTGTTCAACTGCTTTGTCATGGGCACCGTGCCCGACGATATGGGCGGTATTTTTGATATGCTGAAAGAGGCTGCGCTGACGATGCAGCAGGGCGGCGGCATCGGCTATGACTTTAGCACGGTGCGTCCCAAAGGCGCAGCGGTCAAAGGGGTGGCGGCGGATGCCTCTGGGCCGCTGTCGTTCATGGACGTCTGGGACGCGATGTGCCGCACAATCATGTCTGCGGGGTCACGCCGTGGCGCAATGATGGCGACGATGCGCTGCGACCACCCCGATATCGAGGCGTTCATTACCGCAAAATCCGATGCAGCCCGGCTACGCATGTTTAACATGTCGGTCTTGATTACGGACCCGTTCATGGATGCCGTAAAGGCCGACGGCGCGTGGGACTTGGTGTTTGATGGTCAGGTTTACCGCACGGTACAGGCGCGTGATTTGTGGGACGCGATTATGCAGTCCACCTATAACCACGCCGAGCCAGGTGTGATTTTCATCGACCGTATCAATCAGATGAATAACCTGAGCTACTGCGAAACCATCGCAGCAACGAACCCCTGCGGAGAGCAACCTTTGCCGCCGTACGGCGCGTGCCTGTTGGGGTCAATCAATATGGCACGGCTGGTAAACAACCCTTTTGACTCAGACGCGGCATTAGATATCGCAGCGCTGACTGATCTGGTCGCGACGGCAGTGCGCATGATGGATAATGTCGTAGATGCCTCGCGATTCCCGCTCGAGGCGCAAGCTGCAGAGGCGCGCGCAAAGCGTCGTATCGGTTTGGGTGTGACAGGTTTGGCGGATGCATTGTTGATGGTTGGCCTGCGCTATGGATCAGAAGAAGCGGCGCGTCAGACCGACCAATGGATGCACGCGATTGCGCGCGCCGCATATCTGGCCTCGGTGGATTTGGCGAAGGAAAAAGGGGCGTTTCCCTTGTTCGACGCAGCCAAGTATTTGGCGAGCGGCGCAATGCAACACATGGATGAAGATGTGCGCGCGGCCATCCGTCAATATGGCATACGAAATGCGTTGCTGACCTCGATTGCGCCAACAGGGACGATCAGCCTTTATGCGGGCAATGTGTCGTCTGGAATCGAACCCGTATTTGCCTATGCATACACCCGCAAGGTTTTGCAAAAGGATGGATCGCGCACCGAAGAAGAGGTGGTCGATTACGCGGTGCAAATGTGGCGCGACCTGAAAGATGATGCGCCGCTGCCCGATTATTTTGTCAATGCGCAAACTTTGGCCCCTTTGGATCACGTGCGTATGCAGGCGGCCGCCCAAAAATGGATCGACAGTTCGATTTCAAAAACAATAAATTGCCCCGAAGATATCAGCTTTGATGATTTCAAAGACGTCTACATGGCCGCGTGGGATCAGGGCTGCAAGGGTTGCACGACCTATCGCCCCAATGACGTGACCGGGTCAGTTTTATCTGTGTCCGAAACGACATCTTCAACCGACGCACGCGTTCATATACGCGAAAGCGATGAAGGTTCCGAGGTTATCTATATGTCGGAACCACTTGACCGCCCCACCGAATTGGATGGCGCGACATACAAACTCAAGTGGCCCGATTCAGAGCACGCGATTTACATCACAATCAACGACTTGGTCATTGCTGGTCACCGTCGTCCGTTCGAAGTGTTTATCAACTCGAAAAACATGGAGCACTTTGCTTGGACGGTTGCATTAACCCGGATGATTTCGGCGGTCTTCCGGCGTGGCGGTGACGTGTCGTTTGTCGTCGAAGAATTAAAAGCCGTGTTCGACCCCCGCGGTGGCGCATGGATGCAGGGTAAATACGTGCCCTCTATTCTTGCCGCTATCGGCGGCGTGATCGAGAAACACATGGTTGCGACCGGGTTTCTTTCGGGCGAAGGCATGGGGCTGAAAGCGGATCCGCAGGCTGAAATTGTACCCATAAACAGCAAACCGCGTGGCAAGGCCTGCGGGGCTTGTGGGTCTTTTGAGTTGCGGATGGTTGAAGGCTGTATGACCTGCGGTTCGTGCGGCTATTCGAAATGTTCGTGATGAAATACTAAGTTCAGTTATATTCTGACTGCCAATTAGTGGCCACTCGGCGGGTCAGAAACGCCATTCTGCAAGCACAAAGTATCAATCGGGCGGAAACGCCCGATTTTTTCGTTTCTTGGTCCAGAACGCGAATATCAAGGGCTCGATGCTGTCCCAAGAGAGACGGGTCGCGATGAAAGCTATGCGAAGAAGCCGACGCCACGCGCCCGTTTGATCAACTGCCAGATAAAGACCCCCGCCGTCCGTACGCCGCCCGGGCGGCGCGGCCTTGACGAATGCCGCAGAGAGTCGCCGTTCAAAATGTGGCCCCGGCTTTTTGTCTAGGGCCTTGTTTTTAAAGTGTGAGCCGTTCATCTGTTCTACCCCACAATTTCTTGGAGGAGGATTGAGCGCAGATGTTGGGCAACCGATGACAAAACCGCAGAAACCGTGTGGCTTTGGCTTTCAAACATCTCGAATAGAGGGATTTGTGGCGGAGACGAAGGGATTCGAACCCTCGAAACGGTTCCCCGTTTACTCCCTTAGCAGGGGAGCGCCTTCGTCCACTCGGCCACGTCTCCACGGACGCGTATAGCCAAGCAAACATGGGGACCACAAGGCAAAAATTCTTCTTTTTGAAATTTCCCATACAGGCTTCAAAATCGGCGTAGATGTCACCCAGTGGCACCGGCATGCGCTGGGATTGGGGCGTATTTGGGGGATTTCCCGCACAGCAAAGCGGCATGGGCTGGCACACACACGGTCACGGGCTGGGGTTATGCGCAGTTTTACCGTCGAAAATTCCGTCATCCTTCGCTTGTCATCACGGACAAGGCCCGAAAACCCATCAAACTTTTGCAAGACCTGATTTCGGATGCGGCAGGTCGCACCAAAATCAACGTCATGGTGACAATGATAGCGACAGAACACAACATCGCACTCAGTATGAGGTTGTGCATGAGACACGATCATGTCCGGTTTCAGAAATATTCGGAATCTGTCGCGCCTTTTCCCGATTGTGCTGCGCGGCTTTCTAGAATGATTTAACTTGTAGCGCGTGATGTTCTGTCTTATATTTCTGTTATGACAGAAATAATGAAATTAGATGGAGAGACGGCAGCAGGCCAATTCATCCTGTATTGGGGTGATATGGGCGGGCAGTGGGGGGTTAACCGCTCTGTCGCGCAAATCCATGCCTTGTTGTACTTGGCCGAGGATCCGATGAATGCTGAACAAATCTCTGACAGGTTAGGCATAGCGCGTTCGAATGTGTCGAATTCTCTTAAGGAGCTGGTCGCGTGGCAGTTGATCCGGCGTGTCCCGCTGTCGGGGGATCGCCGTGAACATTATGTCGCTGAGGTCGATGTATGGGAGATGGCGATGCGCATTGCCCAAGGGCGCCGTACGCGAGAGGTTGATCCTGCCGTTCTGGCGCTGCGTGAATGTGTGGCCTTGGCCGAGGCGGAAAAAAACGGCGACCCAATTGTGTTGGCGCGCCTTCATGCGATGCAGGATTTTTTGACAACAACAACAAGTTGGTACGATCAAATGTTGCGCGTTCCCAAGGCGCAGCTCGTTACCCTGATGGGTCTTGGCGACAAAGTGATCAAGTTGCTCAGATTAACAGGCCGTAAAGAGAAATAGCCACAGAGCAGTGGCAAAGGAGACCGACAATGGAATGCATCCGTTTTCAAGAATGCAATGTGATCCCGCCAGTTGCGTCTGTCGCCACCGACCATCGTTTCGAAGAATTGCTAGGCGCGCGTGATTGGGCGATGTTGCCAGCGGCGGTCCGCGCCCGTTTCAGCAAAAGGTTGCGCGGCGGCGAGAGTACTGCCTATCAGGGCGTCGTGACTGTCATGCGGATGAACCGTGCGGGGTGGGTTTTGTCGCAAATGGCCCGGCTTGTCGGGGCGCCGTTTCCGTTTGATCGCGGCTGTGTCAATCGGCCTGCCGCCGTCATCGTGACAGAAGATGTTGCGTCGGACGGACAATTTTGGATTCGTCAGTACGGGCGCAAACAGGGTTTCCCGCAGGTCGTGCATAGTTCAAAGCGGTTTGCCGGACCGACCGGGCTGGAAGAATATATTGGCTATGGCATTGGTATGGCGCTGCAGATCGAGGCAACAGCGCAGGCGCTTTTGTTCAAAAGCGACCATTTCTTTGTGCAGGTCGCGGGGCGCCGCTGGCGGTTGCCACGCTGGATGAATCCCGGTCATGTGGTGGTCGGCCATCACGATATGGGCAACGCCCGCTTCCGGTTTTCACTGACAGTGACACACCGTGTTTTCGGGGTCATGCTGCGACAGGACGCGATTTTTCGTGATGTGTCTTAACGCAATGGGGACGTGATGCGGTTGAACCTGAAACAGCTCGAAGCCTTCGTTTGGGTCGCCGATATGCAAAGCTTTCGGCGGGCGGCGGATCGGTTGCATACCACGCAACCAAATATTTCGGCGCGCATTGCAGGGCTTGAGGCCGCATTAGGTGTGACGCTGATGACCCGTGATGCCGGGTCGGTCCGGCTGACTGAAAAGGGCCAAGAGATCCTGATCTACGCCCGGCGTGTGCTGGATGCATGTGATGCTTTGGTTGTGGCGGCGGACCAAAAGGCGCTGATCGCGGGCACCTTGCGGTTGGGCGTGACCGAGATGATCGTGCATACGTGGCTGCGCGATTATCTGCGCGCTTTGAAAGACCAGTTTCCCAGCCTCGCGGTGGAATTGACCGTGGACTTGTCCGCGAACCTCGAAAAGGGGCTTGCTGCGCGGACACTTGATCTGGCGCTTCAGAACGCGCCGTTCAGTCGGCAAAGTAGCGGTGAAATCGCGTTGGGTGCCTCCGCGATGATCTGGGTCGCGTCGCCGGCGCTGGCCTTGCCAGAGCGCGTCAAATTGGATCAACTGGCGCAATTCCCCATTTTGACCCACGCCCGCAACACCCGCCTGTTCGACCAGGTCGCGGCGCATTTCGCGCAGCGCCGCGATTTGCACGTCCGGTTGGTACCCTCGAGCAACTTAGCTGCCTGCCTGCATATGTCACTGGACGGAATGGGCGTTGCCACCTTGCCAGCGGCGATGGTCGCAAAGGCGATAAAGGCCGGTGAATTAATGCGGATCGATTGTGGGTGGAACCCTGCTCCGCTGGATTTTTTCGCCCGTTACGATGCGGAAAAGGCTGCGATGCCTGTTCGGCAAGCGGCTGCAACTGCTGCGGCCGTCGCGGCAAGCTATGATCGCGAAATCTTATCCTTTTGATCGCATTAAATAATTGGAAGTGATGGCATCCCACGTCTAATGTTGTCCCGATAGAACAAGGGGCAGCGCATGCAGCATCACATTCGTTTGGGCGTCGACATTGGGGGCACATTTACGGATGTCGTGCTTGAGGTTGGCACAAATCAATATTCTACCAAGGTGCTGACCACATATGGCGCGCCCGAAGACGCGATCATAGATGGCATGCGTCAGGTCTGTGCAAAGGCCGGCGTGGCACCCAACGATATCAGTCAGATCATCCATGGCACCACGCTGGCGACCAACGCGTTGATCGAGCGGCGCGGCGCCAAAACCGCGCTGATCACCACCGAAGGTTTCCGCGATGTCATCGAAATGCGGACCGAAAGCCGGTTTGAACAATATGACCTTAATTTGACGCTGCCGGAGCCTTTGTTGCCGCGCCAGTACCGGTTCACCGTCACGGAACGAATGGATGCAAAGGGCAATGTGCTGATCCCGCTCGACCGCGCCGCCGTTGCGACACTGGCCGATCAGATCGCGCCAATGGGTTTTGACAGCATCGCGGTTGGCTTGATCCATGCCTATCTGAACGATGCACATGAAAAGATGATCCGCGATGTGCTGGCCGAAAAATTGCCCGGCGTCATGGTGTCGATTTCTTCCGAGGTGTCGCCGCAGATGCGCGAATACGAGCGGTTCAATACCACCGTTGCAAACGCTTATATCAAGCCGTTGATGAAATCCTACCTAGGCCGATTGCGCGATCGTCTGGCCAAAGATGGGGCCAGTTGCCCGATTTTCCTGATGCATTCCGGTGGCGGGATCATCAGTTTGGAAAGCGCGGCAGAGTTTCCGGTGCGGCTGGTGGAATCAGGCCCAGCGGGCGGTGCTGTGTTCGCAGCGAACATTGCTGCTAGGTTTAACCTGAAAAAAGTACTGTCATTTGACATGGGCGGTACCACAGCCAAGATTTGTCTGATTCAGGATCAAACGCCCAAAACCGCACGTGTGTTCGAAGTCGCGCGGACCTATCGGTTCAAAAAAGGATCAGGGATGCCCATTTCGATCCCGGTCATTGACATGGTGGAAATCGGTGCAGGCGGCGGCAGTCTGGCTCATGTGGACAGTTTGCGCCAAATTCGGGTTGGCCCCGAAAGCGCGGGGTCCGAACCTGGGCCTGCCTGTTATGGCCGGGGTGGCACGCGGCCCGCGGTGACGGACTCGGATTTGATATTGGGCAAGCTCGACCCGGATCATTTCGCGGGCGGGTCGATCCCGCTACATGCGGATGCGGCGGCAAATGCCTTGCAAACACTGGGTGCGCCGCTTGATATGGATGCACAAACAGCCGCTTACGGTCTGGCCGAGGTAGTGGATGAAAACATGGCAAATGCGGCCCGTGTCCATGCCGTCGAGAATGGCGAAGATTTGGCCGATTATACCATGATTGCCTTCGGCGGCGCGGCCCCGCTGCATGCGGGGCGATTGTGCGAAAAGCTGGGCGTAAAGCGGCTGTTGGTGCCTTTCGGGGCTGGCGTTGGCTCTGCCATCGGTTTTTTGCGTGCGCCGTTTAGCTTTGAGGCGACGCGCAGTGTCTATATGAAGCTGTCCGGGTTTCTGCCCGAGACGGTCAAATCCATTCTGTCGGATCTCGCGACAGAGGCGACGGGGTTCGTGCGGACCTGTGACGCCAGCGCACCGATTGCCGCGGAATATAAGGTGTATATGCGCTATACCGGGCAGGGGTGGGAAATCCCGATCAGCCTGACCGCCGATCAGGCCGCAAACCCCGATGCTGCCACGTTTCAGGCCCTATTCGAGGCAGATTATCGGGCACTGTTTGGCCGGACTGTTGCGGGCATGGATGTTGAAATTACCGTTTGGGCGGTGAATGCCACAACGCAATCCGCCGCCGTAGATCCGCTGGCAGACAGCCCTTTGCCCACTGCGGCACAGGGTGCGGGGTACCGCGACTTGTTTGATCCGATGCGCGGTGCGTTTTCGCGCGCCGCCATCGTCTTGCGGGCGTCGATGCGGCCGGGCCAGACCGTCACTGGCCCCGCTTTGATCACCGAAGATGAAACGACCATTGTCGTTCCCGCCAGCCGCATCGCCACTGCTTGCGCAGACGGCACCATCGACATCACAGAGGTCCAGCCATGAGCAATGTTGCCAATCAAGTCATGTGGAACCGCCTGATTTCGGTCGTCGAAGAACAGGCGCAAGCGCTTGTCCGGACCGCCTTTTCCACATCGGTACGCGAGGCGGGTGATCTATCGGCTGGCGTCTACAACGCCGATGGGTTGATGTTGGCGCAAGCGGTGACGGGTACCCCCGGTCACGTAAACGCCATGGCCGATGCCGTGCCGCATTTCATCCGTCGTATCGGGCGCGAGAATATCCATATCGGTGACGTATATATTACCAACGACCCTTGGGAAGGCACCGGTCATTTGCACGACATCACCGTGGTCAGCCCGTCATTTCACAACGGTCAACATGTTGGTTTTTTTGCTTGCACCGCCCATGTCGTGGACATCGGTGGCCGTGGATTTGGCGCGGATGCGGCCAGCGTTTACGAAGAAGGAATATACATCCCGATTATGAAATTCGTCGACAAAGGTCGCGTCGATGACACGCTGATCCGGCTGATACGGGGTAATGTGCGTGAACCCGATCAGGTGGTCGGTGATATTTACGCGCTGGCGACCTGCAACGAGATCGGTCAGCGCCGCCTGTCCGAAATGATGGACGAATTCGGGATCGCGTCACTGGGCGGGATCGGACATTTCATCTTGGAAAATTCGCGCCGCGCCACTCTCGAGAAAATTGCGGCGCTGCCACGAAAATCCGCATCGGGCGGCATGACGATTGACGGATTTGATACGCCAATTGATTTGCGCGTCAGCCTCGAAATTACACAGGACCGCATCCTGTGCGATTTTACCGGCACATCGGGTGTTGATAAAAAAGGGATCAACGTGCCGATGGTCTATACAAAGGCCTATGCCTGTTATGCGCTGAAATGTGCGATTGCGCCGGAGATCCCCAATAATGCTGCGTCGCTGGCGCCGTTTGTGGTGACAGCCCCACTGGGCAGTATCGTCAACGCGCCGCATCCGGCCCCTGTCGCGCTGCGCCATATTATCGGCCATATGATCCCGGACACGGTGTATGATGCGCTGGATAAAATACTGCCCAAAACGGTGCCTGCCGAAGGTGCGGGGTGTCTGTGCAATTTCCAAGTCAGCTTGCGCCCGGTACCGGGACACAGCGGGCGGCGCGCCGAGGTGTTGACGTTTAACTCGGGTGGCGCAGGGGCGCGGCCAACTGTGGACGGGTTGAATGCGACCGCATTTCCGTCGGGTGTGATGACAATGCCGATCGAGGCGACGGAACACACCGGGCCGGTGATTATCTGGCGCAAAGAGCTGCGGCCCGACAGCGGTGGGGCAGGGCAGTACCGCGGCGGACTGGGGCAATATGTCGAGGTCGGGGCAGCCGCAGGACAAGAGTTTGATTTTTCCGCAATGTTTGACCGCGTGGATCACCCCGCACGGGGACGGCAAGGTGGTGCGGATGGTGCGCCGACGACGATTGCGCGTGATGACGGTGTGGCGATGCAAGGCAAAGGCAAACAATTCGTCCCCGATGGCAAGCGGGTCATGCTCGCGTTTCCGGGGGGGGCGGGCTACGGTCCGGCGTCGGCGCGTGACCCTGTGTTGGTAAAACGCGATTTAGTGCGCGGTTATATTTCCGCACGCGCGGCGGTGGACGACTACGGGCTGACCGAAATTGACGTGGCGTCCATTTTGGACGCAGTAGCGCGCGGAGAAATCCAGTGATGCAGGCCCCTCAAAAAAACCACTATGATGTGGTGATCGTCGGCGGTGCGATGCTGGGCGCGTCGGTCGCGTGGTTTTTGACGCACAACCCGGATTTTGATGGATCCGTCTTGGTGGTAGAGCGTGATCCGACGTATAGCTTTGCGTCAACGTCGCATACAAATTCGTGCATCCGGCAGCAGTTCAGCGCCCCGATCAACATTCAGATTTCGCAGTTTGGTGCTGATTTCATCAAGAACTTTCGTCAGTATATGGGCGGCGACGACAGCGTGCCCCACATCGCCTTGCACAGCTTTGGCTATTTGTATCTGGCCGACACCCCTGAATTTGCAGCCGCATTGCATGACAGCCAAAAGGTGCAGGCAGCCTGCGGGGCTGGCACAAAGCACATGACCCGCGATGAGATTTCAGCGGCCTATCCGTTTTACCAGCTTGATGATATTATTGCGGGCAACCACAATCTGGTCGACGAAGGTTACTTCGACGGCGGCACGATGTTTGATTGGTTCAAGCGGCGCGCGCGCGCGGCTGGCGTGGACTATGTCCATAACGCCGTCGTTGCGATGACAAAGACTGCGGCGGGCGAACGCGTGCAGAGCGTGACACTGCAATCCGGCGAGGTGATCAACTGTGGTACGGTTGTGAATGCGTCTGGTCCGCGTGCGCTATTGACCGCGCAGATGGCCGGGATCGCCATGCCGGTTGAGCCGCGCAAACGTTATACATTTGTATTTGAGGCGGCCCAGCCGCTTGATCGCGATTTGCCCCTGACGATTGACCCGTCCGGGGTGCATGTGCGTACCGATGGCCGCTATTACATGGCTGGCTGCCCGCCAGAAGACGACGGGCCGGTCGATTATGATGACTTTGTTGCCGATCACACAATCTGGGAGGAAAAGGTGTGGCCGATCATTGCCACGCGGATTCCCCAATTCGAAGCGGTGAAACTGCGCAATTCCTGGGTCGGCCATTATGCCTATAATACGCTGGATCAGAACGCGATTGTCGGGCCGCATCCAGAGGTGACCAACTTTATCCTCGTGAACGGGTTTTCAGGCCACGGCTTGCAGCAATCCCCGGCGATGGGACGCGGTGTCGCAGAATGGATCACATATGGCCATTACCGTAGCCTTGACTTGACGCCCTTTGGTTTTGGCCGGATCACAAGGGGTGAAAAGTTTATGGAAAAGGCCGTGATATGAAAATGCAAACTAACCGCTTTTTGGCGGCGTTGCGCGGCGGCGAAAAACAGGTTGGGTTTTGGGTCAGTCTGGCCAGTCCCTATGCCGCCGAAGTCGTCGCAGGGGCCGGATTTGACTGGCTCGTGGTCGATCTGGAACATTCGCCGGGTGATATGCTGACCACATTGGGGCAGTTGCAGGCGCTTGCACCTTATCACGCGACCGCCATCGTGCGCACACCGTGGAATGATGCCGTGATGGTGAAACGGTTGCTGGATTTAGGGCCAGAGGGCATTTTGTTTCCGATGATCCAGACAGCAGAAGAAGCGCGCGCGGCAATCGCCGCCACCCGCTATCCACCGCAAGGCGTGCGCGGCGTGGCAGGGTCGGCACGCGGCAATCGCTTTGGTCGCGTAACAGATTACTATGACAAGGTGGCGGGCGAGGTCTGTGTCATGATCCAGATCGAAACCTGCGCCGCAATCGACCGCGCCGCCGAGATTGGTGCGGTTCCCGGTGTTGACGGTGTCTTTTTTGGCCCCGCCGATATTTCGGCAGATATGGGCATGATTGGTCAACCGATGCATGACGATGTGTGGGCGCGGATCATGCCAGCGGCGCGTAAATTGATGGAGATGGGGGTGCCGGTCGGCACATTGGTGCCCGATCCGCTGATGGCGGCGCGATTGATGAATGATGGCTTTAGCTTTGTGGCCTGTGGCACCGATACGGGGCTGCTGGCAAAAGCAACAGACGGGATACTGGCGCAGATGCGTCATGCAATAAACGAGGAAAAGACATGAAGAAATTGGTTCTGACCGGGGCTGCTGGCCGATTGGGGTCGTATTTGCGCGAACCTTTGACGAAAATGTGCGATGAACTGGTGTCGACCGACCGTGCCGCCGAGATTGGCAAAACCTATCCCGGCGAGACATATGTGCAGGCTGATTTGGGTGACCTTGCGGCGATGGAGTCCGTGCTTGAGGGCGCTGACATGGTTGTGCATTTTGGTGCGATCGGTGACGAGGCACCATGGGACGATATCTTACAGTCCAATATCATCGGGGCATATAACGTCTGGGAGGCGGCATATCGCAAAGGTGTGCGGCGGGTGGTTTATGCCAGTTCTGTCCATGCGGTTGGGATGCATGTCAAAACGGACGTCATCGGGCTTGATGCCCCGCACAAGCCGGACACCTATTACGGGTTGGCCAAATGCTTTTGCGAAGATCTGGCAAGCCTTTACTGGGACAAACGCGGCGTGGAATCGGTGTGCATGCGGATATTTTCCTGCGCGCAGGTTAACAACGCCCGCAGTTTGGGCACATGGTTGTCTTATGACGATCTTATCCATTTGGTTGAGCGGTCGATCGATACCCCGGTCGTCGGCTTTACAAAAGTCTGGGGGCTATCCAATAACGACCGGATCGTCGCAGATAACAGCAAGGCCGCGCATCTGGGCTATCGGCCGAAAGACAACGCCGAAGTGTTCGCTAAGGACATATTGGCGACCACGCCACCGCTTGATAACAAAGATCCGGCAAATATGTGCCTTGGCGGGCCATTTGCCACTGTCGCATTAGGAAATTCCGGGGTTGCGGCACTGGGCGTCGTTGACGACCGCAAAAAAACCTGAATAGGGTTTGCCCCGGTGAAAAACCGGGGCGAACAGGCGCGGCTTATTCGGCCATTTTGGCGGTGGTTTCGTCCAAAAACGCGCAAATGGCGTCCATGTTTTCCGCTTCTGCGGATGCGGCCATAGTTGTTTGCAGGTCTGTCGAGATTTCCATCAAAAGTTCTGGGTTCGTTGCAGCCAGAGCTTGCAGGCCGTTGGAAATCTCCATTGCTTTTGCCTGCATCGATTCTTCGGTGCATTCGGCAGATGCTGTTGTTGCAAACGCAGCAAATGCGACAGCAGCGGAGATCTTTAATACGTTGTTCATTCTAGGTTTTTCCTATTTGCGTTGCGAACACCGCTCTATCATTGAAAATTTGAACAATGTCCATGAACGGTTTTCACGTCGGCGAATTTTCGCTGGAATTACAACTATGACAGATATATCAAAGTTAGTCAGCCGTCGACGATCGTCACATCGACAGTTTGCTGCATCAAACCCATGGCGCCAAACCCGCTGAGGAATGACGTGTCAGCGGCGTCTAACCCCACGCCAATGCGGGCAATTGTATCAGCGGTGGCCATTCCGGTCGCGTCGACCAAATGCCACCCGCCCTCAAGGTATACTTCGGCGACGGCGTGGAAATCTTGTGGGGTGACGCCCGGCGCGTAAACGCTTGCGAACCGCGCAGGGATCGCTGCAGCACGCACGAGACAAATCAACAGGTGTGCAAAGTCGCGGCAAACGCCTTGGCGCTGCATATAGGTGTCAAGCGCGGTGGTTTGCGGACCGCTAGAGCCCGACACGTATTGGATGTTTCTGAATATCCAGTCCCGCATCTTCGCCACCAGCGCGCCGCCCTGAACATTCCCGAAATCGACCGAGACAAGTGGCTGAAACCGATCTGCGGGGCAAAACCTGGACGGCATCAGATAGCGCAGTGTGTCGGCGGGCAGTTTATGTGGCGCGATCGACGCAAGCTGCGAAATATCTTCGGCATGACGATCCACATCGACGCGCGCACGGTAGTAGCAGTCAAAAACGCCATCACATCTGACCCAGATACGTTCGCCTATGCCGTCATTGCCCGGCACGCGTTCAAACAATATCGGGTTGATCACATTGATGTTGGCATGCTGGACCTGTTGGTCGGGCAAATGTGCCGCCTCGATCTGTAGCAACAGATCTGTCGGTTGAAATAGCTGGTATTGAAGTGAGATGTTCAGATCGAAACGCATGAAGTATTCCCGAATTTACCAAGCACCATGGTCATAGTTTGTTGCAGCAGGGTAGGGCAAAGTAACGCGGGTTCCCCTTCGTGACGCGACGCTTATTTTTTGCCGCCACGCGACACCCACATTCCCGCCATGATCAACGCAACCCCAGCCACGCGCGCAAAGGTATTTCCGGGCGCGCCGTTGGCGATATCCAGAACAACACCGGAAATCATTTGTCCGGCAATGATCAATAGCGCGGTATGCGCGGCCCCGATACGCGGAATGAGCCAACTGCCCGCTGCAATAAAGATGACGCCGATCGGCCCGCCGAAATATGCCCACCACGGTGCGGATTGGGGTGATCCGGCAAATAGTCCTCCAATGATCATTGCGACACAGGTGATGAACGCAAGGCCGATGAAATGGTTCCAAAATGACGACTCTATCGCGGATGTCGACAGTGCCAGCCTCCCGTTGATCTGGCGGCTGAGGCCAACCAGCGCCCCGGCCAAAAGGGCAAGTGCCGCATAAACGATCACGGTTTTCCACCCCAAAAGATGAGCGTAAGGCTGCCTGCAATGATCAGTGCCAACGACACAAAATCGCGACTGTTCGGCATGCGCTGCGGTAGCCCGAATAGGCCGCGCATATCGGCGAATACGCTGAAAAACACCTGTCCCGCCAAGCCAAGCGCGATGGTTCCTGAAAGGGCTAAGGCGGTATTCATGGTGGCGGAGGTTAACATGACGGTCAGGCCCCCAGACACGCCCCCCAAGTAGGCCCATAGCGGTGGTCTGGTTGATTTCGCCCGATTGGGACGCAGAACCATCAATAGCGCAAGAGCAACGGCCGAACCTGTCAGGTGCGGTATCCACGACGAAAACACAAGCGACCCATATGCTGCCAGCGTTCCGTTGCACAAAACCATCAGCGTCAGCAGGCCGCCCGCGCCAAAGGCAGCAGCAAAGTGGAAAAGGCGCGGCGCGTTATCTGATTCATCCATGCGATGTTGATCGGAGTTTGCGGGGGTGATCGCAAGTGCGAAGTTTCATCGCCATGGCATTGCGCGCCATATGCATGACATACCTGATCACGCGTGCCGCCTGCCACCATGGCGATCTTTCAAGATGTGCATGTGATTGATGTGCAAAGCGTGCTTTGCGGGGTTCGTAACCTCCGGCGCGTCACCACCGCGTTTTCACGTTGACACCCGCCAGATCGGGTCTATAAGCCCCGCATTCATTGGTGTTGGTGGACCTCGCAAGAGGAACCCTGTCGTCCCGGCAAAATCCGGGAAAAAGGACAACGCCCTTCGCAACATAAAGAAGGAGATCAGCGTATGACTAAACGTACCGCTGCCAAGTACAAAATTGACCGCCGGATGGGCGAAAACATCTGGGGCCGTCCAAAGTCACCAGTCAACCGTCGCGAATATGGCCCCGGCCAGCACGGTCAGCGCCGTAAAGGCAAACTGTCCGACTTTGGTATCCAGCTGCGCGCAAAGCAAAAGCTGAAGGGTTACTACGGCGACCTGACCGAAAAACAGTTCCGCCGCATCTATACAGAAGCTGAACGCGTTAAAGGCGATACAGGCGAAAACCTGATTGGTCTGCTGGAGCGCCGTTTGGATGCTGTTGTTTACCGTGCGAAATTCGTGCCAACAGTGTTTGCTGCGCGTCAGTTCGTAAACCACGGCCACGTGACCGTGAACGGCCAAAAAGTAAACATTCCTTCCTACCGTGTAAAAGAAGGCGACGTGATCGAAGTGCGTCAGAAATCCAAGCAGTTGGAAATCGTTCTGGTTGCAGCGCAATTGGCTGAACGCGACGTTCCTGACTATATGGAAGTTGATCACTCTAAAATGGTTGCGACATTCGTGCGCACACCAACTTTGGGTGACGTGCCTTATCCTGTCACGATGGAACCAAATCTGGTCGTCGAATTCTACGCCAAGAACTAATCGGTTCTGGATATGCTTACGGAAGGCCGCGCACTATTGCGCGGCCTTTTTTTATGCGTGACGCCGGAAAACAGCCCGTGGCGGCCATGAAAAATAGTTATGGGAACATCACACCCGTGGTACAATCGACCAGCTTTGTCTGCGGGAGGTGGAAATGGCAGGTTCTGACGTCAGCATACTGGTCGGCACGACAAAAGGGGCATTTCTGATTGCTGCGGACAACAACCGTGCAGAGTGGACAGTTTCTGGACCACATTGCGGCGGTTGGCCGATTAATCATGTGATCGCCAGCCCCGAATTAGGGATGATCTGGGCGGCAGGTGGTGGGGACTGGCAAGGTGCGGGTGTCTGGGCATCGCGTGATTCGGGCCAGACCTGGACGCTGACCAAGATCAGCAAAGGAAAGATGGATGAATGGGCGTCCAATGACGCTGGTTTCGCGGCGATGATCGGCTGGCAGGATGTCTCTGTTCCGTTCGACGACGCGTTCTCTAGCATTTGGTCGCTGCATTTTGCGGATGGCGTCCTGTACGCAGGCGCCAAACCTGCCGCGCTTTTGGCGAGCCGTGATTTTGGCGCAACTTGGGCGAAGGTTGACGGGCTGACCAATCACCCGTCCTCAGGGAGTTGGAACCCGGGCGGCGCCGGTCTGGTGTTACACACGATCCTGTCGGATCCCGCGCAGAACGGTAAACTTTGGGTTGGAATCTCGGCTGCGGGTGTCTTCGCCACAGAAGACGGTGGCGCAACGTGGGAACGACGCAACCGGCTGTCTAACGACGATGCCTGTGATCATCATCATCCTGCCGGGCCCCAAGGCGGAGAAATTGGCCACTGTGTGCATAATATGGCGCGCGCTCCGGGCGACGGTGATCGCATGTATCAACAAAACCACCATGGCGTATGGCGATCAAACGACGGTGGACGCAGCTGGCATGATATTACGGCAGGTTTGCCATCGACCTTTGGCTTTCCGATTCAGGTTCACCCGCGCGATCCCGACACGATTTGGACGTTGCCACTGAATGGCGATAGCGACGGGCGATATCCGCCTGATGCGGCAGCTGCAATCTGGAGATCGCAAGACGGTGGGCAAAGTTGGTCCGCGATGCGCAAAGGGCTGCCGCAAACCAATTGCTTTTTTACGGTATTAAGACAGGCGATGGCGGGTGATACGCACGATCCGGCGGGGGTTTATTTTGGCACGAACAGTGGGTCGATCTTTGCCAGCATTGACGCGGGCACCACGTGGTCAGAAATTGCACGGCACTTGCCCACGGTCCTGTCCGTCGAGGTTATCGGCTAAAACCCGCAGCGAAAAGTTCACTCTGACGATGTCACTGCGCGCTTGTCTCTGGTCAGTCATGCAGCATGACGCTAGAAACAGGCGACTGTATAAGGGGTGGCATAGATGGCTGACGGGATTCAACCGCAACCGGGCATTTTGGATATTGCGCTATACGAAGGCGGCGTTGCGCATCTTGATGGCATGAGCAATGTGCTTAAGCTGTCGTCGAACGAAAACCCGCTTGGCCCGAGCGATGCTGCAAAGGAAGCCTTTGCGCGCGCCGTTCACCAGCTTCACCGCTACCCGTCGTCTGATCATCTGGAGTTGCGGACGGCCATTGGCGATGTCTGGGGCGTTGATCCGGCCCGGGTGATTTGCGGCGTCGGGTCTGATGAGATTCTGCATTTTCTGTGCCAGTGCTACGTTGGCCAAGGCGACGAGGTAATCCACACCGAACATGGTTTTGCGATGTACCGCATTGCCACTTTGGCCGCCGGTGGCACACCAGTCGAAGTTGCCGAACGCGAGCGGGTCACCGATGTCGACGCGATTCTGGCGGCGTGTACGGCGCGCACAAAACTCGTGTTCATTGCCAACCCGAATAACCCCACCGGCACCATGATTGGCGCGGCCGAACTGGCGCGGCTGGCCGACGGTATCCCCGCAGGTGCGCTGCTGGTTCTTGATGGTGCCTACGCAGAATATGTCGAAGGCTATGATGCTGGGCTCGCGTTGATTGAAGCGCGTGAAAACGTCGTCATGACGCGCACGTTTTCTAAGATCTACGGCCTTGGTGGCTTGCGGATCGGTTGGGGTTACGGACCGGCTGCGGTCATCGATGTGATGAACCGCATTCGCGGGCCGTTTAACCTGTCTACTGCGGCGCTTGCCGCCGCAGAGGCGGCTGTGCGCGACACTGACTACACCGAAAAATGCCGTGTCGAAAACGCGAAACGGCGTGAATGGCTGGCAACCGCATTGGCCGAACTGGGGGTGCCGTCTGATACGTCGACGGCAAATTTCGTGCTTGCCCGCTTTGCTGACCAAACCGAGGCGCAGGCGTGTGATGCGGCGTTGCGCGCCGCTGGAATTATTGTGCGGCAAGTCGCAGGATATAAGCTGCCCAATTGCCTGCGCATTACGGTGGGCGATGAAAGCGCGTGTCGTCGGGTCGTGCACACGGTGGCCCAATTCAAGGGGGCTATTTGATGGCGCCAATCTACAACCGTGTCGCGCTCATTGGGCTTGGGCTGATTGCATCGTCGATGTGTCACGCAATGCGGCGCGCAGGGTTGGCAGGCGAAATCGTGGGTTATGCGCGCTCTGCGCAAACCCGCCAGATCGCCCGCGACATTGGGCTGTGTGACACGGTGTACGATAGCGCTGCCGAGGCCGCGACCGATGCCGATCTTGTTGTGCTATGCGTTCCCGTTGGCGCAATGGCGGCGGTTGCTGCTGAAATTGAACAGGTACTCAAGCCGGGCGCGACCGTCAGCGACGTCGGTTCGGTCAAGCGCACGGTGATTGATGAGGTGGCACCGCATATTCCGACGGGTGTCCATTTCATTCCCGCGCACCCCTTGGCGGGGACGGAACATTCAGGGCCGACATCGGGCTTCGCAGAGCTTTTTGATAACCGCTTTTGTATTCTGGTTCCGGTAGAAGGCACCCCACGTGCCGCGATTGATCGTTTGGCGGACTTATGGCGTGGGATCGGCAGCAAGGTCGATGAAATGGACGCTGACCACCACGACTTGGTATTGGCCGTGACCAGCCACACACCACATTTGATCGCGTATACGATGGTGGGGGTCGCTGATGACTTAAGCCGCGTCACCGATAGTGAGGTCATCAAATATTCTGCGGCGGGTTTTCGCGATTTTACCCGCATTGCGGCATCTGACCCTACGATGTGGCGCGACGTCTTCTTGAACAACAAGGACGCGACGCTCGAGATTTTGGGTCGATTCACCGAAGAGCTCTTTGCGTTGCAGCGCGCCATCCGCCAAGGAGACGGAGAGCATTTGTTCGAATACTTCACCCGTACCAGAGGCATCCGTCGTTCGATTATCGAAGCCGGTCAAGATACAGACGCGCCCGATTTTGGACGCAGCAAGGCAAAGTCGGAGTGATCCGGATCGCCATAATTTTTGTGGCGCTATGGGCATCGGCACTGACCGCCCAACCTGACGCGCCAATACTGCGCCCCGTCTCGCGCGAAAGTCATGTGGCTGCGCCAGCTTTGCGTCCGGTCGTTCGGCCATACGAACGGTCGGATATGGTGATCGGTGAGCAGACGCGCCCGATGTTTCGTGCGGAAATTGGTATGTTTGCGATCAGTGCCCATGCTGTCGCAAGGTCGCTGCATCCTGTGCTGCGCCCAAAGTCGATCGAGGCTGCGGCCGATGCCCGCCGTGCGGCGCGGCTGCGTGGTCAGGTTTGTGGTGATGTCGCCCTACAGGGCGCGGAAATTGGTCTGATAGAGGGGCCGGGCGACTGCGGTATCGACGCCGCCGTGCGGATCCGGTCCGTCGCCGGTGTCACATTGGAACCAAACGCAACAATGGACTGTCGTACCGCAACAGCACTCAAGCACTGGGTGTTACAGGGTGCAATTCCCGCAGTGGGCAGCGAGGGCGGCGGTGTTGACAGCTTGCGGATCGTATCGCACTACGCCTGCCGCAACCGGAACAATGCAAGCGGGGGCAGATTATCGGAACACGCCACTGGGCGGGCAATTGATATTGCAGGCATTGGTCTTGAGGACGGAACAGAAATCACTGTGCTTTCCGATTGGGGCAGTGCCGCGGATGGGGCGCAGTTACGGCAGATGTGGCGCGCCGCATGTGGTCCCTTCGGGACCGTGCTTGGCCCCGAAGCAAATGCATTTCACCGCGATCACTTCCACTTTGATACCGCGCGATATCGCAGCGGGTCGTACTGCCGCTAGGCGGCCGCGTTTTCGCGCAGCAACTCTGCGATCTGGACGGCGTTTTGCGCGGCCCCTTTCAGCAGTTGATCACCGACAATAAACATCGTGACACTGCGCCCGGACGGATCGCCAAGGTCGTTCCGGATGCGCCCCACCAGCACGTCCTCTTCGCCAGAGGCCTCGACGGGCATCGGAAAGTGGTTCGCCACGCGGTCATCAACCAAGCGCACGCCGGGTGCGTCGGTCAAAGCGTTGCGGATGCTGTCCACATTGACGTGATCGCCAAACCGGATGGTCAGGGCAATGCCATGCGCGCGCAGGATCGGCACCCGGATGCAGGTCACGTTGATTGGCAGCGCGGGCAGATCAAGGATGCGCCGTGTCTCTGCGATCACCTTTAGCTCTTCGCCGTTATAGCCCGTATCGGGATCGACGTCCGAATTATGGCTGAAGATGTTGAAGGCATAGGAATGCGGCAAGACCTTGGGTTTGAAATCGTACCCTTCCAGATGGGCGCGGGTGCTGTCGCGCAGTTCTTCCATCATGGCGGCACCACCGCCGGAGGCGGCCTGATAGGTGGACATCGACAGCCGCGTGATCGACCAGCGTTGATGAAGCGGCGCAAGCGCTGTTGTCAAAATGGCAGCAATACAATTCGGGTTGGCGATGATGCCGGGGGCACTGGCCAAAATCCGACCGTTTGCTTCGGGGACCACCAATGGCACATCGTCTTGCATCCGAAAGGCCGAGGAATTGTCGATCACTTGCGCCCCTTCGGCCACCGCCAACGGCGCAAAGCGTTTGGAAATCGTTGCCCCCGCTGAAAAAAATGCGATGTCGACACCGGCAAAGCTGTCGTCGGTCAGTTCTTCAACCGCGACCGACGCGCCCTGAAACCGCAGCGTACGTCCGGCAGAACGCGCCGAGGCCAGCAGGCGCAATTCACCAATCGGGAAATTGCGCCGTTCCAGACTGTGGATCAGTTCGATGCCCACAGCGCCCGTCGCGCCAACAATGGCGACAACAGGGGCGGGTTGCGGGGCGGCATTCAGGGGGGCGTTCATATGTGTCTTCCTTTTATTTTCGGAAGACGGGGCCTTAAAAAACAAAACCCCGTCCAATCCGGCGGGGTTTTTGTTTCGGTCAGGTTACTTGCGATGAACCCATACCAAACATTCCCCCGCCATCGCGGTGGTCATCTTGGTCATGGTTTTCTTCATCATTTGTGTCATGGGACCGGCGGATAGCAGATCGGATTTCATCTGACAAGTGGGCAACTGACGTGACGGCAGCCCGCCTGTGGCAGGCGTCACTGTGCGAAACAAGAAGAGGATGGGAAAGGCTTTACGCTTGCGTAGCGCCGTTCTATAAGCGCGCTTGATGTTGAGCATGATGATCATACGCATTATTTGCCCGGCGGCTTGAACGTCAAGCCGACCGGGAAAAGGTGTCTGCGTGTGCGCACCGCTCCTTACCCCTATGATTTCCTGATTTCAAAGGACGCTTTTGATGTGCGCCGAGACCACCGACTATAAAGACACCCTGAACCTGCCACGTACCGATTTCCCGATGCGGGCTGGATTGCCGAAACGCGAACCCGATTGGTTGGCCCGCTGGGCGCAGATCGGCGTTTATGAAAAACTGCGCGCCAAGGCCGCAGGACGCAAACCGTTCACGCTGCATGACGGCCCGCCTTATGCGAACGGGCATCTGCATATCGGCCACGCGCTGAACAAGATCCTCAAGGATATGGTTGTGCGGTCCCAGCAAATGATGGGCCGCGATGCGCGTTATGTGCCGGGCTGGGACTGCCACGGTCTGCCGATTGAATGGAAGATCGAAGAACAATACCGCAATAAAGGTCAGAACAAGGACGACGTGCCTGTTGTGGATTTCCGTCAGGAATGCCGCAAGTTTGCCGAAGGCTGGGTCGATATCCAGCGCGAGGAATTCAAACGCCTTGGCGTGCAAGGCAACTGGGATGATCCGTACCTGACGATGAATTTCCACGCCGAACGGGTGATCGCGGCGGAATTCCAAAAATTCCTGATGAACGGCACGCTTTATCAAGGGTCCAAGCCCGTGATGTGGTCGCCCGTGGAAAAGACCGCATTGGCCGAAGCCGAGATCGAGTATCACGATCACAAGTCGCACACGATCTGGGTGCCTTTTGCGTTTCAAGACGCGGCTGGTGATCTCGCTGATGCGCGGGTTGTGATCTGGACGACAACGCCGTGGACCATCCCGTCAAACAAGGCTGTGGCCTATAATCCCAAGCTTGCTTATGGCCTTTACCGCGTTGATGCGACCCAAGAAGAAAGCTGGACCAATCCTGGCGATCTTTACCTTTTTGCGGATGCATTGGCAGAGGATGCGTTGACCAAATCACGTGCGACTGAATTTACGCGTTTGCGTGATGTGACACCCGAAGAATTGGGCGTCCTTGTTGCGAAACACCCCTTCGCAGGTCTGGAAGGCGCTGACGGTTTCTGGGACTATGACGTGCCCATGATTGACGGGGACCATGTGACCGACGATGCCGGTACAGGTTTTGTGCATACGGCGCCGTCCCACGGTGCTGACGACTATGAATGCTTTATGAAGCGTAATTGGTTGGACCGTATGACCCACAACGTCGGCGAAGAATCCGAGTTCCTGCCGCATGTGCCGTTCTTTGCGGGGCTGCAAGTCTTTGACCGCAAAGGTAAAGAAGGCAAAGCGAACACCGCGGTGATCAGTAAACTGGTCGAGGTGGGCGGTATCATTGCGCGCGGGCAGGTCAAGCATAGCTATCCGCATTCTTGGCGCTCTAAGGCACCGATCATTTTCCGCAACACGCCGCAATGGTTTGCCGCGATTGACCGCCCCGTGGGTGACGGGCAAGATACCTATGGCACCACGATCCGCGAACGCGCGCTGCGGTCAATCGACGAATTGGTGACATGGACCCCGCAAAAGGGCCGCAACCGCCTGCACGCGATGATCGAGGCGCGCCCGGATTGGGTGCTGTCGCGGCAACGCGCATGGGGCGTGCCACTGACCTGTTTCACCAAAAAAGGTGCGCTGCCAACCGACCCGGATTTCCTGCTGCGCAGTGAGGCGGTGAACGCCCGCGTGCTGGAGGCCTTCGAGGCCGAAGGCGCAGATGCCTGGTACAAGGACGGCGCAAAGGCGCGGTTCCTTGGCAATGACGTGGATCATGACGCCTACGATCAGGTATTCGACATTCTGGACGTCTGGTTCGACAGCGGATCAACCCACGCTTTTGTGCTGCGCGACCGCGAAGACGGGTCCGAAGACGGCATGGCCGATCTTTACCTTGAAGGCACCGACCAACACCGCGGCTGGTTCCATTCGTCGATGTTGCAGGCCTGCGGCACCATGGGCCATGCGCCTTATCGCGGGGTGCTGACGCACGGGTTCACGCTGGATGAAAAGGGCATGAAAATGTCCAAATCTGTCGGCAATACCGTCGCCCCCGAAAAGGTGGTGCAGCAGTATGGCGCAGATATTTTGCGGCTTTGGGTGGCGCAGTCGGATTACACAGCCGACCTGCGGATCGGGGATGAAATCCTGAAAGGCGTCGCCGACAGCTATCGCAGATTGCGCAATACGATGCGTTATATGCTGGGGTCGCTGGCGGATTTCACCGAGGCTGACCGCGTGCCTGCCCCCGATATGCCCGAGTTGGAGCGTTGGGTGCTGCATCGGTTGGCGGAACTGGATCAGGTCGTCACCGAAGGCTACGCCAAATACGATTTCCAAGGCGTGTTTCAGGCGGTATTCACCTTTGCCACGGTCGACTTATCTGCGTTCTATTTTGATATCCGTAAAGATGCGCTGTATTGCGACGGTGACACGCTACGGCGGCGGTCGGCGCGGACGGTGCTGGATATTTTGTTCCACCGGATCACCAAATGGCTGGCGCCGATGCTGACCTTTACGATGGAAGAGGTCTGGTTGGAAAGGTTCCCTGGCGATGACAGTTCTGTCCACTTGCAGGATTTTGACCCGACCCCTGTGGATTGGCGCGACGACGGTTTGGCCGCGAAATGGGCAACCGTGCGCAAGGTTCGCCGTGTTGTGACCGGCGCGCTCGAGGTCGAGCGGACAGCAAAGGTCATTGGCGCGTCATTAGAGGCAGCACCGACAGTCTATGTCAGTGCGGATGCGGCATCGGTGCTGGAAACCGTCAGCTTTGATGATCTGTGCATCACATCTGGGATCACAGTGACCACCGATGCGGCCCCGGCCGATGCGTTCACGCTGGACGATGTGGCAGATGTGGCTGTGGTCTTTGCCCGCGCCGAGGGCGAGAAGTGCGAACGCTGTTGGAAAATCTTGCCGGATGTCGGCACCCACAGCCATTCGGGCGTCTGTGGTCGGTGTGATGCGGCGCTGAGCTAAAAGTTGGCCCGCCCTGAACAGGGGCGGGCCTTTTGCTTATTTGCTGTCAACAAAGGCATGATCGCTGGCATGCTGAGCCAGCGCATCACATGCAGTTTGCCATGCGCTATCGCCGTCATAAAGCGCGGAGCGCAGGTAGGACCATGTCATCCGCCGGGTGATTTCCAGACGGTCAGGGTCTTCGTCGTCTGTCTCTTTCGCGTCATAGCCCGCGATCCCGCCCAGACCGTGTTTACCGCCGATCAACGTGAGCATCTGGTCCGCGCCGGGGCTTTCGTGAAAGGGGTCTGTGTGCCACGCGGCCCCACGTTTGGTTAGATGCGGGTTGTCGTCCGCATCGCCCGCGACCACCAGCGTTTGTGTGGTCATGCCGCTGAAATCCGGGTTCAGGGTGGTGTAATTTTCGCGTGCAAAATCGCTTAGGCTGTCGCCGCCTTTGCCGGGGGCCGCCAGCAGGACGCCGACCTTGATACGCGGGTCAATCAGGCTCACGTTCTGCGCATCGGGGTCCTTGATGTCTGTCAGCCGCGCGCCCAGCAGCATCCCCACTGTCTGACCGCCCAGCGAATGCCCCATGACGGCGATCCGGCCGGTGTCGAGCCGCCCGGCAAGCAGCGGTTGTTCTGCAATAGTCGTATCAAGCTGATCGAGGATGGCCTGAAAATCCATCACCCGCGCGCGCCAGAAAAACGGCGCGCCGGGGGCGTCGGCGGGCAGACCTGCGACCTTGGAATTGGCATGGGTGGGCTGGATCACTGCAAATCCGTGGGCGGCATAAAAATCGACCAGCGGGCCATAGCCGTCCTTGGACGGGATATATAGCGACGGCCCATGCCCATGCGAGAGCAGGATGATCGGAAGGTTGATGCCTGTGGCGGGCAGGGTGATCCGTAATTCCAGCGGCAGATCACGGTCGGCGACGGTGATCGTCACGGGCGTGATCGCAATGGTCGTGACGGGATCCGACACGGGGATATGGGCGGCGGGACCGATAAGGTTGTTCATGAGCTGTCCTTTGGATTTGCACTTTGTCATGCGAGAGATTATCTGAAGCGGAACGATGATCCAATTTAAATGGATCAATGTTCCGAATGTGATTATCATATACGGAACAGTGATCCGTATTGCAAGTGCGGGCCAGGTGGATTTTGCCACCGGGGGGCGAAAAGGACTGTTATGGTAGGGAAAATTGAAAGCGACGGCGCGCCACGTCAGGTCCGCGCCGATGCGCAACGCAACGAAGACGCGGTGCTGGAAGCGGCCAAGACCGTCTTTGCCACATCCGGTGTCGATGCGCCCGTCCGCGAAATTGCGGCGCAGGCGGGGGTCGGGGTCGCGACACTCTACCGACGGTTCCCGAAACGCTCGGACCTGATCGCGGCTGTGTTCCGGCGCGAGGTGGACGCCTGCGCCGCCGCCGCCGGGGCATTGGCCGCAGAGCATCCGCCAGAGCAGGCGCTGGCGCTTTGGCTTAAACGCTTTCAGGCGTTCATCGGGACAAAAAAAGGGCTTGCCGCGGCCCTGCACAGTGGTGACAGCGCCTACGCCGCACTGCCGGGCTATTTCCGGTCAAACTTTGAACCTGTGCTTCAGGGATTAATCAGGGCAGCAAGCGCGACCATCCGGCAGGACATCGACGCCTATGACCTGCTCCGCGCCATCGGCAACCTCGCGGTTGCCCAAGATGATGATGGCGCGGCTCATGCGGACCGGATGCTGGACCTGCTGATCGACGGGCTGCGTTTGCGTTAGGCGGCCGCGCTTTTTGCGGTCAGATCCTGCAGCACCTGCGCCGCAATCTCGAACGAGTGCAGGCGCGCGGTGTGATCGTGGATCATGCCGGTCAGGATCAACTCATCAGGTTGGAAGGTCGTGATCAGTTCCTGCAACTGGGTGCGCACGGTCGCGGGCGATCCGGTTGCGGAACAGGCCAGCGCGGCATTCACGCCTTCCATGACATGCGGCGGCACGTGATCTGCGATATGCGCGACAGGGCGGGGCAGTTTGCCGGGATTGCCAGTGCGCAGCCGCGCAAAGGCCAACTGCTGCGATGATTTCAGCAAAATGGCCTCTGCGTCGGTGTCAGCCGCGCAAACGCCCGCGGCCATCATGACATAGGGCTTGTCCAGATAGGTCGATGGGCGAAACGCCGCGCGGTAGGTATCGATCGCATGCGCAAGCATGGCCGGAGCAAAGTGCGACGCAAATGCATATGGCAGACCGAGATGTGCAGCCAATTGCGCACCATAGAGACTAGACCCGAGGATCCAGACCGGGACGTGGGTGCCTGTGCCCGGAACCGCCTGCACGGGGCCGGGTGTGTCGCTGAAATAACTTAACAGTTCCTGCACGTCTTGCGGAAAACTGTCGTCGGGGGCCATGTGGCGACGCAGGGCACCGGCGGTCTGCATATCTGTACCCGGCGCACGGCCAAGCCCAAGATCGATCCGGTCAGGGTACAGTGTGGCAAGGGTGCCAAACTGTTCAGCCACAATCAGCGGCGCGTGATTGGGCAGCATGATGCCACCCGCACCGACGCGGATAGTTTTTGTCGCACCAGCCACATGCCCGATCACAATGGACGTTGCCGCAGAAGCGATGCCCGGCATATTGTGGTGTTCCGCAAGCCAGTAGCGGTGATAGCCACTGCGTTCTGCCAGTTGGGCCAGTTCAACCGTATGGGCCAGCGCGTCGGCGGTGGTCTGGCCCTCTGCAACGGGGGACAGGTCGAGAAGAGAATAATGGTGCATAGTGAACTCCTTGGTTTAGAACCTAGGTCTTTGGTGTGACCTTTCCAAGGTGTTGGACGGATTAATGATATGAAGTTGGATAATCGGGATGCTGGGTTGATTTGTGGGCATTCAGTTGTGGGCGCGCTGGGCGCTGACGCCGTGAACGGGGCGGTGACCGGGTTGGTATGGGGGCGGCCAGGGTCGTTGACCAACGGCCCGCTGTTTGATCAATTGTGCGAAGAGGTGGCGGGATATTTCGCCGGGACGCGGGTGCAGTTTACGGTGCCGCTCGCGCCACGCGGGTCCGCATTTCAACAGCGGTTCTACACAGCGCTTTGTGCCATCCCTTACGGCGAAACCCGCACCTATGGAGACTTAGCCAAATCGCTAAATGTTTCCGCCCAAGCCATCGGACAAGCCTGCGGTGCCAATCCGATTGCCGTCCTGATCCCCTGTCATCGGGTGTTGGCCGCACAGGGTCTAGGCGGCTATTCTGGCGAGGGTGGGATTGAAGCGAAAGTTGCGCTGTTGCGGTTAGAGGGCGCGGCGGGCCTGTTGATTTGAATGCTGTTCCTAGTCGTCAACAATGGTGACGCTCTTGGTCCTGATTTCCTCCAATGACGGGGCGCCAAGGTCTGCTGCCTGAATTTCGCTAATAAATGCATGCGTAGGTGCGCTTCGGCTTCCTTTAACGTGCATCACTGACTCGCCGCTTTGCGCGCCGGTCGGCATCTCGGCTAAAGGGTGGTAGTGCACATAAAGCTCGACGTCTTGTACCCAAACTTTGAACTCAACGGTTTCTCCGGCCTCACCTCTGTGTCCCGATAGGCGCTTTGCATTATCCCAGCGCCGAATTTCGCCGCCACCGCTTTGGAAGTTTAGCATGGTTTGCATCAATACATCGGGAAAGCTCTGTCCATTGATCGCGCGCAAATCACTGAGGCTGCTACCTGCATCGGGCCTCGAAACAAGCGGGGTCGATTCCTTTGCCAACACGTAGCGTTCGGTCGCTGCAGACCAGCTGCCCAGTTCTTCCATGGCAAGCATAATCAGATCGACATCATTATCTGATAGTTTGCTTGCATCAAGCGTCGTTTTTTTGCCGATGGTTTTTCGTGCTGTAACGTAAGGGTCGGGCGCTTTTTCTGGTTCTGCGGATGCGCTGTTGGAACTCGATGGGATTCCCACCCCGTTATCGACATCCCGGAACTTGTGTTTGCTGATGTAGTCTACAATTTCCGACGCCGAATTGAAGGCTGCTGTTAAAGTTTCGACATATCCTGCACATGTTTCCGCGACATATTCGGCACCATATTGTGTTTCGATGGCTTCGCCCCATTTCGTAAGGGCATCAGACGTTATTTTTTTTTTTTGCTTTGCTGTGAGGTCAACAACCCGCTGTAATGTGAGTAAACTTGCTGATGACGTGATCGCCCGCATTTGTAATGCTGTGTCAGCTACGCGCTGTAACGCCTTCGCGCCCATTACATCCGCCTCTTGCTCCAGCCCCACGTCATCATTCACTGCGACGCCCTTCATTTGCATCGTCGGCTTTACCCGCCCTTGGGCTTGTTGCACCACGTGCCATGCCTCGTGGGGCAGGTGTTGTTCCTGACCGGGGCCGAGGTGGATGTTGCTGCCTTGGGCATAGGCGTGGGCCTGCACGGTGGCGGGTTTGTCAGAGTTGCGGCGAACCTTGACGTGGTCCATCGACATGCCAGACAGGTTTTCAATCCCAGCTTTCAGGTTGTCAGGCAGGCCGGTATTGTTTGCCTTGGGCGCAGGGGCTTCTGCACGCTGGATGAACTTGCCTTGCAGCTCGTCCTCTTCCATGCGCTGGATCGCTTTGCCCTGCATCAATTCTTCGTCTTCCATGCGCTGAATGAACTTGCCCTGCAATTCATCCTCTTCCATCCGTTGCAACGGCGGTCGGGCATTGGCCATGCGCTGCAACGCAGCAAGCGATTGGCTTCCGGCGCTTTGGTCAGCAACGCGCTGCAGCGCCGAGGTGGGCTTGGGCGATTGGCGGGCAGTGGCGGGCGCACGTAAATGTTGCGCAGCGTAAAGTGATTTCATCGAAAAATCCCCAATTCGGGCGAGCGTCAATTTAATAACGCTTTTATAGCACGGGGAATAATTTTCGCCTAACGTTAGTTCAACGCGATGATCTGGCCGGAATGATCTGCTGTGTCACGCCAACAAACAGCAGATAGATCGAGGTTGTGACCAACCCCCAATGCGCCAAGCTGTCGGGGTGAAATTTAACCCACGCAGCCCAGCCAGCGAAGAATGTCCAAGCCAAAGCGACAGGCAATGTCACGTTTCGCCACCGTTCGGTCCGCACCGGATGCACGAACTTCAGCGGCAAGAACATCGCGATGGCAAGGCTGGCAACAAGCGCCAATGAAACCCAAAAATTTGGCTCCAACGCAAAAATCACTAAAACCAGCATGTTCCAGCAACCCGGGAAGCCGGAAAAGGAGTTGTCCTTGGTTTTCATGCGTGTATCGGCAAAATACATCGCCGAGGTAAAGGTGATCAGGATGATCGCACACCAACCGGTCCAACCGGGCAAAAGCCCCGATTTGAACAGCGCATAAGCGGGCACAAAGACATATGTCAGGTAGTCGATGATCAGATCCAGCAGGACACCATCAAAGATAGGCGCGTTGGTTTTGACATCATATCGCCGGGCCAATGGGCCATCGATTCCATCCACGAAGAACGCGACGACCAGCCACAGGAACATAAGGTTCCATTTTTCTTCGACGGCGGCCAGCATCGCAAGCATCGCGAAAACGGCACCGGTGGCAGTGAGAAGATGAACAGCGAGGGCTTTGGTTTTTAAAGTCATGCGTGCTTCATTGCGTAAAACGCTCTGTTGGGCAATCTGTTAGTCACGCTTTCGGGTGGGCCTTATCGTAAACTTCCATCAGGCGTGCTGAATCTACCGCGGTATAGGCTTGCGTTGTGGACAGGGATGCGTGGCCAAGCAATTCCTGAATCGTGCGCAGGTCGCCGCCTGCCGACAACAAATGCGTCGCAAAGGAATGGCGCAGCGCGTGGGGCGTTGCGGTCGCGGGCAGGCCCATCTGCATCCGGGTTTGTTCCATCACTTTTTGAATTGCGCGGGGCGCAAGCGGGCCGCCGCGGATCGCACGAAACAGAGGCGCGCGCGGCTCTTTAGGGTAGGGACAGACCCGCAGATACGCATCAACCGCATCGCGCGCGACGTCGATCACGGGCACGATACGGTCCTTGTCGCCTTTCCCGGTGATCCGCAACACGCCCGGCAGGGGCGCGTCGGCGCCTTTCAGGCTAAGTGCTTCGGATATCCGCAGGCCGCAACCGTAAAGCAATGTGATTACGGCGGTGTCACGGGCGGCAACCCACGGTTGGCGGGCTTGCATTTCGACCATGTCGATCATTGCGCTTGCGGCGTCTTCGGCCAGTGGCCGCGGCAGCTTTTTCTGGAACTTTGGAGAGCGGGTCGACAGCACAGCGGTCGGTTCAAATCCTTCGCGTTCGGCCAGCCAGCGATAGAAAGACTTGACCGCTGACAAAGCGCGGGCAAGCGACCGCGCGCCCACACCGCGCCCGCGTTCATGGGCCATCCACGACCGCATGTCGCGCACGCCGATCTGGGCAATCGGCGCGAACCCTTGCAGCCCGCCGTTGTGCTGGGTCATGAAAGACAGAAACCCAAGCACGTCTGATTGATAGGCTTTGAGCGTGTTGTCTGATGCCCCCGCCAGCGCGCGCTGATGGTCCAGCCATCTGGCTAATGCGTCGGTAAGCGCGGCCGAAATCATCGGGATTACCCGAGCCAGCGGCGCATGACGCGTTCAAATACACCTGTGAAAAATGTCAATAAATCAGTACCTTGTTGGGCGCTGAACTGCTGCGGGTCTTCGGACCCCATGATCAGCATGCCGGGGCGGTTGCCTTTGCCAAGGTCGAGTTTAAGGCAGGCCTCGGATTGGATATAGCCAGCGCGGCTACCGTAAAGGCTGGCGCCCTTGTTGTCGAATTTGCGCAGCGTGATTTGACGCACAGGCATGTTGCGGCCAAGGGTGATGTAATCGTCAATAAACCCTTCTGGAACAACGGCGACCGCCGGCCCCATGTCATTGTCCGCCTCTGGTTCTGCGCTTTCCAGGACCAGCCGGATGGCATCGACGCGCAGGGTGTTCGCGACGTCCCCGGCGAGGTCTTCCAAAAAGGTGGTGAAGGTGTGCGCGTCCATCATCCGCAAGATTGCGCGGTGCACCTGGTTGGTGCCGGCAAGATTGTCGTAGGCGGCGGCGATGACGTTGCGGTGGGTGTCTTCAAGGCGGTCAAACCGCGCCTCGAGACGTTCCATCGCGATGCCGCGCAGGTCGACGATATTGCCGCCCATCTTGTCGTCGTTGCCGCCGACAAGGGCACGCATGACGTCTGGATCCTCTAGTAATAGGTTTGGATTCGCGATGATCTGTTCGCGCAGGGTGTCGTCCATCACAGGTTTTGTCATTGGCTGCTCTTTTGCTTTTTTTAAAACTGTAGCAGACTGGGGCGCGGGGTTCCGCAACTATTTTCGCGGGCGGCCAGTTGGTGACTTTTGGGACTCACTTTGCCGCGCCAAGGGACGTTGTCCGTTTCGCCATATCGCGGTTTGACCCGTTTGGCGCAGATCGTGGCCCGATGGCGCGGGTCTAAGTTACAAGCCAGGAATGGCAGTGCGGGGACGCATATGTTTGCGTGAGATAGTCTTCATCTCACCTGTCTGCTTTTTGCGGTCATTGATTCTGCGGGGCGTACGACTGATTTCTATCACGATCGCGCCGCAATCCATCGCAAAAGGGTGCCGCTCTGGTCGGGCCCTTGCCTGACGAGGACGCTGATCGGTCCCGCGCTGATAGGACGAGCTATCAGCGCGAAATTTACACCTGCGTCTTGCCTTTAGCATCAATATAGCTGCCCAAGTCCCCTTGGCTTCACAGACGAAAGAACAATCACTGACGCGCCGTGAACCGCGCGCTTGTGCAAATGAATCACATCTTGATTCAGCATACGGATACAGCCGGACGACACTGCCTTGCCCAATTCACGTGGCGACGCAGCTCCATGCACACGGTAGAGCGTGTCTTCGCCGTTTTGGAAAAGATAGAGTGCTCTTGCGCCCATCGGATTGCCCGGTCCGGGATCCATACCCCCATTTGCGACAGAGTACGGTTCGAGGTCGGGTTTCCTTAATATTGTTTCTTCAGGCACATTCCATCGCGGCCATTTACGGCAAAATTGGAGCCTTGCAGTCCCCTCCCAAGCGAATCCGGCAGCACCCACGCTGACGCCATATCGGGTCGCGTAATCTTCGGATTCGACAAAATAGAGCATGGCAGCGTCAGGATCGATAATGATGGTGCCACGGGGATGATTGGGCCATAAATTTATGACCTCTTGGCGCCAAAGGTGAGGAGCAATGGTTCCTTCCGGAATGGCCGGTACCGGGAAAGGTTCGTCCCAAATCGCTTGATAGAATTCGGGCAGCGCTGGATACGATGGCGCAGTGGGCACGGTTTCAGTGCGCGTTGCGTTGTCTTGGATCGGCTGGGTGCAGGCAGCAAGAACTGCCGCGCCACCAGTGGCGACGAAGGTACGTCTGTTCAACATTGGTATGATCTCTCGTTCTGGAGGAAAGTGGCGCGATACGCCGGGTTTCAATCAGACAGAACGAGGAGGCGAAGTTGGTGGCGCCTGGGCGTAACGCGGAACGAAATTTTGTTGTTCAAAGGCCAATTGCGCCTTGCGCGGGAAAAACAAGAGATCGTCAATGCCAGACAGTGATAGGGCGTTTGCTCCGCACTGCGGCTGTTGAAGCACGGCGATACGTTTGTTTTTCACGGGGGCGGCAAAGTTTGCTTTGGTCACATCAGCATCTTGTATAACGGGCGCTTCGTCCGAAAAATAGCCATTCCCATCAATGTCACCTGTCGCCGCCGACGCAGCAGCAATGCTGCACCAAGGCAGGATGCTAAAAAGCAACAGCGCGGTCATAATTGTTTTAAGAAAATGCATAGATGCAAGATACCCGTGAGCGGGATCGAATTCAAGGCACCGCAAAACCGTTGCTATGACGCGTGCAAACAGTGGCGGCATCCCCGCCAAGTCACGCGCGCGTCACTTGGCGGGGGTAGTTGGTTACAGGATTTTAATGCCCGCTTTTTCGATGTCGGCCATGAAACCAGCCAGACCTTTGTCGGTCAGGATGTGATTTGCCATCGCTTTGATCACAGCGGGTGGTGCTGTTGCGACGTCTGCGCCGATTTTGGCGCAATCGGACATGTGGTTGGCAGACCGGATCGACGCGGCAAGGATTTGCGTTTCAAACCCGTAGTTGTCGTAGATTGTGCGGATGTCTTCGATCAGGTCCAGACCGTCGATGTTGATGTCGTCCAAACGGCCGATGAAGGGGCTGATGAATGTGGCGCCCGCTTTGGCGGCAAGCAGCGCCTGATTGGCCGAGAAACACAAGGTTACGTTGACCATGATGCCTTCGTCGGTCAGGGTTTTACAGGTTTGCAGCCCGGCCCATGTCAGCGGCACTTTTACAGCGATGTTGTCAGCGATCTTCGCCAGTTTGCGGCCTTCGGCAAGCATGCCTTCGGCGTCAAGCGCCACAACTTCGGCAGAGACGGGACCAGCGACCATGTCACAGATTTCTTTGGTCACTTCTAGAATGTTGCGGCCTGATTTTGCGATCAGGGACGGGTTTGTTGTGACCCCGTCGACCATCCCAAGGTCATTGAGTTCTTTGATCTGGTCGATCTCGGCTGTATCTACGAAAAACTTCATGGCTTCACTCCGCGTATGGGTTGGTCTTTGTTGTGACAGCGTTTACCTGAAGGCAGGCGCAGCGTGAACCCTCAAAAGGTGGATATGACACAGAGCTATTTTCACGAAGGCGATTTGATTGGCGTGCTGACGGCGCAGCCTCTTGACCGGATGCTGGATTACAAGGCGCCCGAAGGCGGGTGTCATCTGGGCGCATTTGTCGAGGTGCCGCTGGGGCCGCGCAAGGTGTTGGGCGTCGTATGGGGACCGGGCAAGGGCGACTATGACCGCAGCAAGATCCGCGCGGTGATCCGTGTGCTGGATGTGGCACCGATGCGCGATGAAATGCGTATGTTCCTGACGCGTGCTGCGGATTACACCCTGACCCCGATGTCGGCGATGTTGCGCCTTGCAACCCGCGCGCCGGGTTTGGGTGAAACGCAATCCATGCGCACGGTGTACCGGCTGGGTACGGCAGAGCCGGCGCGGATGACGCCCGCGCGTGAAAAGGTGCTGGAGGTGTTGCGCGATTATGGCGGGCTGTCGTTTACGTTGGGCGAACTGGCCGAGATGGCGGGTGTTGGCACATCGGTTGTCAAAGGATTGGTCAAGCAGGGCGCTGTCCGCGAGGAAGACGCCCCGCGCGATACCCCCTATCCAACGCTGAACCCTGATCACGGCGGCAAAGCGTTAAGTGCCGATCAGTTGGTTGGGGCAGAGGCCCTGCGCGCCGCTTTGCGCACCGATACTTATGGCACGACGCTGCTGAAAGGTGTGACCGGATCCGGCAAGACCGAAGTTTATCTGGAGGCCGTCGCCGAATGTCTGCGCATGGGCCGTCAGGCGTTGGTGCTGTTGCCCGAGATTGCCCTTTCGGGCGAATTCATCAACCGCGTCGAAGCCCGGTTCGGCATGAAGCCTGCCGAGTGGCATTCGGGTGTGACCATGACCGAACGGCGCCGCTGTTGGCGGATGGTCGGGCAGGGCGACGCGCAGATGGTTGTCGGTGCGCGGTCAGCGTTATTTTTGCCCTATCAGAACCTTGGCTTGATCGTCGTCGATGAAGAACATGACACATCTTATAAACAAGAAGACGGTGTGCTGTATAATGCCCGCGATATGGCGGTGCTGCGTGCCGCGATCAATGGCGCGCAGGTGGTACTGGCGTCGGCCACGCCCAGCCTTGAAAGCTGGGCCAATGTCGAGGCGGGAAAGTACCGGCGGCTGACCCTGACGTCGCGATTTGGTGCGTCTGTCATGCCGAAGATGTCCGCGATCGATATGCGTGCCGAAGACCTGCCAAGCGGACGGTGGGTGTCACCCACCCTGCGTGATGCGATTGCGCAGCGTCTGGAAAAGGGCGAACAATCGCTCGTGTTTTTGAACCGCCGGGGCTATGCGCCGATCACTTTGTGCCGGGCCTGTGGGCATCAGATTGCCTGTGATCATTGCGATGCGCGGATGGTGGAACACCGGTTCCTCAAACGTCTGATGTGCCACCAATGCGGTGAGACGAAACCGATGCCCACGATCTGTCCACATTGCGAAGCCCAAGACAAGCTCAGTGCGGTTGGCCCCGGCGTGGAGCGGATGGGCGAAGAGGTGGCCGCGCTGTTCCCAGAGGCCCGCATCGCGGTATTGTCGTCGGACCTTTACGGATCGGCGCGTGCGATGAAAGCACATATCGAGAAGATCGCCCAAGGTGGCACCGATATCATTATCGGCACGCAGTTGGTGGCGAAGGGACACAATTTTCCTTTGCTGACGCTGGTGGGCGTTATCGATGCCGACCTGGGGCTGCAAGGGTCCGATTTACGCGCGGCGGAACGGACGTTTCAATTGATGCGGCAGGTGGCGGGCCGCGCCGGACGTGCACAGGTACCAGGCGAGGCGATGTTGCAGACCTATCAGCCGGAACATCCTGTGATCCGGTCAATCCTTGCCGGTGATGAAGAGGCATTTTGGGCAGCCGAAGCAGCCGAGCGGCGCGCAGCGGGCGTACCGCCTTATGGGCGCATGGCCGGGATAATTTTAAGCAGCCCCAATGTGCAGGACCTGTTTGATTTGGGGGCGGATATGGCGCGTCGGGACGAACCGCTGCGCCGGATCGGGGCGCAGGTGTTCGGCCCCGCGCCAGCACCGATTGCACGGGTACGTGGTCGCCACCGGGTGCGATTACTGGTGAAGGCCGACAAAGGGGCGCCGTTGCAACAGGCGCTCGCGCAATGGGTGGGGCAGTTTCGGTTGCCCACCAATGCCCGATTAACCATCGATATCGATCCGCAGAGCTTTTATTGACTTGGCAGTGGGTTCAAATCCACCCTAGGCGGTGTCGCCCATTGCTGCGCGCCAGTGCCGACGACACAGCGATACATAGCGGTCGTTACCGCCGATAGCGATTTGATCGCCAGCGGCAAGAACGGTCCCTTCGGCGTCTTTGCGCACGACCATCGTCGCTTTTTTTCCGCAGTGGCAAATGGTGCGAACCTCGCGCATTTCATCAGCAAGCGCGAGCAGCGCCGCAGACCCGGGAAACAGGTTGCCCAGAAAGTCCACCCGCAGCCCGAAGGCCATGATGGGCACCCCCAGATCGTCCACAGCACGGGCCAATTGCCAGACTTGCTCTGCATCCAGAAACTGGGCTTCATCGACAAAGATGCAGGCGCAGGGGCCTTGATCAAGGCGGTGTTTGATTTTGGTGAACAGGTTTTCTGACGGGGCGAATGTGTCGGCGTCCGCACCAATGCCAATGCGGCTGCCGATGCGCCCCTGTCCCGCGCGGTTGTCAAGCTGCGCAATCATCAGATATGTCTGCATGCCACGTTCGATATAGTTATGAGACGCCTGCAAAAGCACCGTCGATTTACCAGCGTTCATGGTCGAATAATTGAAGTATAGTTTTGCCATGCGGCTCCATACCGCTGGCGTGTTGATCTTGGCAAGACCAAGACAGGGGGTGTTGCCGGGCCCGGCAAAAATAGCCCCTGGATCGCGATCCGTAAACAAAGGCGCCCGTCGACGCCCAATACTTGTAACAACTACCTCAGAACACGAGGCAATTTCTAAATGACATATCGATCACGAATGATTAATGGGAATAAGATTGCGATTTTCCCCGCAAAGTGGGGCGTGGACGGAGATGATGAATGACGAACTACCTCAAACGGCACACTGAAAGTCTGGTTAAAGATGTTGGGATTGAAACAGCCTGCGCCCTGACCGGGAAATCTAAGGCGACGCTGGGGCGATATTATTCGGACAATCCTGAACACGCTGACCGGTATATGCCTGTTGACGCCGTCGCCCTGCTGGAGGCAAAGGCGTCATATCCGCATGTGACATCGGCGCTTGCTGAAATGCGGGGTATCACGCTGACCTATGATACGGACCAGTCCAATATCGACGGCGGGGTCAACGACGATGTGATCCGCCTGAGCCACCGCTTCGCGCTTTTGATGGCCGAGTATCAGACATCGATCGCGGACGGTGTGATCAGCGTGAACGAAGCAAAGCGGCTGTTGAATGAAACAACCGCGCTGCAAAAGGTGTTGATCGAAATGAAGCTTCACCTAGAGGAAAACAAATAGCGTCATGGACATATCCGATATGCCAAATGTTTTTCCGGGTGCGCTGCAACCTTTGGACTTTAAACAGCTTTCTCATCCTGACGACGACGGGCACCCACCGCGCATTTTGTTGTTATACGGGTCGCTGCGTGACGTGAGCTATTCGCGCCGCTGCGCAGAAGAAGGCGCGCGCGTGCTGCGGGCGCTGGGCTGTGAAACCCGGTTTTATGACCCATCAGGCTTGCCGTTGACCGATGACAATGCCGATGAAACCCACCCCAAAGTCGCGGAGCTGCGTGATTTGGTGATGTGGTCCGAGGGTATGGTTTGGTCCAGCCCCGAACGCCACGGCGCCATGACGGGGGTGATGAAAACCATCATCGACTGGCTGCCGCTGTCGCCAATCGGCGGTATTCGTCCCACGCAGGGGAAAACGCTGGCGCTGATGCAGGTCAGTGGCGGATCGCAGTCGTTTAACACCGTCAATCAAATGCGGATTTTGGGGCGCTGGATGCGGTTGATCACGATCCCAAATCAGTCGTCGGTCCCGATGGCATGGAAAGAGTTCGAGGAAGGACGCATGAAGCCATCGGCGTTTTACAACCGAATCGTTGATGTGATGCAAGAGCTTGCCCGCTTTACCGTCATGACACGTGGACGCAACGCGATGCTGACCGACCGCTATTCAGAGCGGGTGGAAACGCTGCAAGATGTCCACAAACGGGTCAGTGGTTAAATCAGCGGCACAAGCGGGACGCCACATGCGGACAGGCAACATAAGGTAGTCAGGATTATCAGGCGTTTCATGCGCGCTCCAAAATGACGGACCCGACAGAGTAGCCGGCCCCAAATGAACAGATCACGCCCTTGTCGCCGCGCAGAAAATCACTGGAGTGTTTGGCAAACGCGATGATTGATCCGGCGGATGACGTGTTGGCGTAGTCTTGCAAAATATTGGGCTGTTCGTGCGGTTCTGGCGTGCGCCCCAGCACTTTTTTGCCAATGTAATCGTTCATCGCCTTGTTCGCCTGATGCAGCCACAGACGGCGCAGATCAGACGCCGCGATGCCCGCATCAGCCAAATGCGCGGCGATATGTTCGCTGACCAGCGGCAGCACCTCTTTGAACACCTTGCGCCCGTTTTGCATGAACTGCATGTCGCGGCGGTCGTCCATTGCGTCATGGGTGCGGCGCAAGAAGCCGTTGTTATTACGGATATTATTGCTGAACTGGGTGGCGCAGCGGGTAGAGAGCACCTTGAAATGGCGCTGATCCAGTCCCTCGTCACGCTCAAGGTATGTGGCCGTTGCCACATCGCCAAAGATGAAATGGCAGTCGCGGTCGCGCCATTCGAGGTGGGCACTGCAAATTTCGGGGTTCACCACAATGGCAGACCGGATCGACCCGGCGCGGATCATGTCGGCGGCGGTCTGGATGCCAAAGGTCGCGCTGGAACAGGCGACGTTCATATCGAACGCAAAACCACCCGCACCCAAAAGCTGCTGAATTTCAATCGCGACCGCCGGATAGGCGCGTTCCATATTGGATGCGGCGCAGATCACCAGATCAATGTCGTCAGCGGTCCGGCCTGCCGCCGAGATCGCCTTTTGTGCGGCATCAACCCCGATTTCGGCCATATAGCCGGGTTCATCGTCACTGCGCTGCGGCAGATGCGGGAACATGCGGGCAGGGTCGAGCGGGCCTGCTTTATCAAGCACATAGCGCCGTTCGATTCCCGACGCCGCCACGATAAATTCAACAGAGGAATAGGGCTTTGCCGCGACCAATCCGGCCTCGATGGCGGGGGCGTTTTCGGCATTCCACAAGTCGGCATAGGCGTTGAACGCGTCGACCAGTTCTGCGTTGGTGATCACCTGCGATGGCGTGTAAACCCCGGTGCCTGTGATGGCGACTTTATGCATGGATCCCTCGCAATCTGGTTCAGGATCACCCTAAAGCGGAGCAGGGTACGATGTCCACACCGAGACAAAGTGACCTAGGGGAATATGGCAGTTTTTGACCCGTCTGGGGGCTGCCACAATGGGCCGAACCTTTGCGGGCGGTCAGGTGAACACAACGATCCAGCCATGGAACGGGCCAGAGGACTCCCTATGTATCGCGTATCAGCCGGGCGCTGCGTGATCAGTGGTTCGATGGTTTTGTGGTTGTCGTATTAAACCACTGGTTTTGTATTTCTCAGCGAATTACGTTTCCTAATAAACCGACGACCTTCAAAGGTGTCGTTACTTAAATTGATCAAAAAATATAAAGTGGATGTTCGTATTCCAATAGGAATGGCTGTTTGCTATCTCTACCGAGCTTGGAGAGAAGGATAAAATTTTGACAGATTCGACAGCAGGCGCGAAAATTTTCGAGGCCAAAATTTCAAACGTAAATTATGCGTCTTCAATTTCTATCTTTGATTCATCAGCACCTATTATGTTTACCTTTGACAATATGGGTAGTGCCGGACCATTTTGCGCAGCGGAATGGATGGGGACATGAATTTTTTGCGAAGCAGCGCATAAATGTTGTGTCCTTCATGGAGGGACGTCAAACGCGGTGGTATCGCCATGAAAGTTTCGTTGATATTGTAGAGAAGGCGTATAGGCTATCCAATGCAGACGCATTTCCCGCGAGGATCGCCTACGGAGTATCTATGGGAGGCTACGCCGCGGCGGCATTTGGACCACTGCTAAATATAGACCGTGCCCTGTTAATGAGTCCGATATCGAGTTTGAGTAGAAATATCGCCCCATGGGAGACGCGCTGGCCTATCGCACAAAAGCAAGACTGGGAATCCGCTTACAATGACGCAGCGGTCGGGGCATCCAAAATAAAAGACGTTTCGATCATTGTAGACCCGATTTTTTCACTTGATATGCGTCATGTGATGCGACTTGTGGATGCGAATGCTGCAACAAGAATCTTTCGTTTGCCGGGTGTCGGCCACAGGACTGCCGATCATGTCCAAGCACTGAATATGCTAAAATTTGCAGTGATGAGCGTATACTCTGGCGAAGGGATTGATCCCTTACGGTTTAGACAGTTGGCGCGAAAACGGCGTGACTACGACGGGTATTATTCATGGATGTTGTCTGAAAAAAGCTCAAGACGCACGCCCTTGCGCACCCAAATTATAGAAAAGTATGCTGGGATGCATCGCAGCAGATAAGGTTTGCGAACAAAAGGTGCGCTGCCCAAATTGGGGCAGCGCATCTTTTTTGCTATCAACCTTGCAGTGACCGCACCCCAACATCGCCTTCTTCGCGTGCTTGCATCGCCAGTGCTGCTGCATGTGACGCGGCGGCTGTCGTGAAATACGGAATTTTGTCGTAAAGCGCGACGGCGCGGATGGAGCGGCTGTCGTCGACGGCGGCGGCGCCTTCGGTGGTGTTCATGACCAGCGCGATGTGCCCGTCTTTGAGACGGTCAACGATGGTAAGGCCGCCCTCGTAGACTTTGTTCACGATTTCGCAGGTGACGTTGTTTTCGGTCAGCCATGCCGCCGTGCCGCGTGTCGCAATGATGTTCAGGCCGAGGCTGACCAGAATCTGCGCCGCCTCGATCATTGTGGCGGTTTTATCCATGTCTTTGATCGACAAGAACACATTGCCTTCGGTCGGCAGGTTGGTGCCTGCACCCATCTGCGCCTTGAGGAATGCGCGCGGGAACGAACGGTCCCAGCCCATGACTTCGCCGGTAGAACGCATTTCCGGACCAAGGATGGTGTCGACGCCCGGGAAACGGGCAAACGGCAGAACCGCCTCTTTGACCGAGAACCACGGTGTATTCGGGTCGGCCAAGGTAAAGGCATCCCCCAACGGCAGCACGTCCATCGGGTTTTCGGTGACGGGGTAGGGCGCGCGCAGCGGGAAGTTGGACAAAGGTTCGCCCGCCATCAACCGTGCGGCGATGGATGCAATGGCGCTGTCGGTCGCTTTGGCCACGAATGGCACGGTGCGTGACGCACGGGGGTTCACCTCGATCAGATAGACGGTTTCGTCTTTGACGGCGAATTGGATGTTCATCAGACCGACGACATTCAGCGCCAGCGCCAGTTTTTCGGTCTGGCTGCGGATTTCGGCAATCATCGCGTCGGACAGCGAATAGGGCGGAAGCGAACATGCACTGTCGCCCGAATGAACGCCGGCTTCCTCGATGTGCTGCATGATCCCGGCCACGTGGGTGTGTTTCCCGTCGGACAGGCAATCCACGTCGACCTCGACCGCGCCAGACAGGTAGCTGTCAAGCAGAACCGGGCTTTTGCCCGAGACCACGACAGCCTCTGAGATGTAGCGGCGCAAGTGGTCCATATCGCGCACGATTTCCATGGCGCGGCCACCCAGAACGAAGGACGGGCGGATGACCAGCGGAAAGCCGATGCTTTCAGCGATCTCGAGCGCCTGCGCATCGGTGGAAGCAATACCGTTGACCGGCTGTTTCAGCCAGAGTTTTTGCACAAGCTGCTGGAAACGCTCGCGGTCTTCGGCCAGATCGATGCTGTCAGGGGTGGTGCCAAGGATCGGAATGCCCGCTTCATGCAGCGCGTTGGCGAGCTTCAGCGGGGTCTGCCCGCCGAATTGCACGATCACACCGTGCAGGGTGCCGTTTTCCTGTTCGACCCGCAGGATTTCCATGACGTGTTCAAAGGTCAGCGGTTCAAAATACAACCGGTCCGACGTGTCATAGTCGGTCGACACCGTTTCGGGGTTGCAGTTGATCATGATGGTTTCATAGCCCTGATCGGTCAGCGCATAGCAGGCGTGGCAGCAGCAATAATCGAATTCGATCCCCTGCCCAATCCGGTTGGGGCCGCCGCCAAGAATGACGACTTTTTTACGGTCTGACGGGCGTGCCTCGCATTCGACCTCGCCCATGACGGGGGATTCGTAGGTGGAATACATGTACGGTGTTTGCGCCTCAAATTCGGCGGCGCAGGTGTCGATGCGTTTGAAGACGGCGTTGACGCCAAGATTTTGCCGGGCGCGGCGCACGTTGTCTTCGTCGCGGCCTGTCAGTTTGGCCAAACGGGCATCGGTAAAGCCCATCATTTTGACGCGGCGCAGACCGTCTTCGGTGACGGGCAAGCCGTTCACAGTGATTTCGGCCTCCATCTTGATGATTTCGCGGATACGGGCCAGGAACCATGGGTCAAATTTGGTGACCGCGTTGATGTCAACATCGGACATGCCGTGGCGCATCGCTTGGGCGATGACGCGGATACGGTCAGGCGTCTGTTTTGCCAGCGCTTTGGTGATGGCGGCCGCATCGGGTGCGCCGGGGATCGCGATTTCGTCAAAGCCGGTCAGACCCGTTTCAAGCGACGCCAGCGCCTTTTGCATGGATTCGTGGAAGGTCCGGCCAATTGCCATCGCCTCGCCCACGGATTTCATGGCGGTGGTCAGGTGCGGTTCTGACCCTGCGAATTTTTCAAAGGCAAAGCGCGGAATTTTGGTGACGACATAGTCGATTGTGGGTTCGAATGATGCAGGCGTGACGCCGGTAATGTCGTTGTCCAGTTCATCCAGCGTATACCCTACCGCCAGTTTCGCCGCAATTTTCGCAATCGGGAAACCCGTGGCCTTGGACGCCAAAGCGGATGACCGCGACACGCGCGGGTTCATTTCAATCACAACCATCCGGCCATCGTCAGGGTTCACGGCCCATTGTACGTTGGACCCGCCGGTTTCGACCCCGATTTCACGCAGCACATTGATGCTGTGCGTGCGCATGATCTGGTATTCCTTGTCGGTCAGGGTCAGGGCAGGGGCAACGGTGATACTGTCGCCGGTGTGGACCCCCATCGGGTCAACGTTTTCGATGGCGCAGACGATGATCGCGTTGTCGGCCTTGTCGCGCACGACTTCCATCTCGAATTCTTTCCAGCCGAGCAGGGATTCGTCGACAAGGATCTGGGCCATTGGCGACGCTTCCATGCCGGTGCGGCAGTAAAATTCGTATTCTTCGCGGTTATAGGCCACACCGCCGCCTGTCCCGCCAAGGGTAAAGGCGGGGCGGATGATGGCGGGCAGGCCGACGTATTCAATGGCGTCGATGGCCAATTGCAGGCCCGCCTTGATGTCGAACTTGCCGTTGTCCAGTTTCGGCGCAGTGATAATTGTGGCTTTGGGGTTTTCGATGCCCAAACGATCCATGGCTTCGCGGAAAAGTTTGCGGTCTTCGGCCATTTCAATGGCTTCGCGTTTCGCGCCAATCATTTCGACGCCGAATTTTTCCAGCACGCCCATATCGGCCAGTGCCAGCGATGTGTTCAGCCCGGTTTGGCCGCCCATCGTTGGCAGCAACGCATCAGGGCGTTCCTTTTCAATGATCTTGGCGACGATTTCCGGTGTGATCGGTTCGATATAGGTCGCATCGGCCAGCCCCGGGTCTGTCATGATGGTGGCCGGGTTCGAGTTGACCAGAATCACGCGGTAGCCTTCTTCGCGCAGGGCCTTACAGGCTTGTGCGCCGGAATAATCGAATTCGCAGGCTTGCCCGATAATAATGGGACCTGCACCGATAATCATGATTGACTGGATGTCAGTGCGCTTTGGCATGGCCGTGCCCCCTATTTTGCAAATCTTCGTGGGTTATAGGGATGGCGGCAAAAGGTGCAAGCGAGCATATCGAATTTCTGGAAATTTGATGCCTCGGGCGGGGATATTTAGGCTCGCAAGACGCTGGAGGTTGACATAAGCAAGGCAAAGAGGTGTATCGAGCCGACACAAAAGCCGATTTTAAGGACATTATCATGCACGCCTACCGTAGCCACACCTGTGCCGACCTGACCGCAGCCAACGTGGGCGATACCGTTCGTCTGTCGGGGTGGGTGCATCGCGTGCGCGATCATGGCGGCATTCTGTTTATCGATCTGCGCGACCATTACGGCATCACCCAAGTGCTGTGCGATCCGGATTCGCCGGTTTTCGCCGAAGTGGAAAAGGTGCGGTCGGAATGGTGTATCCGCATTGATGGCGTGGTAAAGGCCCGCGACGCATCGCTGATCAACGCCAAGCTGCCCACCGGCGAGATCGAAGTTTTTGCCCGTGGCATCGAAGTTTTAGGCGCCGCCAAAGAATTGCCGCTGATGGTGTTTGGCGACCAAGAGTACCCCGAAGAGACGCGGTTGAAGTACCGCTATCTGGATCTGCGCCGCGATGTGATGCAAAATAACATGAAACTGCGGTCGGATGTTGTGGCATCCATGCGCCGCCGCATGTGGGATGGCGGTTTCCGCGAATACCAGACCCCGATCATCACGGCGTCCAGCCCTGAAGGCGCGCGCGACTTTCTGGTGCCGTCCCGACTGCACCCCGGCAAATTCTATGCGCTGCCGCAGGCGCCGCAACAGTTCAAGCAATTGCTGATGGTGTCGGGTTTCGACAAGTATTTCCAGATTGCGCCTTGTTTCCGCGATGAAGACCCGCGCGCCGACCGGTCGCCCACCGATTTCTACCAGTTGGATTTGGAAATGTCGTTTGTAGAGCAGCAGGATGTGTTTGATACCATCCAGCCGGTTCTGACGGGGATTTTCGAGGAATTCGGCGGTGGCCGTAAGGTTGACCAAACGTGGGAGCAGATTTCCTATCGCGATGCTGCGTTGTGGTACGGGTCGGACAAGCCGGACCTGCGCAACCCGATCAAGATGCAAGTTGTGTCCGAACATTTTGCCGGATCTGGCTTTGCCATTTTCGCCAAGCTGCTAGAGCAGGACGGCACGCAAATCCGTGCAATTCCGGCCCCGACAGGCGGCAGCCGCAAATTCTGTGACCGCATGAATGCCTTTGCGCAAAAAGAAGGTCTGCCCGGCATGGGCTATATCTTCTGGCGGGAAAAGACGGCGGACAGCGTGGCGCAAGAAATGGGCATTTCCGTCAAAGAAGCCCAAGCAAAGATGTCATCCGGCGAAGTGGTCGGCGGTATGGAAGCCGCTGGTCCACTGGCCAAAAATATCGGCCCAGAGCGCACGGAAGCAATCCGTCAGCAGTTGGGCCTGGGTGTGGGTGACGCGGCGTTTTTCTTGGGCGGCAAGCCAAAGGCATTCGAAGCAGTCGCTGGTCGTGCCCGCAACGTGATTGGCGAAGAATTGGGCCTGACTGACAAGGACCGTTTTGCTTTTGCGTGGATCGTGGATTTCCCGATTTACGAACGCGATCCGGAAACCGGCAAGATCGACTTTGAACATAACCCGTTCTCGATGCCGCAGGGTGGCATGGCGGCGCTGGAAGGCGCACCAGAGGATGTGCTGGGTTATCAGTATGATCTGGCCTGTAACGGTTACGAACTGGTGTCGGGCGCGATCCGCAACCACAAGCCCGAGATCATGTTCAAGGCGTTTGAAATTGCCGGCTATGGCAAGGACGAGGTTGAAAAGCGGTTCGGCGGCATGGTCAATGCGTTCCAATATGGCGCACCACCCCACGGTGGCTGTGCCGCCGGGATCGACCGCATCGTGATGCTGCTGGCCGACGCGAGCAACATCCGCGAGGTGATCTTGTTCCCCATGAACCAACGCGCCGAAGACGTCATGATGGGCGCGCCAAGCGAGCCGATGAACGAACAGCTGCGTGAATTGCGCCTGCGTGTGCTGCCGCCAGAAAGCTGATGTTTGACGTCCGCGTTCCTGCTGCATGTCAGGTGACTGATTTGTTGCGGCAGGCCAGCGCGGGCGTCTGAACGGCCCCTTTGCGCCACGATATGCTTAGCCGCGCCGGACAGCTTCGCACTGTCGCATTCCTGGCGCTGCCTGCGGCCGTGTTAGTGGCGGGACTGACGTACCGCGCCCTTAGATGATGCCGACGACATTGAAGGGTTTCAGGCACGGTCGACGCACTTTCGTTGACCGTACCGCTACCCTGCAAAATTTGCGCGAACTACCTAAAGCGGGCCCGCAGCCGACAGACGTTTCTGCACCAAGTTAGACAGCGCAATTCTGCCCGGAGCAAGATCGTGTCCGGTGGTCCGCAAATCCGCAAGGTTTTTTACAGCAGTCCCTAACGCCTTGTCCTTGGCACAACGTGCAACACCGCCAAGAAACTGGGTGACGTAGTCGATATTGCTATCGGCGTTTTCCAGAACTTGGGCGATGTGGTGCAGGTCGTCTTGGAAGGCCATCAAGTCAGGGTTGACCATTTCGTCCGTCACGACGCGGGGGCCGGGTGGCTGACGGTCAAGCGGAAGATGTTTGAGGATCGCGGACTGAAACGCCGCAAGATTAGAGATGGGTTTGGGGATGAACCCATCGGCGCCGGCGCTGATGACGTCGTCTTGAACCGTGGTGTCGCCACTGATCCCCAAAATCACATCGATCCGTGGGGTGGCCTGCGCCAAGGCGCTGATCAAATCCAACCCGCATCCATCTGGCAACCCGACATCGACAAGCACAACAGACGGGCGATAGACCGCAAGATGCCGGCGCGCATGTTGAAGGCTGTCGGCGCGGCGAATGCGCGCACCTGATCGCTGACACAGCAGGCGCATTGCCTCGCAGGCAAAACGGCTGTCTTCAACAACCAGCACTGTTAGCCCTAATAATGGGCGGTTCGCGGTTGGTGTCCGCGTGAGTATCATGTCGTCCATCGCGATTCTCCCCTTTGAATGCGGCTTGCTTCATTCAAAGCAGCACAAGGTGAATAGATCATTAACCGCAATCCGTGTTGCGCTTCATCGGGAACCACAAGATACTTTGGAAAAAAGGGAGATAATGATGATTGGTCGTTTGAATCACGTGGCGATTGCCGTTCCTGACTTGGACGCGGCAAGCGCGCAGTACCGCAGCATGTTGGGGGCGGACGTCGGCCAGCCCCAAGATGAACCCGATCACGGTGTGACAGTTGTTTTCATTACCCTGCCCAACACCAAAATAGAACTGCTATATCCGATGGGTGACGCATCACCAATCCAAGGATTTTTGGACAAAAATCCGTCGGGCGGCATTCATCATATTTGTTACGAAGTTGATGATATTTTGGCGGCGCGTGACCATTTGCAAGCCGAGGGCGCACGCGTTTTGGGCAGCGGAGATCCCAAGATCGGCGCACACGGCAAGCCGGTGTTGTTTTTGCACCCCAAAGATTTCAACGGCTGTCTGATCGAACTAGAACAGGTTTAGCGCAGCATCCGCACGACAATCACCGGCAAGATGCGCCAAAGTCATGGGAGCATCCGCGCCTTGCCGTCAATTGCGCCTGATTGCGTGCGACGCCAATGACCTGCGCGCCCTGCGCGAGCAATTGTTGGCAGAGCGCCCGCCCGATCCCACGCGTCGCCCCTGTCACGACAATGGTTTTACCGCGAAAAAAATCTTGACTACGCCGCATTTTCAAATGCCTCAAAGCCGTTTTCAAAAGCTGGAATGATGTCGATGATCTTGAAATAGGGGGTGGTGAACAGGGCGGTGTCGCGCAGGCGTTCGATGGCGAAATAGTAATCCTGTGGGCTGTCAGCCGTCATCATGGCAACATCGCTGACCCGACCGTGAAACGCCTCGGCGTCGAAAAATCGCAGCGTGACGGTTGAGTCTGGCAGGGCATGTTGCAGCGCTGCGGCTGCAATTTCGCGGCGCTGGGTGCGGTCGAGGGCCAGCCAGGTCGGTAGCGCACGTAAGTGAAGAAAGGCGGTCAATTGCATCGGGTTTCCAGTGTTCTTGCGATTGCGTCTAAATTATGAGTAAATGCTCATATTTGGTACTCGCATTTGGAATGACCCATGTGTTCTGCCCTGACCCCAAGGAAAACGGCCCAGCAGGCGCGTGCCAAGGTGACGTTGGACGCGATCATAGAGGCGGCGGCTCGTATTTTGGAAACACAGGGACTTGACGGGCTGACCACCAATCATATCGCCGCCACGGCAGGTGTGAGCATTGGTTCACTGTATCAGTATTTTCCGAACAAAGAGGCGGTGATCGCCGCCTTGGTGCAGCGCGAAAAAGCAACGCTATTGCAAGATTTTCTGGTTGTTGTCACGGCTGATCTGCCGGCCGATCAGGCGATCTCGGCGTTGATCGCTGCAACGTTGGCGCATCAGTTTACGCGCCCGCGTCTGGCGTTGATATTGGAGTATATCGAGCCTGGTCTTGGCATGGATGCCGATATTCGCGACACCGACGTCGCCCTGATTGATCTGGTCACCCAAATTGTGCGCCGTGTGGCCCCCACCGCCGGTCCGTACGCTGCGCAGGATCTGGTCGCGATGTGTCGTGCGATCACAAACACCGCGGCGATGGCAGGGGAAACCGACCCGGCGGCAATTGCGCCGCGACTTCACCGTGCTGTTGATGGGTATTTGGGTATTGCCCCTGAGACAAATCGCGCGCGGATAGCGACGGCGCTTGCTTGATCCGCGTAGGGGACTATTTAAGAGCTAACCGTCTGAAAGGATCAGCCATGGGACCGACCTCTGCCTTTGTACTTTTTGCTATCATCTGGGCGATGGTATTCTTTATCGTGTTGCCACTGCGCATGGTCACCCAAGGCGAAGCGGGTGAGGTTGTACCCGGCACCCACGCATCGGCCCCCGCAGACGCACAGGTCAAACGCAAGGCCAAGATTACCACGCTGTGGGCTGTGCCGATTTGGATTGTGATCGCAGGCACGATCCTGTCCGGTGCGATATCCGTACGCGATTTCGATTGGTTTAACCGAATGGCGACGCCGGATCTGAATAACGACTAAGTGCATGGTAAAGGTGGGTAAATGTTGCCGCACCCAAAATCGGAATGACCAAATTCACCAAGGGCAGCGAAAGCGGCAATGCCATCAAACAGCCCGCCGCCCAGATCGTGCCTTGATGTTTCTTGCGCATCGCTTTCGCGCCCGCTCGCCCCTCGCGGCGGGTGGCGGCCAGTTGGAAATACTCGCTCCCTAACAGGTAGCCGTTCATCGCATAAAAGATGAATACGGCCGCAAAGGGTAGAAACGCGTAGAGCACAAAAGCGGCCAGATTGGCCCCGATGAGCACGCCCAGAAAATTCAACGTGTCGCGCATTCCATCCCAAAAACTGACGTCGGGCACCGCAGGCAGGTGGGGATAGTATTTTTCGTCAACGGCATCTGCGACCTCGTCCAAGAAAAACGATGTCATCGCGGATGCGATCGGCACCATCAAAAATACCGAAAGGAAGATCATCAGCGCCAGTGATCCCCATCCGAGCAGATCGCCGAACCACGTGACCTCTCCGACGCCGGGAATGCTGATCGGGTCGGCGGTCAGCCAGTTGATCAACCCCATAAGGCCAGAATAGGCGCCAATCAACAGCACGATAGTAAGTCCGATGCCGCGCCAAAGCACCGACTGGAACCGTGGGTCTGGCAGTTGCGACAGCGCCTTGAAAAATGCGGAAAAGATCATGCATCAACCCATGTGGTGATTTTCGCAAGATCCGGGCGCGGGCGTTCGGGTGGGGCGCTTGTTTCGGTCCCTAAATGAATAAAGCCTGCGACGGTTTCATGATCTGCAAGCCCAAGACCGTCGCGAATAAAATCCCGGTCGTGACTGGCCCAGCCGGACAGCCAATTGGCGCCCCAGCCTGCCGCAAGCGCGGCGTTTACCAGCGCCAAACATACGGCCCCCGCAGAATAGACCTGTTCGATCTGCGGCACTTTTTGCGAAGCCACGGGTGCGCAGATCACCACAACCGCCAAATTAGCATAGGCGTATTGGCTGTGGGTTTTGGCGATCTGATCCGGGTCTATGCCCAAGGCCGCGCCACGGGTTTCTGCCAAAGCCGCAAGCCGCATCAACGCGGGTTTCGACAGAACAATAAACCGCCAAGGCTCCAGCTTGCCGTGATCGGGGGTGCGCGCGGCGGCAGTCAGCAGCGTGTCCAGCATCGCGCGATCCGGCACCGGGGTGGTCAGCGTTTTGGAAGGACGCGAGCGCCGGGTCAACAGAAATTCGAGGGCAGCAGGGTTTGGGGTGGGCATCATTTGTCCTTTGTGTCGTTGTCTTCAAATAAGAAGCACATGAAAGCGCCGCAAGCAGCTGCACCCGATTTTTACAAAGCGGCAGCCATTTGTGCGATGACCCCGTCAAGATAGCGGTCAAATCCTGCATCCGGTTGGCGCAGCGGAAACACGTCGGCAAATGGGTCAGGGGCGGTTACGCTGCTGCCCGATAAGGTCTGCAATACGGCATGGCCGCAAAAGGGAACGTAGGTTTCAGAATAGCCGCCTTCGTGCACCATCACCAGCTTACCGCCGCAAATGTCACGCGACAGCTGCATCACCTGCGCCGTCATCCTGGCAAAGGTATCCGCAGTGGCAAGCATCCGCCCCAGCGGGTCGTTCGCTGCCGCATCATACCCGCAGGCGATGATCAGCACATCGGGGGAAAAGGCACGGATCGCGGGCAGCGCGAGCCTCTCCATCGCAGCCAGATACCCACGGTGGCCGGTGCCCGGAGGCAGTGGGATATTAAGGTTATAGCCCGTACCTTCACCGTGGCCCCTGTCACAAAAGCCGCCGGTGTCCATCGGATAATTGCGGTCTTGGTGGATCGACACAGTCAGCACGTCGTTACGGTCATAGAACACGGCTTCGGTGCCGTTGCCGTGGTGCACGTCCCAATCCAGCACGGCAAAGCGCTGCGCAAGGCCTGCTGCCTTCGCCGCCTCGATGGCGATGCCAATGTTGTTCAGCAGACAAAACCCGTTCGGAAAATCCGGCAGACAATGATGCCCGGGTGGGCGCGACAGCGCATAGGCGTTGTCCAACGCGCCATTCAGGACCCCGGTCAGTGCGGATTTAGCCAAGCCAGCCGAAAGCGCGGCCAGTTCATAGCCGCCGGGCCCGAATGGCGTCCGGCGCCCCAACTCTCCGCCGCCTGCGTCGGACAAGGCTTTGAATTCACCCAGATAATGTGCGGGATGAACACGCAAAAGGTCATCGGTGGTCGCCATATCGGCCCCTTGCATCACAAGGTCCTGGTCGAGCCCGGTCACCGCGATCAGGTTCTTGAGCCGCCGCTTGGTTTCGGGGCTTTCGGGCAGGCCGCCGTCCATCGGTTGGACCAAACCACCGACTGGGAGCATTCCAGCATAATTGCCGCCGCTGTGCCAAAAACTGCGCTCGTCCCAGAAAAAACCCGTGCTCATGTCGCCCTCGTATCATCTTGCCTTAAGTACTCTCGCCGAAGGCATCCCCTGATTGCAACCCAGGTTGACGGTCCATTTCAAAGCGACCACATCAGTGTCATGACAGATTTATCGCACCTTGCCGTTGCAGGCACACAATTTGCAGTGCGCGTGACCCCCAAGGCCGCGCGCGATGATGTGTTTTTGCGTGATGGGCAGGTCAGGGTGAACGTGACCACCGTTCCAGAGGATGGCAAGGCCACGGCCGCCGTGATCAAACTGCTGGCGAAGGCAATCGGGGTGCCGAAATCGCGTCTGACGGTCATCAGGGGCGACACGAGCCGGGACAAGGTGATTGGTGTCACTTAGTCTTTGCGCAACCGATAGACGCCCTCTGGCAGGTCAAGCGCCGCTTGCAAATCATTAAGTTGGCTGAAGGACAGGGTGATTTGCACCACTTTTTGCGTGTGCAGGTCAAGCTGTGTGACGGTCACGCAATCTTCGAAGGCATTGATTGTGACATCCTCGACCAAAGGGGCTTCGCCCTCGTCGATCAGGGTAACCACGGTCGCGTCAAATTCGTGTTCAATGGTAAACATGCGACCAGCGTATCGCGCCCGAAGCACACGTGCAATCATGGAGTGATGCGGGCTGGTGTTCGATCTGACGTTTGTAAAAAGGGCACTGCTATAATACGCAGCACCCTTTGATACAGTGGTTGAGCTAACCCCGGGACACGGGCCTCAAACGAAAACCGGCAAACTTGTTATCGGTCTGTTATACTGTGCGCAGAAGCTGACGTCAGGTCATGTATTCCATACCGTGCCCAAGGTGCATCATGGCGATTGTGATCGCAATGAAGAAGCAGGCCGAGGCGGTAACAACAAACCCATGCCAAATTGCGTTGGAAAAACGCATGTTGTCGGCCACGTAAAACACGACACCACCTGAATATAACAGCCCGCCAACCGCAATCAGCACCATGGTGCTGACAGGCACAACGGGCCATAGCGACCAGATCAGAAGCACGCTAAGCCAGCCCATAACCAGATAAAGCGCGGGGCCAAACCGGCCCGGCGTTTGCCAGAAAAAGAGCTTGAGGATCATGCCGATCACAGCCAGCCCCCAAACCACGGCCAGCACAAAATACGCAAATCCGCTGCCGATTATCACAACCAGCGGTGTGTAGGTTCCCGCGATTTTAAGATAGATCGCGGCGTGATCGAACCGGCGCAAGGTCGGCCGTATGTTTTCCCATGGGGTCATATGATAGCTGGCGGACGCGACGAAAGTCGCGATCAGCGTCGCGCCATAAATCGCGATGGCGGTGGTATAGCCGGTTCCCGCGAACCAGACGGCCAACAAGACGGACCCGGCAATCGCGCCGATGACCCCGATGGCGTGCATCGTGCCGTCGGCGATCCGTTCAGACCGGGAATAGACTGGGTACATCGCGTCGTCCTTATTGTTGCCACCAAGCTAGGGGCCGCATAAGTTTGGTCAATTGTTCCGTTGGGTCAGACACTATGGCCGCGCGGTAAAGAAATGGTGAAACGGGAAAAGCGCGATGTGGCAGCAGATGATGCGGGTGAAACAGCGGGCCATCTGGTCGTGGGACGGGTTCGTTCACGTCTGGAAAACCGAAGGGTCATTGGCACAATGGGTTGTTTTGAATGTCATTTTTGGGGCGCTTTCACTGGTTCTGCCGTTGACAGCGGGCGAACGGGGGATGCTGCTGATGGGCGGCATTCTCGTGTTGGCGGCGGAATGCATGAACACGGCGATTGAACGGGTGGTGGATGACATCAGCACCGACAAACGCGACGCGGCAAAGCAGGCCAAGGACTGCGGGTCGGCCGCAGTGGCGGTAACGGCGATCGGCGTGGGCGTGGCGTGGGTTTGTGTGATCGCGCGTTTGCTGTGAACATCATTGAAAATGTTATCAGTGACCGCGGATCGAAATATGCGGTGTCGGGTGGGCCTGTAGGGTCCGCCGAAGACGCACGTGATTTCATTAAGGCGCTGTGCCGCAACAAGAAATTCGCGAAGGCCACGCATAATACTTGGGCCGTTCTGCTGCCCGATGGACCGCTGAAAAACGACGACGGCGAAAGCGGCGCGGGCATGGTGATTGTGCGGATGTTAGAGCGCGCCGCGCTGCACGGCCATATCATCGTGGTGACGCGGTGGTACGGCGGCAAGCACCTTGGCGGGGACCGGTTCCGGCATGTGCAGGACTGCGTGCGGACGTATATTGAGGCGCTTTAGGCCGGTCGGCAAAGCGTCGGATTATTGTCGGACATGCGTATGGCAGTTTTGTGTGACACAATGCGCAACAAGAGGGCAGCGTCTGGACCTCGGGGTGGGTGCGAAGCGCCCTCCCCATGGGGGAGGTCCGGGCGCTGCCCGGCTATGCCGGGCTGGGACTTGAGAGAAGGCTGTCGCTTGCGTTTTAGCGAATTCGGGTGTGAAGTATCTTGATTGGTTCTTGATGTAGTTGAATAGCAAAATGTTGGCACTTGGACGAAATCTTATTAAATGGGCTGTGAAATTGGCTCACGACAAACCACTCCCGGATACTACTCCGCTTAGCGGCGAGGATCGATTAAAAGCTAGAGACTACTATGAAGTGAGTTTTAGAACCACAGATAGAGAGCAATGTTTTCTTTCGAAAGATTATCATGACCTAGGTATGACAGGAATGTGGTTTCAGGAGAGAACTGGAAAGGGTCAACAAGCCTCTCTTTCGTTTGTTTCATTGAGCGGTATGAAGTTTTATATCCGGCACTATTTTCGCCGCTACGAGATAGAATACCATTCCCCGATATCGTTTTTAATTGGTACATTGACGCTCAAAAAGTATCGTGTCTGGTTTGGTGATCGAGTTGGGCAGTTTTTCTTCAATCGTAAAACGTTGACACGTTCTAGTCGTCTGCAGCTACTGGAAGAAATTGTTGAGAACTCGCTTTCTGACCGCCGATTCGTTATTGATGAAATTACATATTTTTATCGTAGATTTGGTTCTCGTGTGCACTTTCATCCCGAGGCTTCGGCTGAGCGAAGGTATCTTGGCTTCATACTCGAATCATTAGTGGACACAGGTGACTTGAAGAAAGTACCTAATGGCTATCAGGTCACAGGGCGTGCCTTTTCAACAATAAGTCAGGCCGAACAGGAAGATCGCAAACATCAAGAAAATGTCACAATGCAGCGGATACTGGCTGTTCTTACTCTCTGTTTGGTTGTTGTGGGAGCGCTTCAAGTGTCTATGACTTAGCATACGAAATAGTGGTCACTTACTAGTCGCAAACACCTAAAATTTTAGGTTTCAAAGTTTGTTGATTCACGACGCCGCGCCCCCCACAAATCATACTCCCCAGCTTCCTCAACCTCGACCTTCACCACATCCCCCACGGCCAACCCGTCAGCGCCTTCATCAATAAACAGGTTCCCGTCGATTTCGGGCGCGTCGGCCCATGTGCGGCAGGTGGCGATGCCGTCTTCGTCGATGTCGTCGACGATGACCTCGAGGGTCTTGCCGACTTTGGCCTCTAGCTTGGCCTCGGAAATGGCTTGGGCTTTGGCCATGAAGCGGTCCCAGCGGTCTTGTTTGACCTCGGGCGCGACGTGGTCGGGCAGGGCGTTAGAGCGGGCGCCCGCGACGTTTTCGTACTGAAAACAGCCAACGCGGTCGAGCTGGGCCTCGTCCAGCCAGTCCAGCAGGTGCTGGAATTCTTCTTCGGTTTCACCGGGGTAGCCCACGATAAATGTGGACCGCAGGGTGATGTCGGGGCAGATTTCGCGCCACGCGCGGATTTCATCCAGCGTTTTGGCGGCGGCGGCGGGCCGTGCCATGCGCCGCAGCACATCAGGGTGCGAATGCTGGAACGGGATATCCAGATAGGGCAGGATGCCGTTGCTAGGGTCCGCCATCAGCGGGATCAGGTCGCGCACATGCGGGTAGGGGTAGACGTAGTGCAGCCGCACCCACGCGCCCAGCTTGCCCAGCTCTCGCGTCAGGTCGAGGATATGGCTGCGCACCTCGCCGTCTTTCCACGAGTTGGTGTCGTATTTGCGGTCCAGCCCATAGGCAGAGGTGTCTTGGGAGATGACCAGCAGTTCTTTGACGCCCGCCTGCACCAGCTTTTCCGCCTCGCGCAGGATGGCGTGCGCAGGACGCGAGGCGAGTTTACCACGCATATCGGGGATGATGCAGAATTTGCACTTGTGGTTACAGCCCTCGGAAATCTTGAGGTAGCTATAGTGGCGGGGCGTCAGGGACACGCCGGTCGCGGGCAGTAGATCGATGAACGGATCGGGGCTGGGCGGCACGGCAAGATGCACGGCGTCCAGCACCTGTTCGTATTGGTGTGGCCCGGTCACCGCCAGAATGTTGGGATGGTGTTCGCGGATGTAATCGGGTTCGGCGCCCAGACATCCGGTGACGATGACCTTGCCGTTTTCGATCAGGGCCTCGCCGATGGCATCAAGGGATTCCGCCTTGGCGGAATCGAGGAACCCGCAGGTATTGACGATCACTGCTTCGGCCCCGGCATAGTCGGCCGAGATCGCGTAGCCTTCGGCGCGCAGCCGGGTCAGGATGCGTTCACTGTCGACCAATGCCTTGGGACACCCAAGTGAAACCATGCCGATTGTCGGCTGGCCTTCGCGCTTGGGTTCAGAGAAGCGGGCTTGCGGGGCAAGGTCGGGGCGGAGGTTTGGCGGGTTCTGGGTCATCCCCGCCATATAGCGCGGGTCGGGGGCGTTGGGAATGGGTTGTTGCGCGACGTGACATAGGTAATGGTCAGCGCAACGTGAGGTGGTGTGATGCGTAAAGTTGAGCTGAAAGACCCAAACCAGAACCCGTGGTATATCCTGATGACCCTGCATGGGGAGCAGGAGGGGGATGGCGTTAATGGGAAATTGCACGAGAACAACCGCAATCTGTGGAATGCGTGGGCGTGTCAGGGGATGCCACTCGAAAAGCGGCAAGCGATTGCCGCCATAATCAGGGTCGATCTAGAGGCGACCGTTTGGACTGACGTCGTCGCCAAGGAGGTCGCAGCGCGATTTCGAAAGGAGTGGTGCCGGCGAAACGGGCCGAGTGATATTGTCCCCGAAATTCCACACCCCAGCAAAATGGCGCAAATGGATAGGTTGCATTTCAAACACAGGCTCTTAGCAAAACAAATGGTGTTTCATACGAGTTTTTTTCAGGGGTCACATTTTGAGCGTGGAGCAGAGTTTGCATCAACTTACTTTTCTCAGCTGGCACATTTTAATTGGGTGGTTTTCGACGACGCGGCCAACTTTCAAGGGGCGAATTTCAACGCCGATCTGATTGTGCTGAACGCCAACTTTCATTGCTCAGCGAATTTTCTAAGCGCAAGGATGGAACGTAACGCGAATTTTGACGGGACTCGTTTTTTCAAACCCGCTCTTTTCAGCAATGCAAAATTTCAACGAATTGCGTCTTTTAGAAAAGGATCTTTTCCAAACGGGTGCTCATTCAGAGGATGCGCATTCTCGGGTCTGACCTACTTTTCAGGCGCTCACTTTGGTGACCCGGACCGTAGCACAGATCAGCCAATGGATTTTTCGGAGGCGATTTTTGGGGCACCAACGTCGTTTGCAGAGGCTTGCTTCCTGTCGCGTTTTCCCGATTTTACGAATGTGATGTGGCACGACAAAACAGTCTTTACGACAGGTGAAACGAATTGGCCTTTAGTGGATACCCGGGTGCTGCCAAAAATCAAAATTTCTGGACACTTTAAGACACCGCCAAAGACAGTGATGTATCACGACCCCTCTGTTGCCAAAGGATCCGCCGCTGCATTGCGGCATGTGATGGCCAAACAGGGCTTGCCAGAAGAAGAGCATTTCTTTTTCCGCCGTGAGATGCATCATGCGGCCCGGTCAGGGCCGGTGGTGCCGCGCATTCCGATACTGGCCTACGAGGTGCTATCGAATTTTGGCTATTCGATCAGCCGACCCGTTCACTGGTTGATTGGCGTGTTTGCATTTGGGTTGGGGACGCTCTTTGCCGGATTACTTCAAACTTATACACCGTGGCCGGCGATGGGCCTTGCAGTGGCAACCAGCTTTTCAAATTTGCTTCCGGTGTTCGGGTTTGGGCGTGTTTTCTTGGAGGATGTTTTGCAGGAGTTGCCTGTGTCCCTAAAGATCATTTCGGGATTTCAGACGGTCGTCGCGCTGCCGCTGCTGTTCTTCCTTGGTCTTGGTCTGCGCACGCGGTTTAGGTTGCGATAGTTATGCTTTCCCGTTCGGGCGTGTCAGGACAAAGGCTGCGGCGCCGGTCATGCAGAGGGCTTGGAGTGTGATCACCAGGGGCCGCATCCCCATGAGGATGCTGGCGGTCAGGGCCGCGGTCATCATGATCACGGCGATGGCTTTGTATTTCGGGGCGATTGCGCCTGTTTCTGTCCATTCCGCGATGATCGGGCCGAAGGTCGCGTGATCGTGCAGACGTTTTTGCAGCCGCGGTGATCCGTTGCCAAAAGCAAAGGCGGCCAAAATCACAAAGGGTGTGGTCGGCAGGACAGGCACGACGATTCCGATCACGCCAAGCGTTAGCGCCCCCCACCCGACCAGTAGCCAGATTCCGCGTATCAGGACCGTTTTTGATGCCTTGAGGTGGCGCACGATGGGCCTCTCCGCTGTAGGTTCTGCGCCACAATATCACATCGTGGCGGGAAGCCAATTTAGGAAAAGCTGGGTCGGCTTTTCACATCGCGTGGTCCAATTTTGTTTTCCTTGCGTGTGGATCAGGGTGGGCTGCACCCTATTTTTCCTGTAGCTTGCGGATGTTTTGCAGGGCCATGCGGCGCGGTAGCATAGGTAAAACCCAGTTCAGCAGGAATGACAGTTTGCCGTCGTTGATGATGCGCAGTTTGCCTGCCAGCATGGCGTCATACCCGCACTTTGCGGCTTCGGCGGCTGTTGCGCCTTTTTGTTTGACCAGATCGGTACCTGCAAGGTCGGCGGTGGTGGCGAATTCGGTATGCACATAGCCGGGTTCCAGTGCGGTGACTGTCACGCCTTTGTCGCGCAGTTCTTCGTCGAGAGCTTGTGAGAAGCTGGATACAAAGGCTTTGGTTGCGAAATAGGTCGCTTGCAATGGCCCCGGCATATATGCAGGGGTCGAGCTGACGTTCAGGATTTTACCGCCGCCGTTTTTGACCATGGCGGTGCCGATGTGGTGGCACAGTGTGACCAGTGCTTTGACGTTAAGGTCGATCATGGCCAAATCAGCCGCGAGCGCACGGTCGATAAACAGGCCGTGCCCCCCGAATCCCGCGTTATTGATCAAAATGTCGATCTGGCGGTCTTTCACGGCCTCACACAGCGCGTCCGCGCCGCCATCGGCCCCAAGGTCAAGCGCAACCGTCGTCACAGAAATGGCATGGGCAGCCTCGAGTTCTGATTTGAGCGCATCAAGTTCGGCGCCGCGGCGTGCGGTAATGATCAGGTCGCCGCCTGTACTGGCGTGCAGCCGGGCGAATTCGCGGCCGATCCCTGACGAGGCACCGGTGATAAGAGCCGTGTTGGGCATGATGAATCCTTTTGTCAACGTTTGTTGACATGAATATGGGGCGATAGTGGGCCGTGTCAACGACTGTTGACAAATTTTATGAAGACGGTAGGTGGGGCGTATGAAAAACGCTGACGTGACCCGTGAAAAGCTGTTGGAAGCTGCGATGCAGGCCTTTGTGGTGCAAAGCTATTCAACCGTATCATTGCGGGAGATTGCGCGCGCGGCTGGTGTCGATGTGGCGCTGGTGTCGCGGTATTTTGGCGGTAAACTGGGGCTGTTCAAAGCGGTGCTGGATGTCGCATTTGATTGGCCAGAGATGCGCGAAGGGGAAAACCCGGTCGCGGTGGCGATTGCCAAATACACAAACCCCGATGCAACCGACGACCATATGGCGGTGATCCGGCTGATTATTGTAAATAGTGCCGATCCCGAGGTGGGTGAAATGATGCGCGACAGTTTGCGCCGCAAGCTGATGGATCCGATGCTGGCGCGGATGGGCGGGGCGCAGGCCGCGCCGCAGTTGGCGCTGTTTGTTGCGGCGACATTGGGGATGGCAATGGTGCGCCATTCGCTAAAGCTGCCGGGGGTCGCGGATGCATCGCCGCAGGAATACGCAGCGCAGCTGCGTCATATGATCGACGCGGCGCTGGGGTATGGCGATAGCAAGGTGGGATCATCAACCAGCGGTGCCGCGCAAACCTAAAAAGGCCGCCAATCGGCGGCCTTTTGTTTTTGGGATGGGGCAAACCATGCCCGATGCGTCGGGCCTTAACGCCGGCGATCACGGCGCGATGACATTGGCTGGAACGCCACGCCAACATGGGCCTCGCAATACGGTTTCCCTTGTTGGACGCCCAACCCACAGAACCAGAAATCTTCGGTTGCGGGGTCGCCGATCGGCCATTTGCAGGTCTTTTCGGTCAATTCCATCAGGCTGATGCGCTTGGCGGTCTTTTCGACTTCGCTGACTTTGGCCAAAGCTTCGGGGCTGATTTCGTTGGCGGATGGCTGTGGGGGCAGGGGTTGACCCGCAGGAATGATCGCGCGACGTGCAGCCGAGATTGGAATCCCGTTTTCATCCAGTTCCACCTCTTCGACCACGGCTGGGACCGACGCCGCAGGCGCAGCAGGCGCTGCCGGTTTGGCCTTTGGTGCTGGTTTGGGTGCCGAAGGTTTCACGGTCGGGCTTGCTGCCTTTTCCTTAACGGCGGGTTTCGCCGCTGTTGGCGCGGCCGTTGTCCCGGCGCGGTTCGACAACCCCAAACGGTGCACTTTGCCGATCACAGCATTCCGGGTGACGCCGCCCAATTCCTTGGCGATCTGGCTGGCCGACTGGCCCTCGCCCCACATCTTCTTGAGCGTCTCGACGCGCTCGTCTGTCCAGGACATATGAATTCCTTCGGGTTATTTATTGGTCGGTTGCTGCCAGCGGACACCGGCAGTCACAATGTATCAGTTCCCTATATTAGTCACTGTCGCGGGTGATGTGAAGGCGGCACGGGACTTTTCGCACCGATGCCTTGGCGCGAGGGCAACATCTGGGTCGCAAAAGGCGTCTATTGCGGCCCGACAACCACCGCACGCTCATGCTGACTAACAGCCGGCGCAGATTTTTCGATCTACCGGCTGGTCAATTTTGACCCATAGGTTATGTCCTTGGCAAATGCTGAGGAAATGTGATGACTGATAAGACTGCAATGGGCGTACGCCGCTTCGGGCGGGTAAACTGGCTGGGCACATGGACATTGGTCCGCCGCGAGATCCGCCGTTTTATGAATGTGTGGTCGCAGACGGTGATGGCACCGCTGATCAATGCGGGGCTGTTTTTAATGATCTTTACCATCGCCATTGGTCCGCAGCGCGGCGATGTGATGGGGGTGCCGTTCATCCAGTTTCTGGCGCCGGGCATTTTGACCATGACCGTCATCCAGAACGCATTCGCCAATACATCGTCCAGTTTGGCGTCGGCCAAGGTGCAAGGCAATATCGTGGATACGCTGATGCCGCCTCTTTCAGCCGCTGAACTGGTGTTTGGCTATATTGGCGGGGCAGTCGCGCGTGGCGCGTTGGTGGCTGTTGTGATTTCGGCGGGTTGCGCCCTGTTTTTGGGTGTGGGCATTCTGCATCCGGTTTGGGTCGTGCTGTTTGTGTTGTTGGGGTCGATCCTGATGGGCGGTCTAGGGCTGATTGCGGGAATATTTGCGAATAAGTTCGATCAGTTGTCCGCGATTTCGAACTTTTTGATCACGCCGCTCGCGTTCCTGTCGGGGACATTTTATTCTATCGACGCGTTGCCGCCATTTTTGCAAAAGCTAAGTCATGTGAATCCGTTCTTTTATATTATCGACGGAGTGCGGTTTGGCATGATTGGTGTCAGCGACAGCAGCCCGTGGATTGGGCTGGGCGTTGTGGGCGCAGCCTGTGCTTTGGTTGTCACAATCTGTTGGCGCTGGATGCGCAGCGGATATCGCCTAAAAGCATGACCGGAATGGGTGTCGGTTACGATTTTGCCTTTCGCAGCCGACACATCCGCGCTATGTCAGCGATATGATGAACCGTATGACATATGTAATCCGACGCCGACGCTAACCCAGCGCCGCGTTTTGTCACGACCATCAGTACCCCTAAAACATTGACACCGCGCCCTTGGTCCTGCACCAATCGGGCGTATTGATAAGGATGATTGCAATGATCCCTTCTATTTTGCCGACCTATTCACGTGCGCCGTTGACCTTTGTATCCGGCGACGGATCGTGGCTAACAGAGGCAGACGGGCGCCGATTTTTAGATTTGGGTGCGGGGATCGCGGTAAACGCGCTGGGCCATGCAAACCCTGAACTGGTGGCCGCACTGACCGAACAAGCCGGAAAAGTCTGGCATTTGTCCAACCTGTACAACATCCCAGCGCAGCAAAAGCTGGCGGATGCCTTGGTTGATAAAACCTTTGCGGATACAGTGTTCTTTACCAATTCGGGCACAGAAGCCTGTGAACTGGCTGTAAAGATGGCGCGCAAATATTGGTATGACAAAGGCGTAGACCGGACCGAAATTATCACGTTCTCGGGGTCTTTTCATGGCCGGTCTAGCGCTGGGATTGCCGCTGCCGGATCCGAGAAAATGACCAAGGGATTTGGCCCGCTGCTGCCCGGCTTTACACATCTGGAATTTGGCGATCACGATGCATTGAATGCGGCCGTCAGCGACCAGATTGCCGCGATTATGATCGAGCCTGTGCAGGGCGAAGGCGGTATTCGTCCGGTCCCGGATCACTGTCTGAAAGGACTGCGCGACCTGTGTGACCAGCATGGAATTTTGCTGATATTGGACGAGGTCCAATGTGGCATGGGGCGCACAGGAAAACTGTTCGCACATGAATGGGCAGGGATCACACCTGACATCATGATGGTTGCCAAAGGCATCGGAGGCGGCTTTCCTTTGGGTGCGGTTTTGGCCACGGAAAACGCGGCATCGGGCATGACGGCAGGCACCCATGGGTCAACTTATGGTGGCAACCCGCTGGCCTGTGCGGTGGGCGCCAAAGTGATGGAGATCATCGCCGACGATGCGTTTCTGGCTCAGGTCAACCGCAAAGCCGGACTGTTTCGCCAAAAACTTGAAGGGTTGATCGCGGCGCACCCGGATGTGTTTGAAGGCGTGCGCGGGTCGGGGTTGATGATGGGCCTGAAATGCAAGGCGCTAAACACCGATATCGTAAAAGCGGGTTATGCGCAGGGTGTTTTGACGGTGCCTGCGGCGGATAACGTGATCCGGTTGCTGCCCTCGCTGAATATTTCGGACGAAGATATTGGTATTGCTGTCGCAAAGCTTGATGCGTCGGCGTCCCAACTGCAGGGGGCGAATGCGTAATTACGATTTTCGCAAGGTAACGATGGCTGACATCCCTTTGCTGCGCCGCTGGTTGCAGGTGGCGCATGTCAGGGCATGGTTTCCTGACGCGGAAAAACACATTGCGCAGATCACGCAGGATATGGACAAGATAAACATCGATATGCGGATCGTCGAAGTCGGACGGATTGCCTTTGCTTACGTCAGCGATTTTGACGTGCACGCGGCAGGAAAGATCGAATTCGGCGATTTGCCGCAAGGGACGCGGGGGCTGGCGACGTTTGTTGGCAACCCGGATTTTATGGGGCCGGGTCACGCCGCGGGCTACATCGCGGCGCGCGTGCGCGAATTGCGACGACGACATGCATTGGTCGCCGTGGGCCCCAATACGACGGACACCCGCGCAATCGGGATTTTCCGTCAGGCGGGGTTTCACCCGCGGCGCTTGGCCTCTACCAATGATGGCAAACTGGTGCAGGTAATGACGCACCTGTAAATTTTATGGCTGCAAGGCCCAACAAAAGCGAAAACGATGACCCATTTTCTAGATATCCATACGACCCCCGCCAAAGATCTTCATGATATCATCCGCAACGGTCGCGCGATGAAAGATGCCCGTGCCGGCCTGCCAAAGGGCACGCCGGACGCGGAATTGCCGCTGGCCAATCACATGGTCGCGCTTATTTTTGAAAAACCTTCCACCCGCACCCGTGTGTCGTTTGACGTTGGTGTCCGCCAAATGGGCGGGCAGACGATGGTGCTGTCCGGGGCTGATATGCAACTGGGCCACGGCGAAACCATCGCCGATACCGCCCGCGTGCTGTCGCGCTATGTTGATCTGATCATGATCCGCACCTTCGAGGAACAGACGCTGTTGGATATGGCGGAATATGCCAGTGTTCCGGTCATCAACGGGCTGACCAACCGCACGCACCCCTGTCAGATCATGGCAGATATCATGACCTTCGAAGAACATAACGGCCCGATCAAAGGCAAAAAGGTGGTCTGGTCCGGCGATGGCAACAACGTCTTTGCCAGCTTTGCCCATGCGGCGAAACAGTTTGATTTTGAACTGGTGTTCACCGGCCCGCCGCCATTGGACCCGGAACCGGCGCTGGCTGGGCTCTATACCACCGTGCGCGACCCGAACGAGGCGGTGAAGGGCGCGGATCTGATCGTGACCGATACTTGGGTATCGATGCATGATCCGCAATCCGCGCGTGAACGGCGGCACAACCAACTGCGTGGGTATCAGGTCAATGATGCCCTGATGGCCAAGGCCAAACCTGACGCCCTGTTCATGCACTGCCTGCCTGCGCACCGCGACGACGAGGCAACAAGCAGCGTGATGGACGGCCCGCATTCGGTAATCTTTGACGAGGCCGAAAACCGTCTGCACGCCCAAAAGGCCGTGATGCGCTACTGTTTGGGAAAGTAACAAAAAGTGGGGCAATGCACCTTGCCCCATCTCGGCGCAAGGCGGTTGTCCATAACCTGCGCCACATGCGAATTTCGAAGTATCTGCGACCCCAGTGCGACGCATAGCAGCCTTCCGACCGACAAGACGGAAAGGCTGCTTTGGTGGGCGTGCAGGGTGGGTTTTGACCCACCCCTGTCGTCAGACAAACGCTGCGTGCAGACCGAGAAAGATGATTGCGGACATGAGCGCGGCGGCGGGGACTGTGATAATCCACGCTGCGATGATTGTCATGAAATGCGAACGGCGTACCAGTTTGCGGCGGCGCCGTTCCTCGAGCGCGACGCGTTTGGCGGCGGGGCGTTTGGCCGAAGACTGGCGTGCGCGTCGTTCGGCGTGCCATTCCCGAAAGAAACCGACACCAAAAACACCGCCGACGGCGATATGCGTTGACGACACGGGCAGGCCCATCCAGCTTGCGATGATCACCGTGATCGCCGCCGACAGTGCCACGCAATAGGCGCGCATCGGGTTCAGTTTGGTGATTTGTCCACCGACCATGCGGATCAGTTTCGGCCCAAACAGGATCAAGCCAAAGGAAATCCCGAAGGCGCCAATGACCATCACCCACGTGGGAATATCGACTTTGCCCGCAAATGTGCCAAAGCTTTCGGCGTGCACGATTGCGGCAAGCGGCCCAACGGCGTTGGCCACATCATTTGCGCCATGTGCAAACGACAAGAGTGCGGCCGAAAAGATCAGCGGAATGTTGAACAACACCTTGAGCGATTTGTTTTTGTTTTCCAGCCCTTCGGACTGGCGCCGCACCAGTGGCGCCGAGATCACATAGATCACTGCGCCCAAGACCACGCCAATCAAAACGGCGGTTAGTAAATCAACTTCGATGATTTTCTTGAGGCCTTTCATCGCCAGATACATGGCAAAAACGCCGCCCATAATGCCGATCAGCACCGGCACCCACCGCCGTGCCGCAGCGATTTTATCGTCCTGATAGATGATGGCAGACTTGATAAAGGCCAGAAACCCGGCGGCAATGATCCCGCCAAGCAAGGGTGAAATCACCCAGCTGGCAGCAATTGCGCCCATCGATGGCCAATTTACAGCAGCAAAGCCTGCCGCGGCGATGCCTGCGCCCATCACGCCACCGACAACCGAATGGGTGGTGGACACAGGTGCGCCAATCCATGTCGCCAAATTCACCCAAAGCGCGGAAGAAATCAGCGCCGACATCATGGCCCAGATAAACACATCGCTGCTGGCGACGCTGTCGGGGTCAATGATCCCTTTGGAAATCGTCGACACAACGTCGCCGCCTGCCAGCAATGCGCCCGCACTTTCACACAGGGCCGCAATCACGATGGCACCGCCCATCGTCAACGCATTGGCCCCGACGGCTGGGCCCATGTTGTTGGCAACGTCATTGGCGCCGATGTTGACAGCCATATAGGCGCCAAAGGCGGCCGCAGCGATCACAACGTAGGATACGGATTCGCCGCCGAAGAACAGCGTACTGCCGAGCGCGGCGACGATGATAAAGACCAGCGAAATTCCAAGGCCGACCAATGGTTTGCTGACGTACTGCGTCGCGTATTCGACGGCACCAATGCGCCCTAGGTCGCGGTCAAGCGTCTTCCACTGATGTGTTGGCTTTGAATCAGGCATTGCGTCCCCCATTTTGAATTGAAAAGGGGGGTACAGTTTTTAGACAAGTGTCACAACATGTTTACGCAGCAGCGTTGTCATCTGCAAAGTTTCTAAGAACTTCCTGCAGACCAGCATCATCAACCATTTCTGCTGCGCTCGCGGCGGAAACCCACACCCGCTTGCGCAGTTCTGCTTCGGGGTAGTCGTTCGAGGTCTTTTTGACCTTGATAGGGAAGACCTTGATTTCACAGGGGATAACCGCGCCGCCGTCGAATTTTTTTTCGCCCAGAAACGACTGCATCCCGGTTTCATCTGCGGAGGCCTTTTTGACGCCGCCTTCTTCCCAGGCTTCTTGTTTGGCGGCCTCAGCCGCGGATAACCCGTCAATCGGCCAGCCTTTTGGCAAAATCCAACGCCCGCTGGAACTGCTGACAAGCAACACCTCGGTGCCAGATTTACCTTTGCGGTGGCATAGCGCGGCCACCTGCAACGCAGGCGGGCGTTTGACAAGCGGCCGAAGGGTCCCTGTCCAGAAGTTGCGAAGCATTGATTGCATGGTGTGCCTGATAATCGTCTTATTTTATTACGCTTTTCTTAGCACAGCATGATTCGATTTGCAAATCCCCTTCATGTGCCGCGCGGTTTGGCGCGCAAGGTGGGATCTGCTTGGGTCGGGTCTTCGGGCCAAGGGTGGCGGGGATAGCGGCCGCGCATGTCGCGGCGAACGTCGGCATATGACGTCGCCCAGAACCCGACGATGTCTTGTGTGACCTGCACGGGCTTTTGTCCGGGCGACAGTAACGTCACGCGAAGCGGCGTTTGCCCGACCATCGGGTGCGCGGTGACACCGAACATTTCTTGCAATCGCAAGGTGATGCCCGGTGCATCGCCATCGTAGTCGATTGGAATGTGCCGCCCCAGCGGCGTTTCAAAGTGTGAGGGTGCGGCCCGGTCGAGCCGCTGAAGTTGGTCCCAATCCAGCATCGCCCGCAAGGGCGGCAACAGGTCAAAGCGTTTCCAGTCTTCGGTGCTGCGCACCCCATGCAGATGCGGCAGCAACCAGTCGTTCAGATTGTCCAGCAACGTTGCGTCATCCATCGCAGGCAGATCATCCAGCAGCGCCACGCGTGCCCGAAACCGTTGTGCGGCCGGGCTGGGCCGCAAGCCAATCTGGCGCACGCCTTCGATCATGGCGCAGGCGACCGCATCAGGCGGGGCATCCGCCCAATTGCGATCATCAAGCACCAGCGCACCAAAGCATTCTTGCCGTCGCGTCAAAACCCGTCCTTCGCGCCGCGACCACAGACAGACGTCATGCCATTGGATTTGATCGCCAAAGGTGTCGCGCAATTCTGCTTCGGTGATGGCGGTGGCCTGCCGAATTTTTGCTTCGCGGGTGTCACCGTCAAGGTCGGTTGCCACGATCAGGCGCTGCCCTGCCAAGGGATCGGTCGCATCCATGACCGCCCCTTTGCCCCCCGATAGCACATAGCGGGGTTCGTCGCCTTTGCGCCGCAATCCGATCCGGTCAGGGTAGGCCAGCGCGACCTGTTGCGCCAGTGGCAAGGGGGGCGCCTTGGGCAGACCTTTGGACAGGCGAGGTATCTCGGCCTTGATCTGGGCCAAGGCCGCAGGGTTGACCTGTCCAGGCCCATCATAGCGCCCCGTGAGCGCGGTGATGCGCAGACCAAGGTCGATGGGCGCGCCGCGCAAAGGGTCACGCGCGCCGAGCAGGGCCGCCAGTGGCGCGGCTTGGGCGCCTGCCACCTGCAACATATGTGCAAGGCGCGGGTGCAGGGGCAAAGCCGCAAGAGCACGCCCATGGGGGGTAATTCTGAACGCCCGGTCAAGCGCCCCGAGCCCTTGCAGCAAGGCGCGGGCCTCTGCCAAAGCACCGGGTGGCGGTGGGGTCAGAAATGCCAGATCGTCACTGCCCCAGATCGCCAGTTCAAGCGCGAGGCCGGACAGATCGACCGCTTCGATTTCAGCGGGGGCAAAGGCGGGCAGGGCGCCGTCTTCGCCTTTGGTCCACAGACAGTAGGCGTCACCGGGGGCAACTCGACCGGCGCGGCCCGCGCGTTGGGTGGCCTCGGCGCGGCTGACCCGTTCGGTGACAAGGCGCGACATGCCCGAGGCAGGGTCGAAACGGGCGCGGCGGGCGCGGCCCGCGTCGATCACCACGCGGATGTCTTCGATCGTCAACGAAGTTTCGGCGATGGACGTCGACAGCACGATCTTGCGGCCCGCACTGACTGGGGCAATCGCCGCGCGCTGGTCTTTGAACGGGAGCGCGCCGTAAAGCAGACGGATTTGGCAATCGGCGGGCAGGCGTCCCGCAAGTGCGGCTTGGGTCCGTTTTATTTCGCCTTCGCCCGGCAGAAAAACCAGAATGCCGCCGGTGGTGTCCCCGGCAACTTGCACGATCAGGTCGGCGGTGGCGGATTCGATCCGGATGCCTTTGGCGGTGGCTTTGTCCAGATGGTGTCGCGTGACCGGATACGCGCGCCCTTCCGATGTGATCACGGGTGCGTCGTCAAGCATGGTCGCGACGGGGGCGGCATCCAGTGTGGCGGACATGACAAGGATGCGCAGGTCGGGGCGCAGAACCAGACGCGCCTCCCATGCAAGCGCGAGGCCAAGGTCAGCGTTGAGCGACCTTTCGTGAAATTCGTCAAAGATAATTGTGCCGACGCCGGGAAGAGACGGGTCAGATTGAATCATGCGGGTCAGGATGCCTTCGGTCACCACCTCGATCCGGGTTCCGGGAATGCTTTCGCCGCGCATCCGGTAGCCGACGGTTTGTCCGGGCTTTTCGCCCAAACCCTCGGCCAGCCGTTCGGCGGCAGCACGGGTGGCCAGCCTGCGCGGTTCAAGCATGATGATTTTGCCGTCGGTCAGGCCTGCGTCCAGCATTGCCAAAGGCACGCGCGTCGTTTTGCCGGCACCGGGTGGGGCTTGCAATACGGCACAGCCACGCGACCGCAGTGCGGCGATCAGGGCGGGCAGGATGGGTTCAATGGGCAGGGCAGTCATGGGGTCTGTCTGTGCCATCGGGTAGGGGCGGGTCAAGACCCGCCAGCAGGCCAAAGAAAAACCCGGCAGCCAAGGGCAACCGGGTTTTCTAAAACGTCAGTGAAGCATCAATTAAGCAGCAGTTGCCTTGTTGATTTCGTTCTTCACTTTCAAAGCGTCTGACGACAGTTCCGCATCCTTGGCTTTCGCCATGAACGCGTCCAGACCACCGCGGTGATCGACTGTGCGCAGTGCAGCATTCGAAATTTTGAACTTGAACGAACGGCCAAGCACGTCCGACTGCAGTGTTACGTCCTGCAGGTTTGGCAAAAACCGACGACGTGTGCGGTTTTTGGCGTGGCTTACGTTGTTGCCCGACATCGGGCCTTTTCCGGTCAATTCGCAGCGGCGCGACATGAGCGTTTTCCTTGTCCTGTGGACTACACCAAACCAAAGCGGCCGGACGTCCTGTCATACGGGTGATGGCCCCACGTGAGCAGGGTCGTGAATAAGATCACCGCGAGATAGGCGGATTCCGCGTGGGCGTCAACCCGATTTGGCGGCTACGCCCTTCGATTTACATAGATGATTTGGTATCCTTTACCAATAACACCGCGGCATTCCGAAATATCGGCGCCGGAATCTGGGCTGCACCACAGCAAGAATCGGCCCCGCTGTCGGTGTCCGTCACAAAAGCATGTCGCGCAGCGGTGCCAGTACAGCCTCTGCTGCAGCGGCGGGCGCGCGGATACCTGCGACCACATCGTCGCGCGCGGCTTGCATCCGTGCTTGGGTTGCCGGATCATCCCGGATCATTTGCATCAGGCCTTGGTGGACTTCTTGGGTGAACCAATAGCTGGCTTGGTCTTTGCGGGTTTGGTCCCAGATGCCTGTTTCAACCCGCCAGTTCACCAGTGCCTGCATGTCATCCCACGCGCGGTCGATGCCTGCGGTTTCAAGCGCTGAAACCGTCAGCGCCTTGGGGAACCCTTCGGGGTCTTGCGCCCGTTTGCGCAGCAATCGCAACGCCCCCGCGTAATCGGCGCAGGTGCGCATGGCTTGTGGTTTCAGGTCGCCGTCGGCTTTGTTGACCAAAATCAGATCGGCCATTTCCATGATGCCGCGTTTGACCCCCTGCAGTTCGTCCCCGCCTGCGGGCGCGAGCAGCAACACAAAGATATCCGCCAGTTGCGCGACAACTGTTTCGGATTGCCCCACCCCCACGGTTTCAATCAGCACGACGTCAAATCCTGCGGCCTCGCAAAGGGCGACAGCTTCGCGGGTGCGCCGGGCGACGCCGCCCAGTTGTGTCTGGCTGGGTGACGGGCGGATAAAAGCCAAAGGATCGCGGGCCAGATAATCCATCCGGGTTTTGTCGCCCAAGATGGACCCGCCGGACCGCGCTGATGACGGATCAACCGCCAAGACGGCGACACGTTTACCGATCCCTGTCAGCATCAACCCAAAACTTTCGATAAACGTGGATTTGCCCACGCCAGGGGTGCCCGACAGCCCGATCCGCAACGCCTGTTTCGTCTGCCCCAAGGCATCAAGCAGCGCGAGCGCCTGCGTGCGGTGGTCGGCACGCCCGCTTTCCACCAGCGTGATGGCGCGGGCCAATGATCTGCGGTCGCCCGCGCGGATGCCTGCGGCCAAGGCGTTAATATCGGTGTGTCTGCTCATACCCCCATTCATATCCGGCGCACAGTTGCTGTCTAGTGCAAGCCCGAGGGCACGGCGCAAATCTGTTGCACCGGCGCAGGCTTTGTTGTTCAAACACACAAAGCGATGGTGCGAAGGGTTTGTGTATGTTTGGCAATGATACGGTTGTGTTTCAGTTTACCGGGCCTTTTGGCGTGCGCGTTGATGTCGGGCAGTCGCTGGCGATGCTGGTTTTGTTTCTTGTGGTGATGTCGGGCGGGAATTTGATTGGCGCTATTACCTTTGCTGTGATGCTGGTGCTGGCGATCTTTCTGCACGAATTGGGTCATGCATGGGGTTGTATCGTGCAAGGTGTGCCAGTCCGCCGGATCATGATCCATGGCGGCGGCGGATTTTGTGAATATGCACGATCACCGACCCGCCTGCAAAGCGAGCTGATCATCGCGATGGGGCCGATTGTGAACCTTGCGCTTTGGGCGCTGTGTTCGCTGGGGCAGAATATGATCGTCAATCATGCAACGATACCGTCGCAGGCCGTGATCCAGATCTATATCTATCTGGATATGTTTGGGTCGCTGAACCTGTTCTTATTCCTGTTTAACCTTGTGCCAGTGCAGCCGCTGGACGGGGGCAAACTGCTGCATCTGGGTTTGCTGCGGTTTTTGGCGCCCGCGACCGCCCATCGGGTCACGGGTGTCATCGGGCTGGTCTGTGCAGTGCTGTGGATCCCTGTGATGCTTTATCTTTATATGACCCAAGGCTGGATTTTGTTTTTCTTCCCGTCGATCCCCGCGCATTTGCGGATGGCACGCGGGCAATTGGCCTGATGCGGGTATTAATGGTCTGCTTAGGCAATATCTGCCGGTCCCCTGCGGCCGAAGGGGTGATGCGCGCACGCGCACCTGATCTGGAACTGGATAGCGCCGGCACCAGCGGCTGGCATATCGGTGATCCGCCTTATGGGCCAATGCAGACTGCTGCTGCTGCCCGAGGATACGACCTGTCAGGATTACGCGCGCGCCAGTTTACCATGGCTGATTTCGACAGCTTTGATCTGATAATTGCGATGGATGCGCAGAACCAAGCGGATATTGAACGCCTGCGCCCGGCGGGCAACGCCACCCCCGTGCTGATGATGGCCAGCCGCGACGTACCCGACCCCTATTACACCCGCGATTTTGACGGGTGCTTGGATATGATTGAAGATGCGGCGCTGGCTATGCTGCGGGCAGACATATTTGCGTCGCGAGATCGGTAAAGCTTTTGTAGCGCTTCCAGAATGCTTCGTCGCGGCTGTTGTCAGATTGCCGTGTGTCTTGGGCCCGCTGCGGGTCCTTGAAGAAAGACACCGCGCGGGACTGATCGCTGCCGGACAGGGTTTGGTCCGCGACACTTTGCACACATGAACACATCGCCGAGGATGCCGCATTGCGGCCCGACGCCTCGCAGGCGCGGCTGATGTCGCCCGTCGCGCTGGGCACACCACGGCCACCACCGCCGCCACATGACGCCAAAGACACCACAGCCCCGATCAAAAACAAATACCGCATATCGCCTCTCTCTGGCCGCTGTCTGCGCAGACGGTCCGACTGATAGATTTTCGGGGATTATGGCGGGGGAGGGGGCGTGATGCAATTGCGGAATAGGAAAATGAAGGTGTGCGTCTTACAAAAGGCCGCGCCATTTTCTGGCGGCTTTGATGGCGGCCATCATCGTGCAGCGATGCATGCACGTCATCAACGTCGCCCGGTCCGTGAGAGTGGAAGCTTACGGCGGCCTTTGCTAAAACGGCCATTGCGGCCGATTAAGATGCAGAGCAGCGTGATGAACCTGCTGCGCAAAAGACATTTCGAGTGAATCCATCCGCTGAAGGGGTGAATTTTTCGATAGCTATTTTTGTTTACGCCAGTGATGCACTGAGCCCCCTTGCGACAGCAAAAGTGCGGTCGCGGTTCGCAAAATCTGCGTCCCTGACCAATCCGGCAAAAGCCCGCAGCGCAGATCTGACCGGGCAGCCATGCTTTGGCAGTTGGTCTGTCTGTGACATCGATCATAGGAAACCCTTGGTCCCAACGGTATCCTTAACTATTCATCAGTAGAAGGCAGCGTTCTCGGCCCTTGCAAAATGTTGTTTATAACGCCATTGACAGGTTCAAACTTTGCACAGGGCCTTCCGTCATGACCGACCTCGCACATATCCGCAATTTCTCCATTGTCGCGCACATCGACCATGGTAAATCCACGCTGGCTGACCGGTTGATCCAAGAGACCAACACAGTGGCTTTGCGCGATATGAAGGCGCAGATGCTGGACAGCATGGATATCGAGCGCGAGCGTGGAATCACCATCAAGGCCAACACGGTCCGCATTGATTACACTGCCCAAAACGGCGAGGCCTATGTGCTGAACCTGATCGACACGCCCGGTCACGTCGATTTTGCCTATGAGGTGTCGCGGTCGATGCGTGCTGTCGAAGGATCGTTGCTGGTTGTTGATAGCACCCAAGGCGTCGAGGCGCAGACCCTTGCAAACGTCTATCACGCGCTGGACGCGGACCACGAAATTGTGCCGATCCTGAACAAGATCGACTTGCCTGCGTCGGAATGTGATCAGGTGGCGGCGCAGATCGAAGACGTGATCGGGCTGGATGCGTCGAACGCGATCCGGGTGTCAGCCAAGACAGGGGTTGGCATTAAAGAAACGCTTGAGGCGATTGTGCACCGTTTGCCGGCGCCAAAAGGTGACGCCGATGCGCCGCTGAAGGCGATGCTGGTTGATTCATGGTATGACAGTTATCTGGGGGTCATCGTGCTGGTCCGCGTGATCGACGGGAGCATGAAGAAAAACGACCGGGTCAAGTTCATGTCGAACGGCACCATCCACCAGATCGACAAGATCGGTGTGTTCCGGCCACAGATGCAAGACGTGACCACGCTTGGCCCCGGCGAAATCGGCTTTATCACGGCATCAATCAAACAGGTGCGCGATACGCGGGTGGGGGATACCATCACCACCGAACGCAAAGGCACCGAAAAGGCGCTGCCGGGCTTTAAGCCTGCGCAGCCTGTGGTGTTCTGTGGGCTGTTCCCCGTGGACGCCGCCGAATTCGAAGACCTGCGCGATTCGATTGAAAAGCTGGCCCTGAATGACGCCTCGTTCAGCTTCGAGATGGAAACATCAGCGGCGCTGGGGTTCGGGTTCCGCTGCGGTTTCTTGGGGCTGCTGCACCTCGAAGTCATCCGCGACCGCATTGAACGCGAATATGATATTGACCTGATCACCACGGCACCGTCGGTGGTGTACCACGTCTATATGCGCGACGGGACGATGCAGGACCTGCACAACCCCGCCGACATGCCTGACCTGACACATGTGGACCACATCGAAGAACCCCGGATCAAGGCGACGATTTTGGTGCCTGATGAATACTTGGGTGACGTGCTGAAACTGTGCCAAGACCGCCGCGGCGTGCAAAAAGACCTGACATATGCCGGGTCGCGCGCGATGGTGGTTTATGACCTGCCATTGAACGAAGTGGTGTTTGATTTCTACGACCGCCTGAAATCGGTGACCAAGGGATATGCGTCATTCGACTATGTGCTGACCGGCTATCAAGAGGATGCGCTGGTGAAAATGTCGGTATTGGTCAACGACGAACCCGTCGACGCGCTGTCGATGATGGTGCACCGTGACCGCGCCGAACAGCGGGGCCGGGCGATGGTTGAAAAGCTCAAAGACCTGATCCCCCGCCACATGTTCAAAATCCCGATCCAAGCGGCCATCGGCGGCAAAGTCATCGCCCGCGAGACGCTATCCGCCCTGCGCAAAGACGTCACGGCGAAATGCTACGGCGGCGACGCCACCCGCAAACGCAAGCTGCTGGACAAGCAGAAGGCAGGGAAAAAGAAGATGCGCCAGTTCGGTCAGGTGAACATCCCGCAAGAGGCGTTTATTTCCGCTCTAAAAATGGACAGCTAAAGCTGGCCATTTTTAGAGCGCGTGCGGGGAAGTGATTGGCGAAGCCAATTACGGCCGCACTTGCTTGCGGTTTGAGCCTGTTTAAGATTTCTTCGGAAGGGTGGCGATAATCGATAAGTACAGAACAAAAGATAAACCGACACTCGATGATCTGAAATATAGATTGAAACGTGAGTTTTACCGTCTTGTTTCTGAATTATCATTTTGTGACGAGCTCTTGGGGCGTACCTATTTGCTTGCACCGGATGCGGATCGAGATGATATGGCGGTCCAATCAGTTTGGATAATACTTGAGTCCTGCAAAGAATGCGCGATTTCCGCGACTGCGCGCCTTTGGGAGGAAAGCCCTGACGCTATTTCTTTTTCCAATGTTAAGAGCAAACTTATTGATCTCTGGGCGGACTGTGAACAATTGCCCGACGATTACTTGGGCACATGGGCTGCTGCATACCATGGTCTATCTAAGTCAAAGGATAGAGAAAGCTTGCTTTTACTCCGAGACGAAGAGTTCGGGCACAATATTATTGACTCTGGAAAACGGACAGGCTCCTTGCGTCTTTTCGATGCTGGGGCAGTTGGCGCCCGAGAATTTGATATTACAAATGGCGAAGCTCTCGAATTTTGTAAAAATTCTGCTCGGTTGTTGTTTCAAGCGATCGCGCCATGGACGGAACCAAATCCCTGTTTGATTCCGAATTGGTCGAGACGCTTTGATACTAAGTTTGAACATCACCGTCGAATTCACGGAGCGTTGTTAGAAAAATTAAGGTAACGCCTCACCTGATAAACCGCATGCGTTCGACAGGTCGTCGACGCGCTGATTGCTGCTTTTGCTTCTTGATACATCGTGATTTAAAATTGCCAAATTTTCAATTTGGCAGCGCCCGAACCACCCCCACGGGGCGGGCGCGGTGCCAGAGGTTACCGGGTGTCGTTGTGCGCAATCGGTACACGCGCATCCAAACAGATAGGCGTTTGACCCACATCAAAGCCTGCGCTGCCAATCCTCGCTAACATTTCCTGCGAAACATACCTTTCGGAGGGTCTTATGCTGCGTCTTTCATCTGCGCTTTATTCCATCATCGGCACCAGCTTGGCTGGGGGATTGATCGTTGTGGCTTTGACCTTGGGGTATGATACGGCACTGCCGATTATCATCGCGGCGGCGGTCGGCGCTGTGGTGGCTGTGCCGGTCAGTTATCTTGTTGCGCGGGCCATTACACAGAACATAAAATAAAACAGGCCCCGCGTGGTGCGAGGCCTGCTAAGGTGCTCCGGATGATCGTTACAGATCGCTCTGCACCTCTTGGCTTTCGGATGTAATCGCGTCGCCGGCGGCGGAAATATCTTGGCCCGCACCTTGGATGGTTTCGCAGGCGCTTAGGGCAAATGTTGCAATCAGCAGGGCAATCAGGGGTGACTTACGCATGGGGTTCGTCCTTTTGTCTAATGACGTTCTGACACACCAACGCATGACCGCCCAAAAGGTTCCATGCCCGCGCCGAATATTTTCTTGACCCACATCAAAGCACTGCGGGCAAAACCGCGCCACTGTCATTTCAACCTAAGGAGAAACCACATGGATACCGCAATTCAAAAGCAAGCCTTGCTGGCCCGCCGCGCAGAGTTGGTGGGTGAGATGTTTGAAATCGAAGACCAGTTGGATGACCCCCCATCCAAGGACTGGGAGGACCGTGCGTCCGAGCGCCAAGGCGACGAGGTTCTGGAGGCGCAGGGCAATAGCGACCGCGACGAGGTCAGGCGCATTGATGCAGCCCTGGCGCGGATCGAGGCGGGCACCTATGGCACCTGCCAGAAATGCGGTGACCCGATCTCGCAGGCGCGTCTGGAATTGTTGCCCGATACACCGTTTTGCAAGGTTTGTGCGTGAACCGCCACTGGTCCTTGGGGGTGAATTGGGTTAAGGCACGGGGATGATATGCCCCCTGTGCCAAACACCCGACGTTGCCTTGCAGTCCTTTCCCGTGACAGGGGGGCCAGACGGTGCAACGGTTGATATTTGTGATGCCTGCATTGCGCAGCTCGATGCCCCGACCGAGGATCATTTTCGCGCGCTGGCCAGTACGATGTGGTCCGACGATCCGGCGATCGCCGTGATTGCGGCACGGACGCTGGGCAAGATCGGCACGCCTTGGGCAGTTGATCTGGCGGAACAGCAGTATCTGGACGATGACACGCGTGCCTGGGCTGATAATGTCGTCGCGGAAAGTGACCATAAAGACGCCCATGGCGCGACCTTAAGCAATGGCGACACTGTGGTTTTGATCAAGGACCTGCCGGTCAAGGGCGGCGGATTTACCGCCAAGCGCGGCACCGCAGTGCGCGGCATTTCACTGGTCGCTGATAACCCTGCCCATATCGAGGGACGGGTAGAAGGCCAGCGCATCGTGATCCTGACCGCGTTCGTTAAAAAGAAATAGCGCCGGAATAGCCGGCGCACCGCGTATAACCTGCAACCCACCGATGGAGCAGGTTATGCAGTATATCCCCTACGTCTTTACAGCCCTGATGGGCGCCTTATGTCTGGCGACGTTTCTGACGTCAGCGGTGCTGTGACGCTAAAGCGCGTTATCAACCACCTGTCCCGCATTGGTGATGTCGCGACCGACACCTTTGACGGTTTCACAAGCCGTTAGGCCAAGGACAGACAAGATAAGCAGCGCACGGATCATGGGGAACCTCTGGGTTATGATGTTGGGTGACTTTAGCTGGGTGCGCAGGTGCGTTCAAGACGGGTTTGCCATCGACAAGAACGTCCTGACGGCGGCCATAAATTCAAGCGGCTTTTCCGCATGAAGCCAGTGCCCTGCATCCGGAATTTTCGCACACTTTGCATGCGGGAACAGGGCCTTGATCCGTGGTCGGTCCTCTGGGCGGACATAGTGTGATGCGCCGCCAGACAGGAACAGCGTGGGTCCGGTGAACTGGGCGTCCAGATCCGGGAAGCCAACGATCTTGTCCATCTCGGCTTGCAGTACATCAAGGTTCAACCGCCAGCGTTTTTCTTTCATATCAAGACTTTGCAGCAGAAAATCGGCCACGCCGGGTTCAAGCGTGCCCAGCTTTTCCTTGGCGTCCGCACGTGTGGTCACTTGGGATGGGTCAAGCTGCTGCATGGCGGCAAGCGGCCCCATCTGGGTGTGTGTGTAGGCCACAGGTGCGATGTCGGCAACGATGAGACGGTTGACTTTCGCCGGGTGGGTCAGCGCCAAAATCATCGCGGCCTTTCCACCCATCGAATGGCCCAGCACATCCATCGGTTGGTCAATCACCTCGGCCAAATCCTGCGCAAGGTCGTGATAGCTGTGGGTGTTGTACCACGGGCTGTCTGCGTGGTTGCGCATATCCACTGCGATAACGGGTCGATCGGCCGATAATTTCTTGGCGATAACACCCCAGTTACGCGCTGATCCGAATAGACCATGCGCGATCAAAAGAGGCGTCCCCGCAGGGCCATCGTAGTGTACCGTGTTTAACATGCATCTGTTTTAACCCTTTGTGTCGCCAAAGTGCCAGACCCATTGAGGTAGTGCCGCTTTCAAATTAATCGGTGCGCATGGCACAGACATTCGATCAGCAGGTAGACGAGATTCGCGCGTTGCTTTTGCAAAGGCTGCGCGCGCGCGGTCGGTCGTTGGCGGTGCAAACCCGCAAGGCAGGCCGTCAGTTGCCACGCGCCGTGCGCCGCGATCTGGCGTTTCTGGTGCAGGCCGAAGGGTTGATGCACAACCCTAAATTGGCGCGGATGGTCGATGCAAACCGCATCGACACCGCGCACCGCAATGCGATAAATTACTTGCAGACCGTCAATCCCAATGCCCGCCGCAAGGACATGTTGCTGACGATCACCGCGTCAATTGCGCTGGGTGTTTTGGTTGTTGGTGTGGTGTTGCTTTACGTGCTGGTGCAACGGGGTTTCGTTTAAGCGGGTCTTTGACCACCAGTGTGACCGTGGCAAAGGCCACATAAAGCAACAGATACCACGACCCGATTTTCGACAGGCTGACCAGATCAAACGGGTTTTGCCCTGTGTACATCCATGTGCCAGTCAGCGTGCCGATGTTTTCCGCGACCCAAAGGAACAAGCTGCTCAGGAAGGCGGCGACGGGCAGGGGCATCCAGTACCAATTTGCGCCGATGCGAAACCAGATGCGCGTGCGGATGTAGAACACCACCGTCGCGGCGAACAGCACGCTGCGCATGTCCCACATGTAATGATGGCTGAAGAAATTGACGTATACCGCAACGGCCAGTCCAAAGTGCAGCGCCATCGGCGGGAAGGGCGCGAATTGCATGTCAAACAAACGGATGACCCGCGCCATATAGCTGCCGACGGCGGCATACATGAACCCTGAAAACAGTGGCACGCCGTAGATTTTGAAAAATGCGATCTCGGGATAGGCCCACGACCCGGCGCTGACCTTGAACCACTCCATTGCTGTGCCGGTGACGTGAAACAAAAGGATCACGCGCGCCTCTGACCACGTCTCTAGTTTGTACCAAAGAAATAGGCCCTGCAGCCCGAGCGCCAGCAAAAACAGCGCGTCATAGCGGGCCAGCGGCCAGTTGGGTTGCCAAATCAGTTTCGTCGCGATGATCGCCGCCAAAAGACACGCACCAAACAAACAGGCCCATGCCTGTTTGAGGACAAACATGACAAATTCCATCACCCCAGCGGGCAGACGGCGGCGCATCGCATCGCCAAGACGGCGTTCGGTGAGGTGGGTTTGGTTCATAAAGTTTTTTGTAGCAGGCGCGACGGCAATGAAAATGCAGAAAATGGGCAGTTTGTTATGAGAGTTTATCTGTCGACTATGCGGACTTAGTCGCCGTTCCCGCTCGAACAGTCAACTACCGCGCGCATCCCTAGATTGACTTGTCTGAACGTCCATGTTGTATTTTTCTCATTTGGCACGGAGTGATTTTGATGGACGGGCATAATTTTGAACGCTTGAAAGCACATATAATCACACTCTCGATCTCGCAGAATTTCGATGCCGCCCGTACAGAGTGGGATTTGATATCCGTAGAGATCAGCGAAGAGACTGCCTCTTGCCCCTGCGGACAGCAGATCTTGGAGCATTGCTATATTCAAAATCGCCTTACCGGGTATAAGACATACGTTGGCAATGTCTGCATCAACCGCTTTCTAGGAATAGACACGGGACACCTCTTTGATGGATTAAAGCGCATTCGTGATAACCCTGAAGCGAACGCCAATGAAGCGGTAATCGAGTATGCACAGAAGAACGGCTACCTTTATGAGAAAGAATACAAATTTCTGCACGACACTAAGAGGAAAAGAAAACCAAGTGGCCCTGTGGCTGCTTGGAAAAGAAAAATTAACCACAGGATACTGAATAAGACGGTAGTGCGAAGAAGGTCAGAACCATCGGCCAGTTGATCTAGGCATTTACGCAATCGTCATGCCGCATAGGTATATCATTAATCCGTCAGAACTCGCGACTTTGCAAACTCCGCTTTCTGCGCATCGCTGAATTTTGCGCATATCGTAGCATCTTTCAAGCGGGTCTCAAATCAGACATTCAACTAGATCGGCGTAGCGACGGGCATCAGGTGGGCCGAAGCCCACCCGATTTTTTTCACAGGTTCGGATACATCGGGAACTTTTCGCACAGCGCTTCGACTTCGGCGCGGACTTTGGCTTCGACGTCTGCGTTGCCCTCTTCGCCGTTGGCGGCAAGGCCGTCGACAACTTCGACGATCCAGTCGGCGATCTGGCGGAATTCGGCTTCGCCAAACCCACGTGTGGTGCCTGCGGGTGATCCGAGGCGGATGCCAGAGGTCACGGTCGGTTTTTCAGGGTCAAACGGGATGCCGTTTTTGTTGCAGGTGATGTGCGCACGGCCAAGCGCGGTTTCGGTCGCGTTGCCTTTCACGTTTTTGGGGCGCAGATCGACCAGCATCAGGTGGCTGTCCGTTCCGCCTGACACGATATCAAGCCCGCCTTTCATCAATTGATCAGCCAAGGCTTGGGCGTTTTTCACAACCTGTTCCTGGTAGGATTTGAATTCGGGGCGCAGCGCCTCGCCAAAGGCAACTGCCTTGCCCGCGATTACGTGCATCAAGGGGCCGCCTTGGATGCCGGGGAAGATGGCAGAGTTTACCTTTTTCGCGATGTCCGCGTCGTTGGTCAGGATCATGCCACCACGCGGGCCGCGCAGGGTTTTATGTGTGGTTGTTGTTGCGACATGTGCGTGCGGGAACGGCGATGGGTAAATGCCTGCCGCAACAAGACCCGCAAAATGGGCCATATCAACCATCAAAAGCGCGCCGACGGAATCCGCAATTTCGCGCATTTTTGCGAAATCAATGATGCGGGGGATAGCGGAGCCACCAGCGATGATCAGCTTGGGGTTATGTTCGGTTGCAAGGCGCTGCACCTCGTCGTAGTCCAACAGGCTATCCTGACGGCGCACACCGTATTGGATTGCGTTGTAGATTTTACCGGATTGGTTCGGTTTTGCACCGTGGGTCAGGTGGCCGCCCGCATCCAGTGACATCCCCAGAATGGTGTCGCCGGGTTTAATCAAAGCTTGATAAACGCCCTGGTTCGCCTGAGAGCCAGAGTTCGGCTGCACGTTCACAAATTCACAGCCAAACAATTCTTTGGCGCGGTCAATCGCGAGGTTTTCCGCAACGTCGACGTGTTCGCAACCACCATAGTAGCGGCGGCCGGGATAGCCTTCGGCGTATTTGTTCGTCATCACGCTGCCTTGGGCTTCCATGACGGCGGCCGACACGATGTTTTCCGACGCGATCAATTCAATCTCGTTGCGCTGGCGTTTCAGCTCGCCTTGGATGGCGGCGTGCAGCGCAGGGTCGCGCGTTTCCAATGTTTCGGTGAAAAAGCCGGCGTCGCGGACATTAGCGGTCATGGATGATTTTCCTTTACAGGTGCCAAAGCGATATGATGCGCCTCTCTTACCGCAGGACCGCCCCGTTCTAAAGCATCAAAACGACCATGATCTTTATGAGGACGTCATGTAGGTTTCGTATCGGCGTCTTGCGTTTCGGGTCTGATCCCACCACAACTATGCGGAAGTTGCTGGATGGATGTCTGATGTCACTACAAAAAATCGCCTTTGTCGCCAGCCCGGTGCCGACAGCGCAGAACGCGCTGGACCGGTTGGTGGGGTTATACGGTGATGTGACCCCCGGCGACGCCGACGTGATCGTTGCTTTGGGCGGCGACGGGTTCATGTTGCAGACATTGCATGCGACCCAAGGATTGGATCTACCTGTCTACGGGATGAATCGCGGCACTGTCGGGTTTTTGATGAACGAATTTCACGCGGACGATTTGCCCGAACGGTTGAACGCTGCCGTCGAAGAGGTGATCAACCCGCTGGCGATGACCGCCCTGACCGTTGACGGCCAAATGCACGAATCTTTGGCGATTAACGAGGTCAGTTTGCTGCGCGCTGGTCCGCAAGCCGCCAAACTGCGGATCACCGTCGATGGCAAATTACGGATGCCTGAACTGGTCTGTGACGGTGCGTTGCTGGCGACGCCTGCCGGATCGACCGCCTATAACTATTCCGCGCACGGCCCGATCTTGCCGATTGGATCGGACGTGTTGGCATTGACCGCGATGGCGGCGTTCCGGCCCCGGCGCTGGCGCGGTGCCTTGCTGCCCAAAAGGGCCGTGGTGCGGTTTGACGTGATCGACCCCGCCAAGCGTCCGGTGATGGCTGACGCCGATGGCAAATCGGTGCGCGATGTCGCCAGCGTTGAAATCCGGTCAGAGCCGATGGTGCGGCACCGGATTCTGTTTGACCCCGGTCACGGCCTGGAAGAGCGGCTGATCAGAGAACAGTTTGTTTAGGCGTATGTGAGCGTCGAGCCCAAACGCGCGGTGACGCAAAATGTGCTGCTGGGCAGGCGCACCGCTGTTGAGCATCAGCAGTTATCTTCAATCGCCTCACATACCGTCTCACATTCCCGCTCGCTAGGAGAAGAAGAGTAAGTGAAATCATTATCACAGGTATCTTCGCAAAGGTTCACTATCTGGGAACAGGACTTTTGAGTTCTTCGTGAAATCATCAGGTACTGTTCGGTCATTTTGAGGTCACTAATAAGTTCCTCATATGTCATTTCGCGGCAATGGTTGCCAACATCTGCAAATCCAGTATTGCAAAGGTAGCCATTGCTGAACGGATTTAACGTCGCGTTATCTGGCACAAAGACCCTTTCGCATTCATCTCCAACTTCTCGAAATCCCCTGTCACATGCCCAACCCTTTGATCCTGGCAAAGTGAATAGGTTTGGAGTCAATTGAGCATTTTCTGGAACGACAACGAACTCACATTGGTCGCCTCTGCGTATGTAGCGGGTTATACATCTCCAACTATTTCCCGTGCGGTCCAATTCAGCGTTAGTGGGAATGATTATTTCATTACACGATTGAGTTGGGAACCCTTCTGGCTCGTAACCTCGTGGGCACGAACTCAAACCAAATGAGTTTTCAGTTGGTGCAACGGTTCTTGGCCTTTGCTTGACTTCGTTAAACGCTATGTAGCGAGAAACACTATCAATTCTCATACAAAATGAGTCAGAAGGTAATCCGTATGTGCGGATATAAAATCCCATATCAGTACCACTGGGGTTAGGAAGTGTACCCAGCGAGATAGCATATCTGCCATTCACTGCTTGTAGAAGCTCAACGTCTTCGAACCTCTCGCTATACTCAACGGTAAGTTGCTTGGCTTCATCCAGACTTGTTCTGGAGGCAACAATAAGCTTGCATTGATCGGCCAAGGCCGCGGCTGAAGATACAGCTGTGAGCAATGACAATGCCAGAATTGCGCATAGTTTCTTCGACATACTAGGCTTTCCTTACCTCAACGTACCCGCGGTTATTCGCTCGCGACAAGACTAAGGCCGTGCCATGCGCTTTGAAGTCCCCATCGATGACATTGCAATATAATATGGTTCAAAGTTCCACTTCGCCCCGTATAACACCTATTGCGTTCCCGTATCTGGCATCTGGGCGCAGTAGGGGCGCCTTAGACACCTAATCGGTCGCGCAGGGCGTAGTACCATGATCCGATCATCGAATAGGGCACGCGGAATGTGCGCCCGCCGGGGAAGGGGTACCATGGGACTTTGGCGAAAACGTCAAAACGGGTTTTGTCGCCGGAAACCACCTCTGACAAGATGCGCCCGAAGGTGTGCGATCCGGTCACGCCGTGGCCGCTGTAGCCGTGGGCAAAGTAGGTGTTGTTCCCGAGACGTCCCATTTGCGGTACGCGGCTGAACGACAGGGCGAAATTGCCGCTCCAGGCGTGGTCTATTTTGACGCCTTTCAGGCTTGGATAGACCTTTTCCATGGCGGGGCGCAGTTTGGCGACCACGTCGCTGGGGTCTGTGCCGCCATAAACGGTGCCGCCACCAAAGATCAGCCGTTTGTCGGCAGACAGCCGGAAGTAGTCGAGGATATAGCGCACGTCCTCGACACATTTGTCGGTGGGCAGCAGGGCGTTGGCTTGTGCGTCACCCAATGGCACGGTGGCCATCATTTGGGTCGATACCGGCATCACCCGCGCCGTCAAGGCGGGGATGACATTGCCAAGGTAGGCGTTGCCGCACAGGATCAGCGTGGTGCAGGTCATCGTGCCGTGGGCGGTTTTGACGACGGGTTTGGCGGCATCCGTATCCGCATGAATCACGGGTGATTGTTCATAGATCACCCCGCCGAGGCTTTCGAATGCGGCGGCTTCGCCCAAGCATAGGTTCAGCGGGTGCATATGGCCGCCCGTGTGGTCGATCATGCCACCGGCGTATACGTCAGACCCGATATGATCGCGCAGCTCTTGTTTGGTCAGCATATCTTGGTTGTGCAGCCCGTATCCGGCCCAAAGCGCGCGGCGTTCTTCAAGTTCTTTCATGTGGGCGGCGGTCAGGCCGGTGAAAATGTTGCCCTGCTTGAGGTCACATTGGATGTCGTAGGTTTTAACCCGCTCGCGGATAATTTCACCGCCTTCTTGCACCAGACCGGCGACAAAGTTCGCGGTGTCCTGGCCGTAGCGTTTTTTGATCGTTTGCAGGCTGGCATTCAGGCCGTTGACCACTTGGCCGCCGTTGCGCCCCGAGGCGCCCCAACCGACGCGGGCACCTTCGATGATTGCGACCTTGAAACCTTTTTCGGCAAGATGAAGCGCAGTGGACAGCCCGCTGTAGCCTGCACCAACGACACAAATGTCGATCGTATGGTCGCCCTTGAGCGATGGCCGTTCCGGCGATGGGTTGGCGCTGGCCGCGTAATAGCTGGTGGTGTGCTTTGTCTGGCCGTTGCTGGCGAATGTTTCGATAGCCATTGGTGCTCCGATGCTGCGCCAGGACCGGCGGCGCGACGTGATGTGGTGAGGAGGTCTTTGACTGCCGTTATGGGCTACCCAAGCGTTGCTTTGCAAGGGACGAGAGTGAAACATGCGTGCGATGTTTTGTCGGTGTGGTTGGTCAGCCTTTCGGTGAAAGACTGACCAGATTTTTGGTGGCTAAGCGCCCGCATACCCAAGAGGTTTCAGCGCGGCCCTGATTTCGTCCAAAATCAGGGGATCATCAATGGTGGCCGGCATTTTAAAGTCCGCGTTGTCAGCGATTTTGACCATTGTCGCCCGCAGGATTTTGCCAGACCGGGTTTTGGGAAGCCGGTCAACCACAGTCACCAGCTTGAACGCGGCGACCGGCCCGATTGTGGTGCGCACAGATGTGATGACTTCTTTGATGATGTCGGCGTGCGGGCGGTCGCACCCTTTATTGAGGCAGACAAAACCGAGCGGCAGTTGCCCCTTGAGTTCGTCAGAAACCCCGATCACAGCGCATTCACCAACATCAGGGTGGTTGGCCAACACTTCCTCCATCGCGCCGGTGGAAAGACGATGCCCGGCAACGTTGATCACGTCGTCTGTGCGCGCCATGATGTAAAGATAGCCGTCTGCATCAATCATTCCCGCATCCCCTGTTTCATAATAACCGGGGAAGGTGTTGAGGTAGGATTTCTTGTACCGCTCTTCGGCGTTCCACAGGGTGGACAGTGTGCCAGGTGGCAGCGGCAGTTTGATCGCGATGGCTCCCAGTTCGCCGGGTTCTTGCGGGTGTCCTGCCTCGTCCAGGATTTGCACGTCATAGCCGGGCATCGCCACGGTCGGCGATCCGATTTTGACGGGCAGCGGTTCGATGCCCACCGGGTTGCCCGCGATCGTGTACCCCGTTTCAGTCTGCCACCAGTGGTCATAGACGGGTTTGCCCGTCATCGCTTGGGTCCATTTGATCGTATCGGGGTCCGCACGTTCCCCTGCGAGATAGATCGCGTTCAGACAGGACAAGTCGTATTTTTTAACAAACTCGCCGGTGGGGTCTTCGCGTTTGACGGCCCGGAATGCCGTTGGCGCGGTAAAGAAGGATTTGACGTTGTGTTCTTGGATCACCCGCCAGAACGTGCCGGCATCCGGGGTGCCGATCGGCTTTCCTTCGAACACGATGGTGGTGTTGCCGTGGATCAGGGGGCCGTAGCAAATATAGCTGTGCCCGACCACCCAGCCGACATCGGACGCCGCCCAAAAGACATCGCCGGGATCGACGTTGTAGATGTTTTTCATCGTCCAGTTCAGCGCAACCAAATGGCCCGCAGTGGGCCGCACAACGCCTTTGGGCGCGCCGGTAGTGCCGGACGTATAAAGGATATAGGCTGGATGGTTGCCTTCGACGGGCACACATTCGGCGGGGGCGACGCCGTATTGAAAGCCGTGCCAGTTATAGTCGCGGCCGGGGATCAGGTTTGCGACTTCTTGTTCGCGTTGAAAAATCACACAAAAGTCGGGTTTATGGGTCGCCATGGTGATGGCGCCGTCCAGCAGGGGTTTATAGTGAATGACGCGCCCCGGTTCCATCCCGCAGGACGCCGCGATGATCGCCTTTGGCTTGGCGTCGTCGATGCGCACCGCCAATTCATGAGCCGCAAAACCGCCGAAAACAACGGAATGGATGGCCCCCAAGCGGGCGCAGGCGAGCATTGCCTCAAGCGCCTCGGGGATCATCGGCATATAGATAATCACACGGTCGCCTTTTTCGACGCCTTTGGCGCGCAAAGCCCCGGCAAGGCTGGCGACGCGGTTGCGCAGTTCGACATAGGAAATTTCGCGTTTGGTATGGGTGATCGGACTGTCGTAAATGATCGCGGTCTGTTCGCCGCGCCCGTTTTCGACATGACGGTCCACGGCGTTATAGCAGGTATTCACGCGCGCATCCGAAAACCATTCATATAGCGGCGCATTGTCAGCGTTCAGCGCGCGCGACGGCGGGGTGACCCAGTCAATGGCTTTGGCTTGCTCCATCCAAAACGCTTCTGGATCGGCTTGCCAAGCGGCGTAGACGTCTGCGTATCCCATCGTGTTCCTCCCAAAACAACCTATGGGAATGTGTTACGCCTGCCGAACCGTCCGGGCAAGCAGTGCGGGTGCGACAAAATCAAACCGCGTAAATTTTTTGACAGATTGGGTGGGTGGTTACGTGACGCGCCGTTTTTCTAAGGAACTGCGCGTTTTTCACACCATTTCACCAGCATTTGGATTGATAGGGTTTGGTCAGCGATCGCCCCATCGCCGCGATTTTTGCGCACGCCCGAGACTGGCCGCAGGCCACGCTTTGGCATTTCAACGATTTCTTATCCAGCTCTGGTTTCAAGATTCTGCCTTGGCATCACAGGCGGCGTCCTGTCTGTTTCAAGTACCATAGCGACAGCTCTCTTTCCGCTGCGATAAGCGTTTCGACGTTCAGTGTCCTTGTCACCAGTGCGCGGTTGATTGCACGGGTGCGTTTGTTCACGACGCCTGTCTCTTCTTCTTCAACATCCAACTTTTGGTACAGCGATAACAGGCGATTTTGCACGGATCGTAACGACATCGCCTGCCGGTCGGCGATCATTTTGTCAGTCAGCCCCAACGCAAGATCAACAAGCACGTTGAATTCGACTTCGTTCAACGTATCGCGCGGTTCAAATGATCGTTGTTGGAATTTATGGACTTCGCGGTCGACCATGATTTGGCCTTCGATCAACACTGCGCGCAGCGCAAGCTGAAGACGGTTGGTCGATGCGGTTTTGAGAATATAGCCATAGGCGCTATCGTTGGGGACGATTTTCGAAATGCCCCGCAAATACGCCTCGTCGGCGTAATTGGACCAGAAAAGAATGCGCGTTTGTGGCCGTGTGGCCCAGATTGTCCGCGCGGCCTCGACACCGTTGCGCGACGGCATTTGCAGATCAAGCACGACAGCCGGGTAATTCCCTGTCATGGCCTCTGTCTCTCCTTCACCGCCATCGGTCACATGTGTGATTTCGCTCACCTCGGGCAGCGAATCCCCCACGGTTTCAAGCATAAAATTTGCATGAAAGGGATCGTCCTCTACAATCAAAAGCTTCATTCCGCATCCCCTTGTGATCTCGCCGGAAGTGTCAGCATAACGCATGTTCCTGCCTCTTCTGTGATTTCCAGATGCGCAAGTATCAGGCGCGCCCGCGTTTCCATATGCGCCAGCCCGGACCGTCTGGGGCTATCGCGGCTCGATATGCCGCAGCCGTTGTCGCGCACCGAAATCAGCAACGCACCTTCGGCATTTTGGTCAACGATGACGTCGATACGTGACGCACCTGAATGGCTTGCTGCGTTGTTGACGGCCTCTTGGGCGATGCGGAACAGCGCGGTGCGGACCGTCGGGCTGATGTTGTCGATCATCCCGTTGGTCCGGTCTTCAACCATTGCAGCGCATACTTCCGAACGCGCGGCTTTGCCCAAATGTTCGGACATGGCATGGGTAAAACCAAACAGATCAAGCTGCGATGGTACGGCTTCGTCGATAATCAGCCGCAGGTCGCGAATGCATGTGGTCAGGCTATCCACCAAAAACTGGCGATCAGGCGTCGCATTGTCATTTGTGACAACACGCAGCAACCGTGTTAGATCCGCCAAGGTCTGGTCGTGCAGGTCCATCCCGATCCGTTGGCGTTCTTGTTCGAGCGCTTGCGTCAATTTGGATGCCCCTTGGCGCAAACCCTCTGCACGTGACTGGACCTCTGCCCGGGCAAGCACATCGCGCTGTGCTTTTTCGATGGCGCGCAATGCATGGAAATAAGGCGCAAGCAAATCAGCCAAATGCTGCGCAAGGCGCAGCGTTTTGTCGTCAAACAGGTTCGCCTCGCTGTGGGAAATATTCAAAGTGCCTATCAGTTGTCCCATGACTTTCATGCCCACGTGCACCCGTGATCTGAGGCCATGATTAAAGATCGGGGCGCTGCTGGCACCGGGAAACGTTTGACGGGGATCTTCCATCGCGTTGGTGCAGATCATATGGTCCACGCCACCTGTCAAAATGTCCCTGATCGGCGAATGCAATAGCCGGGTGCGTCGGCGGGACCAGCGCGTTGTGATCCCAGCTTCGTATGACACAAGCCAATCGGGGCCATCGATCAGGCAAATGTCAAAGTGGGTGTATGGCAACACTGTGCCAATCTCGTTTGCAACGGCAGCCAACGCTGATTGAATTTCAGTCTCGCACGCGAGGTGCGCAGAAATACGCAAGAAAATATCACGCTGGTCCGCGCTTAGGTATTGCCGCGATATATGTGTGTTCATCGTTCCCCCCGACGCTTGCACGTCCAACCACCACCCTAGCGCGTCTTTGCTTCCCCGAGAACCACAATACCCGCATCACCGGTGCGGGAACCCGCAACACATTTGCGGCTTGCGCGATTTACAGGGCAATCTGTTCCAGTGACGATGGGCGCTGGTGGTACGCGCTGGTTGCGTCGCACCAGATAAAAGAGTGCGGAGATAACTCTGTGCTTTATCTCGGGAGGAGAACCAAAATGAAAAAACTGCTGCTTAGCGCGGCGGCCATTGCGATGGCGTCATCATCCGCACAGGCCGACACATCCAACACACGTATCGCGCTGTCCAATAACTATGCCGGGAATTCCTGGCGTCAGGCAATGCTGCAATCTTGGGAAGAGGTCGGCGCTGGCGCTGTCGCAAACGGCACCGTCGCCGCTGCCGACGCGTTTACAACATCAGAAAATCAGGCAACCGAGCAGGCGGCCCAAATTCAAAATATGATCCTGCAAGGTTACGACGCGATCGTCGTCAACGCAGCGTCCCCGACCGCGCTGAATGGCGCCATCAAAGAAGCCTGCGATGCGGGCATCATTGTTGTGTCGTTTGACGGCATCGTCACAGAACCCTGCGCATGGCGTATTGCTGTCGATTTCGCTGAAATGGGCCGCCTGCAAGTCGAATACCTTGCCAGTCGTATTCCAGAGGGCGGCAATCTGTTGGAAATTCGCGGCCTTGCCGGTGTGTTTGTGGATGATGAAATCTCGGCTGGTATTCACCAAGGTGTCGCCGAGAACCCGCAATTCGAAATCGTTGGATCCGTGCACGGTGACTGGGCCCAAGACGTGGCGCAAAAGGCTGTAGCGGGTATTCTACCGTCGTTGCCAGATATCGTTGGTGTGGCGACACAAGGCGGTGACGGATACGGGACCGCACAGGCATTTGCCGCCGCAGGCCGCGATACGCCGCTGATCGTGTTAGGTAACCGCCAAGACGAAATGGCATGGTGGGCCGAACAGCACGCAGACAACGGTTATGAAACGCTGTCGCTATCCATCGCGCCGGGTGTTGCATCGCTTGCTTTCTGGGTTGCGCAGCAAATTCTCGACGGCGAAGACGTCGCCAAAGACCTGTCGGTGCCATTTTTGATGGTGACCCAAGACACGCTGGACGATGCGTTGGCCAGCACGCCCGAAGGGTCGGTTGCCACGGTTGACTACACGCTTGACGATGCCAAAGGCATCATCGCCGGAGCTATGTAATCACAATGAACAGTGCCACGCTGAATGGCACGCCAATTGTCGCCCTGACAAACGCCGAAAAACATTTCGGTGCCGTCAGGGCGCTTGATGGTGTGAGCCTGTCAATATGCCCGGGTGCATGTATCGGCCTTGTTGGTCATAACGGCGCGGGAAAATCCACGTTGGTGAACCTTGTCAACGGTGGGCTTGCGCCGTCGTCTGGAACGGTCACGTTCCCACAGTCGGGTGAAACGCGTGCGCTTGCCGCAGGTGTGCGGTCTGTATTTCAGGAGCTGTCGCTGTGTCCCAATTTATCCGTCGCCGAAAATCTGCGCATTTCGCACAGCGATCTGTCCGGCTTTGGCTGGCGCAAAAGGGCGCGTGCCGAAATTTTGCAAAGCCTTGATATCGTGTTTCCTGGCCATGGTATTGATCCCGATGATGCGGTTGATCGCCTGACAATCGCGGAACGACAAATGGTTGAAATCGCGATTGGGTTTGCGCCACGCGGCACCCAAGCCAAGCTGGTTATCTTGGACGAACCCACGTCATCGCTGGATGCGGGTATCGCAGAGCAGCTTTTGACACATATAAAAAATTACTGCGCGGATGGCGGCGCCGTGATTTTTATCTCGCATATGATCGGCGAAATTTTCACCGTCGCCACGCAGATCGTCGTGATGAAGGACGGGAAAATCGTGGCGTCGCGTTCGACAGACCAATTTGATCGCGCGTCACTTGTTGAATCCATGGGGCATGTGGTCGCCAACGCAAGCGATACCGCTGCGCAAGAGACGCGCGTGATTGGCGCCGAAATACTGCGCACGGATATCGGGCTTACGGCGCGCAAAGGTGAAATCATCGGTCTTGCCGGGCTGGCAGGTCACGGCCAAGCCGAGGCGCTGGCAAAGCTTTATTGCGATAGGACATCGTCATGGCGCCCGGGTCAGACGGGGGACATGGTGTTCGTCGCCGGAGACCGTGGCCGTGACGGGATCTTTCCGCTTTGGTCGATTTTACGCAACGCGACCGTTTCCACACTCTCGCAGTTTGGCAAACACGGGCTTGTCGATCGCGACCAAGAAGAGCGCATCGTCGCAGATTGGAAAACACGCATTGGCATCCGCACCAACGATACATCAAACAATATTCTGTCGCTGTCAGGCGGCAACCAGCAAAAGGTTCTTTTTGCCCGCGCGTTGGCTTCAAATGCGCCGGTCGTCGTGATGGATGACCCGATGCGCGGTGTTGATATCGGCACCAAACAAGACGTCTATGCGATGATCCGCGCCGAAGCGGCACAGGGCCGCACTTTCTTATGGTATTCAACCGAAACCGAAGAAATTTGCCAATGCGACCGGGTCTTTGTGTTTCGTGACGGGCAAATCTCTGCGGAACTGACGGGCGCGGACATTACCGAAGAACACATTCTCGAAGCATCGTTCGAAATGCAGGAGGTCAGCGCATGATCCGTCTTTTTGCCCGCCACCGTATTTTGCTACCAATCTTGTCGTTGGTAATCTTACTGGCCGCCACTTTTTATCTACAGCCACGCGCAATGAGCTATTTTGGCGTGAACCTGCTGTTCAACTTGGCGGTGCCCATTGCGCTGGCAACAATCGCCCAGATGATGATCATTATGGTCAATGACATCGATCTGTCGATCGGGGCGTTTGTCAGTCTGGTGGCCTGCATCACAGCCACATTTGTTCAAGACGCCCCACTGCTTGGGGCGCTGATATTGCTTGTTCTGATCGCAGGTTACGGTGTCATGGGCGCCGTGATCCACTGGTTTGAATTGCCCGCGATTGTCGTCACGTTGGGGATGTCCTTTGTGTGGGGGGGGATCGCGTTGACGATCCTGCCGTCGCCAGGCGGGTCATCGCCCGAATGGCTGCGCAGCACCATGACCGTGAAACCGCCCGTGGTTCCGATGGCTGTCGTCGCGGCCGTTCTCATTGGCGCATCGACACATGTTTTGATTATGCGCAGCGGTATTGGCACGGTGTTGCGGGGCGTTGGCGGCAACGCCGCCTCGGTGTCGCGGGCGGGTTGGCCGCTGTTGCGGCTCAAGGCGCTGGCCTACGCGCTTGCCGGTTTCTTCGGTGTGCTTTCAGGCATGGCGCTGGTCGGGCTTGCAACGTCAGCGGACGCGAACATCGCGCTGCGCTATACGCTCTTGTCGATTGCAGGTGTAATCTTGGGTGGTGGCGAATTCACAGGCGGCAAAGTCAGCCCGGTGGGGGCCGTCATCGGGGCCCTTACACTGGCACTGGCCGCATCGTTTTTGTCATTCTTACGGCTCAGTTCGGATTGGCAGATTGGGGCACAGGGGGCCATTTTGATCTTGGTGCTGGCAGCGCGCCTGATCTTTACGCGCCGCAACAGGCAAGAGGGATAATCCACATGTTGAAAACTGTTCTTTCACGCCCGTGGATATGGTCATGGGTCGCAGCCGCAGCAGCATTTGTGATGATTATGCTCATGACGCACGGGCGCGGCGCAAGCGAGCTTGCCTATGCGGCGCTTTCTTTCGGGGCATTTGCCGCAATTGTCGGGCTTGGTCAAATGCTGGTCATTACCTTGGGGCCCGGCAATGTTGACCTGTCGATCCCGGCGGTTATGACTTTGGCGGGCACGCTCGCGCTTAAGACGATGGGGTCGGACGCGAACACGGCCATTCTTGGGCTGGTGGTGGCGATCGGGGTCGGCGTTGCAGCGGGTGCTGCCAACTTTGCACTGATTTACCTGCTTCGATTGCCGCCGATTATTGCCACGTTATCGGCATCGTTGATTTACCAGTCGGTCGCCATTTGGTCGAACCGGGGGCTGCGGATTAAACCCCCGACCGGGCTTGCCGAATTTGCAACAGGGCGCACAATCGGCATTCCCAATGTTGCGCTGATCGGGCTGGGGTTGTCGATTGCCATCTGGATCGTGTTGGAGCGCACCATCTTTGGACGATGGCTGTTGTCATCGGGGCAAAACCTGCGCGCCGCGCGACTGGCGGGCATTCCTGTCGAACTCGTGCGCGCAACAACATATATTGCAGTCGCCGTGTTTGCATCAATCGCAGGCTACCTTTTGGCCAGTTTTTCAGGCGGAGCCGCGCTGAACATGGGGCAAGAATACCTGTTAACCTCAATCGCTGTGGTCGTCATTGGCGGCACGTCAATCGCGGGCGGTTATTCAAACGTACCCGGGGTTTGGGGGGCGTCGCTCTTTATGTTTCTTGTTGTGTCTATGTTGAATTCATACGGGCTCGGGGCAGGCGTTCGCATGATGCTGACAGGGGTTATCATCATCGGCATCGTGATCGCCGCCAGCACAAGGAAAACACGCGCATGACCGAATTACCCGCCCACCTTGTTGCGTATGATGACGCGTTTCTAAACCTTGTTCATCCCATGTCGCGGCTTACGCAGATCGCAACAGGTTTTACATGGACCGAAGGGCCGGTCTGGTTCGGGGATCATAATTGCCTGATGTTTTCCGATATTCCGTCACAAAGATTGATCCGTTGGGATCCCAAAAACGGCACCACGATCCTGCGCGAAAACACGCATTTCAATAACGGGAATACGCGTGATCGCCAAGGGCGCCTTGTTGGCTGCCGGCATGGCACCCGCGATGTTGTCCGCACCGAATATGATGGAACGCTCACCGTGCTTGCGGACCAATTCGACGGAAAACGTCTAAATTCGCCCAACGATGTCGTAGTGTCGTCCGACGGTGCGATCTGGTTCACCGACCCCACCTATGGGATCATATCGAATTTTGAAGGCCACCAAGCCCCGCGTGAACAGGCACATAACCACGTGTTTCGTGTTGATCCGGTGACGGGCGAAATCGCGGCGGTCATTTCCGATTTTGTGCAACCCAACGGGCTTGCTTTTTCCCCGGACGAGCGGCGGCTGTACGTCGCTGAAAGCGGATCTAGCCATGACTGCAACGTGCCCGCTGTGATCCGTCAGTTTGACGTGCATGGCGACAAGGTCACGGATGCGGGTGTCTTTGCGACACTTGATCGCGGGCTGCCCGATGGAATACGTGTGGACGTTGCGGGGAACCTTTGGTCGTCTGCCCAAGATGGCGTCCATTGCTTTGCGACAGACGGGAGGCTTCTGGGTAAAATCATTGTCCCAGAGACCGTCGCCAACCTTTGTTTTGGCGGCGCGGACGGTCAGCGCTTGTTCATGACGGCGACGACGTCTGTTTATCAGGTGTTTGTGGACATTAAAGGTGCTGAACCGTGGACAAGGTCATGCCTTTGACGGCAATGGGCAATGAAATCCGGATCACCAAAGATGATCCGCCACCGGTGACAAACAGTGGCGGATCATCTTATTGATTTGCGTTACCCGTAATGTGCCACAGGCGTTCCCGCCAAGGCCGCCATGTTCAGCAACCCGCGCGTTGTAATCGAAGGGGTGACAATGTGACAGCGGTTGCCCATACCCATCAGGATCGGCCCAACCTCTAGGCCGCCGCCCTTCATCTTCAGGATATTGCGCACGCCTGACGCGGCGTCTGTGTTCGCGAAAACCAGCACGTTGGCCGCACCCGGCAAATGGGCATCTGGAAAGACCCGGTTCCGCAGTTCGACGTCAAGTGCTGCATCGATGTGCATCTCGCCTTCATAGGCGAAATCGCGCGGTGCGCTGTCAAGAATAGCCATTGCCGCACGCATCCGGCGGCCTGAATCGCTGTCAAGGTTGCCGAACTGGCTGTGCGAGCAAAGCGCGATTTTTGGTTCAACCCCAAAGCGGCGCACGTGGCGTGCGGCCCCGATCACCGTTTCCGCGATCTGTTCGGGCGTCGGTTCGGCATGGACCTGCGTATCAGCGATAAACAGCGGACCATCTTCGAGGATCATCAACGATAGCGCGCCGACCGGGTGGAGGGTTTGGGTGCCCAGTACTTCGGTCACGTATTTCAGGTGCCATAGGAACTGACCGAAGGTGCCGCAGATCAATGTGTCGGCTTCGCCGCGTTGCACCATGACCGCGCCGATCGCGGTGGTATTGGTGCGCATGATCGCCTTGGCCAAATCCGGTGTCACGCCTTTGCGGGCCATCAGGCTATGATAGGTTTCCCAATAATCGCGGTAACGCGGGTCGTTTTCCGGGTTTACGATGCTGAAATCGACACCGGGCCGAATTTTCAGCCCGGCGCGTTCGCAGCGCTGGGCGATCACATCGGGACGGCCGATCAGGATCGGCGTGTCGGTGGTTTCCTCCATGATCGCCTGAGAGGCCCGCAACACGCGCTCGTCCTCGCCCTCGGCAAAGACGATGGAGCGGGTCGCGGTGCGCGCGGCTTCGAAGACAGGGCGCATGATCATCGCGGATTTAAAGACCGACCCGTCAAGGTTGGCTTTATAGGCTTTCATGTCGGGGATCGGACGGGTGGCGACGCCTGTTTCCATCGCCGCCTTGGCAACAGAACTGGCGACAACGCCCATCAGCCGCGGGTCAAACGGCTTGGGGATCAGATAATCGGCGCCAAACGTCAGTTTTTCACCGGAATACGCAGCGGCGGCCTCTGCGCTGGTGGTGGCACGCGCCAAGGCCGCGATGCCTTCGATGCAGGCGATCTTCATCTCGTCGTTGATGTCGGTCGCGCCAACGTCCAGTGCGCCGCGAAAGATAAACGGGAAACACAAGACATTGTTGACCTGATTGGGGTAATCACTGCGCCCGGTGGCGATAATGGCGTCCGGTTTCACGGCACGGGCGTCTTCGGGGCTGATTTCGGGGGTGGGGTTCGCCAATGCAAAGATGATCGGCGCATCCGCCATTTTCGCCACCATTTCGGGTTTCAGAACACCGGGTCCCGACAGGCCAAGGAACAGGTCCGCGCCGGCAATGACGTCACCTAGTGTAGCGGGTGTTGTGCCTTGGGCATATTCTGCCTTTTGCGGGGTCATGTCTTTTTCACGGCCATGGTAAACAAGGCCTTCGATATCACACAGATAGACGTTTTCGCGTTTGACGCCCAGTTTCAGCAGCATATTCAAGCAGGCAATTCCTGCCGCGCCGCCGCCGGTGCTGACGATTTTGATGTCTTCAAAATTTTTGCCCGCGACCCGCAGCGCATTCGTGGCCGCAGCCCCAACAACGATTGCAGTGCCGTGCTGGTCATCGTGGAACACGGGGATATTCATCCGCTCGCGGCAGATTTTTTCGACGATAAAACATTCAGGTGCTTTGATATCTTCCAGGTTGATCGCCCCAAAGGTGGGCTCTAGGGCGCAAACGATATCAGCCAGCTTTTCCGGATCGGGTTCGTTCAGTTCGATATCGAAACAGTCGATATTCGCGAACTTTTTGAACAAGACTGCTTTGCCTTCCATCACAGGCTTGGACGCGAGCGCGCCGATATTGCCAAGGCCCAAGACCGCGGTGCCGTTGGTGACAACGCCCACAAGGTTGCCGCGCGTGGTGTAGTCGCGGGCGGTGTCCGGGTTGGCTTTGATTTCTAGGCAGGCTTCCGCGACGCCGGGGGAATACGCGCGCGACAGATCGCGCCCGTTGGCCAACGGCTTCGTCGCGCGGATTTCTAGCTTACCGGGCTTGGGGAACTGGTGGTAATCCAGCGCGGCTTGGCGCGCGCTATCTTTGGCGTTATCTGTCATCATTGCTCTCCCAATATGGTTTAATGTTAAACCACTTTTTGCCGCTTCGGAAACTACTGCCTTTCGTTAATCACAGTTTCGGGGTTGTTGGCAAATCATTCGATCAGATTGCGTCTGTTTCAGTCATTGGAAATGGCGCTGCATCACGACACGATCGATCGGCGGAACACGATGACACGAGCCGGGCGATGGCCCGTTTGACCACCACATATTTGCGTACGGACCTTTGGTTTTTTCGCAAAACCTTGGGGATGCGGCATGATGTGATTTATACGACGGTCGCTGTGTTTTCGGGGCATGGGCTGCGCCTGGGCCCGCCATTTAGGATGCCAGAAAACACCCATTCGTTCGTCGCGCGTCGGCTGGCCGATCAGGCCCTTTCCACCCTGTCGGTTTTTAACCGGTCAAAGGTTCTGATCGGTATTCAGATGGTCGCGCAATTCTTCGATCCGGCGCAGAGCTTGGCCTTGGGTAAGCGAGGCGTCGAAAGGTTCTGTCGCACTTTCGCAAAGAACACGCAGCAGATCTGCCTGATCTCCGGTCATCGGAGAGTCCGGATCGTGCGGCGTCGATGTGAGAAGGGTATCTGTGACGACTTTTGGCGGTACGGCCATATCGAGGCTCCTTTTACTGTCATGTGTTTAACACCGCGTGCGGCGTTTCGGTTCCATCTGGGCTTGCATCCGGCGGCGTCACAGACCAGTCTGGCGTGATCAAACCGGAGCAAAAAATGACCCTGATCGACACCGCCCGCGCTGTGCGCGAAAACGCCTATGCCCCCTATTCGAAATTCAAAGTAGGCGCGGCGATCCGGTCCACGTCGGGTGCAATCTATGCCGGGTGCAATGTGGAAAATGTGGCCTATCCCGAAGGCACCTGTGCCGAGGCTGGTGCCATTGCAGCAATGATCGCCGCAGGTGACACGCGGATTGCAGAAATCGCAGTGATTGCTGACAGCCCAAAACCGATTAGCTGCTGTGGCGGTTGCCGCCAGAAGATCGCAGAATTTGCCGATGGATCGGTCGTTGTAACACTGACCACCGTGGACGGCGTCACGGCGCAGACAACAGTAGCAGATTTGCTGCCCGGTAGTTTCGACGCCGACTACATGAGCCGCGTGTAACATGGATGCGCGCGCGATCATTGCGGCGGTCCGGCACAAAGAAACGCCCAGTCAGGAAGAACTGCGCTGGTTTGCGAATGGTTTAGCGTCCGGTGCGGTCAGTGACGCGCAGGCGGGTGCCTTTGCGATGGCGGTGTGCCTGAACGGGCTGTCGGACGCGGGGCGGGTGGCCCTGACGCAAGGGATGCGCGATAGCGGCGATGTTCTTACCTGGTCTTTGGACGGTCCGGTGCTGGACAAGCATTCGACAGGGGGCGTTGGCGACTGTGTGTCTTTGATACTCGCACCGACGTTGGCGGCCTGCGGTGTTTACGTGCCGATGATTTCGGGGCGCGGTCTGGGACATACAGGTGGCACGCTTGATAAACTTGAAGCCATCCCCGGCCTGTCTGTGGACGTGTCCGAGGCGCAGCTGCGCCAGATTACCCGCGACGTGGGCTGTGCAATTGTCAGCGCGACAGGGCAAATTGCACCTGCTGACAAACGGCTTTATGCGATCCGTGATGTGACGGCGACGGTTGAAAGCGTCGATTTGATTACTGCGTCAATTCTGTCGAAAAAATTGGCGGCGGGGCTGGATGGTCTGGTTTTAGATGTGAAATGCGGGTCGGGTGCGTTTATGAAAACGCATGACGACGCCCGCGCCTTGGCCCGTGCGCTGGTGGACGCCAGCAATGGCGCCGGGTGCCTGACCGAAGCCTTGATTACCGATATGAATGCCCCTTTGGCCCCGGCGCTGGGTAACGCGCTAGAGGTAGGCATATGTATGGAGGTGCTGTCGGGAAATACCGCCGCCGCACCGCGTCTGTATGAATTGACCGTGGCGCTTTGCGTGCGCCTGCTGGATATGCGCGGTATTGCGGACGCTCAGGCAAAGGTGGTCGCGGCCATTTCGTCGGGGGCCGCGATGGCGAAATTCAGCGCGATGGTTGCGGCCTTGGGGGGGCCGCCGGATATGGCCGATGATTGGCACACACATTTGCCCAAAGCCCCGGTTGTGGTGCCGGTGCCTGCGCTGGATTCGGGCTATGTCGCAGCCATCGACGGCGAGGCGCTGGGCCTTGCCGTTGTTGCGTTGGGTGGTGGTCGGCGGGTCGAGACCGATAAGATCAATCCGGCGGTCGGGTTGTCCGATGTGATCGCGTTAGGCGAACAGGTACGATCGGGTGCGACGCTGTGTAACGTTCATGCCGCCACAGACGCAGACGCTGCGGCCGCGGTGCAAACGGTTCAAGCCGCGATCAGGCTGGGTGGCCCCGTGACGTGCGGCCCGTTGATCATTGAAAGGATCAGCTAAATGGCACGTGCATTTTTGATCGTGATTGACAGTGTCGGGATTGGCGGCGCACCGGATGCCGGCGCTTTTTTCAACGGTGATCTGCCTGATACAGGGGCGAATACGGTGGCGCATATTGCGCAGGCGGCGGGACTGCATGTGCCCGTTATGGACGCGCTTGGGCTGGGGGCTGCGGTCAGACTGGCCTCTGGCGAAGAGGCGCCCGGCTTAGGGGTGACGCCGACTGGCGCATGGGGCGCCGCGACCGAAGTATCACCCGGCAAGGACACACCGTCGGGCCATTGGGAAATGGCGGGCGTACCGGTGCCGTGGGACTGGCATGTGTTTCCTGATGAAAACCCTGCCTTTCCTGCGGATTTGACAGCGCAAATTTGTGCGGCTGCGGGGACCACAGGCATTTTGGGAAATTGCCATGCGTCCGGCACAACGATCATTGCCCAAGAAGGTGCCGCGCATTTGAAAACAGGGTGGCCGATTTGCTATACTTCGGCGGATTCTGTGCTGCAAATCGCGGCGCACGAAGATCATTTCGGTCTGGAACGGTTGCTGAAACTATGCGCTGATATCGCCCCGATTTTGCACGCGATGAAGGTGGGGCGCGTGATCGCGCGGCCTTTTGTGGGCGAACCGGGACATTTCAAGCGGACCGGAAACCGTAAAGATTACGCCATCGCGCCGCCATCGCCAACAATCTGCGACTATGTGCATGCGGCTGGCCGCAAGGTGTACGGCGTTGGCAAAATTGGCGACATCTTTTCGATGCGCGGCATTGATGACCTGCGCAAAGGACGCGACGACGTGCTCATGGGACATATCAGCGACCTTGTGGATGACGCGGATGACGGCAGCTTTGTGTTCGCGAATTTGGTCGAGTTTGACAGTGAATTTGGCCACAGACGTGATCCGGCAGGCTATAGCGCGCATTTGGCGTGGTTTGACGTCGCGTTGGGGCAGCTGTTGCCGCGGCTACGCCCCGATGATCTGTTGATCGTCACCGCAGATCATGGCAATGACCCGACATGGCCCGGGACCGACCACACCCGTGAACGGGTGCCGGTATTGGTGCATGGGATTGGGGCGCGCGCCTTGGGGCAATTGGCCTTTACCGATATCGCCGCAACAATCGCCGCGCATTTAGGCGTTACATATAACGGAGAGGGGCGCAGTTTCCTATGAATTTCAAAGCGATGCCAAAAGTCGAGCTGCACACGCACCTTGAAGGCGCGGCGCCGCCCGCGTTTATTGCCGGGCTGGCGAAAGAAAAGAAAATCGATATCAGCGGGATTTTTGACGCCAATGGCGGCTATGCATTCCGCGATTTTGACCATTTTCTGCAGGTCTACGAGGCCGCATGCACAACCCTGCAATCGCCCGAAGACTTTCACCGGCTGACGACAGCCGTGCTGGAAGAAACCGCGGCACATGGTGTGGTTTATATGGAAACATTTGTGTCGCCCGATTTTTGTGGCGGCGGTGATGTATCGGCATGGCGCGAATATCTTGCTGCGATGAAAGAAGCGGCCGACGCGGCAGAGCAGACCATGGGCATCACATTGCGCGGGATCGTGACCGGCATCCGGCATTTCGGACCGGATCAATGCAAAGTCGCGGCGCGCTGTGCGGCTGAGACCAAGGGTGATTTTGTCACGGGTTTTGGCATGGCAGGCGGTGAAATGGCCGGACGCCCCGGCGATTATGCCTATAGTTTTGACATGGCCCGCGAGGCAGGGTTGCAATTGACGGCCCATGCGGGCGAATGGGGCGGCCCGACGATGGTCGCCGAAACAATCCGCGATTTGAAAGTCGAACGGATTGGCCATGGCATCGGCGCGATTGACGACCCGGCGCTGCTGGCAGATATCGCTGCGCGCGGCATTGTATTAGAGGTCTGCCCCGGATCAAATGTGGTCTTGAATGCGGTCACCGGATGGGACGTCCACCCGATTGCCAAATTGCGTGATGCGGGCGCGGCTGTCACCGTGTCGACCGATGACCCGCCGTTTTTCCACACGACCATGACCAAAGAATACGAGATGCTTGCCAAAACCTTTGGGTGGGGCCAAGCCGACTTTGACGCGATCACCGAAACGGCGCTGGCCGCAGCATTCTGTGACGAAGAGACCCGCGCCCGTGTGGCGAAACGACTGGAGCTTAGCAATGACTGATCATGTGACCCATGTGACCCACCCGCTTGTGCAGCATAAACTGACTTTGATGCGCCAAAAGGAGACCTCGACCGGGGGGTTCCGCCAGCTCCTGCGCGAGATTGGTCAACTGTTGGCCTATGAGGTCACGCGCGATCTGCCCATGACGACGCGCCGGATTGAAACCCCGCTAGAGCCAATGGATGCGCCCGTGATTGATGGCAAAAAGCTGGCGCTTGTGTCGATTTTGCGGGCCGGCAACGGGTTGCTGGATGGGGTGCTTGAATTGATCCCGTCGGCGCGTGTTGGATTTGTGGGGCTTTACCGCGACGAAAAAACGCTTCAGCCGGTTCAGTATTATTTCAAGGTACCGACCGAGCTGGAAGACCGTCTTGTCATCGCGGTCGACCCCATGCTGGCAACGGGCAATTCGTCGGTTGCCGCGATTGATCTGCTGAAAAAGGCTGGCGCGACCAATATTCGGTTCTTGTGCCTACTGGCATCCCCTGAAGGGATCGCGCGAATGAAAGAGGCCCACCCGGATGTGCCGATTGTTACGGCAGCGATCGACAGCCATTTGAACGCGCAGGGCTATATCGTGCCCGGCTTGGGTGATGCCGGCGACCGGATGTTCGGGACAAAGTAAGCCAAAGACAGGTTTAGGCGCGCGATACGCGCCGCGCCTAAATATTGCAGATGTTTTGTAGGCTGACCCAATCCCCATCGGTCAATATCATCGGCGTCTGTGCGCCGTCCGCGGGCATCGCGGCAAGATCAGGCATTGTGCCAGAACGCCGATCAACCAGTGCCAGATACGGGGCTTGCGGAACCTGTGCGCTGACAAACAGCGCGTGCAGTGCATCGATGTCGGGCTGCGGGGCAGGGTCGGCAAGCATATCGTTGGCATAGTCGCGCAAAACATCGTTTGGGATTTCGCCAGTGGTCAGCAGCCGAAACGTCGTGCTTAGTCCTTCGCGTTCGAGCAGGACACCAAGCGGATCCATGTGGATCACTGCAGCCCGACTGGCCAGGATGTACCCCGCCAACGCAGCGGGGTCGGGTGCGGCTTGCACCAACGCATAGTCAACCAAAATCAGGCCGCCCGGAATTGAAAGCGCACCCTGCGCCAGTTCTGGCACCACGACAACTTGTGTCTTCGTCTCAGCGCCAAATAGGCGTTTTGCAAGGCGTCCAGCAGCTTGTGTCGCATTTGCTTCGCGGCAGGCAGCCCCCGTTTGCGTTTGCATATGACCAAGAATGGTCGCCCCGATCTCCACGCGTTTTGGCAGCGGCACAACCGCCAATGTTTGCCGCCGCAGTGCACCGGGCAGCCAGAAAACAGCCAACGCGAGTGTGACAGCGACGACGCCAGCAGTGATCCAGTGCCGCAGCTTACCGGGGTGCGGGCGTGCCTTGGCCAAGGCCGCTTGCACCTGATCAATCGCGTCGATCATTGTTGCGTCGGCGATTTCGATGATTTCGCTGCCGTCAGGATCGGGCGTGTAAATAGCGGGGCGTTCACCGGGGTTTTGCCGGGCGATTGCGGGCAGCGACCAATGCGCGATCGGTCGCCCTGCGCCATCCGCAATGACCAGTGTTGCATCGCCAAACGATACGACAACATCGCGCCGCTGTGCTTCGGCGTCGGCACGCCAAAGCCCATCGCTTTCTAATCGCACGTATTTATCAAGTGCCGTCATCTGCCCGCCACGTACCTTTTTTTGTCATACTAGACCGCAGGCTGGCGGATGTCATGTCGGTAATCGTCCGGGTGGCGTTAGTCGCAAGTGTAAGCCAGATCGCCGTCGCCAAAGTTGACGATCAAATAGTCGATCCGCGATTTGACGCCGCATACGCTGACGTAAACCTGCAGGCTGTCGCCGCCGGCGACCCATGCCGCTACGCCGTCGACTTTGGGGCCGTTGGCATAAAGGGTTGGAATTCGGGCGCGCATATCACGATCGGCAAAGATACGGTCAACTTCGTCACCTTCTTGCGCGATGCCGAACCGGTGGACGTTTGCCCGGTCTTGTTGCAGAATTGCGGCCACATCGGATAGCGCGACGCCGCGCGAATTGCGCATGTCGGCCGCATCCAGATCGGCGTAATAGCTGGTGATTTCACCAGCGAAGGCGGGTGATGTCAAAAACGACAGAGCAAATGTTGTCAAAATTTTCATTGAAATATCTCTTGGAAATTGGGTTGTAAGCCAATTTTGACCAAAAAAACGCGCCATGCAAGCATAGCGCGTTTCAAATTTGAACGGTTTGGCCAGCTTAAGCTGCTTTGGTATCTTGCCCAAAGCGTTTATAGAACGCTTGGTTTTTGTCCGCCATGTCGCGCAGTAGCGCGGGGGTGGTGAACCTTGCGCCAAATGTTTCGGTCAATTGGTCACAGCGTTCCGCCGCATAGGGTGTGCCGATGATGTCCAGCCAACTGAACGGACCACCTGACCAAGGCGCAAAGCCCCAGCCAAGGATCGCGCCAACGTCACCTTCGCGGATGTCTTCCAGCACGCCTTCTTCCAGGGCGCGCACGGCTTCCAGTACCTGCGCGAACATCAGGCGGTGCTGTACCGTGTGCAGGTCGGGCTGGTCGTCGGCCACAGGGTATTGTGCCGCAAGCCCATCCCAAAGTCCGGTACGTTTGCCTTTGTCGTCGTAGCTGTAGAAACCGCTGTTGGATTTGCGGCCCAGACGTTTTTGATCAAACATCCAGAACAATACCTCGTCGACCTCGCCATCGGGGTAATCGTCGCCCATCGCGGCCTTTGTCGCCTTGGCAATTTTCACGCCCAGATCAACGGATGTTTCATCGACCAGTTGCAACGGACCCAGCGGCATGCCCAGCAGCTTTGCAGCGTTTTCGATCAGTGCAGGTTCGACGCCTTCCTTCACCATGCGAATACCTTCGTTGATGTAAGGAATGATGCAGCGGTTCGCATAAAAGAACCGTTCGTCGTTGACGACGATAGGTGTCTTGCGGATTTGCCGCACGAAATCAAGCGCTTTGGCCACGGCCACGTCGCCGGTTTGTTTCCCTTTGATGATCTCAACCAGCAGCATCTTGTCGACGGGGCTAAAGAAGTGAATGCCGATGAACTTTTCAGCGTCGTTCGATGCTTTGGCAAGTTCGGTGATCGGCAGGGTCGATGTGTTCGTCGCAAAGATGCAATCGGGCCCAGTCACAGCCTGTACCTTGGCGGTGACCTCGGCCTTGACGCTGACGTCTTCGAATACCGCTTCGACGATCAGATCACAGCCCTTAAGTGCTGTGTAATCTGTCGTGGCGTTGATCAGGACCAGCACGGCTTCTTTTTTCTCTTCAGTCGCTTTTTTACGCGAAATCCCTTTGTCCATATAGGACGTGGTGTAGGATTTACCCTTGTCTGCGGCTTCCTGCGTGCTGTCGATCAGGACAACCTGAATGCCAGCCAGTGCAGAAACCAATGCGATGCCTGCGCCCATCATGCCTGCACCGATGATACCGACCTTTTTGACCTTTTGGTCGGGCGCATCGGGGCGGTTCGCGCCTTTTTCAAGGGCTTCTTTGTTGATGAACAAGCTGCGGATCATCGCAGATGACGATGGGTTCATCAAAATGTTGGTGAACCAACGCGCCTCGATCTTGAGCGCGGTATCGAAGGGAACCAACGCCCCCTCGTAGACGGCCGACAGCAATGCCTTGGCCGCAGGGAATGCACCTTGGGTTTTGCCGTTGACCATCGCGGATGCGCCGACAAACGTCATAAAGCCGGCCGGATGATACGGCGTGCCCCCGGGCATTTTATAGCCCTTTTCATCCCAAGGCTTCACGATGGATGGGTTGGATAGAACCCATTCTTTCGCCGCTGCCAATGGATCTGCCACGACTTCGTCGATGACGCCTGCACGTTTTGCGCCCTGCGGATCGTTCAGCTTGCCTTCAAGAAGCAGGGGTGACGCACCCATCGCGCCCAGCTTGCGGGCAAGACGTGTGGTGCCGCCCGCGCCGGGGAAAATGCCGACCATGATTTCGGGCAGGCCGATTTTGGCCTTGGCGTTATCCGCCGCGAAAATGCGGTGACAGGCCAGTGGAATTTCCAAACCAATGCCAAGCGCGGTGCCGGGCAGGGCGGCTGCAATCGGTTTGCCGCCTTTGTTGGTTTTCGGGTCCATGCCTGCGCGCTCGATCTTGCGCAGGATGCCGTGCATCCCCATCAAGCCGTCGAACAGACCCTTGGCAGGGTTGTCGCCCGCGCTTTCTTTCATCTTTGCGATGATGTTCAGGTCCATGCCGCCAGCAAATGTGTCTTTGCCGGATGTGATTACGATGCCTTTGACCGCGTCATCGGCGAGCGCATCGTCAACAAGGCCTTCCAGAACGGGCCATGCCTCCATCGACATCACGTTCATGGACTTACCGGGAACGTCCCAAGTGATGATCGCGACGCCATCAGCGCCTTTGTTCATGGTAAAATCAGTCATAGTGGGACTCCTTACACGCGTTCAATAATTGTGGCTGCACCCATGCCGGATGCGATGCAAAGCGTGGCAAGGCCTGTGCCTTTGCCAGTCCGTTCCAGCTCGTCCAGCAATGTACCGATAATGATCGCACCCGTGGCACCCAAAGGGTGACCCATTGCGATCGACCCACCGTTGACGTTGACCAAAGACGGGTCGACGTTGAAGGCCTGCATAAACCGCAGGACAACCGACGCGAACGCTTCGTTCACTTCGAAAAGGTCGATGTCACTGATCGACATGCCGCTGTCGCGCAGGATTTTTTCGGTCACGGGAACCGGACCGGTCAACATGATTGTCGGGTCGGTGCCGATTTTGGCTGTGGCCCGAATGATGGCGCGGGGCTTAAGGCCCATCGCCTCGCCATATTCCTTGGAGCCGATCAACACGCCAGCTGCGCCGTCCACGATACCAGAGGAGTTGCCGGCGTGGTGGATGTGGTTGATCTTTTCCAGATGCGGATATTTCATCAGCGCAACTTTATCAAAGCCGGGCATCACCTCGCCCATGGCCTGGAACGCCGGGTTCAATGCGCCAAGGGACTGCATGTCGGTGCTGGGGCGCATGTATTCGTCACGGTCCAGAATGGTCAGACCGTTAACATCCGTCACTGGGACGATGGATTTGGCAAAACGGTTGTCTGCCCAAGCCGCCGCCGCACGCTTTTGGCTTTCGACGGCCAGTTGGTCAGCCATCTCACGGGTAAACCCATATTCGGTCGCGATGATATCGGCAGAAATCCCTTGTGGCACGAAATACGTGTCCATCGCGATTGATGGATCGACTGCGATCGCCGCACCATCAGACCCCATAGGCACCCGACCCATCATTTCGACGCCACCAGCGATATAAGCCTGACCAGCCCCGCCGCGCACTTGGTTTGCGGCAAGGTTTACCGCTTCCATGCCCGATGCACAGAAACGGTTGATCGCGAGGCCGGGGATAGATTGATCAAGATCCGAAGCCAAAACAGCGGTGCGTGCAAGGCAACCGCCCTGTTCGCCGACTTGGGTCACGTTACCCCAAATCACGTCCTCGACGGCGTGGCCCTCAAGGTTGTTCCGCGTTTTGAGCGCGTTCAGCACGCCAGCAGACAGGCGGGCAGATGTCACCTCGTGCAGGCTGCCGTCGGCACGTCCTTTGCCGCGCGGGGTGCGCACGGTGTCATAGATATAGGCTTCGGTCATGGTTTCCTCCGTTTACGCAGACGCGCCAAAGGCGGGCTGCATCAGTTCATAGGGTGGTTTCCAACCGGGCTGGGCGGCAATCGCGTCCAGCCAGCGGTCAATATTGGGGTAATCCGCGCGGTCAAAGGTGAAGGGCTCGGGATAAAACAGGTACCCGGCACAACACAGATCCGCGACGGTGATATCATCGCCTGCAAGCCAAGCGTGATTGGTGAGTTGGTCATCAAGCGTCTTTAGCGCAGTCGCCAAACGCGCCGCCAAAAAGCTGATCACGTCGGCGTTGCGTTTTTCCGCAGGAAGGAAATTCATCTGGAACCGCAGCATGCCCGCAATGCTGGACAGTTTGTGGTTATCAAAAAACATCCAACGCAGGACTTCGCGGCGCGCATCGGCGGAACGCCCGCCCATTTTACCGGTCTTTGAGCTCAGATAATCAAGGATCACACCTGATTGGGTCAGCGTCAGATCGCCGTCTTGCAGCACCGGCGCCTCGCCCATGATGTTTAGATCACGGTATTCCGGGCTGCGTGATGCGCCTTTGAAAAAATCAACAAACACCGGTTCCCATTCGACGTCCATCATGGAAAGCGCCATGGCGACTTTGTAAGAATGGCCGCTTTCGCCAAAGCAATGCAGTTTCATGGTCATTAACTCTCTCCCAGAGTGTGCCCCTGCGGGGCTATTTTGAGTATTTGCAACAAAGCGAGGGGCGATGTTGACTGCTCTTTAACCATCTTGAACTAGCAATGACCCGCGGTACAGGCTGGAGAGCCGATGACCGCACAAAGCGAGGACCCTGGCCTGTGCTGCTGCGCCCCGGACGCGGGGAACTCTCTCAGGTTCGGGGGACTTTCTTGTCCTCGCTTTGGGTCAAATACTCCCGCCGGAGGCTCCGGCGGAAGCAGGTGTGTGCGACCTTAAAAGTTGGCCGCATCCAGCGCCATCACCGTGTCGGCGCCGCTGTTGATCCGTGCAAGGTGCATCGCCGTCGCGGGCAGCTGGCGCACCATGTAGTACCGGCCGGTCGCGATCTTGGTTTCATAGAACGCGGTGTCCGTGGCCCCACCATACAGTGCTTCCATTGCCGCTTTGGCCATGCGTGCCCACATCAAGCCAAGGCAGACATGACCCATCATATGCATGAAGTCATAAGACCCCGCCAACGCGTTATTTGGATTCTTCATGCCGTTTTGCATAAAGTACATACCAGCAGCCTGCAGATCCTTTGAGGCGGCCTTGAGCGGGTCCAGAAAATCGGCCTTCAGGGCGTCGTTACCGTCATTGTCTTTGATGAAGGTTTTGATCATCTCGAAGAACGCCATGACATGTTTGCCACCGTCTTGCGCCAATTTGCGTCCGACAAGGTCAAGCGCTTGCACGCCGTTGGCGCCTTCGTAGATCATTGCGATCCGCGCGTCGCGGGCGTATTGGGACATGCCCCATTCTTCGATATAGCCGTGACCACCATAGACCTGCTGGGCGGCTGTCGCGTATTCAAAGCCTTTGTCGGTTTGGAACCCCTTGATGACCGGCGTCATGAGAGAAATCAGACCTTCGGCTTCTTTGTCGCCATTGCGATGCGCGCGGTCGATCAGGTTGGCGCCCCAGAGGGTAAAGGCGCGTGCGCCCTCAACAAAGGATTTTTGATCCATCAGATTGCGCCGAATATCGGGATGCACGATCAACGGGTCAGCCGGACCATTCGGGTTTTGCGCCCCGGTCACTGCCCGTCCCTGAAGACGATCATTGGCATAGGCCACCGCGTTCTGATAGGCGCTTTCCGCTTGGGCATAGCCTTGCAGGCCAACACCGATGCGGGCCTCGTTCATCATTGTGAACATGGCGCGCATGCCTTTGTGTTCCGTGCCCAGCAAGAACCCTGTCGCCGCGTCATAGTTCATGACACAGGTCGAATTGCCGTGGATGCCCATTTTTTCTTCGATCGAGCCCACAGAAACACCGTTGCGATCGCCAAGGCTGCCGTCATCCTTGACGATAAACTTTGGAACGATGAACAGCGACACACCCTTGATGCCCTCTGGGCCGCCTTCGATTTTGGCCAAGACCAAGTGGATGATGTTGTCCGCCAGATCGTGTTCACCCGCAGAAATAAAGATCTTTTGGCCGGTGATTTTATAGCTTCCGTCGGCTTGTGGCGCGGCCTTGGTCCGCATCAAACCCAGATCGGTGCCGCAATGCGGTTCGGTCAGGTTCATGGTGCCGGTCCATTCGCAGGTGACCATCTTGGGCAGATACATCTGCTTTTGCGCGTCCGTACCGTGGGCATGGATCGCCGAATAGGCGCCGTGGGTCAGGCCTTGGTACATGTTAAACGCCATGTTGGCGGATACAAAAGGCTCTTGCGCGGCGGTGTTCATCACATACGGCAGGCCTTGTCCGCCATATGCGGGGTCGCAGTCCATGGCGGTCCAGCCGCCTTCTTTCATCTGTTCAAAAGCTGCTTTGAACCCGGTCGGGGTGCGCACAACACCATTTTCAAGCACGCAACCTTCTTTGTCGCCGACGACATTGAGTGGGTGTAACACCTCTGTTGCGACCTTGCCCGCTTCTTCGATCACAGCGCTGGTAAAGTCGCGGTCCAGATCGTCGTAACCTTCAATGTCCTGTTCGCTGACTTTCAACAGGTCGTGCAACACAAATTGCAGGTCTTTTGTTGGTGCATTGTAAATTGGCATTGTCGTCTCTCTCCCTAAAGTCGCGTGTCTGCGGCGGGTCAGGCCGCGTCGGATTTCCCTTTGGCAAGTTCGGCCAGCTTGGCTGCGCCCCATGCCATCTGTTGTTTCAGCTCGCCGATTGCTTCGTCCAACTCGGCCTTTTGGGCCTCCATGTCGGCCAAATGCCGTTCGGCAAGTTCATATGTCTTGGACAGCTGCGCCTCTTGGCCGTCGCCCATGTGGTAAAGGTCCAGCAATTGCCGGATTTCTTCGAGGCTGAACCCAAAGCGTTTGCCGCGCAGGATCAGCTTGAGCCGAGCCCGGTCGCGTTTGGTAAACAGTCGTTTTTGACCGTCGCGCACAGGGAACAGCAGTTCCTTTGATTCGTAAAACCGCAGTGTGCGTGGGGTGACGTCAAAGGCGTCGCACATTTCACGGATGTTCATGGTTTCAGTCGTCATTTTGCTTGTCCTTGGTGCATGTCGTTTGACGCGCACTTGCGGATTTGACCTCTACCTTACAAGCAAAGGTGACGTTAACGTAAACGTAACGTCGCGTCATTTTGAAGGTGACGAAAGGTAAGGTAATTTGACGTTAGGGCATGCGAAATTTTATAAGGGGGAAGAATGCCACATTTTTCCCCCTGAGACGATTATCCGAGCGTTTTCGCCGTGTCTTCGCGCAGGGATTTCAGCTCTTGCATGGTGTCTTCAAGCTGCTTTTTCTGTTCGGCCAATTCCACCATTTGACGGTCGGCCATGGATATCCATTCGCGCATCTGCGCCTGGGTTCCCTCATTTTCGTAGATCAACAGCCATTGCCGGATGTCTTCAAGTGAAAACCCGAACCGCCGTCCGCGCAATATCAGGGTCATGCGCGCGAGTTCTTTCGGGCCGTAGAATCGCGATCGCCCCTCTTTTTCGGGGGTCAGCAATTCAATGTACTCATAGTACCTCAATGTGCGCGGTGTCACATCGAACTGGGTGCACATTTCTTTGAATGATAAGCGTTTATCAGGCATGGCATCCTCCCTTGTCTTACGTTAGCGGCAGTTTTGTGCGTGGGCAACGGTTGGAATGATCAAGTTTGCCCCGATGATGGATCCGGCCTTGCGGTTGTCGCACAGGCCGTCACAATTACATCCACCGGTCAACGCACCGAGAGGAGCAAAAATGACAGACAGCACAGAACAAACGCGCGTCAAGGTCGCCCGCCAATTCATCGAGGCGATTCCGCATGCCAAGGCATTGGGGATGGTGCTGACAGAAATCGGGCAAGGGACCGCCGAAATCACCATGCCCTACGACGTCCGCCTGATCGGTGATCCCGAGACAGGCGTTATCCATGGCGGTGCCGTATCGGCGCTGATGGATACATGCAGCGGTGCCGCCGTGATGTCGCACCCCGCCGCGCCGATGGCCACCGCGACGCTTGATCTGCGGATCGATTACATGCGCCCGGCCAAACCGGGTGATATGATCACAACCCGCGCTGAATGTTATCATGTGACCCGTTCGGTGGCATTTGTCCGGGCGACGGCGTTTGATCATGACCTGTCGCGCCCTGTTGCCACGGCAACCGGTGCATTTACCGTTGAAAGGCCAAAGACATGAAACGCCCCGAACCCGTACAGGTCGTAAAGCAACGCCGCGATGCGACGCTGCAAAATCTTGTGGCTGGCGTGCCTTATATTCAGTTTCTGGGTATAAAAATGGACCGGCGTGGCGACGAGTTGACCGGTATTTTGCCCTATGATGACAAGTTGATCGGCAATCCAATGCTGCCTGCCCTGCATGGCGGCGTTACAGCCGCGTTTCTTGAGGTGACAGCGATTATGGAGCTGTCGTGGTCGCTGGTTTGGGAGGACATGGAAGCGGGGCGTGCGTTGCCAGATGCTCCGCGTATGTCGCTGCCTAAAACAATCGACTTCACGGTTGATTATCTGCGCACCGGCTTGCCGCGTGATGCCTATGCGCGTGCGCGGGTAAACCGATCTGGTCGGCGGTACGCATCGGTGCATGTCGAGGCATGGCAAGACAATCGCAGCCGATTGTTCGCGCAAGCGACAGGACATTTCCTGATGCCGCCGCGCGATGGCTGACGCGGCAAGACTGACCCATCGCCGCGTTCTGACGATTACGATTCCCATCGTGTTGTCCAACGCGACAATTCCGATCCTCGGGGTCGTGGATACAGGTGTGATTGGGCAGTTGGGGCAGGCGGCCCCCATTGGCGCGGTCGGGATTGGCGCGATCATTTTGACCGCGATTTACTGGATTTTCGGTTTTTTGCGGATGGGCACGTCGGGTTTGACGGCCCAAGCGGTCGGTGCAAACGCCCGCGAAGAGGTCGCCGCGCTTTTGACGCGCGCGTTGATCATCGGGCTGGCTGCGGGTGCTGTCATTATCGCACTGCAGGGTGCGCTGTTTGCGGGGGCGTTTGCGGTGTCGCCGGCCACCCCCGAGGTGGAATCACTGGCACGCCAATATATGGCGATCCGCGTTTGGTCGGCGCCCGCGATGATTGCACTTTACGGGATTACGGGATGGCTGATCGGGCAGGAACGCACCCGCGCTGTTTTCGCGATGCAACTGCTGATGAATGGGACGAATATCGGCCTTGATCTGCTGTTCGTGCTGGGGTTCGATTGGGGTATCGCGGGTGTGGCGTGGGCCACGTTCATTGCCGAATGGGCCGGATTGATCTTGGGGCTTTGGATGTGTCGTGCCGCCTTTGCGGTGCCTGATTGGCGCGATTGGTCGCGGGTGCTGGACCGGGCGCGGCTGATCAACATGGCTGCGGTGAATTCGGACATCATGATCCGGTCTGTTCTGCTGCAAGCGATTTTCGTGAGCTTTTTGTTTTTTGGCGCGAACTTTGGCGCGGTCCAACTGGCGGCGAACCATATTTTGCTGCAATTTCTGAGCGTCACAGGCTATGCGATGGACGGTTTTGCCGTCGCGGCCGAGGCGCTGGTCGGGAATGCGATAGGCGCACGGTCACGCGCCGCGTTGCGGCGAAGCGCGGTCATGACAACCCTTTGGGGGGGGATCATCTGCGTCTTGCTTGCCGTGTCATTCGCGGTTTTCGGAACAACGATCATCGCGATCATGGCAAGGAACGTGCCGGTGCAAGACGCAGCAGCCGTCTATCTGCCTTACATGGTTGCCGCGCCAATTGTGGGTCTGCTGCCTTGGATGCTGGACGGGATATTCATTGGCGCGACCCGCACAAAAGACATGCGCAACATGATGATCATTTCCGCGATCATCTATTTTGTGACCGTCATTCCGTTGATGCATGCATACGCAAATCACGGACTTTGGCTGGGGTTGCTGATCAGCTTTGTGGTGCGCGGTGTCACGTTGGCGTGGAAATATCCGGGATTAGAGGCGGCTTCAGAGCCAGTCGCCTCTGCCTGACCCGACCGCATCGGCAACAGATGCATAGCCATCACGTTCCAGCAGGGCGTCCAGCCCGCGCGTAATGTCATCGACCAGTGAAACGCCGCCGTACACCAACGCCGTATAAAGCTGCACAATGCCAGCGCCAGCGCGGATTTTCTGATAGGCTTGTTCAGCGCTGCCAATGCCGCCGACACCAATGATGGGCAGATTGGTCATGCCCGATAGTTGGGCCAAGGTGCGCGTGGATTTTTCGAACAACGGCTGCCCTGACAATCCGCCCTTTTCTGCAGCATGTGGTCCGTGCAGCCCAATCCGGTCCAAGGTGGTGTTTGTGGCGACGATCGCGGAAATGCCAGACGCATTTGCGACCTCCGCCACTTCGGCCAATTCGTCGGATGTAAGGTCTGGCGCGATTTTCAAAAAGATCGGGATCTGGGTTTGTAGCGCTGCACGGGCCTCCATCACACCGGCCAGCAGCGCGGCAAGGGCAGCTTTGCCTTGTAGATCGCGTAGCTTTTCTGTGTTGGGTGACGATACATTCACTGTCGCGAAATCGACATGCGGTCCGCAATGGGTCAAGACCGTCGCAAAGTCGGCGGCGCGGTCTGTGCTGTCTTTGTTGGCGCCCAGGTTCAGGCCCAGAATGCGGCCGTTCGGGCGCGCGGCGAGGCGGCGGCCAATCGTTTCCATGCCGTCGTTATTAAACCCGAAACGGTTGATCGCGGCCTGATCTTCGGTCAGGCGAAACAGACGCGGCTTTGGGTTGCCCGGCTGCGCGCGCGGCGTGGCGGCGCCAACCTCAAGAAACCCGAAACCGGTGCGGGCCAGCGCATGTAGCGCCGTCGCGTTTTTGTCGAAACCTGCGGCCAGTCCCACGGGGTTTGGCAGATCAAGCCCGGCAAACTGGGTGCGCAAACGGTCTGTGGTGAATGGGCCGCCACGCGGGCCTAACCCGGTGTTCAGCGCCTTTAACGCCAAACCATGCGCAGTTTCGGAATCGCACCGCCGCAGCGCGGCCAAACCAATCGTTTCAAGCAACTTCATGTGAGGTCCGGAAATTGGTGGGTGCCGTCAACCAGCGGCAGCGGGGCATCCCACAAAATGTCGGAGAGCCGCAGATTTCGGTACAGATGCGGGAACAAGACACCAGCGCGCGCGGGCTCCCATTTCAGCGGGTCAAGGCTGTCTGCCTCCAGCGCCAGCAACACCAGCCCTTCGACCCCTGCGAAATATTTGGCCGCCGTTTCGGCGACCGTTTCGGCAGTCGAAAAGTGCACATAGCCATCGGCAACATCAATCGGCGCGCCGGGTGTTTCGCCGTTGGTTTGCAGGTCAGCCCATTCATGGGCGCGGAAAATTTTATATATCAGCATGCTCTTGTCATGCAGGTTGCACACAAATTGGTCAAGCATCTGATCACCACCCGATGTGCAACCCGTTAACGCGGGGGCAATCATCCTGCGGTGGCGATGCTATTTGACTCTGTAGCGGGCCATTGCCAAGCTAAGGTCATTCCAAACTGGGGACTGAAACAATGATTTCACGTATTTTGACATCCACCTGTGCGCTTGCACTGTCGGCAGGGACGGCGATGGCCGACTATTCGCTGACGATCCTGCACACCAATGACTTTCACGCGCGGTTTGAACCGATCAGCGCGTATGATTCCGGCTGTTCCACCGAGGACAACACCGAAGGAAAATGCTTTGGCGGTACGGCCCGTCTTGTGACCGCATTGGCCGACGCGCGCGCGCGCAGCAACAACAGCATCCTTGTGGATGGTGGCGACCAATTCCAAGGCACATTGTTCTATACATACTACAAGGGCGCGATGGCGGCCGAGTTCATGAACAAGCTGGGTTATGACGGAATGACCGTCGGCAACCACGAATTCGATGATGGCCCCGAAGTGCTGCGCGGCTTCATGGATTCGGTGAACTTTCCGGTCCTGATGTCGAACGCGGATGTTTCGGCTGAACCGCTGCTTGCAGATGTTCTGATGAAATCGACCATCATCGAGCGTGGCGGCGAAAAGATTGGCCTGATCGGTCTTACACCCGAAGACACCGATGAATTGGCAAGCCCCGGCGATAATGTTGTGTTCAGCGACCCGTCTGCCGCTGTGCAGGGCGAAGTGGACAAATTGACAGCCGAAGGCGTGAACAAAATTATCGTTCTGTCGCACTCTGGCTATGCCGTCGATCAGGCAGTTGCTGCCAACACAACGGGCGTCGATGTTATTGTCGGCGGTCACGACAACAGCTTGCTGGGTGATATGGAAGGCGCCAAAGGCCCGTACCCAACGATGGTTGGTGATACAGCAATCGTGCAGGCCTATGCTTATGGTAAATTTCTGGGCGAATTGAATGTCACCTTCAACGACGAAGGTGTCATTACCGAAGCCGCTGGCGCACCGATCCTGATGGATGGCGCCGTCGTCGAGGATGAAGCCACTGTGGCGCGGATCACCGAATTGGCCGCCCCGCTGGAAGAAGTACGTAACAAAGTCGTAGCCGAGGCCAGCGCCCCAATCGAAGGCAACCGCGATATTTGCCGTGCCATGGAATGTTCCGGCGGCAACCTGATCGCTGATGCGATGCTTGACCGCGTTGCAGACCAAGGCATTCAGATCGCGATTGCGAACTCTGGTGGTATTCGCGCCAGCATCGATGCCGGCGAAGTGACAATGGGCGAAGTCCTGACGGTACTGCCGTTCCAAAACACGCTGTCGACTTTCTTTGTCAGCGGCGAAACGGTTATCGCGGCGCTTGAAAACGGTGTCAGCCAGATCGAAGAAGGCGCGGGCCGTTTCCCACAGGTTGCCGGGATCACATTCAAAGTTGACCCGGCAGCAGACGCCGGCAGCCGTGTTTCGGACGTGATGGTTGCGGGCGCGCCAATTGATTTGGCGGCGACCTACGGGTTGGTGTCAAACAACTATGTGCGCAATGGCGGCGATGGCTATGCGATGTTCAAAGACGCGGCCAACGCCTATGACTTTGGCCCGGATTTGGCCGATGTAACGGCGGAATATATGGCAGCACAAGGGCCGTACACACCGTATACCGACGGTCGCATCACCATTAAATAACACGGGATTTTCCCGGACCGGGACGCGCCGCAGGTTTGTGCGGCGCGTTTTTTTATGCGCCTGAACCACCGCGTTTCGCGCCGCAATAGCATACCGCGCGCGCCACGCCACCGTTGTGATGCAGCCCGAATCGGCCCGAACATGTCGGTCGCGCCTGGACATTTTGGCACTTGCGGCGCGGCAACCTTGCCTATCTGTCATGTCACGATCAAAAAAACCACAAGCGACGCGGGTTTCATTTTTGGCGCGTGCTGCCTGGTAAGCATTTCAAAGCACATAAAATTTTCTGCTTTTATTGACGTGCCACGCGTGCGGTTTCCTGTTTGCGGGAAATACCGTAGGTCTGAGAATTTAAAAAATGAAGTCGGGTTTTCCTGACTACCTTTAATAGCAGACCGCGATAAGCTTATTACACTATTTTACGACCAAGACGTTTTTTTCGAATTATTAATTTACTCTATTTTCCGCATTCCGTGCGGGGTGGTATGGGTCATGAATTATATCGACAAGACATTTCTCGCCTTGACGCGTCCAGCAACTGCGACCGGTTTGTTTTCTCAGGACTCGTTAAAGGCAATTACGGCGTCAAGCTATGGTATTCCCACGACCGAATTATCGGGTGTGGCTAGCGCACGATTTGACAAGTTGGATGTCGCGCCGTTTTCGGGCGCAATAAGCACCGATATTTCGCGCGACGGATATTCGGTTCAATACGGCGCTGCATGTGCGTCCGGTACAGGCCCGTTGGACGCCAGTGTTCAATTAATGTGGCACGGTTCAATCACAACATCGGCGGCATTCCCGCGTGCAGCGATTGGGGTTGCGCGCGCAGTTCCACTGACGATGGCCGCTCTGGACAATGACATACCAAACCCGGTGCCGACCGAACCTGCCGCGCTCGAAGCAGCACGTCGAACGGTACTATTGGCGCGGCTTGCCGCAAATGCCCATGATCCGAACGGGATTAGCGCAACGTTGATCGACGATTGGTTGGCAGATAACGGTGTCGCGGATTTAACGATGCTGCTGGAAAACCCGTCCGTCATGGCCACGCTCAGCCAATGGGTTTTGTCCTTCACGCCAATCCCCGGCACGGTGGCTGCCGCACAGACCGAATTTCCCGTCGCTGCCGCGATTATGGTGCGCGATGTCACGGCACCGGGTTTCCGGTTGGTCGATCTGGTGCAAGCCTCACAAGATGTCATGGCACGATTGCGGCTGGACGGCGTGACCCCCAAATCAAGCGGCGATCACTTGCCGCGGGGGCGGCCCGTGGTGGTTTGGGTTGTGCCAATCACGTGGTTCGACGATGGCGACTGGCCCGGTGCCGATGTCAACACACGTATTCGAAACGCCAATACATGGCTTGCCGCATCAGGCATTGCCCTTGCTCCGACGCTTTAAATTTAACGTCCCCCGTCATTTTTCGACGGGTATTTCACACACTGAATTGCAACGATGAAGGAGGTTACAAAATGGCAATCGCATTCCCATTTGTCGAAGTTTCTATTGATACCAAAGGACTTCAACCCGAGGTCCAACGGGCACCGGGGGTCTTGGCAATCGTAGGCGGCACCAACAATAAGGGGACGGCCGCAAATAACGACCCTATTGTCGTCAACAGCTTAGAGGATGCCGTCCCGCTGTTCAACGAAATGGCGGGCCCGAATATCGTGGCAAAGTCCGCGCTGTATCGCGCCTTGGAAATCGCGTTTTTGCAAAATCCCAGACCGTCGAAAATATACGCGGTCAAGGCCGCAACCACGGCCGGCGGACTAACCGCATTGGAAGCGCTGGACGACGTGACCTTTGTCGCGCTGGCCGATGACCCGGTCAAGACAGGGGGCGGGGGCACAGCGCCCGTCGCCGCATTAAAAGCGCATGTTGAAAACCAATCGGCAGCAGGGAATAAACGGATCGGCGTCGCCGCGATTGATCCACAAATTGCCGCATCGGCGACATACGGCGCCGACATCATAGCGCTAGCGACCCCACTAAAAGCCACAACCCCGCGCATGGTCATGGTCGCCGCTCGCGGCGCAGTCAACGGCGCTGGCACAAGCGCCGATGTTGCGGTGGCAGCGGCCTCTGCAATCGCGGGGCAGGCACCCGCATCCTCTTTGGTCCTTAAGAAAATATTCGGCCTGACGATACCCTTGGCCAGCCAATATAGTCCCGGCGAGATTATGGCGCTGTCCAACGATGGCATTATTGCCGTCATTGATCCTGCATTGGTGGCAGGCGAAAGCCTGCATTTCGCGGAAGGCACGCTGTACACGACCGATGCCGCGCAAAAGTATATTGATCTGGTCCGGCTGCTGGACGATGTGGAGTTTCGTCTGCGTGCCGGATTGATCGGCCTGATCGGGGATGCGCGCATCACCCGCACCGGGCTTGCCGCTGTGATCCGAAAAGCCGAGGGGATTCTGGGTGTGGTCAAATCGACCGGCGCCATTACAGGGTATTCATTTAATATTCCTGCCTACAACGCCCTGCTAAAACCTGAATCCGCCCGCAGCGCGACAGAAACGCAGATTATTTTCACCGCACGATCAGAGCGGCTCGTCGATATGGCAGTGACAATTGTAATTGGCCCGGCAATTCACCGGCTTAAAATTGCGTTGCAGCCAAAGTTTTAATTTAAAAATACAAAAGGATATTTGATATGCCTACATGGAATTCACACCTATCCATTAAATACGACACGGGTGACGGTGAAAAAACAATTACACCAATTGAAAGCTTTCAGCCGACATTCGCCATGAATGCAGAGCCGATGCATTCTATCGAAGCCATCAATATCGGCGTTGTCTATTTGCCAGAACAATTAAACTTTTCCATTACGGTTAAGGCGGTCGGCACTGCCACGGCTGAATTGACCATGCTTGCCGCCAAAGGCACGCCCTTCAATATCGTGATGGAAGAGGTCGATGAGGGCGACGTTGAATGGTCGCTTACAGAGGTTTTGTTATCTGATTGCATCATCACCAACGCGACACCATCGTCTGCGGCTATTTCTGGCGCACCCACAGCAACATTTTCGGGTTTCGCGCTTGGTGGCAAAGTATCATCTGCCGGCGACTCTGCAGTCGCTGGTGCGCTGTAGGGCGCGGCGGATATGTCTGGTTCAGGAACACCTGGCGGGCGGACGTTTGCCTCGCTTGTGGGCAACGGCGGGCGCAATGGTCCCAAACGGATCACACGCACGGGACTGGCGTTGGTACACGAAAACGAGATCGTGTACCCCGCAGCCGGGTCGGCCGCGCAGGCCGTCGCAGCCATCGGTGACGCCAAAGGCGCTGTGCAGGTGTTCTTTCCGGTCCAGATAGAAATTCGTGAACTGTCCGCACGTGAACCTTCACCCCCGGCCGACACGACCGCCGACGTTCTTTTCCGCGCCGCGGCTGAAATCGACCCCTAACCCAGCGGATGCGCAGTTGCCAATCGCATAGAACAGCCGCCCGCTGAACCGTCACGCACGTCTGTCATCATCAATCGCACAAGGTATTTGAATGCCCGTCCAAGTCCACATTCCCCTGAAGGTCACGATCGACCCTGCTGTGGCGGGGGCATCGTTGGCAGGGCAATTGCGCCATGCGGTCGTCAGCGGCGTCGGGCGGGCATTGGCTGAACTTGATCGCGAAGTGATCGCGCCGCGCGGCGGGTATGCGTGGCCTAGCTACGCCGCCCCTGAAATCACTTGGTCGCTTGGTGCAGGGACCACGGGGATGCCGGGCGACGATTGGCGTGCTGGTATTGAAGACGAAATTCGCCTTGCGTTGGATGCCGCGGTTACCGCGGCACCTGCGTCCGCGACCAAAGCGCTGGATGACGCGCCCGAGGCGATACCTGTCGGCCCATTAGGCCGGTTCGACGCGCGCCAGTTGGACGCCGACGGCAGATACCTTGTCCCGTCCTATGAAACCGACCTTCCATCGCCGGATGCACCGATATCATTGGATTATTTCAACGCGCATACGGAATGGCACACGACGCACGATGTCGCGCTTTGGTATTTCAGGGGCAATCAATCCCGGTTCATTCAGCTGATGCAAGCCCATCTGGCACACGACGTTAGCCCGCGCCCGCATGCGGGACAGGTTTTTGGGCTGCTGTACCGCGCGAATGGCGCTTATGAGATTGCCGTGGTTTCCATTAACCGGACAACACAAGACGCTGTTTACTTCGACATTGTCCGCAGGTTTTCGCCGGGTGACAAAATGATTATTGCGTCACCTGATCGTGCAACATCGGGTGGGGCGCTGAACAGAAATAATTGGATGGCGCTGTCGAAGCTTCGCCAGTTTACGTCCCGCGACGATCTGGAGGCCCTTCACTTTGAAAGGTTTTGCAGGCTCGGAAACTTGGCGCGCACCCCGCAAGCTGGCGAAACCGAAGAGGATGCGCGCACGCGCGCCTTCTACCGACAGACCGCCACCGCATGGGCCAGCGAAACCGATCGCGAAATCGATCTGAGCGGGCCAAAGCAGGCAGCAGAGCTTGACGGACTATTTTGCATCATTCCCGCGAACGCCTTTTCCGGCCAATCCATCCGCCTGTTGCCCATCTGGCGCGTCATCGAAAAGACCGATGCAGTTGACGGGGACGGGGGCGCGCCGTCAGAAAACCCCGGCGATACTGCGGGCGGTGATGCCGGTTCCGGCGGCGGATCAGCCATGGCCGAACCGTCAGCGCAACAAGCCAAAGGCCAAGCGTCGCGGTTCCCGATGTCTATCGGTGGTGAAACGATCACGCTTGATTTTGAACCCTTTGATGGCGAACCCAGCTTTGACGATCTTGGCGCGCTCGGGGACCGGCTGCGTGTGCTGATGGGGCAGATTGCCTTTCGGCTTGAAATGCCGACGGGAAATTATCCCGCATCGTTCATTATTGCCGCCGGTCAGGTTTTGGGTGCACGCGCCAGTGCTGTCGGGCAATACGCGGCCCGCACCCCTGCGGCGACAAATGTGCGCAATACAATGGCGGGTGATGGCAACCTTGGCGATATTCACATCGGCGCCACCGACAGCCCGTCGATCCGTGTCCTTCGATTTCTGGCGGCGACGGCGCCGATGATGACGCGTTTCGAACGCATTCTGCACGATATTATCGGTCTTCCCGCCGTCGCCGCCATGATCGTTGGGCCCCACGCGGGCCAGTATCCCGCGTGGGGATTGGCGTTTTATAAAATATATACCCCGATCATCACTGACAGCGGGTCGCAGATGTTTTTGCGGGCCTGTCAAATAAAGATGCTAGAGGCGTTGCGGGCCTCGCAGGTCGCCATCGACACGCGATTGAACCGCTTTGACGATTACTATGCCTCGGTGCGCACAATGTTGTTCAGTTTTGTGTCCACACAAGCAGAGCTACAGTCACTGCGGGATAGGCTGGCGGAAGAAGACACGCGCGTATCGACCTTTTCTGCCGGTGTCGCGGCGGTTTACAGCACATGGAGCAGTGCGCGCGAGGCCCTGTCCACCAGCATGTCCGATCACTATTTAAACCGGAATTATCTGACCGCGACACAGGTCCAAGGGCGAATTGTGCGCGCAGGAAACGTCGTGAAAATCCGCGACGACAGCGGGCGTGATTGGACACTGGCCGAACTGGACGAAGCGATTGCGTTTCGGATGCGCACAGCGACCTCGACCGACCCGCTGATCAACCATTTCCGTGACATTACCGAAGTCGTCGAGACCTTTCGCCAGCGACCTGCCAGCGCCTATTTCTACTTGCGATCATTGTTGATGGAGATGAAGGCAGACAATCACGCCATGCAGCGCAAGACGCAAAGCCGCGTGAACTTTGCCTTTCGGGCCGGCAAAATTCGCGAAGACCTGCCAAACCGAACTGTATCCGGAACGTCCGTTGCGCTGCAGGGCATTCACCTTCTGGCCCACGAGGCGATCGGTGACGCGTTCTTGGGCGACAAAATCTATGGGATGGGCATCGACCAACTGATGGACGTTGAATTGGGTGTTCAGGGTCTGATCCTGTTTGGTGAAACGGTTTCGGTGCTGGCGCTTGCTGCGATCTGTCCGCCTGCTGCTGCGGTTCTGGGCGCGGTTTACGCCGGGATGCACTACTATCAAGCCTCACAGATGGACACGCTCTATAACGCCCTGCTGGATCCCGAAGGCATCCTGAACAAGGCTGAAGTCGAATTTGATCTTTTCCTTGCGGAATTCGAGGTCGTCATGTCGGTCATACCCGAGGCCGGTCCCTTGCTGCGGGGCAGCGCATTTGCGGGCAAGACCGTCCTTCGGAGCGGGGTACGGCAGGGCGGGCGCATCATTTCTAAGCGCCTGCGCCGGGAATTGCTGCTGTCGGTGGGCCGCCAGCTCAAGCGCGGTGTCGCTCAGGCTGTTGTAACAGGCGTTTTGACAGACCGCGCGATGGCTTTGGCGCTGCCGCATCTTATCGGTCCCGTTTTTGCCGAGGTAAATACAGCAATATCGCGTGCGTCGGGCATGCCGCCACCGGTTCCGGTGCCGACAGGGCCTGCGCCCGAAGACGTCGCAGCCCCCACCGAAACCGCACTGATCCGGCGTCTGGAAGAATACGATGATACCTTGCATTTTGATGACAGTACGCACTCCGGACTGGAGGACGGGACATGATCCTCAATTTTGTCAGGCAAGGGTTCCGGGGGTCGATTGATATATCTGCGACCGTGCGCGGCAATGCGGAGTTTCGCGCTGTCGTGTCACGCATGACCGACGAACTTGGGATTCCCCATCGCCGTGCGCGCCGTATCGCGGAAGACATGGTGGGATGGGCCGCCTTGCGACACGGCGATAATTTGATCGCCGGGCGATCTGCGATGATTGATGATATTATCCAGATCCGGTCCCGGCTCGACGAGCTATACGCGACAGTCCTGAATTACGACAGTCCGCATACGACAACAGCGAACCGCGTCGTTTCACCGCGCGATATTGATGTACAGCTGGCTGAACTTGCGCAGGCCTATCGCCGGCTTGACGAACAGATGACGCAGCTTCAACTTCCGTTTTATGCGTCACCTTACACGCTGGGCGACGTTGGGTTGCCGCGCCATTTGCTGGATGAAATCGACAATGCGCCGCGGGTATCGACATCGGGACAAACACATCGGCCCCATGCTGACGATGTGCGCGCACACACCCAATATGATGGCGGTTTTCGTCGCCGACTTACCGGCGTGCGCTACTATTTTGTGCGACAGGCAGACGGCAGTTATGTTCGCACATTCACAGACGGGGCCACGGCCACCTTGCGGCTGGTGGATGGGCGCTACAGGATCACCACGCGTGACCGCGCGGGGACTTTGCTCAGTGAATTTGGCGAATTCGACATCCTGCACACACCCTTTGGCCGCAAGCCGCGCACGACTGCTGTGATGCAGGCGCACCATGGCATGCAAGACAGCCTGATGTCATCGCTGTTCGGCGGGTTCGGCTACGATCGCAATTCTGTCCCGACCATGTGGTTGCGCAATTCGCGTGCCGGATCACCCCATGGTATGATCACAGACGCGCAAAATACGCGGGCCGTCCATCGTCGCGCTACGGCGGGCGGTACGCCGCCAGCAACCGGTGCCACATCACCGCCCGTGGCCGCAGGAGGCGCCCCGGCGCCCAGTACCGGCATGACCTATTCCGACATCCGCAACAAAGCGATTGAAGATTTCCGGCTTGGTCAAGTGCCGCACGAAAAAGCTGTCGAATACCTTGCAGCCTTTGACGCCTATTTCGAACGCACCGTTTTGCCACAGGTGCGCGCCGCAGGCGCCTTGCACTTGCTTGGCACATGGACACCCAGAGGGGGCTTGTAAAAATGATAGATCACACCGACCCGAATCTTGACGAGATGCTGGACCTGGTCGCACCACGCCCGCTTTGCCAGCCTGCGACAAATACTGAAATCGCAGACATGAACAGGGCGGCGCCGCTGCCAAATGACCTTGCCCGGCTTTATGCGCGTGACAGTACATTTGGCATGCCCGGTTTCGAGCTGTTCCCGCCCGGTATCTATTGTGATGTCAACGCAAACCGATCCAACTTCGGGCTTCTGCGTGACCTGATATACTTTGCGGACGACGGAAGCGACGGGTTCTTCTTTTGCGACGCTGACGACATTCTGGGACTGGGTGCGAATGCGATCGGTTGGGTCGATCGCGCGAACTTGCAGCCTGACGCGGTCGTGCCCGTCGGTGATGACCTTGCGGCAGTGCTGTTACGCCTGTCGCGCGACGAAGATGTCGCACGCGGTGAAACACTTTCGGCGCGCGCCCTTGACCGCCTGCGCCAACGGTTTGCACAGGGGCTGCCTGCCACGATTATCGCCCGCCCGCCTGCGGACCCGTTGGATATTTTCAACGCGTGGCCCACGCGGCGCGTCACAATCACGTTTCCGACTGCAGACATTCTGGGATTGGCAAATGGTCTCTATTGGCCCGCCTCCGGGCGCACGATTTTTGGCATCGATAAAATCACGATGGCCGCGAACAACAGCCTCGCCATCATTGGTCACGACCCGGTTCTGGGTACACTGGCGGTCACGCGTGGTGACTTCGCAAACCTTCCTTCCGATCGTTTGCTCGCGATCGGTACGATGAACGAGCCGTCAAACTACAAAATTCTTGGCCGTACCGCCGATGTGATCCGGTTCTGGATTGATCAACAGCAACAGGAGCAACCCCAATGACGCGCAAAAGTTTTGAACGCGGTCTACTCGCACCCACACGCGATATGAAAATTGGCGTACCATCTGCGGTGATTGGCTTGTTTCCGGTTGTGGTGCCGCTGTTTGCTGTGTCGACCATCTCGATTTCGGAAAGTTTCCATTTGCCACCCCTTGGGTCGGGCGGCGACCGCGTCCTGATGGACACCCACGATGACACGATTTCTATTTCCGCCGTCCTTCCGGGAACCGAAAGGTTCGTTTGGAAAAGTGCGTTGGAATTGCTGGCCCAAGTGACCCTTGGTGTGAACCCTTGGCAATCCTTATCCGGTGGGTTGACGGGCGGGATGCAGCTTTGGACATCCATGACTTTGCGTTCGGATATTTACATCAAGAACCTGTCTTTTTCGGCGACGGCACAGAAACGCGATGTGATCGATGTGACGCTGACACTTGCCCATTTGCCGCGCAATCAACTGCTGACGCTGGGGCTTGAGGCGGTCGGTGTTGGTGCCGCTATCGCGATTGATATGACTTAAGGAGGACAGCAAAATGAATCTGAATTCCCCTATCACCGCGCGCCTGACACCCGATGGTCGCCGGCCACCGCGCGATGAAGTCACCATCGTGCGCGCAGACATCACGCGTGGATTGCCGCATCGGATCGACATCGCTCCGCAAGGGCTTCGTCTATATCTGACAGTCGCGACAGGCCAGTTTCGCAGCCTAATGAAGATGCCACCGGAAACCCAAGTGTCGCACGGTGCGACACAACAGCAAGCGGACGCAGACGCCGATATCGCGCCGATTGCTGACTTTAAAGACCTGCAAGCGCGCAAAGCCGCGCAAACCCGTGTTGCGCTGGGCCAGTCGCGCGCACGGGCCTGCCCGCGACTTGTTTTTGTCAATGACGGCAAATTCGTCGGACAATGCCCCGCCGTTCTGGGGCAATGCATCTTGATCCCGGCCGCGCCGCGTCTGCCAAATAGTGCTGGAACCTGGATCGAAGTCACCGGATTGTCGATCAAAGCTGGCGCACTTGTCGGGGGCGGCAGCACGTCAAGCTGGATCGAATTGGGCTGGCGCGACATTCGCGCGGGCAGCGCCACGTTCGATTCCCGCGTCTTGCGCCCGGGTCTTGCTGAACGCCTGTTTTACGTGCGCACCGATGTTTCCGGATCACGCCAAATTGTGCCTGTCGCGGCTGCGCTATCTTCGGACGATGCCGATGTGCGCGCACAGGCAGGTGGCATAAACTGGAGGCTGTCACATGACCGTTTATAAGCCGACAGAACACCTAAGTCGCGTTCCGTGCTGGGCATTTCGGTTCTACAAGTCCGGCCCCCAAAGAACACCGGGCGATCCTATTTTAACCATCGATCAAAGCAGTCATTTTGCAGAAACGACCATGTCCCTTGAAGGCGGGCTAACGCCGGGGCGGTTAAAGATTTCGCTGGCGCGGTTGACGGACAGTGACTTTGGGCTGCTCGCCAAGGAACGGCTTGGCGGTACGGTCGAAGATCCCAAAGAGATCTACGTATCCGTCGCTTTATTCTGGCGCAGCGGATTGGATTTTTTTGGCGGTGATTTCGATCAGGATAAAGTTATCGAAACCTTCCGCATCACAGAACTTAACCGCAAGACCGAAGGCCTTGAAGTGATGACCGAAATCACGGGCCGCCGCGCCGTCTATGACCGGCTGGCCGCCACTGCGACGCCTGACACAGATGCGATCGAGGACACAACGCCCCTTGGCCGGATCGAAGCCTGCCTTTTGGCTATCCAGTGGCAGAACAATAAAGATTTCGTAATCTACCCCCATGATCCCGACGCAGAAGGTGAAACTGCGCGGATCATGCCCAACAGCAATATGATCGATGTGCTGACACAGGCGCGCGAAGAAATACATCGCCGTCCACCGTATCGGCGGGGGCGGCCGATCTACCTGATCCGCGATGGGAAACTGCATATCGGACCTGGGCGTCCGATCCCTTACGACGCGGTCAAGCCGTTGAACGCGGATACAGGGTTGATTGAACCGATTGAGACCGGCCGCGTGAATGCGCTTGATTCCGGGACGAAGGCAGTGGGCACAAAACCGGACGATCGCGAAACTTGGGCGTTAAAATGCGTCGGTCGCAGAGATATCCAGCCCGGTGACGTTGTCTGTTTCCGACGCCCGTCACCACTGACAGGCACCTTTGGCGGCTTCGGGTTGCCAACGCTTCCCGCAGGTCTAGACGACGGCGATGACGTCCAGCAACACGTTTATGTTGCAAGTGTTACCCATACAATGTCGCGGGCCATGGGCTGGATTACGGACGTTGCTGGTGTGGCCGTAGATGGCACCGATATCAATCAAACCGCGTGGGATGTGTTTCAGGTCGCTGACCCACACGTGCCCGCCTTTAACGAGGAAACCGCACAGGGGCAGGGCGGTGCATCTGCCCTCAGCCGCGCAATCAACGCCCGCATCGGTTTGGCAATGTCGCAGCGCCGTGTTTCCGATATTGCGGAAATTCGCGCACATCATATCGAAACCACCGCCGAAGAGGGACGTGTTGTCGCGGCGGCACAGGCGTCAACGATATTGCGCGGGATCATCGATGAAGGCGGCCCGCGCCAAGCCCGTCTTGATGATATCCGCCGTGAAGACGGCGACATCCAAGTCAACGTGCCCTACGTCACAAATTTTGCGTGGGGGCCGTTTGGGCATGTCCTGCCCCGCTATCCGGGGATGCGGGTGATGACTGTCAACAATGGCAGTGATCCTGCTGATCCTGTTGATATCGGGGCGCTTTGGCAAACCCGCGACGGGTCGCCTGTTCCGTCGCCGGCTGAACCCGGAGACTGGTGGCTAATCCTGCCGGCCTATCAAGGATCGCCGCCAACGGCGGCGACAGGCACCGACGCCTTGCCGGGTAGCGACGCGCAAGCCTCGCACGACCTCATCACCGCGAACGGAGGCCGGGCGATCACCGTAAACGGTTTTTCGATCAAGGCATTTACAGCCGATAGCATGCCCGGCGCGGATGCCCGCCCTGATTTGGCTGACGACGGTGGCATCATCATCGAACAGGCAAACACAGGGTCCGCCATCAGGATGTTCTCTGACGGGCGGATCGAAATAGAGGCCAAAACCGATCTGACATTGAAGGCGGACAATATCGCCTTGGTCGCTCGCGGCTCTGGGAAGGTGGATGTATCCAATGGCTAACGATATTCGCAGGTTAACACCTGCACAAGAACGGAAACTTTTAAAATGGGCGCCGACGCTTGTGCCCATATTTCCCGATGCTCACCAGTATGGCGACATCAGCCTGCGTGCGGGTCCGACAGGCGCGCTTGATCTGGATCTCGTACAGGGCCAAGAAAATCTGGAATTGCAGATCCGGACGGCGATTGTGACAGCGCTGGGGTCGGACCCTTTGAACATGGACCACGGTTTCGGTGGTCATTCCGTGATCGCCCAAGAACGCGATCCGATGATGCGCCGCGAACAGTTGCGCTTTGCCGTGCTTGCCGTTTTGACTGCCGATTCACGCGTCAAACACGTTGAACGGGTGCTGATCGGGGCTGAAATCGCAGCCTTTTATGGCACCCAAGCAGCGGAAAATAGCATCGACACCTACGGCACATTGACCGTCGAGGCCCAGTTTCACATCGCCCCCGGCGAACCTGTCAGCCTGACCGTTGGCCCTCTGCCAACTGATGCGTTGCTTTAAACGATTTTTAAAGGAGACATTTCGATGACAAATACAGTTCAACAGGATCTGGCAGAGATTGCAGCCATCGATGCCAGCCAACTGCTTAGCACTGGGTCGGACACCTACGGGCTTCAGCCTGCCGGATTTGTTCCCAAACCTTACGGGCGGATCGTTGCCGAACAGCTTGCGCTTGCACAACGGTTGTTCGGGGCGGATGTGGACCTGGCTGCGGGATCGGTTATTCGCCGTATTTGTGAACTGACATCCGCCGAACACGCCCGCACCTATCAAACCCTGTCCGGCATCAACGACGATCAAACCGTGCCGACCGCGCGGGGGCAGGGGCTGGATCGTCTGGGCGAAGAGCTTGGGATGCCACGCCCGTTCCTGCCCGCAACTGGCACCGTAAAGTTAAGCCTTGTCGGCCCTCTCCCTGACGGGCGCGACACGCTGACAATACCGGTCGGGGCACGGATGTTGACCAAAGGCGGCCACCACGTCGCGACAGCAAAAACAACCACTCTGTCGGTCAACCAACCGTCAAAATCCGTGCCCGTCACGGCGTTCTTTCCCGGGCCGGAACACAATCTATCGGTGGCGGACCCCAACCAGATCATCACCCGGTGGAATGCCCTTGATGAAGCATTGACCGCGGTCGATTCAGTCATGGCAACACGCGAAGACACATCTTTGGAACAGGTGGTTGAAATCGCCCATTCTGTCGATCTGAAAGGGGGTGAACTGCGCTGGAGTGATGATCGCTACCGCCAACTGCTGTTGCGCGCCCCGCGGTCGGTCTGGTCCCGCGAAGCAATTGAAATCGCCGTATCTTTCGTGCCGGGGGTCCGAAAAACAAAGACGGTGGACGAATTCGGCGGGTTGGACATCGAGAAATCAATCTTTGGAAATTTCAACTTTGGGGAACGGGTGTTCGGGACAGAACGCGATATCGCGTCGCCTTATATGTTTACAATTCTGGTCGCTCCGACAGCTGCCGCAATTTGGCAGGGGCCAGACGGGTTGGCGGCCCAGATTGCCGAAGCCGTCGAAGACCTGCGCCCCATCGGTATCTTTCCCGAAATTCGCGAGGCGACGCAGATCGGCGTCGGGATAGCCTGCGATCTGGTGGTTGACGGAATTCCGCTTCCGTCCGGAAGCCGCGCTACGGTCAACGGCTCTGCGCCCGCGCTTGCGCTGAAGGCCCGCCTGATTGAACGTATTCAATCGTATATTGACGCCTTGCCGTTCGGCGAGGCCGTAAGCCCTGCGAAAATTAGCTGGTTGCTGATGAACGAACCGGGTCTTGCAGATGTGCGCGACCTGCGTCTCACGCGGTATCCGGTTTCTGCCGGAGAAATCGACTTTGACCAGGCGCAACAATCGGGGGCCGTGCAACGGCTGGCCTGCGGTGAAAGCCTGCGCACCGGCAAGGACCAGATCGCGGTGTTCGCAGACAATCCCGATGATTTGGTTATCGTGTAAGGAGGCAGGAAAATGGACGGTACATTCGACATCGACCGCTGGTCAGGCGACTTCATGGGCCAACACGCGGATACAATTGCGGGTCCGCTTTCTTCGACGCTGCGTCACGAGGATTTAAGCGTCGACAACCAAGGTCGCGTGACGGTGCCCGCGGGCAGTTACGCCCCATTGTTATGGATATCACCCAAGGACGACCTAGGCGACGAAACCATTAATGTGGAAATATCCCAACTGGCACCGGCGCCAATCGCACGTTTGGACGCGCTGGAATTCGCGCCATATTCCGAACGGGGCGGCTACATCCCCTATCTGGCGCCGACAACAGGTCCGGGCGAAAAAACCAGTGTGGCGTTTACCTATCAGGTCGTTGCGCGCCGGGGCGGCCGTGTGGTGCCAAAGGCGCAGATCAAGAACCAGATCAAGGTACGTGTCACCAATGGCCGCTTTGCCAAACTGATGGCGTTCACGCAGCTCGAAACGCTGCGGGTCCGTCGCCTTGGTCGTGAAATTGCCGCACGACGAACGCTTTTCGGGGCTGTTGGAAACGGGCTGGATCGCGTTGGTCGCGAATTGGCCGTGCCGCGCATGGACGACCGGATCGACGTCAAGAACGGAGAAATGCTTGTCGATCAGGAACCAGAAACGGATGCCGCATATCGGCGCCGCCTTGGTATCTACCGCCCGTTCTTCATGCCAACACGCAATGCGGTGCTGAACCAGCTAAACAGTGCCCATTCCATTCTGCGCGAAACCGGATTCGACGCCAATTTTGATGTTCTCGAAACCGACAACCCGTTTATGATCGGTTTTAAAATCGTCGCCGTCGGAGAAACAGAAGCCGCGGCACACCGCGCGCGATTGAACTACCTGAACTACCTGCGCGACACGGTGCTGATCGACGCCGCAAAGAACGTTCCGGCGACGCGGCACCTGCCAAGTCGCCAACGCAAGCGCGAACAGGCGATGCGCAACCGGTTGCGGGCCGGATTGGAATTTGAAACGGGGATTGAACGATCAATCGCGCCTTGGCTTGCTGTCGCTTTTGATCGTCTTGTCAGGCTTGCCGCACATCTGGGTATCACGACCGTCAAATGGAAGATTTTGCAGGCGCAAAGCGACGCGTCCGATAGCCGCTTTGAACTCGGGCTTTGTGCGCGCATCAAAGCCCCCACCGCCAGCGACGCACAGGCGTTTCGCACCCGCATTGACGCGGCCAGACCACCTGTGGATGACCCGGAAATCGCGGGTGTTCTTGCAACCCTTCAAGCAAGCAATAACCAATCCAATGATGCGGCATGGCTGTTCCTGGCGTGTGGGTTCAGAACATTTCAACCTGTTCAGGCTGGGCAAGTAATAGTGTCACATGCATCCATTGGGCCGCTAAATATTACCGGGCCCGACGTGATGACCTTTCATCAGGGCCGCGCAGGTGTTGGCCTGCACGCGCGCCTGAATAACAACAATGGATCCGCACCGGATCTGGCCCTTGCAAACGCGCTTGGGGCGCTTGCGCAGAACTGGCCGAATACTCTTGCGAATTGGACTGTCCTGACGCAGGCCCAGACAACGGCGGCCTTCGAACACATGGGAAAACCGGACAGTGATCTTGGGCCGCTGCTGAAATCGATCGGGTTGACGCCGCCTGCGAATTTTGGCGACTTTGCAAGGGCGTTCAAATCCTATCCGCGCCATGTATTTCGCATTTTGACGTTCGACGGCAGCATGGGCGCTGCGCTTGCGGGCCAGTTTGACGCCGCGTCTGACTTGCTTGGCGATATTGCGGATACGTTGGGGTCAAACGGGGCGTCCGCGATGACGTTTGTTGCGATTGCAGGCCAGCTGGCGCTGATCGTTTCCTCCATCGGGCTACCGCAGGTCGGGACCAACCTTGGTCCGCGTCGTTCATCCGACTTTTTCTGGAACGTCCAAGCCGTGTCGACACCAAAAGGCGCGGGCTGGATGCGCCTGACAGGGCAGGGCACGCGCGCGCTTTTGAAGGCCAACAAAGAAGGTGTTTATGCCGTCACATGTCTGGCCTATTCGCGCATCGGAAAGACCGATCCGTTTGAATGGCGCATCACATTGCCACGTGACGCCGTGCTGACATACCCGCAATATGAAATCCTGATGAACATGTTGTCACGCATGTTTCCGGTCGGGGTCGAAGTGAACACTTGGGACATCCGCCGACATAATGTCGCGCTGGATGGCATCACCCAGCAGGCCCTGTCGCCGCGTTTATCGCGTTCATATCGCCCTTTCAAACGATCACGCTTCAATGGGACCGGCGACACGCCAGCCCTGTCACCTCGTACATAAGAAGGAACCAGAATCATGCCGTCAGAACAATTGTTTTTAACTGAAAACATGACATTCAGCGCCGCCTTTGACACGATGATCGCGGCCAATCTTGATCAGAACCAGATGAATACGCTGATCTGGGGAATACTGGGTGAAAACCTGGGCGAGTCGCGACATGTTTTTAATTACGCCGATACCTTCGTTGCCGAAAAGCCGGGTTGCGCGGTCAGCTTTGAACGCAGTTTCAGCCATACAGACTGGATCGACGGCGAAAGTGTGGTGCAGGCCGAAGAAACGACCATCGAAGAGGGGTTCAATACCCGTTTCCACCGTATCGAGGATGATTTGGACAGTCTTGGTGCCGCACTTGAAAAGGTATCGGGATGCTGCGGTGACATGCGCACGGAACTTTCGGCGCGGTTGGGCGAACTCAGAACCGAAATCAACCGGATCAACACAGAGATACACGGCTATCATGGCAGCCCACAACCATCGTGGCCTTACTATCCCATGCCAATCAATCCGCCCGTCTCACAGCCCCAGCCGGTTCCGTATCCCGGGTATTACCCTAATCCGCAGCCTTTCCCCTATCCCGGCGGTATCGACATTGATGGTCCGATCGTCATGCAGCCGTGGCAGGGGCACGTCACACCGTCACCCGGCCACTACTATGAAGCCACGCTTGCCGGATTAACCCAGCCCGTGTTCGAAGCCAGCATGGTGATGAGGTCAAGCAACGACCCCACAATTGGCACAGTGGCCGGTTTGCCAGCGCGCAGGTTGGATATCGACGAATTCAACGGCACCATGCACGAAGTTTGGTCAACCTCCGCAGGTCTGGTTCTGACACCTGCGGGCGAAGGCGTAATGCAGGTGGATCAGGTCGATCGGTCTTGGGTCAACCCGACAACCAAGGCGGTGGGCGATGTGGCGCAATGGTTCGGTGATAATCCAAAGGCAACAAAAGAAATCTTTTCCGACAAGGAAATAAGCGTTGGCGCCTTGATCGAAAGGTTCGGAACGGACCGTCTTGATGGCGGCGCCACCCTTGAATCCCGCTTGCGCAGCTTGCCATCAGGGATGAAGCTGCAAGGGCCAAATGATCTGATCAGTGCGCTTGCCGACCGTGCTGTGTCGACCAGCAAGCGGCAGGGTGTCGGAATGGAAACCCTCGTGGCGAATATCGGCATTTCATCGGGCGCCAAAAATGTCGCGGACGTCAGCATCGAAAGCTACAAAGCGCTGCCTGTGACGGTGCGCGAAACACTTAAGGAAAATGGCGTCAAAACCGTTGGCAACTTCACAGACAGTGCACCAGGCAAAATCGCCGAAATGTTTGAAAAGGCGGGCATTCAAAATGCGACGTCCAACCTGGCCCGCTGGCAGGGCGAAGCACAGATGGTCACAAAACTGGGCGCAAGCCTGACGGGGAGAGAGGTATAAAATGGCGCTGAAGGCACTTGCCGTGCTGGGTGACACATCCGCGACCCCGGGTGGATCCGCGGGGCCAGAGGGGTCTGTTGGGGTTTGGACACCGGGCGCAGTGTCGGAAAGCAGTTACACCCAGATGACCAATCATGGCCCGGACGTGATCCACAAAGCAGAATGTACATTCCGCTACGTCGGTGCCAAGTCCAACCCGGGCGACACGACAGCAGAGTCGACAGTGACGCTTTCGGCCAGCGCGACGGTCCTTCGGGTGGATGGCGGTGGTGTCTTGCTGGACGGCGACACCGCCCAAGATTCTTGGGGTAACACGCTGTCAGTCAGCGCCTCAGCGCCGGCACAAACAGCCACCTAGTGCCAGCCGCAAGGCGATGCGCGCAGCCCATTCGACATGGGGCATTCGATGCTGCGCGTCCGCAGGTGAAAGGATTGTTTTTGCCATTTTCTTGCGGCACGGCCGATCGCCATCTTGACGTCCTGTAACCTGTGAAATATGCACGCTTTTGTTACGCGGGCGTTGTGTAATGGTTAAGACCTCAGTTTTCCAAACTGAAGATGCGGGTTCGATTCCCGCCGCCCGCTCCACACATCATCACATTTGAATGATCATTATACGGCACACTGTCTTGTGTAACCGAAGCGGCGGTTTTATGTGATTTATCAAGCAATAGATAGAGAATGACATGGCCCGAACCCCAAAAGTCGTTGCAGAGCGCGCACCTGGTAAAAAAATAGGCGCGCTCAGAGCGCTTTGGCCGTTTTTAAAACCCTACAAATTCAATTTGATTGGTGCGGGCTTGGCGCTGGTATTCACGGCCACGATTTCGCTGATCTTGCCGATTGCTGCGCGTTTGGTGGTGGACAACTTTGGCACCCCCGATGGCGCGATGCTTGAAAACCATTTCAAGACGATGATGACCTTTGCTGGTCTACTCGCTGTGGGGACCGCGGTGCGGTATTTCCTTGTCACGCGGTTGGGTGAACGCATTGTTGCGGACATTCGCAAGGCGGTGTTCGGGCGGATGATCGGGATGAGCCCGGCGTTTTATGAACGTGTGATGACCGGAGAGGTGTTAAGCCGGATCACTACGGATACGACCCTTATTCTATCGGTTGTGGGCAGTTCTGCATCGATTGCGTTGCGGAATGTCATGATCTTTTTTGGTGGGGTCATTTTGATGCTGCTGACATCGGTCAAAATGAGCCTGATGGTGCTTTGGCCGATACCAGTTGTTTTAATCCCGATGACGATTTTGGGGCGGCGCGTCCGTAACTTGTCGAAGGAAAACCAGGATCTGATCGCGGAATCAAGCGGCGGCGCCTCTGAACAGTTGCTATCGGCCCAAACCGTTCAAGCTTTTACCCACGAAGACCGCAGCCGCGCCAAATTCGATGCGGTGACCGAACAAAGCTATCGTTCGGCCCGCCGCCGCATCTTGAACCGGGCCTTTTTGACTGCTGTGGTCATTTTTATGGTCTTTTCCGCCATCGTGATGTTTTTGCAGATGGGGTCCCAAGACGTAAGGACTGGTGAGACCACCGAAGGCGGGCTGGTCCAGTTCATGATCTATACCATCATGGTCGGCGGCGCGGTTGCGGCGTTGTCCGAAGTTTGGGGTGAATTGCAGCGCGCCGCTGGTGCGACCGAACGGTTAGTCGAATTGCTTACGATCGAAGATACCGTGCAGGATCCGGTGACGCCCCTGCAACTTTTGCCACCTGTGCGGGGCGCGCTGACCTTTGACAACGTACACTTCAGCTATCCATCGCGCGCGGATATTCCAGCGCTGCATGGCATTAATCTGGATATCAAACCGGGCGAAACGATCGCGTTGGTTGGGCCGTCAGGTGCAGGCAAAAGTACAATGATCCACATGGTGCAACGGTTCTATGATCCGCAAGTTGGTGCGGTGCTCTTGGACGGTAAAAACCTACGCGACATGAAACGGTCAGAGTTCCGCAAATTTGTGGCCCTTGTCCCGCAAGATCCTGTGATTTTTGCGGATACGGCGCGCGAAAACATCCGGTTTGGCCGCCCAGAAGCCACGGATGCCGAAGTAGAAGAGGCCGCGAAAGCCGCTGCCGCGCATGACTTTTTAATGGCACTGCCCGACGGATACGAAAGTTACGTCGGTGAGCGCGGTGTGATGCTGTCGGGCGGGCAAAAACAGCGGATCGCGATTGCGCGCGCTATTTTACGCGACGCCCCAGTATTGTTGCTGGACGAAGCGACAAGTGCGCTTGATGCTGAAAGCGAATTCGCGGTGCAAAAAGCAGTGGAAGAGTTGGCGCAGTCAAGGACCACGTTGATTGTGGCGCATCGGTTGGCGACGGTGAAAAAGGCTGACCGCATTGTGGTTTTTGACGCGGGAAGAATCGTCGCAGAGGGTACACATGACAGTCTTGTCGCGCAGGGTGGTCTGTATGCCCGATTGGCAAAACTTCAGTTCACCGATGGCGTTGCCGCTGAGTAGTTCATAGATTTTCGTAGCGTCAGACTTGCGTAACTGTGGCGATTTGCTCACCTTGTGGTCAAGAGGGAGACCGTTTCGACAAGAAGCGGCGAATTTCAGGGAGGAAAACCGGCATGGCCTATGTGAATTTTGCGGACCGCAATGCGATTGAAAACGAAATGCCGTGGGCCGATCGTGATCTGCCCACCACAACATTCCAGATGTTGAGCGAGACCGCCGCAAAGCATGGGACACGCAACGCTGTGACCTATCGTTTGCTGTCGGATCCGGACACAAGGTCCGAGACGCTGTCTTGGAATGATTTGCGCGACAAAACCGCGCAAACTGCCAATCTTTTTCGGTCGTTGGGTGTCGAAGAAACCGACGTCGTCGCCTTTTTGTTGCCCAACGCAACCGAAACCGTGCTGACCTATCTGGGTGGGCAGGTCGCCGGGATCGTTAATCCGATCAACCCTTTGCTGGATGCCGAAAATATCTCGGCCATTTTGCGCGAAACCAATGCGAAAGTTTTGGTAACTCTGAAAGCATTCCCAAAAACCGATGTGGCCCAAAAAGCGGCCGAGGCGGTGCGGTTTGCGCCAAACGTCAAAACCATCCTCGAGGTGGATTTGCTGCGCTACCTGACGGGGTTGAAGCGATTTATCGTGCCGATGATAAGACCGAAAAATCCTGTGAACCACGATGCGCGGGTGCTGGACTTTAACGCCGAACTGGCCAAACAGCCGAAACAACTCAACTTTGCTGATAGCATGGAAGACCGAGTTGCCGCCTATTTCCACACCGGTGGAACGACAGGCGTGCCCAAGGTCGTACAGCACCGTTATTCCGGCATTGTCTACAATGGCTGGCTGGGCGCGCGCCTGCTGTTCACCGAGGAAGACGTGCAAATCTGCCCGCTTCCTTTGTTCCACGTGTTTGCGACAATTGTTTCGCTTGGGGCCTCGTTGGCGTCGGGCGCAGAAGTCGTGTTTCCGACCCCGCAAGGCTATCGTGGTGAAGGGGTTTTTGATAATTTCTGGAAGCTCGTTGAAAAGCACAAAGTGACCTTTATGATCACTGTGCCAACGGCGATGTCGGCGCTGATGCAGCGCAAGGTCGATGCTGATATTTCGACGTTGCGCCTTGCGTTTTGCGGGTCCGCGCCACTGCCGCTTGAACTCTACAAGCGGTTCGAGAGCGCGGCTGGCGTGACAATTTGCGAAGGCTACGGCCTGACCGAAGCGACCTGTCTTGTCTCGATCAACCCCCCGGAAGGCGAAAAGCGGGTTGGGTCGATCGGGATTCCGTTTCCCTATACCGACGTCAAAATTATCTCGGTGGCGACCGGCGAGGAAGTCAAACAAGACAATATCGGCGAGATTTGCCTGTCGAATCCGGGCGTCTACGGTGGCAAAACCTACACCGAAGCCGACAAGAACAAAGATATGTTCTATCCGGGGCCTCAGTCGGACACGCAATACTTGCGGACGGGTGATTTGGGCAGGATTGACCCCGACGGGTATCTTTGGATCACCGGGCGGGCAAAGGATTTGATCATTCGCGGCGGACACAACATTGATCCCGCCGAAATCGAAGAAGCGCTTGCGGGTCATCCTTCGGTCGCTTTTGCAGGCGCGATCGGTCAGCCTGACGCCCATGCTGGTGAAATCCCATGTGTTTATGTGGAACTTGTTGCAGGTGCCACCGTCAGCGAGGACGACCTTATTGAATTCGCCAAGGACCATATTCACGAACGCGCGGCCTATCCCAAGTACCTTGAGATTTTGGATGAATTGCCGAAAACTGCGGTTGGCAAAATCTTTAAACCCGATCTGCGTAAACGTGCGATCACCCGGATCTATAACGAAGCGCTAAGCGGGTTTTCCGCCGAAGTCCAAAGCGTCCGCGAGGATAAAAAGCGTGGTTTGGTCGCGCATGTTGTGAAAACGGGTGATGTCAGCGATGATGAAATCCGTAACGCCCTTGCCGCCTATACGGTGGCTTGGGAAATTGGTGAAGTGACGCAATAATCAAGGATCGAAGTATGGCAAAATTGGCGTTTTTGGGTCTTGGCGTGATGGGTTACCCGATGGCAGGACATTTGCAGACGGCTGGCCATACGGTTGTTGTTTATAATCGCACGACGGCCAAGGCGGAAAAATGGGCTGCACAGTATGGTGGCGCGCATGCACCAACGCCGCGCGCTGCGGCGGCGGGTGCATCTATGGTGATGTCATGCGTGGGCAATGACGATGACCTGCGTGCGGTCTGCCTTGGCGCGGATGGGGCCTTTGCCAGCATGGCGCCGGGGACGATTTACGTGGATCACACGACCGTCTCTGCCGCCGTCACGCGCGAGCTGCACGCCGCCGCCGCTGCCGCTGGCATTGCGTTTATTGATGCGCCAGTCTCTGGCGGGCAGGCCGGCGCCGAAAACGGGGCCCTGTCGGTCATGTGTGGCGGCGCGCAAGACAGCTATGATGCCGCAGCCGAAATCATCGCGGCTTATGCCCGGATCTGCCGTCGTATCGGCGACAGTGGGGCGGGGCAGATGACCAAGATGTGCAATCAGATTGCGATTGCTGGTTTGGTGCAGGGACTGGCAGAGGCGCTTCATTTTGCGCAAAAAGCGGGGCTTGACGGGCAGGCGGTGGTCGAGGTGATCAGCCAGGGTGCCGCCGGAAGTTGGCAAATGTCAAACCGGTCCGAGACGATGTTGGCGGATCATTTTGACCATGGCTTTGCTGTCGATTGGATGCGCAAGGACCTGGGCATCTGTCTGGATGCGGCGGACGAAAACGGCGCCAGCCTGCCTGTGACTGCATTAGTGGATCAGTTTTACAAAGACGTCCAAAAGTTGGGCGGCGGACGGTGGGACACATCGTCGCTTTTGAAACGGTTGCAAGCGGCTGGTTAAAACAGCGTAATTTCGGATGCTGGTGCGACACGGCGTTGGACAGGTTCGATCACTTGTCCGGCACCTGCAATTTGCAACTGCCGCGCCGCGCCCGTTGCCGGGGTAAACTGCACACGGCGCGCCAGATCACCACCAATGCTTTGCGACACACAAGGGATCCCCTCGCGGTCCAGAAACTCTAAGGCGAACTCAGCATTTGTGCGTCCGATATCGCGTGCGTGTTGGGTCATCCTCGCTCCGCCAAATACTTTTGCCTGCAGTTTCGTCCGATCACCCCCAGCGCGCAGAACACGGTTAATCAGCAACTCCATCGCGTTCACCCCGTATTTAAGGTCATCACTTTTTGCCTCGCCCGCACTGGCGAGCAAAAAGTGGTTCATCCCGCCGATACGCGCGAATGGATCATATAGGCAGACTGCAATACACGACCCCAACACCGTCGACATCACGACGGCAGGGTCGGACGAAACAGAATAATCACCTTGCACAATTGTTACGGTTTTCTGATGTTCAACGAGCGTGTGGTCAACTGTCATCGAGGTTCCCCTTAGAGGCGGCCTGCAAGAGCATCGGGCCAATTTTAGAAAGCGGCAGTTGCGTTTCGACACCGCCTAAATCGTACGCGACCTTTGGCATGCCGTAGACCACCGAGGTTTGCTCGTCCTGTCCGAACGTCTGCGCACCGGCTTTGCGCAGGGCGACCATCCCGGTTGCGCCGTCGCGGCCCATACCTGTAAGAATGACAGCAGTGACCTGACGCGCAAATGGAACAGCAGATTCAAACAGCGCGTTGACCGACGGTCGGTGGCCATAACTATCCGTCGTGTTGCGCAGTGAAACTCTGGGCGTATTGCCGGCTGCAATACAAAGGTGCGCGGTGTCGTTCGGTGCAAGATAGATATTCCCAACTTTTAGTTCCGCGCCGTCGGTGGCTGCGCCAACATTTGCTTCAGTTGCCCCGTCCAGCAGACGAATAAGGCTTTTTGCGAAAACGCCGCCGGTATGTTGAACAATCAATGTCGGTGGACACTTCTCGCTGAAGTGGGAAATAATTTTCATCAGCGCGTCGACGCCACCGGTCGAAGACCCAATCAGTATGAAACGCCCGCCACCGCGATAGGGACGGGGAGATGATGATCCACGACGCAGTCGCTCGATATGGTTCACGCTAGTCTCCGATGTTCGCCTCTGCGATGTTTCATGCATTAAGGTGCAATTCATAGAAGCAACGAATGGTGATTTTCGTGGCTCCGTTCGCGCAGGACTAAAACAGTGAAATTTCGTCGCAATCAGCTGAGTCAGGTGGTTGCGCGTATCTGGCGCGTTGACCTGCGATGCGTTCCCTGATGCGCTGCAATCGGATGGGCGCAATGATATCGAAATAATCGATTTCGCCGGTCACGTGCTCGTGCATTTCCATGCGATCAAACATCAACGCAAGCTCCTCTATCGACTGCATGAGCAAATCTATGGTTTGCAGCGCGGGCTTGTTGACCATGCGGTTGGGCGTTTCCATTGCATCATCAAGAAGAGCAGATTCCAGTTGCGATAACGTTTGGCCAAGCTCGCGCATCGCGCCGCTGGTATTGCTCAGGACAGCCTTCAGATCGTGTCGATCGTCAATGATTGCCGCTTTGGTCATAGGCGCCCAACAACGCTTTCGATGCATTGCTTCATGCTGGCAGTTGTGAACGGTTTTTTAATGATATTGTTCAGCCCCAGAGCTTTTCCCTTTGTCACCAAATCTGGAGTCGGATTGCCTGTCACAAGAATGAAACCAACGCGCGCTGTCGTTCTGTTTTGACGAAGTGCGCGAAGCAGTTCCAACCCGTCCATGCCCGGCATGTTATAGTCGGACAATACCAAATGGACGGGCTCTGCCATTAGTTTTGTTAGCGCGACACGACCGTCATTTTCGGCCTGATTTTTCCAGATACCCATTTCTTCAAGCGCTTGAATGAGCAACCCGCGGCTGACCCCCATGTCATCAACGACCATTACGCGTAGTGTGTCTTTTAGGCTCATGCGTTGTTCTTTCTATTGGGCCGTTTGCCGTTTGTTGGCGACCGCTTGTTTTTGATATGTGGTTACACCGACGCTGCGAAAGCAAGTTTCAACACGCCCACCTAGCCGTTCGGAGTGTCCAATCATGAGATGGCCATCCTGCGTCAGGGTGTCAAAAAACCGCTCCCAGAGCCGATGTTGTGTCTCTTTGTCAAAGTAGATGGCTGCGTTCCGACAAAAAATAACATCAAATGGCCGGCGCATTGGCCATGGTGCGATCAGGTTCAGCTCACCGAACGATATGATGTCATGAAGCTGCGCACGTATGGCAAATGCCTCTGGTGTAGAACGTGTGCGATCGACAAATAAATCTCTGTATTGCACAGGGATCGCAGTAAGCTGTTCGATGGGGTAGATGCCACGCCGCGCCTTATCCATAATCTGCCGATCGATGTCGGTTGCCAATACCTTAATGTCGAGTTTGGTCAGATCCGCGCCGGACGCGATAATCATCGCCGCTATGCAATACGCCTCTTGACCGGCCGAACATGCTGATGTCCAAAGCCTGACACTCTCTCCTGACTGGGCCTTTCGGATGAGGCTAGGCATCACCACTTCACGGAGGAACTCAAAATGATGAAGCTCCCGAAAGAAATGGGTAACATTTGTGGTCAGTGCAGACACCAAATGCTGATGTTCATCATCACCGTCCGCGTGGTCCAAAAGCGTACAGTAGTCCTTGAAGGTTGCTAACTTCAGCGCACGAAGCCGTTTAGCCAAGCGCGAGTAAACCAGCGCCTTTTTCGATGCCTGAAGGTTGAGACCATACCTTTCTCGCGCCAGATCCGCGATCATACGAAAGTCTCCGTCCGAAAACGAGAATTCGTCTTTTAGGTATCCTGGCATTGCTTCCGACACAGCGATTTTCATGCGGCAACCTGATCGTTGCTGGGCAGCAGTGCGTTCAGGCTAATGATTTTTGTCATGTCGTCATCGATAGGAATGATGCCTAAAATCGCGCGCGTGGTCGGGTCTTCTGGACCACGCGGTGTCTCCCGCACCATATCGGAACTTACGCCTAAAATTTCCGAAACGGATTCAACCAAAAGCCCAACAATCCGGTCTTCAATTGCCGTCACGATAATAACATGCCGCTCGCTTGGTTGAATCTTGGCGAACCCCAATTTTGCTGCGAGGTCGATAATTGGAATGACGGCGCCCCGCAGATTGATCACGCCCAAGACGTGGCTTGGTGAGTGCGGGAGAATAGTCACCGGGGTCCAACGGCGGATTTCCCGGATTTGCGTAATCTCGATACAAAAATTTTGCCCACCCGCGACCAGGGTTACAAACTCAAGTTGTTTTTTCTGTACGGTTTCAACTCGCTGCGTCATATGACTGATCCCCTTCAATGTTGTGCGATACTGCTGAAATTGGTGCGACGTTTTGTGCGATCGCGTCAGGGTCAATGATCAGGGCAATTTTTCCGTCACCTAAAATGGTCGCACCCGAAATCCCTGCAATTTCGCCGTAGTTGCCCTGCATGCTCTTGACGACCACTTGGCGCTGGTCGAAGATATCATCAACAGCAAGTGCACATTGCGGGACGGTTTCTGTCTGGATCAGCAATAAGACACGTTCGGTCAGGCTCCGCTTCTTTTCGCGGTGTCCGAGGCGGTCGGCAAGGTCGACAATTGGAACATATTCGCCGCGGATGCGAAGCAGGTCGCCGTTCAAACCGATTTTGGACAGATCCGCTGCATTGGGCCTGATTGTTTCAAGAATGCTTGAAATTGGAACAACCATAGTTTGGCCGCTGACGTTGATGATCATACCGTCCATCACGGCGAGGGTGAGAGGAAGTGTGATCGAAAATGTCGTACCGTGCCCGGGAATACTCGAGATGCTGATGCGACCTCCCAGCGCGGCGATGGCGGTCTTAACGACATCCATTCCCACGCCGCGTCCAGACAGATTGGTCACTTCAGACGCCGTCGAAAAACCGGGCGCAAAGAGAAGTTGATCAATTTCTTGCTCAGAGAGTTGCATATCGTCGGAAATTAGGCCCTTTTCGACTGCAATTTTTCGAATTCTTGGCCGATTTAGCCCCGCGCCATCGTCAGCAATTTCAATGACAATGCTGCCCGAACGCTGGCTTGCCGTAAGCCTTAATGTACCCTGTTGAGGTTTGCCCGCTTGAATCCGGTCATGCGGTTTCTCGATCCCATGGTCGATTGCATTTCTGATCATATGCGTGAGCGGATCAGCGAGGCGCTCTACCACGGTTTTGTCGACCTCAGTATTTTCACCTTCGGTGACCATTTCCATATCTTTCCCAGTTGCATCCGCCGCCTCGCGCGCAATGCGCAGCATACGTTGGAACAGTGGCTTTACGGGTTGCGCACGGATGGCCATCACGCCCTCTTGGATCTCGCGCGCCAGCAGTTTGTAGTCGTCAAGGTCCGCAAACAAGTCCGACGATGTCGGAAGCTGTGCCTCTTGCAAGCGCTGAGAAATAACCGATTGGTTAATAATGAGTTCCCCGACAGCGTTGATCAGTCGGTCAACGCGCTCGGGGTCTACACGTAGGCTTGTCGCGGCGCGCTTTGCGGGCTTGTTGTCTGTGCTTTCGGTCACCACAATGGTTGATGGCTTTTCAAATCGCGGTTCTGGCTGAACAGCGGGCGCGGGCGCGGTGACTACCGTCACAGCGTCAACCGGCAAATCGGGTTCGGACCCGATCTGATCAAAGTCCATCAGCGTGACACGCAAATCACATAAGTCATCAACGAATTGAAAAATCTCTAGAATAGGTAAATCGTTCTGTAGATCTGCAATTTCGACAGTCCAACTGAGGTAACCATTTTCCCAATCGAAGCTGGCGAAATCTGCCGGAAGGTCGGTGAAATCCACAGATACCTTTGTTGGTCCCAATGAACTTAAGGCATCGATGACAAGTAACGGGTCATTTCCAGTCGCGTAAAAGTCCCGGCTCGGCTTAAAGAAGACGCGGTAGCCCGCAGCATCGTTGTCCATACCAAAATCGAGCGACATAGCTTCGAAAACGAATTCTTCTTCCGGGCCCTCGTCAGCGCCCAAGAACGACTGAAGTTCGGCAAGGACCGGGTCAACCTGCTCGCGGTTTCCGGCGATGTTGTCGCGCGCCGCTTCGACAAGGTCTGCAAGGACATCTCCGGCACGCTGGAGAACCCTTAGCAAGCTTTCATCAGTTTGCAGACGATGCGACCGCACTTCGTCCAGTACTGTTTCAAATTTGTGTGCGAAACCAACGAGTTCATCAAGTGCAAACGCACCCGCCGCCCCTTTGATCGAATGAACTGCACGAAACACGGCGTTCACTGTTTCATCGTCTGCCTGCCCGTCGCGCATCTCGACCAGCCCTTCGGTCAGGGCGACAATCAAGTCTTCGCATTCTTCGAAAAACGTATCCAGAATTGATGCATCTGCAGGCATTATTACGCTCCTGTCAGGCGACGAATGACGGAAATTAGTGAATCGTCGTTGAACGGTTTGACGATCCAACCTGTTGCGCCGGATTTGCGCGCCCGTTCTTTGAGCGCGGCACCGCTTTCAGTGGTGAGAACCAAAATCGGGACGGCACGGTTTTTATTGCCGCCACGAATATCCTCGATCACGCCAAAGCCGTCTTTGTTGGGCATGTTCACGTCCGTAATGACAAGGTCTGCATGTTCATCTTGGAACTTTTTGACCCCATCAACGCCGTCGACAGCTGTCGATACTTCGAAACCGGCACCTTCAAGTGCCATGGTCAACAGGTTGCGGATGGTGCGCGAGTCGTCGATTGCCAGAATGCGTGTGGTCATCAAGCAGTGCCCTCGTTTTCTATGAGATCAGACAAACCAAGTGTCGCGAACCCATCTGTAATCGGGGGCGTCATATTGATGAGCTTGAATGTGATATTGTTAGCGGCCCATGCGCATTGGGCCATTTTGATGGTTTGCGCTGCGAGTCCGTTGAGCCGTTCGACCGCCGCACAGTTCAATGCGACGGGTTGATCCACTGCGCCCCGCAGAAAGCTATGGAGCCTCTGACAGTCCTCATGCGCCATTGTCGGTGGCATATCAAATGTCGTGAAATTCTGGGTCATAGTCTTGCCAGTCTTGTCATGGAAACGGGACATCCTTCGTTTGGCGATGAAGGGAGTTATGACGTGCGGCCTATTAATTTGGCGTAAACACGCAAAGGTTCTGCCGGAACATGGCCGTGGGAATCCAAAATTTTGCATAAAAAAAGCGACCGATCCGGGGGATCAGTCGCTTTGCGTGTTTAAGCCCATTTACGACGGGGCGTTGCGCTTACATGGGTTCGAAAAAACCATCAGGCAAAAGACGCGTCATAAAGATCGTGTCGATTCCCTGGTTGTCGTCCGGCCCAAGGGAAATTTCGATCCCACCCAGATCGAAGGTCCCCAGACCCGCATAAGCTTGCAAAAAGCTCTCTCGGGTCGGGGTGTCGCCCGCGTTTTTAAGAGCCTCGATCGTGACGCGACCCACCATGTACCCTTCAAGAGAAACAAAGCCGAACAGCGCGTTCACGTCATTGGCCACCAATGCATCTTGGTAGTCCGCCACAATCTGCACCGAATTATCCCATGGAAATGGCACAACTTGGCTAATCACCACGCCCGCACCTTCGGGCCATAGTTCGTCGGCCAGTGCCTGCGAGCCGACAAAAGAGATCGTGACGAACTCTGGCGTAAACTCGTAAGAGCGCGACAGTTTGATGAATTCGCCAATGGGCTTGTACGCCCCGACCATGACGACGGCTTCTGGGTTCGAATCGCGGATCGCAAGCAGCGCGTCCTTTACGTCAGTGGTGTTGCGCGTATACGTTCCTTCGGCGACAAGCGTCATGTTGCGCGCGGTCATTGCTTTGTTCACGCCGCTGAGGCCAGCCTGGCCAAAGCTGTCATCTTGGTACAGAATCGCGATCCGGGTGAGGCCCATATTGTCGACCAAATGCGCGATCCATTGTTCGGTTTCCGCATCATAGCTGCCACGGATGTTGAACACGTTGCCAAGGCTGGCATTGCGCAGAAAGCCTGCGCCGGTGAAGGCACCAACCATCGGGAACTGGGCTTCGGTTGCGATCGGTTGCAAAACGCTGGCCGTGGGGGTACCGACGCTGCCGATCAGGGCAAAGTGCTTGTCCTCTGCGATCATTTGATTGATCGCAGCTGTTGAGCGATCAGGTTCGTATCCGTCATCCCAGCTATCAAGCGACAGCATCCGCCCGTTGACGCCGCCATTGCGATTGACTTCGTCAAAGGCGGCCAACAGGCCTTCCTTCATCCCAAGCCCAAGCTGCGCGGCGGGGCCATCCAACGCCGCGATTTGACCGAACTGTACAGTGTCGTTTGTGACGCCGCCATCGGCCAAGGTCATCTGAGGTATTGCGAGGGCAACAAGCGCCGACAACAATTTCGCTCTTAGTTTCATAATAAATCTCCAAAGTGCCTGTCACGCGGGGTGTCAAGGCGGGGACCGGTTTGTCCCGGATGAAATTGGGTTTCCCAAGTGAGCGACATGGCCCACTTGGGAAAGAACGGGCGGTTACGCAGGTGTTCGTACCCAGATTTCGACCCGGCGGTTTACACGCTTACCTTCGAGTGTGTCATTACATGCCGCTGGCGATAGTTCCCCAAAGCCTTTGACTTGCATGTTGATGTTTGACAGTTGGTCACCCGCAGCAGCCTGAATTTCGGCCAGGACTTGTTCGGCGCGGCCAACGGAAAGCTGTTGGTTGGAACCAAAAGCACCATCGCCATCGGTGAAGCCGACAACCGACATTTCTGTGCCTTCCGGTTGTTCCTTCAGGTAGTCGATCAGGCGCGCAAGGTCGGACTGACCTTTGCCGTCAAGGCGTGCAGACCCGGATGCAAAGCGGAAGGTTGTGGACAGACGGTTCCATTCAAACATGTCGAGCAGCATTTCGCGCGCCAAACCAAATTCAAAGGGATCAACGGCGTTCTGAAGAACCGAACGGACGCGGCCACCCTGCTGGTCTTGTGGAACTTCTGCGATCGAAAGATCGAACAGGCCAGACTTTGTGACAGCCTCGTCTGCACCGGGTGACTTCGCAAAATCAATGAACGCACGTGTTGTTGCGTCAACGTTGTCGGCACGGTTGTAAAGGTACAGGCGACGCTGCAACGGGTATTCTTCGGTCTTTGCGTTGAACGCCGTTGGGCGCGACGTGATCCCGCATGACCCTTCCAGGGCGACCGCGCGTGTCCCGCGTTCAAACGCCGTCGGGATAAAGCCGATTGCTGTCGGGTCGTTCCGGACCGCACTGGACATGTTATCATATGATGACGCCACGACAGCGGTATCCAGCATTGTCCGACCGGAGGCTTCGAAAATGACAGATTCAAGAACCGCTTGCGTGCCAGAGCCGTCATCGCTGCGGTAAACTGTAATCGGCATGTCAGGGCCGCCGATTTCGGACCAATTTGTCACACGACCGCTAAAGATTCCGTCCAGATTTTGGATCGAGATCGTCGTAATAGGGTTCTCTGGGTGGACAATAACCGAAATGCTATCCACAGCGACGATATGCTCTTGGTCAACTTCGATCATATTGCCTGCACCAAAGTTGCGCAACTGGCGCGCTTCGGCGGGTTCGATCCGGCGCGTCGCCAGACCAATTTTGACGCTGGGGTCACGCAGCGCGGCAAATGCACCGGCGGTGTCTGTCGATGCGACACTGAACGACCCAATCGGGTCGCCAAAGCCGCCTTCGGCAACCAGTAAGGACGTGACGATATTGCCGTCTTGATCTTGCGATTCGATGACGCCGTTCATTGATGTGGCAAAGCCTTCGACCAGGAATGGCATCAGACCTTCGGCAATGGTGTCAGACCCGACCATGACGACGTCAGATGCAGGCGCATCAAAGCGTGGACATGCATCGCCCGAACACTGCACGCGGCCGGCTTTGATCTGCAAACGGCCAAGCGCCGTTTCAACCACGTATGCGTCGTCTGTAAATTCTATGAAATTACCAACGATGTTAATTGCACCATCATTGGATGTCAGGGTGATCTCTTGCGAATATGCTGCAAGGGGTGAGATCGCTGTGCTGGCGATAGCCACTGCAAACAGTGTCTTCCTTGCTTGCTTATAATCTCGAATTGCCAACCTAATTTCTCCTATGATTCTCTGTGTTTGGGATGTTTATTCACGCGTTGATTGCGCGGATTTCCGCCTTCAACCTTGACGACATATTAAGCCCATTCTTGGGCAAAATAGGGACATGTTTCCGAATTCATCGCTGCTACATCGCGAATGCGCCACTATTTTGCCATAAAATAAACTGCACGCAGTTGACGAAGGCGAGTGCCGCTGACTTGATGCATCACGTTGTTATCGAACATTAAATTTATCTTTCATATGCCGGGTTTGGGTTCAAGCATCTTTGACGCTGCGCGTTCGCTACCCGACATGCTTGCCCGGCGCCGGCCACCCCTGCACCTTATTGCGTCAAAATTTGATTTTCGGCGGCTTTATTCAGCATTTTTATGACGACACGATGAATGCGCGCCGCCTTTGTTCGGGCTGTTGGACCGCGCGGCATGGGCCTTGGGCGACCAGACCATACTGCACAAAAGCATGGTTACCCTCTTTACCTTACAAAAACTATCAACTAATAAATCCCAAGCCAAAGCGTGCAGCGACGCACCGTCTTCGAGCCAATCCCGTAAAATAACTAACGTAATTGGAGACGACTTTGCGTTCTCAAGATTCTTATGTCCTGCCACGTACGCAGGCCATCCATTCGTTTGGCCTGCGTACGTTTTTGAAAAGCACGTCAACGGTGCTCGCCTTGGGCGCTGTTCTTTCGGCCGGTCAGGTTGCGGCAGACGAGGCGACGTTCCTTGTCCAGCTTAACGACTACGCCGGCGATGACGCCTATTTTTCGCTTTACCTTGTTGACCCCAGCAACCGCTTTGTCCGCACGTTGTGGGTTTCTGGCGACGAAGAGCGTTGGTATCCTGATCAGCCGCGTTGGTGGAAATATGTGGGGCGCGCCCAAGAAAATCTTTTGGCTGTTACGGGTGCGTCAACGGCACCGGGTGACCGCACTGTCATTCGCATCGACCTTGAACCCGAGGTGATGGATGCGGGGTATTCGGTCCGGATCGATACGTCTGTCGAGGACCAGCAAAATCATCCCACGGACGTCGAGGTCGCGCTGACCCCCGAGGCACAGGGCGAAAAGATTCCGGGCACCGGCTACGTGCGGTATCTGCGCTACAAGTGGGACTAAATTCCAATGTGGCGTAGCATTCATTCACTGATCGGTCTGACACTGTCGTTGCTTGTCATGGTTCTGTCGGTCAGCGGCACCGTCTTGGCGACCCAGCCGGTTTATGACCGTGTTATGTCCGATGGCGGCGCAGGCAATTTGTCTGTCGCCGACATGCTGCGCCACGTCGCTGCTGCAAATCCGGGTATCGCAGGCGAACGTCTAAAGCGCGACGCGTCAGGACAGTATAAACTGACCTTTGCACAGAATAACCGGAGGCAGGAGCGCTTTGTTGATCCTGCGACTGGGGCATTTTTACCTGAACGCAAAGAACCGGCGCTTTATACCTTTATGCGCGATCTGCACAGGTCGTTCACCTTGGGCGAAGGCGGGCGCATTTTGTCTGCCATCGGTGCGATTGCGATGGCATTCCTGACCATCACCGGCTTTGCGCTGTTCTTGCGGCGCATGGGCGGTTTGCGGCAATTATTGACACCCATTCAGGGGCGCGGGGCGGACGCACTGCATGCGATCGTCGGTCGGTTGCTGTTTATCCCGCTTTTGATCACTGCCGTGACCGCCATGTGGCTTTCTGCGGTGACGTTCGACCTGATCCCTGCGGGGGCGGGGCGCGCGCCAGCGTATCCGGAAAGCGTTGAGGAACGCGACCCTGTGGCGCCTTGGGACCTGCAAGGGCTGCAATCCGTTGCTTTGTCGGAAGCCGAAGAAGTCGTGTTTCCCATTCCTGACGACTGGTTTGATGTGTGGGCCATAAAGACGGATGCTGCGTATATCTTTTTCGACCAGTTTACAGGGGCAGAACTGTCGCGCGACCCGCTGCCAGTGTCGGGCCGTATTATGGGTTTTGTCACGCTTTTGCACACAGCCGAAGGCGTTTGGCCGTGGGCGATTGTGCTGTTTGTCTCGTCGCTGGGCGTGCCGTTTTTCACCGTCACCGGCATCTTGGTGTGGTGGCGTAATCGGCGCCAAGGCCGCGGGCGCATCCGCAATAATGCATCTGCGGGCGCAGCCAAGGTTGTGATCCTTGTCGGCTCTGAGGGGAATGCGACATGGGGCTTTGGCAAGGCGCTGCACGCTGCGTTCCATGCACAAGGCTGGCCCGTACGCCTGTGTGCGATGAACGACTTGCGCCGCGAACTGCCCAAGGCCGAATACCTGCTTGTGCTTGCTGCGACATACGGCGATGGCGATGCACCAAAATCGGCCAGCCGCTTTTTGACCCTGCTCGCACGGTTCAAGACGGCGGGTGTTGCACACGCAACCCTTGCGTTTGGTGATAAAGCGTTTCCCGATTTTTGCGGGTACGCGCACCGCGTCGATACGGCGATGACGGAAAAACTGGGCGCTCCCATCATGCCTGTGTGTGAAATTGACAAACAATCGGCGCAATCATTTCGGGACTGGTGTCGCCAGTTGTCAGCTGCGCTGGGCCTTTCGCTGGACGCGCATTACGAACCCAAGCGTCCGAAAACAAAAACCCTGCGTCTGGTCCGCCGCGAGATCTTCGGTGCTTCGATCGGTGCAACAACCGCGGTGCTGCGGTTCGCGGCCAAAAGGCTGCCGGCGCATCGCCCGGGCGACTTGGTACACATTTATCCGCCAAACAGCACTGTGCCGCGGCTCTATTCATTGGGATCCAGTTCGCGCGTCGACGGGTTCCTCGAAATTGTGGTGCGCCGTGTCGATGGCGGTCAATGCTCTGGTTGGCTGTGTGATCTGGACATCGGCGATGAAATCGACGTTGCGATTGCGCGCAACGAAAGGTTCCAGATGCCGCAACGCCGTCCGGTCGTCTTGATTGGGGCAGGGACCGGCATCGCGCCTTTTACGGGAATGATCCGGCATAACGCACCGCGGCGCAGCGTCGATCTGTATTGGGGCGGACGCGACCCGCACCAAGATGCGCTTTATGCGGGCGACATCAAGGATTGGCTGCAGGCCAAACGCCTGCGCCGTTTTGGTCCGGCGTGGTCGCGCGGCGACACTGGTGCTTATGTGCAAGATCGCATTCGCGATGACCGCACCCACCTTATCGACCGCCTCCAAGCGGGCGCCACGATCATGGTCTGCGGCGGCACCGCAATGGCCACTGCCGTGCGCAACGAAATTGACATTCTGGCCGCCGAAATTGGGCTTTCCGTGCAGGAACTGAAACGCCGCAATCGCTACCTCGAAGATGTCTATTAACCGGCAATTGCCGGATGTCACCAACCCCGAAAGGAAATGCAATGCGCTTTCAAATTAAATCAACTCTGGCCGCTCTGGCTCTTTCTGTCAGCACCCTCGCGCTGCCGGCCCATGCCGAAAACCTGCTGCTGGATTCCGACTTCTGGGAACAGGCTGATCTTGCTGCTGTCCAAGCGGCAGTTGCTGCGGGCGCAGACCCTGTGGAACTTGGCGATGGCAATTACACACCGTTGGTCCGTGCGCTGCGTGGCGGTGCCGCGATCGAGATCATTGATTATCTTGTGGCGCAAGGCGCCGATGTGAACCGTCCCAGCCATGATGGTCGCCCAGCGCTATTTTGGGCGGGCCGCTATGGCGATCTGGCGACCGTGCAGCGCATCGTTGATCTGGGTGCGGATGTCACCATCACCGAAACATCCGGACGCAACGCGCTGGGTTTCGCGGCGTTTGGTCAAAAAGACAAAGCGGTGTTTGAATATCTGGTATCGGTTGGGCTTGACCCGAACGCGACCGACGATTCAGGCCGCAACGCGGCGCTGGCGGCTGCAGGGCAGAATACAGACCTTGCGACTGTCGAATACCTTGCGCAGATCGCCGATATTTCTGCGCGTACCACAAACGGCGCTGACGCATTTATGGTCGCGGCGGAACGCAATACCAACCTTGATGTGATCAAAGCGATGATGGCGCTGTCCGACGATGTTCATGCGGTGACCGCTGATGATGGATCTGACGCGCTGTTGCTTGCTGCGGTGCGCAATGACAGCGTCGATGTGTTCAATTTCCTGATGGAAAACGGCTTTAGCGCTGATGCGACAACATCCGACGGTCGCTCGGCGTTATCTGTTGCCGCCTACCGCAACAGCGCGGACATCGTGCAACTGTTCTTGGACGCTGGCAATGACGTCAACGGTGTAGACGCCGATGGCAAAACACCGTTGTTCTACGCCGCGGAACGCAACACGCCCGAGGTTGTCGCGCAATTGCTTGCCGCGGGCGCATTGGTCAACGTGACCGACACCGACGGTAATACACCACTGTTGATTGCAACAGGGCGTGACCGTTCCGGCGCAGAAGAGATCATTGCAGCCTTCATGGCCGCCGGCGCGGATGCCACAGTGACGAACACCGCAGGCGTCAACACTGTGCTGGCCGCGACAGATATTGGTCATTCGATTGATATCATTACATCACTTGTTGCGGCGGGCGCTGATGTGAACACTGTAGACGGTGAAATGATGTCTCCGCTGATGCATGTAGCATTAAAAGGCACAGACCCTGCGGTCGTCGCTTATCTGCTTAGCGTCGGCGCTGATGCAACAGTCAGCGATGATTTTGGCGACACCGCAGCCGATATGGTTGCTGAAAATGACAACCTCGTAGGCACCGAAGCAGAGACGCTTTTGGTGACTGCGGTAAACTAGGCGAGACCCCCGCGCCGACACACGGGGCGGGGGGACACACCAATGACCAATCAAAACACCGATATGCACCACGCAAAAGGCACCGTCATGGGGGGGGCATGGCAGCTGTACCACATACCAGTTGCCGGTATTTGTTGTGACGATGTGGCGACAGCCGCGCTGGGCGCCTTGCAACAGGTTGATGCGCAGATGTCGACCTATCGCGCGGACAGTGACGTGATGCGCGTGAACGCCGGACCGTTGGGCGCGTTCCTGTCAATTCCCGCTGATATGCACACAGTGATGGCCTGCGCGGATCGGTACGCGCGCGCATCTGACGGCGCGATAAATATTGGGCTGGGCAAGCTGGTGAACAGATGGGGGTTTGGTCCGGATGCGGCGCCCGACACGCGACCGGATGCGCAGGAAACCTACGCCGAAGCGGCACGTGCTGCCTTGGGCAGCTTTGCGCTGCGGGCAGATCCGCCGGCGGTGTTGAAACACGCCGATGTTGCGCTTGACCTCTGCGCGCTGGCCAAAGGATTTGCGGTTGATAAAGCAGCCCAAGCCGTAAGGTCATTGGGCATCACCAACTTTTTGATCGAGGCATCCGGAGAAATCATCGGCTGCGGATGCGGGCCTGATGACACACCCTGGACAGTGGGGGTGGAGCTTCCGGTGCCGGGCAACGACCGGATCGTCTTTGACGAAATTTGTTTGAACAACATGGCCGTTGCGACGACAGGAGGGCATCGAAATCGGCGCCGCATCGGCGGGCACGATGTATCACACACGATTAACCCGATCACGGGCGCACCATTGGAAGGCGACCTGCTGTCCGTGACCGTTCTGCACCCTGCTTGCATGGATGCTGACGCGCTTGCCACTGTCCTTTATGTTTTGGGGGCCGATAGGGGGCCGCAATTTGCCGACGACAATCACATCGCGGCGCTATTTCTGATCCGTGAACCTGAAGGTTTGCGCGAAATCAGATCCGAGGCGTTTGTCGCGACGACGCGGCGCTAACGCACGTTACGCAGTCAGCAGCCGCCAGCCAAAAATACAAAAACCTGCCAAAAAGGCAAAACATATGCGGGGCTGACCTGCGTCGCATATATGCGAGGGACAAAATGAAATTACTATCCGCTGTTTACAGCGCAACGATCCCGCTTGCGCTGGCCGCATCGGCACATGCTGCGGCGTTTGAATTGGACACAGAAGGCAAAGTGACCTTTGGCTTCAATGACCGACTTGAAAACCATACCTATCTTGAAGGTGAATTCGAAATTGAGGTGGGCCAAACCTTTGACAATGGATTTGGTTGGGCGCTGTCCTACGAAGTCGAGGCAGACAAGCTGAATTGGCGCGAAGACGAAGTCGATTATGACGACGCGGTTTTACTGTCGTTCACGACCCCTGTCGGGACGCTGGCCTATGGTGACATGAATAAAAAAGGCGCATCAGAGCTTTTCTACACCGATATTGACGGCATGGACATTGATGTCGTGCGCTACAAAGACGGCTATCCAAGCTTGCGTTGGCGTGGCGATACCGGTGGGGCATTTCGCTATGCGGTGTCCGCACGAAATCTGATGAATGACGATGACGATGAAATTTCGGTTGGCATCGGCTATGACACTGACCGCTATGAAGTTGGCCTTGCGTGGGACAACGGGTCAGCGGAACAAGACGAAGCCATTGCAGCGACCGTCGCCATCACCGCGCAGCACGGCGGTGCAGAAACAACATACACCGTGTCACATATCGAAAAAACCGACGCCAATGCATCAGGTCTAAGCGTCGAGGTCGCGTTTGCATTTGGGCTGACCGTTGAAGCATCCTATGGGTTCAATCACGCAGAAGATGTCGCAGATGGTTTTGGCATCGACGTCGCGTACGAAAACGGACCGTGGGCCACAGAAGCGTCATATGCATTCGACGGCGAACAGGACGAATACGACATCGCGGTCGCGTATCATCTGGCGGATTTTGCCCCCAAGGGAACGACGCTCTATGCCGGATATACCTATGAGGAAGGGTCTGCTGAAGACATCGGGTACTACGCGGGTGCCGGGTTTGGCATCGCCGATAACACAGTGTTGGGCGTTGCTTATTCCGAAACGACAGAAGGTGGCGACCTTGCGGTTCAACCCGGTTGGTCAACCATGTTGAGTGTCGCGTTTTGATCCCGTCAGGGCGCGATTAACCCACCACACCCTGACGTCGTGTGCGCGACGTCAGGGTTGCAGGGCAAGGGGACCAACTACACCGGAACCACAAGTTTTTGATCATCTTCTGGTGCAAGCAGCGGCAGGTGGCTGTCGTCAAGAACCAACGTGTTTTCGACGCCGATGATGTCACTTTTCGTCTTGTACCCGATCACATTCTCGACCGGCATATCCAGATGACGCGCCAATAGCATTGTTTCTTCAGACGAGAAATTCGTCAGCCCCCGCGCGACCTCTTCGCCGACCTCATTGTAAACGTGCAGTACATCACCTTTGACAAAGCTGCCTTGGATCGAAATGATATCCCCTCTGGTAATCCCGCAGTTCCCTGCGATCACGGATGCGGCCACGTCATTCGACACAACCAGGGTCCCGGCGACTTGCAAGCGGTTGCTTAGCCAAACCTTCAGTGGCGACGCGGTTTCACCCGTAACCAGACACCGTGTATAACGGCGTTCGTTTTTTAACACAGACGAAACCGGCCGTTCGATGATTCCCTCGGCGATGATTGTCTCGACCCCGGCGTTTTGGGCCATGTTGGCGGCCTGCATCTTGGTTAACATGCCACCACTGCCCAGCGCACTGATGCTTGTGGTCGATTCCAGATGTTCGCTGACATCTTCGATTTCTTCAATAAACACTGCGTCCGGGTCTGACGGATCCCGGTCATACAGGCCTTCGACACTGGTCAATATCACCAACAGATCGGCCTGAACCATCTGCGCGACTTTTGCGGAAAGACGGTCATTGTCGCCCACGCGCAAGTCATGCGTCGCGACAGAGTCATTTTCATTGATAATCGGCACGATGTCGTTTTCGAACAGCCGCATCATGGTGTTCTTGATGTTCAAGAAACGGCGACGATCTTCCATATCTTCGACCGTCACCAGCATTTGGGCGACGTCCATGTCGTGCTCTGATGCCAACTGACGGTATGCATTCATTAACAACGGTTGGCCGCAGGCTGCTGCTGCCTGCTTGTCAAGAATACCGGCCTCTTCCGGCCGCTTCCCGACCATATTCAACCCAAGTGCCACAGATCCGGACGACGTCAATATGATGTCGTGACCTTCCTTTTGCAGTTGCGCAAGATCACTCAGCAGGCCATTCATGAATGCGTAGCGTAAAGTGAGCTTGTCGCTGTTTGCGAGCAGGCTTGATCCAATCTTTACGACGATCTTCTTTTTCTTCGGCATGTGCTTCTCCGCTATCTATTTGTTTCATAACACTTAAATGTGAACGATTTGCGCGCGTCGGCGCTGATCTGGAACACTTTTAAACGCATCCCCGACGTCCATTGGGCGGGGTTCGAGGTGATTTGGGCCACTCTTATCACCTAACGGACGGAAATGCCCCCCTGATTCCTGTTCAAAAAATCGTGGACGCCCGGACGGTGCCACCAATCGTGCGCAGCAATGGCCGCGCCGCATTATTGCCCCAAAAAATCAACAGGATTGATGAACGGCTACCATGCAACTATAACGACCAGACAGGGCGCTGACGCCTCTAGAAAGTTCCGTGAATGAAGCTAATTGTACAGATACCTTGCCTGAACGAAGAGGATAACATCGCGCAGGTTCTCGGCGCCATTCCACAGCATATCCCTGGAATCGATACAATTGAGACGCAGATCATTGACGATGGGTCGTCCGATCGCACCGTCGAAATCGCACAAAGCATGGGCGTGACCTATATCTTGCGCAACTATGCTAACCGTGGCCTTGCCTACAGCTTTCAGGCCGGGATCGAAAACGCGCTGCGCAACGGTGCTGATATCATCGTCAATACAGATGGCGATCATCAATATGACAGTGCCAGCATTACAGATCTGGTCAGACCGATCGTAGAAAAGCAGGCGGACATTGTGATTGGTGACCGCCAGCCAGCCCAAAATGCCGCGTTCTCACCGGTAAAACGGTTGCTCCAAAAAGTAGGGAGCGCGGTCGTCAGCAATCTGGCCAAAGTCGACATCTCGGATGCGGTGTCGGGGTTCCGGGCTTATTCTCGCGAAGCAGCGCTCAGCATCAACGTGATGACACGTTTTAGCTACACGACCGAAACCCTGATCCACGCTGGCCAGCACGGGTTCAAAATCACATCTGTCGTGATCAACACCAACCCGACAAATCGTCCATCGCGCCTGTTCCGGTCGATGTGGTCGTTTGTCGGAAAACAGGCGGCAACCATCCTGCGCAGCTATGTGATGTACCGTCCACTGAATGCCTTTATGACCTTGGGCGCCGCCATGATCTTCATTGGGATGCTGCCGGTCTTGCGGTTTCTTTACTTGTTCATGGCAGGGAACGGTGACGGCAACATTCAATCGCTTGTTTTGGCCGCAGTCTTTCTGTTGGCGGGGTATGTCACGGTGATTTTGGCGCTGCTTAGCGATACCATCGCGACAAACCGTCAATTGCTTGAAAGGATCTTGCGACGGGTCCGCGATATTGAAATGGCCAATGCAGATGCACCGGCTGTTGTTCCGGAAGACCGCACCACAAAACCGCGGAGCCCTCAGCCTTGATCAAAGATAAAACCGTTTTGTGCGCCATCCTATGCGCGGCAATAGGCAGTTTTCTTTATGGGTTGCTGGCCTTTAGCGTCATTTTGCCCCAGCCCTATCCCGATTTTGGTAGCGATATCTATAACGCCTATTTTTACCGCTTACTGGAAGGTCGTTTTGACCTTCCTTTGCGCATGTTGAATAGGGAAGGGCACTATAGTGCGGATGGAACCGGCATTCTGTATCACGGGATTGCGCCACTTTTGACACGCGCAGTCCTTCACCCGTTTGTCGCGCTCAACCAGTTCCCGACCGCAGCGTTTTCGATCTGGCTATGGGCGACCATTGGCACGGGTTTCTACCATCTCGCGGCTTTTCAGGTGGTTCGAAAATATGCGGGCCAAATACCTATGATTTGGGTCGTTATGGGCGGGGCGGCAATCTGGATTTGCAGCCCCGGTTTTTTGCTGAGTACGACTACGGTGCTTTATAACGAACCAATCAGCGTCGCCTATGCGGCGATGGCTGGCGCCTTTTATCTCATGGTACGTTGCGCTCTGTTTGGGATGACGTGGCGCTCTGCCTTAGTTCCTGCGGCCCTGTTAGCGGGGGTGACACTGCACGCGCGCCCGCATATGGCAGTCGGCCTCTATGGTGGTGTTGGGGCCATGATTGCTTTTGCGTTTTGGAACGACAAAAGGCGCGCGCTTATGCCCGCGATCGTCAGCTTGGCGATTCTTGGGGTGATTGGCCTTTCATTCATGCAACTCAATTCGTTGCGGTTTGGGTCCGCGACGGCAACACATGGCAAAATCGAAGGACCGGATGAAAATAGTCAGGTGCAATTCGGACCCGTCTTCTTTGGGACCGACTATGCGATCAACGGGCGTGGGGTGGTCTTTGCGGAACATGGCCGGTTTCATCCGTGGCGCATTTTGCCGAATGCGCTGGTTTACGTGTTGGATTATCCTGCGGCCGGTACGCAGATAGAGACGCTTCATCGCAAGGTCACCGAAAGCATTTCTGGGAACGGTTTTCTTGAAAAGCCGCGTTATGGAATGCTGTTCATTTGGTCTGCATGGATCGCGCTCATGTTGGTTGGTCTGATCGCTGGGCGGCCCCGCATATCTGGCGGTATGCGCGCGCTGCCGCTTTTGCTCGCGACGGGTATCGCCGCCGGATTGATGCTCAGCTATCCAACCGTGACGATTCGTTACAGGTTTGATGTGTGGCCGTTTGTCATGGCGCTCTGTTTGCTCAGCCTTCCTGGACTATTCCTGCGGTTCAGCCCGAATGTTCTGCGCAACACGCGCGTCGTTTTATTGAGCCTGTTTTTGGTGCTGGGCGGCGCTCTGACCTCAGCAAGTGTCACGATCCCCTTTATCGTAGGCTATCAAACAGCGCCCGGTTTCAGCTATGAAGCATGGGATGCTGAAATGTGCCGAACATTACTGGCCGGCAAAGAATTTACACCTGCGCGACTGGACGAATTATGCGTCGATCCTGACAGCGTTTTTGAGCAGCGCAGCAAAGGATGGCGACGTGGCAATAATTAAACTGATGGCAAAGCGCGGCTATGTGAAAATGATGCGCCATCTGGGCGCGCTCGCCGGACGCACGGGTATTCTTGGCTGGCTGGACCGTCGGCAGGATCGGCGCGGTCTGCACTGGCTGCGTTCACTTTTCGCCATTTACGATGTGGACCAAATGATTGCACTGGATGTGCCTTGGTGGACGTATCGTGCGATTGATGCAGTGGATCAGTATTTGCAGGCGCATCCCAATGCGGCGGTTTTCGAATTCGGCAGCGGTGCCAGCACCGTTTGGCTGGCGCGCCGCGCGGGAACCGTTCACAGCGTCGAACATGACAAAGACTGGTTCGACTTGATGCAAAGCCGGATTGCGCCCTATCCGTCAATTACGCTGACACACGTGCCAGCCGATGCGGTGCGCTGTGATGACCCGCTTTATCGTTCCCAAAAAGAGGCGTACTTGGGGCGTAGCTTTCAAAACTACGTCAAGACAATTGCGGACACTGGCCAGACTTACGACCTGATCGTTATCGACGGACGGGCGCGTCAGGCCTGCCTGCACGTTGCACAAACCTGCTTGGCGAAGGGTGGTATGATTGTTTTCGATAACACCAAGCGGACACGCTATGATGTCGCCATACGCAAATCCGACTTTGTCGCGACCCATTTTTCAGGCATGACACCGTCGTTGCCCTATCCGGATAAGACCACGCTTTTGCGGCACGGACAAACCAGCGGACGCAATGCCTGACAGGGCCGCAATGTTGAAACGGGCCGCGCGGCGGATCGGGCAACTCGTCACAATTTCAGCACTCGTATTTCTGGCTTGGGCGCTCTACCAACAACGGGCGGACATGAGCGATTGGACTCCGACGGCTGCGCAGATCGCTTTGGTATTTGCACTGACATTGGCCTACACTGCTGCGCTGGTGCTGCTGGCATTCAACTGGGCGACGATCGTGCAAACACTTGTGCCGCAATCGCCGCCGCGCGCACCCCTTTTGCTATCGTATACAAAAACGCAGATCGCCAAATATGTGCCGGGTAACGTTGTGCATCTTGTCAGTCGGCACATGTACCTGAAAAACTTTGGCCTCGACCATCGCCCGCTTGCCACCGCGTCCTTGCTTGAACTGGTCAGCCTTCCGTTGGCTGCCATTATCGCGATGTGCCTGACCATCACTTTTACCGATGGCGCAAGCGCCGGGATTTGGGCGCTTGGGGCGTTCGCGCCACTGGCCTTATTCGCGGCAGTCGCCATAGCGACCTTGGCTATCTATCGCGCGCGACCATCGTGGCGCCGCCCTGCGGTGACCGTCCTGACGCGCGGCGTGGCCTTTATGGTATGTCAGGGGGCAATCTTTGCGGTTGTTCTCTATACAGTTTCCGGCAGCTTTGTCGCGCTTGCGATCCCTGCTGCGATATTCGCATGGTTGGTTGGGTTTCTGACACCCGGTTCGCCGGGGGGGATCGCCGTGCGCGAGGCGCTTTTAATCAACTTTCTTGCGCATCTGTCCGCCACCGATGACGTCCTGATCGCCGCATTGCTTTTACGTGTCATTACCGCATTCGGTGACCTTGTCCTGTATCTGTTCGGAAACCTGATCGTGGAAAAATTTGTACCCGGGACGCATTCTAACCGATCATCCTAAGGCTGCTTTCAAGGTGCTTCGGGACATTTGGCGGATTGTGCAAACTGTGTCATGTTCAACCTATGCGAACAACAGGGGTAAAAACAATGACACCAAAAGCAGCCGGAGGCGGCAAGGCCATGTCGCTTACAATGAAGATCATGATCGCGATGGGCGTCGGGATCGTGGTTGGGGTGATTTTCAACCAGATCAACAGCGCCTTTATCAACCAGCACGTCGTTGCGGGACTTTTTGCGATGATCGGCAAAATGTTTGTGAACGCTTTGAAAATGCTGGTTGTGCCTTTGGTGTTTTTCTCGCTGCTGGGCGGTGTCACCGGGATCGGGGACATCCGGGTGTTGGGGCGGGTCGGAACAAAGTCGTTCTTTTTATACCTTGGGACCACCGCGTTAGCGATTACCGTTGCGATCGCGCTTGCGACACTGATCGGCCCCGGTAAGGGCTTTGACATGCAGGGGCTGGCTTTGAACGGTGTGACCGGTCGCGATGCTCCATCGGTTTGGGATGTTTTTGCAGCGATTGTTCCGACCAATCCGATAGCGGCCTTTGCCAATGGGGACATGCTGCAAGTGATATTTTACACCGTTGTATTGGGTGTGGCAGTGTTGATGTTGGGGGCAAGGTCCGAAGGCTTTATCGCGGCCTGCGACTATATGAATGACCTGATGATGAAGGTTGTCCAGATTGTCATGCACTTTGCGCCCTACGGTGTTTTTTGTCTGATCGCCAAAACATTCGCAGAGCAGGGGCTGGATCTGTTCCTGCCCGTGATTGCCTATGTCGTCACGCTTGTCGCGGCGCTGTTTATCCATTTGTTCGTCACGCTGCCGGTGCTGCTCAAGGTGCTGTCCGGGCTGAATCCGCTGATCTTTATGCGCAAAATGCGTCCGGCGCAGGTCTTTGCGTTTTCGACCGCCAGCTCGAACGCGACTATCCCGGTGACCTATCGGACGGTGACCGAACGTGTTGGTGTGGACGATTCAGTGGCGTCATTCTGCATCCCGTTCGGGGCAACGATCAACATGGACGGCACTGCGATCATGCAAGGGGTGGCCACGGTGTTTTTGGCCAACGTCTATGCGATTGATCTGGGGCTTGGTGGCTATTTGACGGTCATCGGTATGGCTGTTCTGGCGTCGATTGGAACGGCTGGCGTGCCGGGTGTTGGACTTGTGATGCTGACGATGGTGCTTAGCCAGGTTGGCTTGCCGATCGAAGGCATCGCAATCATCCTGGGTGTCGACCGCCTCATGGACATGATCCGCACCGCGGTGAATATCACAGGTGACGCGGTGGTGACGGCGATCGTCGCCAAAAGCGAAGGCAAGATTGACCTTGTGGTCTTTGATGACCCGGACGCCGGTATGCTGACCGACGACGACATCGAACTGCCGCACGCAAACGTCGCCTGAAAACAAACAAAAGACCCGCGTCCGAATGCGGCGCGGGTTTCTGGCCGCTACGGCAGGCCATGGGCAGGTCTGACCAACGGCGATTGGTCTCAGGACTGGTCGTAAGGGGATGCGGTCGGTGCGCCGTCCAGCGTCACGTAGCGCCGCGCGCCCGTTGTCCGGTCGAAATGCAGGACGCAGTCATGATCGGGATATGTGACAACGTCGCAGTCGGCGCGGGTGCCGATGACCAGATAGGTGGCGTCCGCTGTGCTTGCGTTTTCAAGGTAATGCCCCAACGGAACCCCGGCTTTAAATGTGGCGCTGTCGCCGGGATAGAGGGGTGAAATGCTGCTGCCTTCGTGCAGGGTGACTTCGCCCGCCAGCATAAAGATCATCTCGTCCTCGGTCGCGTGCCAGTGACGCAGCGACGACTTTGATCCGGGCGAAAGCGTTTCGGTGAACGCCCCGAATTGTGATAGCCCACCGCTGTCGCTGTAAAGCTTGGCGGTATAGCGCCCCAATACCGGATGCGCCTGCGCGGGCGCGTCAATTTTGGCGTCTTTGGCACGAATGATCGGCATGGCGTTTCCTGTCAAAAGAAAAGGGCCAGCGTTTCCACTGGCCCTCTGTGTGACTGTTGTTTCTTCAGGCTTAGTCGCGGTTGCCAAACAGTTGCAGCAAGAAGAGGAACATGTTGATGAAATCAAGGTACAAGTTCAGCGCACCCATGATCGCCGCTTTGCCCAACCATTCGGTATCGCCATGTGCAGCATGAGCAAGATAGTCTGTTTTGATCTTCTGGGTGTCATAGGCAGTCAAACCTGCAAAGATCAGCACGCCAATGCCCGAAATCGCAAACATGATGGCTTCGGACTGCATGAAAATGTTGACGACCGATGCAACAATCAGACCGACGACGCCCATGATCAGGAACGAACCCCAAGCCGAGATGTCTTTTTTGGTGGTATACCCCCAAAGCGACAGGCTGGCGAAGGCGATGGCCGTGATCAGGAAAATCTGCACGATCGAAAAGCTGGTGTAGATCAAAAAGATCGAGCTAAGCGAAAGACCCATCACGGCGGCAAAGGTGTAGAAGACCAATTGCGCAGTCGCGGCGGACATGCGGTTGATCATCGCGGACAGACCAAAGACAAACGCCAAAGGTGCAAGCATCACAACCCATTTCAGCGGGGTGGCATAAAGCATGTACCCAAGTTGCGTCAGATATTCACCTGCACCCACTTGGTATTGTGTTGGCACCGTGGTGGTCGACAGGTTCGCAATCGCCCAAGCTGCCAACGCAGTAATAACCATGCCGACGGACATCGTTCCGTAGACCTTGTTCATGTGGGCGCGCAGCCCCACATCTACCGAGGCTGAACGGGTTGTCGCACCCGTATTTGCCCAATCATATTCTGCCATTTTGACCTCCAGCTAAACAATCGGCTCTGCATTCAGAACCCTTGGCGAACATATTGGCATCAATCTGTCTTTTTTCAAGGCCTTCTCGCCCTCGAACGGTGCGAAATCAGCGGGTCCAATGCGACGGGGCGCTCCAGATCGCTTTTTGGGCTTCTTGCATGGCCTCGGCGCGGGTAATTCCGATGTCGCGCAACAGATGATCGTCAAGGTCGGCCAGATGGCGGCGTTGACGCGCCACGGCCGCCAGTGTGATCAGGCGGCGCAGCAGGGTAACGCGTTTTGCGGGCGCGCAGCAGGTGATCTGGTTGATAACATGGCTCATGTCATGTTCCTTTGTGATGAATGGGCGTCGTTTCATTTCGATGCTTGATATGTAGCGCGCCCTGATGCATATTAAAAATGAATGATTAGCATACCAAACATCAAGGAATGTGATGTGCCCCGAAATCTGGACCTGACTGCGCTGCGCTCTTTTGTTACCGTCGCCGAGGCGGGCGGCGTGACGCGTGCGGCGGGGATGTTGAACCTGACCCAATCAGCAGTGTCGATGCAGTTGAAACGACTGGAAGAGTCGTTGAACCTGTCCTTGCTTGATCGCACAGCGCGCACAATCGGGCTCACGCCCGCAGGCGAGCAATTGCTTGGCTATGCGCGAAATATGCTGGCAATTAACGATGAAATCCTCAGCCGTCTTACGGCTACCGAATTCGAAGGAGAGCTGCGTTTAGGTGCCCCGCATGACATCATTTACCCGGGGATACCGCAAATCTTGCGCCGCTTTGTTGCCGACTTTCCGCGGATGCACGTCAAACTTATTTCGGCCCCGACCCGCAAATTGCTGGAAATGTTTGGTCGCGGCGAAGTTGATGTGATCCTCACAACAGAAGAGTGTTGCAGCGCTGGCGGGCAGGCGTTGGTCGAACTGCCGCTGTTGTGGGTCGGTGCGATCGGCGGCCAAGCATGGCGCAAAACACCGTTGCCCGTCGCCTTTTGCAGCAGCTGCATATTTCGCAGTGGCGTCTTGCAGGCGTTGAACACGCGCGGTGCGCCGTGGGAAATGGCGGTCGATTCCGAACTGGATAACGCTGTTGATGCTGCCGTCAGCGCCGATTTGGCCGTGCATGTCGCGCTGGAAGGCAGCTTGCCCCCCCATACCGAAGTCATACAACATGGCGGGGCCTTACCGCCGCTGCCAAGCCAGCAGATCAACCTGTACGTGCTAAAGCCCAACGACCCTGTAAGCGCGGCCATGGCGGATATCGTGCAACAAGTTTATGCAACGCCACCTGCATTACGCGCTGTTGCTATGGGGTGATGACAACCTTGCCGGTCGATTTTCGTGTGCGCAATAACGCGAGCCCCTCTGCCGCTTGGTCAAGCGGCATAACGTGGCTAATATGGGGCCGCAGGCGTCCCGCGCTGTACCATTCCATCAATGTGTGCAGGCTGTCTGTCACCGCATCGGGTGCGAACGTCAAATAGCCGCCCCAATAAAACCCCATCACAGTGACGTTTTTAACCAACAAAATATTGGCAGGGATAGGTGGCACCGTCCCACTGGCAAACCCGATCACGATGATCCGGGCCTCGCGGTTGCACGCACCAAGCGCGGCTTTGAACAAATCGCCGCCAACAGGGTCATAAACGACGTCAGCGCCACCAAGATCCTTGACGGCCTGTTTCACGTCTTGGGTATCGCAATCAATGAGGTGGTCAGCACCTGCCGATTTGGCGACGCCGAGCTTGGCCGCGCCTGCTGCCACAGCAATCACGCGCGCGCCCATCGCCTTGCCAGTTTCAACAGCCGTGAGGCCAACGCCACCTGCGGCACCCAGCACAAGCAGGGTTTCACCAGCGTGCAAGTTGGCGCGACGGGTCAGCGCCAGATGGGACGTTCCATAAGCCACCATAAACCCGGCAGCGACGTCGGACGGCATATCGTCTGGCACAATGCTACAGCGCGCGGCGGGGAATACACCTTGGTCGGCAAGGCCGCCCTGTCCACCGAACACCGCAACGCGCGCGCCGATCGGTGGAAATGTAACGCCGTCCCCATGCGCTGTGACTGTACCGCATATTTCCATCCCCATGGTGAACGGCAGCGGCGGCGTATCCTGATAAGTGCCTTTGGTCATGAGCAGGTCAGCGAAATTCAATCCACACGCGTCGATATCGATCAGTACTTCACCACGTTGCGGTTGCGGCGCAGGTATCGTTACAAGCGCCGGATGTTGATCAAATGATGATACTTGAAATGCCCGCATATCAGCCGAATCCTGTCCTAAAGTGTATGGCCTGCGTTATCTTGTATTTCCAACAGTTTTACAAATCGCCGCGTTTTTGGTCGCTTGGCATGTAAAACGGGCCGTTGAACCTGTCTTTAAGGTCAGGAATTGCACTGCAACCGTTGCGTGTTTGAAAATCGGGGGGCAAGCCTTGGTCACCAGCGTCGGCAGGGGACATCCAAGCCCCTTAGTCGGCGCCCCATAATATCACTGCGATGCTTTGGTTGTCGCGCTATAGAACTAAGGAAATACAAGATGAAGCACCCGGTTGACGTCCATGTTGGGAAGCGTATTCGCCATCGTCGGTGGATGAATGGCACGACCCAACAGCAATTGGCCGAAAAGGTTGGGATCAAATTCCAGCAAATTCAGAAATATGAAACAGGTATGAACCGCGTCAGCGCATCGCGTCTGTGGGACATTTCCAATGTTTTGGGCGTTCCGGTGTCGTTCTTCTTTGAAGGTATCGATGCCGAAGCCCAGAACGACGCTGTGAAAGGCGATATGCCCGGCGATATTCTGACAGACAAAGAGGCGCTAGAGTTGCTGCGGTCTTATTATGCAATTCCGGAAAACCAGCGCCGTCGTCTGTTTGATTTGGCGCGTGTTCTAAGCGAAGCAGCCTAAAGCGGCCTTGACCATTCTATCTGCGCTACGTTACCGCAAAGGTAATCTAGCGTAGATGGGGTGATCACGTGTCCTTGAATCCAAATACACAGGCGGAACTAATCGGCGTCGCACATTTGCTTGCGGATGCAGCGCGGCCTGAAACGCTTCTTCATTTTCGTACCCCTGCATTGGTTGCAGACGACAAGGGCGGCAAAGTCTTTGACCCCGTAACTGTCGCGGACCGTGCCGCAGAGCAGGCGATGCGCGCTGTTCTTGCGCGCATGCGCCCTGATGATGGAATCATTGGCGAGGAATTCGGCGCAACAGCCGGGACATCGGGCCTGACTTGGGTGCTGGACCCGATTGATGGCACACGCGGTTACATCAGCGGCACCCCGACGTGGGGTGTGCTGGTGTCCGTCGCCGACGAGACCGGGCCACTGTTCGGTGTCATTGACCAGCCCTATATCAACGAACGTTTTGTTGGCGGCTTTGGCGTGGCCGAAGTTGTCGGCCCGATGGGAAAGCACGCATTGAATTGCGTAACCCATAGCACGCTCGCGGCGGCGACAGTTCTGTCGACTTTCCCCGAAGTCGGAACCAAAGCCGAAGAACGCGCCTTTCGTGCCGTATCACAGTGCGCAAAGCTGACCCGCTATGGAATGGATTGTTACGGGTATGCGTTGCTGGCCGCAGGTCAGGTTGATCTGGTCATCGAAGCCGGGTTGCAACCCTATGATGTGCAAGCCCCGATCGCGGTCATTACCGCAGCAGGCGGTATTGTCACAGACTGGGACGGCGGTCCCGCGCACGGCGGGGGGCGGGTGTTAGCCGCCGCAAATGCCGCAATCCATGCCGAAGCACTGGCGATCCTGCGAGACAGCATCAGTGGCTGAAACGCTGATCAAAAACGCGGATATTATCCTGACGATGGACGACGCGCGGCAGGAATTGCGGCAGACTGACATTTTGATCCGGCGAGGTGTGATCGCTGCGGTGGGGCAGGGGTTATCCACGTCGGGCCGCGTATTTGATGCGCAGGGTACGATTGTGACCCCTGGTCTGGTAAACACACACCACCATTTGTATCAGACGCTCACGCGGGCCGTGCCGGGTGCGCAAGACGCGTTGCTGTTTGGCTGGCTCAAACGGCTCTATCCGATCTGGGCGCGGTTTGGTCCGGAAGAAATGTTTGTGTCAGCACAGGTCGGGCTTGCGGAACTGGCCTTGTCTGGTTGCACGCTGACGTCTGATCATCTGTATCTTTTTCCCAACAGGTCGCGGCTAGATGACACAATCGCTGCGGCGCAAGAGGTCGGCTTGCGGTTTCATGCGACACGCGGCGCAATGAGCATCGGTGAAAGCGACGGCGGACTTCCCCCGGACGCGTTGGCCGAAAATGAAAACGTAATCCTCGAAGACAGCATACGGGTGATCGATGCGTTTCATGATCCCCGTCCGGGGGCAATGGTGCGTGTCGGCGTGGCCCCATGCAGCCCTTTTTCAGTCTCGCGCGATTTGATGCGCAATGCCGCGCTTTTGGCGCGTGATAAGGGGGTGATGATGCACACCCACTTGGCCGAGAACGACGAAGACATTGCCTATTCACTCGCGACATTCGGCTGCCGTCCCGGCCAATACGCCGAAGATCTGGGTTGGACAGGTGATGATGTCTGGCATGCACACTGTGTAAAGCTCGACGCAGCCGAGATTGATTTATTCGCGCGATCCCGCACAGGCGTCGCGCATTGCCCTTGTTCCAATTGTCGGCTTGGGTCGGGCATCGCCCCTGTGCGTGCAATGCGCGATGCGGGCGTTCATGTCGGACTGGGTGTTGATGGTTCTGCCAGCAACGATATCGGGAACGTCATGGCAGAGGCGCGCCAGACCATGCTGTTGCAACGCGTGCAAAACGGCGCTGACGCGATGTCCGCCCGTGAAGCGCTAGAGATCGCGACGCGCGGCGGCGCGCAGGTGTTGGGTCGTGATGATTGTGGACAGATTGTTGTGGGGCAGCGCGCTGATATCGCGGTTTGGGATGCGCAGGCCATTGAAAATGCGGGGTCGTGGGATCCAGCAGCGCTGGTGTTGGCCGGTCCTGCAAAAGTCCGTGATCTGTTTGTTGAGGGACGCCAGATTGTGTCGCGTGGCGAAATGGTATCGATCAATTTGGGTGCTGCGATCCGACGACAAAACGCGCTGGCCCAGCGGCTCATGCAATAAAGACCCCGGCAGATGGTCCGACATTTGGTCTTGGTGTGTGCGATTGCGAGCGCCGCTGGATGCGGCAAAACCCCCATTGCACGTTATGCGACACCCCATGTGCCTGATCCTTTTGCTGGGCAGTTCGAAGACCACCTGACGGCGTTTCGGACCGCCAACGAGGTGGCGGTCTTTGCGCGCGGTTGCTAGGTGCGATAGCGTTGCCCTGCGACCCAGACATCTTTCACCGCGCGGTCGTCGCCCATCATGATCGTTGGAAAAAGCGCGTCCCAAATATCGGTTGCCCGGGCCGCGCGTTGTGCGATTGCAGGCGTCGATGCCAGATCAATCACCGTAATATCGGCCATAGCGCCCGCACCAAGGTGACCTATTTGGCCTTGCATATGCAAGGTGCGCGCGGATCCTTCAGTGGCAAGCCACAAAAGCTGCGCTGGGTGCAGCGCCGTGCCGCGCAGTTGTGCAATCTCATAGGCCGCTGCCATTGTGCGCAACATGGAAAATGATGATCCGCCGCCGGTATCGGTGGCAAGCCCAATTGACAGCCCGGTCTTGGCCAATCCCATCAGATCAAACAATCCAGACCCGATAAAAGTATTGGATGTCGGACAATGTACCACGGCCGCACCGACGTCATTCAGGCGGTCAATCTCGCGCGGCGCGAGGTGGATCGCATGCCCATACAACCCCTTGGTGCCCAGCAATCCGTATTTTTCGTAGGTATCCAAATAGTCGCGCGTATCGGGAAACAGATCACGCACCCATGATATTTCGGGCAACTGTTCGCTCAGGTGGGTTTGCATCAGGCAATCTGGGTTTTCGGCCCATAGCGCACCCAATGCAGCCAGTTGGTCAGGGGTCGAGGTTGGTGAAAACCGCGGGGTGATCGCATATGTCGCACGACCGGCACCGTGCCATTTTTCCAGCAGGGCCTTGCTCTCGTCATAAGCCGTTTGCGCGGTATCGCGCAAGTTGTCTGGCGCGTTGCGGTCCATGCAGGTTTTGCCGGCCACCACGGCCATGTTACGCTGGCTGGCCGCTTCAAAAAACGCATCCACGCTTTGTGGATGAACGGTGCAAAAGCTGGTCAGCGTTGTTGTCCCGTGATCGCGCGCCAAATCCAGCGTGCGCCCGGCAACATCAGCAGCGTAATCGGGGTCGCAAAAACGGGCTTCTTCTGGAAACGTATATGTATTCAGCCAATCAATCAGTTGCTTGCCCCAGCTCGCGATCATACCGGTTTGGGGGTAATGCATATGCGCATCAACAAAGCCGGAACTGATGACCGCATCACCGTAATCGGTGACGGCGGCGTCCGGATGTGCTGTCCGCAGGCTGTCCTTGTTCCCGACCGCGACGATGCGGTCCCCGTCAATCAGCACCGCGCCGTTGCTGTCAAACCGCACCGTGTCCGCCCAGTCAGTGATGAGAGGATTACCATCAAAGCCGAGCGTCTGCCCAAGAAGTAATTGTTTTGTCATATCCCTATCTTATGACGACGCAACGGGCGCGTAAATCTCGGAATGATCGTTGTCAGCGGGGATTGTTCCAGTATGTTGCGGGGAATAACCGGGGGTAGACGATGGCAGATCTGGACGACATCATCGAAGAAGTCGATGACGAAGACGAGGCGTTCGGGATCACCGACCGTGTGGTTGCTGATGTGCTGGCCGCCATCGAGGCGAAAGATGCCGATGCCATTGACGCCCTGCTTGACCCGTTGCACCCCGCCGATATCGCCCACCTGATTGAACAGATCGATAGCCGGGACCGGCGCGGCCTGCTTGAGGTTTGGAAAGGCGGGATGGATGGGGACATCCTATCGGAACTTGACGAAAGCCTGCGCGAAGAAATTATCAGCCAACTTGCGCCCGCCGAACTGGCGGACGCCGTGCGCGACCTGGAAAGCGACGATGTAGTCGATCTGGTCGAATATCTGGACGAAGACCAACAAGAGGCCGTGCTGGACGCATTGGACGCCGGTGACCGGGTGGTTGTCGAACAGGCGCTATCCTACCCAGAGGAATCCGCAGGCCGCCATATGCAGTCCGAACTGGTCCGCGCACCAGAACACTGGACGGTCGGCGATGCGATCGATTACATGCGGTCGGATGTTGTGTTGCCCGATCAATTCTACCACGTTATTTTGGTCGATCCACGTCTTAAGGCTGTGGGTTATGTCACATTGGGACGCATTCTTAGCCATCCGCGCGCGATTCCATTGCGCGACCTGCAAGAGGACACGTTCCGCACCTTCCACGTGACGCAAGACGTTGAAGAAGTCGCGCAAGCGATCAATCACTATCACATGATTACGGCCCCGGTTGTTGACGACGATGACCGTATCGTTGGTGTCATTACAATCGACGACGCGATGGCGTTTTTGGAGGAAGAGGCAGAGGAAGACATCCTGCGTCTGGCCGGTGTTGGCGAAGGGTCGCTGTCTGACCGTGTGATCGAGACCACAAAACAGCGGTTCCCGTGGTTGGCGGTGAACCTCGTGACCGCAATTTTCGCATCCATGGTAATTTCGCTTTTCGAAGGCACGATCTCGAGCCTTGTGGCGCTGGCCGTGCTGATGCCGATTGTCGCGTCAATGGGCGGGAATGCCGGCACCCAGTCGCTGACGGTGGCAGTGCGGGCCATTGCAACGCGCGATTTGACCGCCGCCAACGTGTGGCGGGTTATCCGCCGAGAGGTTTTGGTAGGGTTGATCAACGGTCTGATCTTTGCAGTGGTCATGGGCGCTGTCGGGGTGCTTTGGTTCGGGTCCCCGATGCTGGGCGCGGTGATTGGGTTGGCGATGGTGATCAACCTTGTGGTTGCGGGGCTTGCAGGCACTGTGGTGCCCGTCACGCTTGAGCGGTTCGGGATCGACCCCGCGCTGGCGTCAGGTGCGTTTGTGACCACTGTTACCGACGTTGTCGGCTTTTTCGCATTCCTTGGGCTGGCGGCGCTGTGGCTGATTTAGATCATAAAACGGTCGCCCGGCAGGCCGCTTTTGCCCGTCGCAAGGCCGCACACGCATTGGGTGGGCCAGCAGCAGGATACCTGAGCGAAGTACTGGCCGGATATCGTGGTGTGCCACTGGCAGGCTACATGCCGATACGCACCGAAATCGACCCGCTGCCAGCGATGGAAGAGGCCAGCGCCTATGGGCCAGTCGGTGTGCCCGTCATCAGTGGCGAAGGCGCGCCGTTGCGGTTTCGCATTTGGGAACCGGGCTGCGCCATGGTGCCCGGGGCATTTGGCGCACTGGTCCCCGAAGCAGGCGAATGGATGGTGCCTGAAATCGTGATTGTGCCGCTTGTCGCGTTTGACCGGCAGGGTGGGCGGCTTGGCTATGGCGGCGGCTTTTATGACCGGACGCTGGAAGAATTGCGGGCGGCACAACCGACATTGGCGATCGGTTTTGCCTTCGCCGCGCAAGAAGATGTTGCGCTGCCGCTTGAACCCACCGACCAACCGCTTGATTTAATTGTGACCGATCGGGGTGTGATCACGCCGACCTAGCAGATGGTCCGCGCCCCATTGTCCCGGCGTAAGGTCACGGATTTCGGAAAAAATCCGTGACGTTTTGCGCGGCGTGGTTCGTACAATAAGAACGAACTGGCGTGTTAGCTGTCTGCAAACGCCGCCATGACGTCGTCCGAGGCTTCGAAATTGGCAGTGACGCGCTGCACATCATCGTCTTCTTCCAGCGTGTCCAACAGCTTCATCAACTTGGTCAGGCCCTCGGCGTCGACTTCGGTGGTGATGTTGGGCTGCCAAATCAATTTGGTCGATGCGGATTCGCCCAGATCTGCCTCGAGCGCTGTCGCGACCTCGTTCAGGTCGGTGTCGGCACAATAGATGACGTGGTTTTCATCGTCGCTTTGCACATCTTCTGCGCCGGCTTCGATCGCGGCCATCATCACGGTGTCAGCGTCGCCCGCAGAAGCGGGATAGACGATTTCGCCTTTGCGGTCGAACATGAACCCGACTGATCCGGTTTCGCCCAAGTTTCCGCCATTTTTGGTAAAGGTTGAACGCACGGTCGATGCGGTGCGGTTACGGTTGTCGGTCATCGCCTCGACAATCACTGCAACGCCGCCCGGACCGTAGCCTTCGTAACGAATTTCGTCGTAATTCTCTGCATCACCACCTTGGGATTTCTTGATCGCGCGATCAATGACGTCCTTTGGTACAGAGCTTGATTTTGCTTCTTTCACTGCCATCCGCAGGCGTGGGTTTTTATCGGGATCCGGGTCGCCCATTTTGGCGGCCACGGTGATTTCCTTGGCAAGCTTCGAGAAAAGTTTAGAGCGCAGTTTATCCTGCCGTCCTTTGCGGTGCTGAATATTCGCCCATTTTGAGTGGCCAGCCATGTCGGAATCCTATGCATGATCGTTTGGCGTCTCTTACGCCAATTGTGGGGGCCGTGTCAAAGCGGCCAAATGAGCGGGATCGCAATAGAGCAAACCACGGCAAGTGACAGGTTCAGCGGCACCCCGACACGCAAGAAGTCGGTGAATTTGTACCCCCCCGGCCCGTAGACCAATGTGTTGGTCTGATAGCCGATTGGCGTCGAAAAACTAGCCGAGGCCGCCATCATGACCGCAATGACCAACGGGCGCGGATCGACCCCCAATGCAGCGGCAAGACCAATGGCAATCGGTGTCATGACCACGCCGACCGCGTTGTTGGATACCAATTCTGTCAACACCATAGAGAGCGTGTAAACCACAAAGATCACGAGCGATGGCGGCAACAGCTGCATATAGGGCGACAGCGTGCCTGCAATAATTTCGACTGCACCCGATGACTCAAGCGCCGCCCCGACGGCCAGCATCGCAAAGATAAGCGCGAGCAGAGACCCGTCGATGGCTTCCATCGCCTCTTCGGCATCGATGCATCCCGTCAGCAAAACAACCGCGACAGCCATAAACGCAAGCGCCAAAATGGGTGCGACGTTAAAGGCCGCAAGAACGACGACGGCCATCATCGCACCGATCGCAATAGGCGCATGACTGCGGCGATAGGCGCGCGCAGTCGGTTTGGACACATCCGTCATATTCATATCGACGGCCAGACGCTGTATGTCTTCTGGTGCCCCCTCCAGCAAAAGCGTGTCGCCGACCTTGACCACCAGATCGTCCAGCTGGCGACCGATGTTGCGGTCGCGCCGATGCGCCGCCAGCGTGTAGACGCCATAACGGCGGCGCAAACGCAATGACCCCAATGTGCGTCCCAGCATCTTGCAGTCAGGAGAAATCAGCACCTCTACGGTGTTGGTTTCTACGGCCGAAACCTGATCAACGCGGCGCAAGTCTTTGGTCGTTTGAAGCGACAACAGTTCGGTGATAGCCGACCGCAAGACAACGCGGTCACCCATTTGCAGTTGCACGCCATCAAGGTTGCGGCGCAGCGATTGATCGCCCCGGATCACGTCGATCAGGCGCACGCCATCACGTTTAAAAAGCTGAACAGACAAGACATCCCGCCCGATGAGGTTGCTATCGGGAGGGATCACCGCCTCGGTGAAAAACTTCATTTTACTGCGGTCGGACAGCAGCATCGCCAGACTGTCACGGTCGGGCAGCAGCCTGTTTCCAAACAAGAACAGATATAGCATCGACCAGAGCGCGATGATGATCCCGATCGGGGTCACCTCAAAAATCGTAAATGGCTCAAGGCCAGATTGGCGCGCCACACCATCGACCACAAGGTTGGTTGAGGTCCCGATCAATGTAAGCGTGCCGCCAACGATCGATGCATACGACAAAGGGATCAGTAATTTAGAGGCCGCGATTTTCAGCGTGCGCGCCATCTGCACAAACACCGGCAACATCACAACCACAACCGGGGTGTTGTTCACAAAAGCAGAGGCCGCGATCACAAAGGTCATGGAGCCGCCGATGGCTTGCTTTGCGTTCCGCCGTGCGGCGCGTTCCGCCAAAACAGTCACGTAATTGAGCGCGCCAGTCCGCACCAACGCCCCCATCACGATAAACATCATTGCAATCGTCCACGGTGCGGCATTCGACAACACCGACACAGCATCATCGTATTTAAGGATACCGGTAAACAGCAAAAACGCGGCCCCACCCATCGCGACGACCTCGGTCGGATAGGTTTCGCGCAGAAACAATATGAACATCACGGCCAACACCAGGAGGGCGGTGATGGCTTCTTGGGTTTGGGACAGATGCAAAAATGAGGTCATTTTGGTGCCCTAAGGTAAAGTTATGCAGGTCCAGCCGGCGAAAGACGGCCGCCTTGGCGCACCATCTCGATGCGTGTGGCCTTGCCTGAACGATCATCGGTTTCGACATATAGCCCTGACAGCGTCGCCTCGTCGGCGGCAGGTGTAAAGCGGGCTTTGGGCATTCCCGTCACAAAGCGGCGCATGGGTTCGGCTTTGTCCATCCCAATGACGGAATTATAGTCGCCGCACATGCCTGCGTCCGACAGATAGGCGGTGCCGCCTGGCAAAATCATCGCGTCGGCAGTTGGCACATGGGTATGGGTGCCGACCACGATACTGGCGCGCCCATCGCAAAAATGCCCGGTTGCCATCTTTTCGGACGTGGCCTCGCAGTGGATGTCGATCAGGCTTGCCTGTACTTGGCCACCCATTGGAAACTGGCGCAAAACGGCGTCCAACGCTGAAAACGGATCGTCAAAGGGGCGTTTCATAAACACCTGACCCAAGGCTTGCGCGACAAGAACCTTGCGTCCACCCGGTGCGTTGAAAATCCGTGCGCCGACACCCGGTGCCGTTTTGGAAAAGTTCAGCGGGCGAATGATGCGCGGCTCAGTTGTGATGAAACTCAGCATGTCTTTTTGGTCGAACGCGTGATCACCCAGCGTCACAACATCCGCGCCCGCGTCCAAGATCAGTTTTGCATGGTCACCCGAAAGGCCCATGCCAGAGGTGGCGTTTTCGCCGTTCACCACAACAAAATCAAGTTTCCACTCTTTCCGCAGTCGCGGAAGATGTGTGCTGATTGCGGTGCGGCCAGCGCGGCCCATGACGTCGCCAAGAAACAATATTTTCATGCACCCGGTGTTAAGCTGCTCGGGCGACTTCTGCCAGATGAATTTTTTCTGTCTGGTGACGTCAGGCTGACTTGCCAATCCGAAGGCATGGTGCGACCCATTGCCTATGAAGACACAGAAACCTTCGCGCCCTGTTGCGGGTATTGGCTGGATGATCGTCACGGGTGTGATGTTCGTGGCGGTCACGGCTATTGTAAAACACGTCGGGGATGCGGTGCCGGCGGCGCAGGCGGCGTTCCTGCGGTATCTTTTGGGCGTGGTCTTTCTGATACCGATGATCAAACCGATCCTGAATGCGCATTTGACACGCCGCCAGATCAAACTTTTTGCGCTGCGCGGGGTGGTCCACACCGTGGCGGTAATTTTGTGGTTCTTTGCGATGGCGCGCATTCCGATCGCCGAAGTCACCGCGATGAACTATCTTTCGCCCGTTTATGTGTCGATTGGTGCGGCGCTGTTTTTAGGTGAACGCCTGCCGCCACGGCGTCTGGCCGCGGTTGGGATGGCGTTGGTCGGGGCACTGATTATCTTGCGCCCGGGCGTCAAGGAAATTGAGCCGGGACATATCGCGATGCTGGGAACAGCCGTCTGTTTTGCCATTGGGTATCTGGTTGCCAAACAGCTGTCCGGCGAGGTGTCAGCGGCCGTCGTCGTTGGGATGCTGTCGGTGACCGTGACGATCGGGCTGGCCCCTGCGGCTATGGCTGTGTGGGTCACACCCACGCTTGCACAGATTGGTTGGCTGTTTCTTGTCGCGTGTTTTGCAACGGCGGGACACTATGCCATGACGCTGGCCTTTGCGGCGGCGCCGCTCACCGTCACGCAACCCGTGACGTTTTTGCAATTGGTGTGGGCGGTGTTGTTGGGCGCAGTTGTGTTCGGCGAAGCGGTTGATGGTTGGGTCGTCTTTGGCGGCGCGGTGATCATGGCATCGGTCAGCTTTATCACATGGCGGGAAGCAATCGCGCGCCGCCAGATTACGCCGTTGGTCTCGGAAACAAAGGTGTGATCCGCACGCGGCGTGTTACACCGACGGCGGTGGTACAAGCCGCGCCAGAAGCGAACTTTGGGTGATTTTGCCGATGTGTTCGCCGTTTTCCGTGACCTGCATCGCGGTGGTTTCGATTTGCGCGATGATGTCGTTGACGGGGGTTTCGACATCTATCGACGGGCCGTCACAGTCGCCCGCAATCATCACATCCCGTGCGGTCAGTACCCCAAGCGGGTTCATGTGGGCGACGAATTCCGCGACATAGGCGTTGACGGGATTGGTGAAAATATCGCGCGGCGTCCCGCATTGGACAATACGCCCGCCTTCCATAATCGCGATCCGGTTCCCGATCTTAAAGGCTTCGTCTAGATCATGACTGACGAAAATGATGGTCCGGTTGCGCTTGGCCTGGAGGTCAAGCAGCTCGTCCTGTAATTTGGTGCGGATCAACGGGTCAAGCGCGGAAAACGGCTCGTCCATCAGAAGGATCGGCGCATCTGTGGTAAAGGCGCGGGCAAGCCCCACGCGCTGCTGCATGCCGCCGGACAGTTCACCAACCAAAGCATCGGCCCGGTCTGCAAGCCCGACAAGCGCAAGTTCTTCCGCGACACGCGCTTTGCGCGCCGTTTTATCCATGCCTGCCAGTTCCAGCCCCAGCCCGACGTTGTCACGCACGGTTCGCCATGGAAGCAACCCAAACTGTTGGAAAACCATGGCAACGTCATGCAGCCGCAGATCGCGTAACGTCTTTTTGTCGGCGTTTGTCACCGATGTCATGCCTGCGGCCGTTTTGATGCGCACGTCCCCGCGGACCACCGGATTCAGCCCGTTCACCGCACGCAGCAAGGTGGATTTGCCTGACCCGGACAGCCCCATCAGGACAAGAATTTCGCCCTCTTCCACGGTTAAGGAACAGTTGTGGACACCCAAAATTTGATCGGTTGCGGCGCGTATTTCTGCGCGCTCTTTCCCGGCGTCCATCATTTTTAACGCACTGGCTGGCTTGCTGCCGAAGACAATGGAGACGTTATCAAACTCTACAGCGCTCATTTGTTCACCCTCAGCATACGGTCCAGCATGATCGCAACGGCCACAATCACAAAACCAGATTCAAAGCCAAGGCCGGGATCATTGCGTCCCAGCGCCTGCACCACAGGTTTTCCCAGCCCGTTCGCCCCGACATAGGCCGAGATCACAACCATCGACAGCGACAGCATGATCACTTGGTTCAACCCCGCCATAATTTGGGGAAAGGCATAGGGCAGTTCAACTTTCCAAAGCCGTTGCGCGGGCGTGGCGCCAAACGATTCGGCGGCCTCCAGCAACGGGGTCGGGGTATTCGAGACCCCCAGATACGTCAGCCGGATCGGCGCGGGCAGCACAAAAATGACAGTCGCGAACAAGCCCGGAACCATGCCCAAGCCAAAGAAAACGATCGCGGGGATCAAGTAGACGAAGGCGGGCAGGGTTTGCATCAGGTCCAGCACCGGGCTGAACGATTGATAGGTGCGCGGGCGATGCGCAAAAAAGATACCCAAAGGCACACCCAAACCCATGCACACCACGCATGATGACAACACCAGCGCAAGGCTGTCGGTGGTTTCTTCCCAGTATCCCTGGTTCACAACAAACAGAAGGCACAGCAGCACCAGCAGGCAAACCTTCCATGACCTTTGCAATGCCCACGTCAGGCCGATAAACAATGCGATCACGACAAATTCTGGGGGTGTTTGCAAGCACCAGACAATACCATCGATCATCCAATCCAGCCCATCACTGAGCGTGTCAAAGAATGAACGCCCGTTCGTTTTAAGCCAATCAACGCCGATTTCCGCCCAATCCCCGACGGGGATTTTGTGCTCGGTTAGCCAGTTCATGTGTGTCCCTTCCCGCGTGCAAAAAAGGGGGCCAGCAGGTGGCCCCCTTTTCTGGTATTATTCAGCCAAGGCTGCCGTGACTGCCGCGACAGCGTCGCCGCCGTCTTTGGTGGTCACACCATCAAGCCACGGTGTCCAGGCGTCGGTATTTGCTACCAGCCACGCTTTGGCTGCATCTTCTGGATCGACGTTATCATTCAGGATTGCACCCATGATTTCGTTTTCCATTTCCAAAGAAAACGCAAGGTTTTCCAAAAGCTTGCCAGTATTCGGGCATTCCGTGACGTACCCCGCGCGGGTGTTGGTCGCGACGATGGCGCCACCCAGATCGGGGCCAAAGTAATCATCACCACCGGGCAGGTAAGTCATGTCGTAATTGGCATTCATTGGGTGAGGTTCCCAACCCAAAAATACAATCGGCTCGCCACGATCATCTGCGCGTTCGACCTGTGCCAGCATGCCCTGCTCAGAGCTTTCAACAACTTCGAAACCGGTCAATCCAAACGCATCCGCCTCGATCATATCCATGATCAGACGGTTGCCGTCGTTCCCGGCTTCGATGCCATAGATGTTGCCTTCAAGCGCGTCCTTGGCAGAAGCGATGGATGCAAAGTCGGTGATGCCCGCAGCCACGCCAGCGGCATTTGTGGCCAGCGTGTATTTTGCGCCTTCAAGGTTGGTGCGCACTGTGTCGACAGTACCGGCTTCGCGGTAGCTGGCGATGTCACCTTCCATTGTCGGCATCCAGTTGCCCAAGAAAACGTCGATGTCACCTTCAGCCATTGATGCATAGGTCACCGGCACTGACAGGATGTCAGTTGATGTCTCATAGCCCAACGCCTCTAGCACGATCGAGGTCGCCGCAGTGGTCGCGGTGATGTCGGTCCAGCCCACATCGGAAAAACGCACACTATCACAATCAGCAAGGGCAGGCATCGCTGCACAGATTGCCAGAACAGACAGGGTCGATTTAAGTTTCATTTTTGGTAGCTCCCAGTTTTGGTTCTTTTTTCTTGATTGACGAGTCAATAAAGAACGATCTAGTCTGCTTTGGCAACCTCACAGTGAGAAATTGATGCCAAAGCTTGGGATGGAACCTATCCGTCGTGCCGCGCTTGTGAAAGCGACTATTGACGAAATTGGCGCCACTGGGACGCTGGACGTGACGGTCAGCAAGATCGCCAAGCGCGCTGGCATGTCGTCTGCGCTTGCGCATCACTACTTTGGTGGCAAAGACCAGATTTTTCTAGCTGCCATGCGCCATACGATGACCGTTTACGGTGCAGAGGTTCGCGGCGCCCTGACGATGGCGACCGATCCAACGTCCCGGTTGCAAGCGATTATCCGCGCGGGTTTCACCACCACAAACTTCCGGCGCGAGGTGATCGCGGCATGGCTCAATTTTTATGTGCTCGCCCAATCCAGCGCCGAGGCACAGCGCCTGCTGACAATCTATCAGCGTCGCCTGCATAGCAATCTCGTCTATAATCTGCGCCCGCTGATTGGCGACCGGGCAGATCCCGCAGCAGAACGAATCGCGGGGCTGATCGATGGCTTGTACCTGCGCCGCGGCCTTGCCCGCCAGAATGACACAGGCATGGAGGCTGCAAATCACGTGCTGATCCAGCTTGATGCCGAACTGAAGGGCTTGACATGACCCAACCTAATTTTTTGATCATTATGGTCGATCAGCTTAATGGAACCTTGTTCCCGGACGGTCCAGCCGATTGGCTCCATGCCCCCAACCTCAAGGCGCTCGCGGCACGTTCAACGCGGTTTGCGAACAGCTATACGGCATCGCCACTCTGCGCGCCGGCGCGTGCGGCGTTTATGTCTGGGCAGCTGCCCAGCCGGAATGGCGTGTATGACAATGCCGCCGAATTCACGTCCAGTATTCCAACCTATGCCCACCACTTGCGCCGCGCGGGATACCAGACCTGTTTGTCAGGCAAGATGCATTTTGTTGGCCCCGATCAGTTGCACGGGTTCGAAGAACGCCTGACCACTGATATCTATCCCGCCGATTTTGGCTGGACCCCCGATTACCGCAAGCCGGGCGAACGGATCGATTGGTGGTATCACAACATGGGCAGTGTAACGGGTGCAGGTGTCGCCGAGATTACCAACCAGATGGAATATGATGACGAGGTCGCCTATAATGCGATCCGTAAAATCTATGACCTGTCGCGTGGCCACGACCCGCGGCCTTGGTGCCTGACTGTCAGCTTTACACATCCACACGACCCGTATGTCGCGCGGAAAAAATATTGGGACATGTATAACGACTGTGCGCATCTGGATCCCGATGTGCCGGAAATTCCCTACGACGATCTCGATCCGCACTCGAAACGGCTTTACGATTCAATGGATGCCGCCAAGTTTGATATCACGCCCGACCAAATCCGCCGGGCGCGTCAGGCGTATTTTGCCAATATCAGCTACCTCGACGATAAAATCGGGGAAATTCTGCAAACCCTGACCGATGCGCGCCAAGAGGCCACAATCCTGTTTGTGTCCGACCATGGCGATATGTTGGGTGACCGGGGCATGTGGTTCAAAATGTCATTCTTTGACGGGTCGGCACGCGTGCCATTGATGGTCGCAAGCCCCGATATGACACCGGGCCTGATCGATACGCCGGTCAGCACCATCGACGTGACACCAACCCTGTGCGATTTGGCGGGTGTCGACATGTCCGAAGTTATGCCATGGACGATGGGCGAAAGCCTTGTCCAATTGGGGCAGGGCGGGGAACGCACGACGCCGGTCGCAATGGAATACGCTGCCGAAGGCAGCAATGCACCGCTGGTGTGTCTGCGCGACGGAAAATGGAAATACACCCGCTGCGCGCTTGACCCGGATCAGTTATTCGACCTGGAAACCGACCCGCAAGAGCTTACAAATCTGGCCGAAGTCGCCGCCCATCAAGCCACGCGCGCCCACCTCAAAGCCAAATCAGAGGCGCGTTGGGATTTGGCCAAGTTTGATGCCGATGTGCGCCATTCACAAGCCTGTCGCTGGGTCGTCTACGAGGCGCTGCGCAACGGCAACTACTATCCATGGGACTACCAGCCGCTGCAAAAAGCGTCCGAGCGCTATATGCGCAACCACATGGACCTCAATATCCTCGAGGAAAGCCAACGCTTCCCGCGTGGTGAATAATCCCTCGCTTTGTCTGAAATACTCCCGCCGGAGGCGCCAACAATGAATACACAACCCAAAGCCAGCCATTTTATTGATGGTCATTATGTCGAAGACACCGCTGGTGAGGTGATCAATGTGATTTACCCTTACACAGGCAAGGTCATCGCGACGCTTCATGCCGCCACCCCGGCGATCATTGATCAGGCGCTTGCCGCGGCCAAGCGCGCCCAAAAAGTCTGGGCGGGCTGGACTGCGACCGAACGCGGTCGCGTGTTGCGCCGCGCCGCAGATATCATGCGCGACCGCAATCACGAACTGTCGGTCTTGGAAACCTATGACACCGGCAAGCCCTATCAGGAAACCTCGGTTGCGGACGCGACATCAGGGGCAGATGCGCTGGAATACTTCGGCGGTCTGGCCGCCAGCATCACGGGTGAACATATCCAACTTGGCGATGACTTTGTTTATACGCGCCGCGAACCTTTGGGCGTCTGCGTCGGCATTGGTGCATGGAATTACCCGACACAAATCGCCTGTTGGAAGGCCGCGCCAGCGCTGGCTTGCGGCAATGCGATGGTCTTTAAACCTTCAGAGATAACCCCGCTTTGCGCGTTGAAAGTCGCGGAAATTCTGGTCGAAGCTGGTGCGCCTGCTGGCATCTATAACGTCGTTCAAGGTTACGGCGCTGTCGGCGCCGCGTTAATTACCGACCCCTGCGTCGATAAGGTGTCGCTGACCGGTTCAGTGCCGACAGGGCGCAAGGTTTATGCCGCCGCCGCCGAAGGCATGCGCCACGTGACGATGGAGCTGGGCGGCAAATCGCCCATGGTGGTTTTTGATGATGCCAATCTGGAAAACGCCGTATCGGGCGCGATACTCGGTAACTTTTATTCCACAGGCCAAGTGTGTTCGAACGGCACGCGGGTGTTCGTGCAAAAGGGGATCAAGGACGCCTTTCTCAAACGGCTGACCGAACGGCTTGCGGGGATCAAAATGGGTGATCCGCAAGACCCTGACGTGAACTTTGGCCCGATGGTATCGGAACGTCAGCGCGACATCGTTGCCGGGTTCATCACCACGGGTATCGCCGAGGGCGCGACGTTGGTCGCGGGCGGTCAATGCGTCGACGGCGATGGTTTCTTTATCGAGGCGACTGTCTTTGCTGATGTGACCGACGATATGACAATCGCACGCGACGAAATCTTTGGCCCGGTTATGGCCGTGCTGGATTTCGACACCGAAGAAGAGGCATTGACCCGCGCCAACGCGACAGAGTTTGGATTGGCTGCCGGTGTCTTTACCGCTGACCTGACGCGCGCACATCGCATGGCCGCCGGGTTCGAGGCGGGCACATGTTACATCAATACCTATAACCTTGCCCCGGTAGAGGCCCCCTTTGGCGGGTCAAAAATGTCGGGCGTGGGGCGTGAAAACTCTAAGGCTGCGATTGAACATTACAGCCAGATCAAGGGCGTTTATGTCGCGATGGGCGACGTGGAGGCCCCGTTCTGATGCAAGCTGATTATGTGATCGTCGGCGCAGGTTCGGCTGGATGCGCCATGGCTTACCGCTTGGCAGAGGCGGGGAAACAGGTTCTGATCATCGAACATGGCGGGTCCGATCGTGGGCCTTTCATCCAGATGCCTGCCGCGCTGTCTTATCCCATGAACATGAAGATGTACGATTGGGGACTGAAAACCGAACCTGAACCGCATTTAGGTGGGCGTACACTGGTGACGCCGCGCGGCAAAGTGATTGGCGGGTCGTCGTCGATCAACGGAATGATCTATGTGCGCGGGCATGCCCACGATTTCGACCACTGGGCCGATAACGGCGCGCAGGGATGGTCGTATGCGGATGTTTTACCATATTTCAAGCGGATGGAGCATTGGCACGATGGCGGTCATGGCGGCGACGCGGCATGGCGCGGCACAGACGGCCCGCTGCACATCACCCGTGGCCCGCGCAAAAACCCTCTCACCCGCGCCTTTGTTGCGGCAGGCGAACAGGCCGGATACCCTGTAACGGGTGACTATAACGGTGAACAGCAAGAAGGCTTTGGCCCCTTCGACGCGACGATTTACAAAGGTTACCGTTGGTCGGCGGCGTCTGCTTATTTACGCCCGGCGCTTAAGCGGCCCAACTGCACGATTACGCGTGCCTTTGCGCGCAAGATTGTCATCGAAAACGGGCGTGCTGTCGGCGTCGAGGTCAGCCGCGGCAAAAAGATCGAGGTGATCAAGGCGAATGTCGAAGTGATCATCGCGGCCTCTTCGTTGAATTCGCCCAAACTTTTGATGCTGTCAGGCGTTGGCCCTGCTGCACATCTGGCCGAACACGGTATTGACGTGATCGTGGACCGGCCGGGCGTCGGGCAAAACCTGCAAGACCATCTTGAACTTTATATCCAGCAGGCCGCGACCAAACCGGTTTCGCTGTTTGCCTATTGGAACTTGCGCGGCAAGGCCAAGATCGGCTTGGAATGGCTGCTATGGAAAACCGGACTGGGCAGTTCGAACCAGTTTGAAAGCGCCGGTTTCATTCGGTCCGACAAAGGCGTGAAATATCCCGATATCCAGTTCCACTTTTTGCCGATCGCGGTCAGCTATGATGGCAAGGTTGCCCCTGAAGGCCACGGGTTTCAGGCGCATGTCGGTCCGATGCGGTCAAAATCGCGTGGCCAGGTGACCCTGCGGTCCAGCGACCCGAACGACAACCCGAAAATCGAATTCAACTATATGTCTGATCCGTCCGACTGGGAGGATTTTCGCAAGTGTATCCGCCTCACCCGAGAAATTTTTGCACAGCCGGCGTTTGACGACTATCGCGGGCACGAAATTCAGCCCGGTGATGCCGCGCAAAGTGACGCTGCGCTGGATGATTTTATCCGTGATCACGCCGAAAGCGCCTATCATCCGTGCGGCACATGCAAAATGGGCGCAGTCGATGATCCGATGGCCGTCGTTGATCCCCAAGCGCGCGTCATTGGTGTACAGGGGCTGCGCGTTGCGGATAGTTCTATTTTTCCGCGGATTACCAACGGTAACTTGAATGCGCCGTCGATTATGGTGGGCGAAAAAGTGGCGGACTATGTGTTGAAACGCAATCCGTTGCCTGCGGCCAATGATGCGCCTTGGATAAACCCGCATTGGGAAACATCACAGCGTTAACCTTTATTAACATCGGCCCTTGAGGGGGGCGGTGCTAAGATTTAGTTAACCGGTATGCTCCGGTTTTGGTCCTTTTTGATATGCGCACTGATGGTGTCACCCGGCTGGGCGGCGCCGGATGGTCGATTGCATGTGATTGACGCGGACACCTTTGACATTGGTGGCGTGCGGGTGCGGCTGTTCGGGGTGGATGCACCGGAAATGGGGCAACCTTGCGCGGCGAACGGGCAGGAATGGGATTGCGGCGCGTGGGCGCGTGACGCGGTTGTGGCAACCTACGAAGGGCGGCGGGCAGAATGTACAGCCGTTGATGTGGATCGATATGATCGGGTGGTTGCCCGCTGCGTCGTTGACGGCCAAGACATCGGTGCGGCACTGGTCAACGCCGGGATCGCGTGGGCCTACCGCCAGTATTCAAATGACTATGATCTGGATGAAAAGGCCGCTGCCATCACCGGGCGCGGGCTTTGGGGGTTTCAATCACAGCGCCCTGCCGCATACCGCGCTGAAACTGTCGCAAATCAGAACGCGCCTACGGGTGACTGCGTGATCAAAGGCAATATTTCGGACAGCGGTCGGATCTATCACATGCCGGGCAATCAAAATTACGACAGGACGGGGATTAATACCGCCCAAAGTGAACGTTGGTTCTGCACAACGGCCGAGGCAGAGGCGGCAGGCTGGCGGGCCGCGCGTCGCTAGTTTGTTGATCCCGATCAAAGCGGGTGCGCGCGGATGACCCTATGGTGTCATCAAGATGACATCAGGAGGACAATACAATGTCAAATACCCCACATGAACTGCTTGAAGAATTTCCAGATCAGCACGACGCGATCCACAAACTGAAAACGACAGACGCGCATTTTGCCAAGCTGGCTGACGCGTACCACGTGGTTAACGGCGCGATTCACCGGGCGGAAACGGACGTAGAGCCGACAGACGACCTGCACATGGGCCAAATGCGCAAACAGCGGTTGGTACTAAAGGACGAAATCGCAGGTATGCTCTCCAAAGCGGTTTAAGCGGGATCGGCGGGGGCTTCCGGGTCTTCGCCGTCTTCGACGACCGCCTGGAACTTTTCAAAGAACTGGTCGGCCATCTTGCGGGCAAAGCCACCAATGATGCGGCTGCCCAATTGCGCGAGTTTCCCACCGACTTTTGCATCGACGTTATAGGTCAGCTCGGTCCCGTTCGCGACCTGCGCCAACGCGACGTCTGCCCGCCCCTTGGCAAACCCTGCGACACCACCTTTGCCCTCACCAACAATCGTATAACTGTTTGGGGCGTCGACGTTTTCCAATGTGACAACGCCCTGAAACGTTGCCGATACCGGGCCAACCTTTTGCTTTACAACGGCGGCGAACCCTTCTTGGGGTGATCCTGTTAATTCCTGACAGCCGGGAATGCAGACTTGAAGTGTCTCGGCGTTATTGAGGTGCGCCCAAACGGTGGCGATGTCTGCCGCGATCACCCGCGTCCCTGTCAATTCCATGATGTCGTCCTTTATGGTGTTTGGCACGATGGGCCAAAATTAATCCAGTTGATAGGGCAGCACTCCGCGCGTATCCGGGTCAACCCGCAATTGTCGCTCTAATGGTGGCACAGACCGCTGATGGCATTGGCGGCGTTCGCAAATGCGACACGAAATCCCGATCGGGGCATACGCGTCCGACGACCCGATATCAAGGTGATCGGCGTAAACCAGCGCTGCTGCATGGCGTACCTCGCAGCCCAACCCGATCGCATAGCGCCGGGTGGGCGCGTTATAGGCGCCGCCCGATTTACTGACGTCACGCGCAAGGCAGAAATATCGTTCTCCGTCGGGTGTTTCCGCCAACTGCCGCAGGAATTGCCCCGGCAATTCAAACGCCTGATGTACATTCCAAAGCGGGCAGGCCCCACCGTATCGCGCGAATTGTAACGAGGTCGCTGAATGGCGTTTTGTGATCGTCCCAGCTTGGTCTACACGTACGAAAAAGAACGGTATGCCCTTTTCGCCCGGCCTTTGCAGCGTGGATAGACGATGCGCCACCTGCTCTAAAGACGCGCCAAACCGTGTTGCAAGGATTTCAAGATCGTGCCGCGACGCCTGTGCCGCCGCAAGAAACGCGCCATAGGGCATCAAAGCCGCCCCGGCGAAATAATTCGCCAGTCCAAGCTTTGCAATACTACGTGCTTCGGGTGATTGAAAACGCGCCAAATCCAGCGTCGCCTCGAGCAAGGGGCCTTGGGTAATCAGGGCCAATTGCAGCAATAACTGAAAGCTTTGGGTGGCGTGCTGCGCATCACGTGAGATCGTGAGCGTTTTTGTGGTCGGGTCGAATTGGCGTAATTTGACGCTGTCGGCGAAGACCACCTTGATATCATGATCAGCCAATGCGCGGACAACCGCATCGTTTACGGTTTCCCCCGGCTTCCGCTGCCCCGCGATACGTTCAGCGCTGCGATCAACAGCATCGATATAGTTGTCGCAATAATGGAAGAAATCGCGCACCTCTTCCCACGGGCTGGGGCGCAGGCGCGTATCTTCGCGGCCTAACGCCTCGTCAAGTGACGCCAAGCGTTCGTGGGTTTGTCGATAGGCCGCATGAAGGTCAAGAAACGCGCGGGCAAGGGCGGGCGCGTTCGCAGCAACCAGCCGCAGATCGGGCAGCGCGGGCGTGGGGCCCGTCAGGACAGGATCAGCCAAGGCTTCGCGCAGGTCGCTGACAATGCGCGCTTCGTCGCCTGACTGCAATTCGGTGACGTCAAACCCGAATTCCTGCGCAAGGCCCATGACCACCCCGGTCGACACGGGCCGGTTATTGTTTTCCATTTGGTTCAGATAAGGCAGCGATACCCCCAGCTTATCCGCAAACGCCTTTTGTGTCAGCGACAGCCGCCCCCGCAATTCGCGCAGTTTCGCACCCGCGTATAGTTTCTGGATAGCCATCTGCGCCCTTTGCAACTTTGCTAAGTTAACTTAGCGACTGCAAATATTTGGTCAAGTAACGCGCCGTTCGCGGCTGACGACAAACAGGACCGACAGCAAGGCCAGAACGGATGTTGCCAGCATCAAGAGCTGCAGTGGCATTGTGCCGGTTTCAACGGTCAGCATACCACCCGCCAGTTGCGACAGCACCGCGCCGCCACCGATCATGATCGCGCCACCCAAGCCGCTGGCGGTGCCTGCCAGATGCGGGCGCACCGAAATTGATCCGGCCATCACATTGGGAAGAACAATACCGTTCCCCAGCCCGAGAAAGATGCAAAACCCGAAGAAGTTGAGCGGGTGAACCACGCCAGCCAAAGTGAGGGCCACAGAACAGCCCAAGCCGAAAATCGTGATGCTTGTCCCGACGATCGCCATCCTATTTATACCGACCTGTACCGAAAACCGTCCCGAAATATAGTTACCGACTGCGTAGCCAATGGCGGGTGCGCCAAGGGCGATCCCGCTCCACAATGGCGATAGGCCAAAAATTTTGCTGCCGACAAAAGATGCCCCGCCCAGCAATGCAAAAAACGCACCAGACGAGAAGGCGCTGCACAAAGAATACCCCCAAAAACGCGGTGATCGCAGCAATTCGGGGTAGCCTTTGATTTGGTCGGCAAAGCTGACGCCGCCCTTTTTGACGGTTTCGCCAAGGTCAAAATAGGTCAGCAAAAGGGTCGCAAATCCAGCCAGTGCCATAAAAGCAAAAGTCGCATGCCAATCGAACAATTCATCAAGCGCGCCGCCGATCATTGGTCCGACCATCGGGACCAGGGCTGTGCCCATGGTGACATAGCCCATCATTGACGCGGCTTCGGCTTGTGAAACGATGTCACGCACGATCGCCCGGCTCAGCGCCATGGTCGTGGCGACTGCTGCTTGCAAAATGCGAAAGAACAAAAACACCTCGACGGATTTCGCCATCATCGCGCCAAGCGACGCCAGCGCAAAAATCCCCAACGCGCCCATGATCATCATGCGCCGCCCGTAGCGGTCAGAGATCGGGCCGATAAAGATTTGCAGCACGGCTGTCGTCGCCAGGTACCCTGACAACGCAATCTGCATGATCGCGTAGTCGGTGTTGAAATAGCTGGTCATTTTTGCCAGCGACGGCAGGAAAATCGACATGCTGAGCGCGGACATACCGGTGATCAAGACCAAAGTCAGGATATGCGGTGGGGTGCTGCGATCAAGAAATTGAATGTTGGGGCGCTGTTCCATCGTCAGGAAGTAGGCTGCAATGTGGCGGTTGTCTATTCGTGTATCAAAATAATTTCTGTCCGGCTTATTTGCATATTTGCAAATATTGATTTTAGCAAATAGCGGTATTTGCAAATATTCGCCTTCGTGCTTCGCGTTTAGGAGGGTTCGCTGTATCACCGATGAAACACTAGATCTCGGGGAGCGATTGAATGGATGTTTTGCAGGAGCTTGAGAGCCGACGTGATTTTGCGCGCCAAGGTGGTGGTGCGCGTCGGGTCGCTGCACAGCATGCGAAAGGAAAGCTGACCGCGCGCGAACGTATCGACTTGTTGCTCGACGAGGGATCGTTCGAAGAATTTGACATGTTTGTCGCCCACCGTTGTACTGATTTCGGAATGGAAGCTGACCGACCGGCCGGTGACGGTGTCGTGACCGGATGGGGTACGATCAACGGCCGCATGGTTTATGTCTTCAGCCAGGACTTCACCGTGTTCGGCGGATCGCTGTCCGAGACCCACGCCCAGAAAATTTGCAAGATCATGGACATGGCCATGCAAAATGGCGCGCCGGTTATCGGGATAAACGACTCGGGTGGGGCGCGTATCCAAGAAGGCGTTGCGTCACTCGCGGGTTACGCCGAAGTATTCCAGCGCAATATCATGGCATCGGGCGTGGTGCCGCAAATCAGCCTCATTATGGGCCCTTGTGCAGGTGGCGCGGTTTATTCCCCTGCGATGACCGACTTTATTTTTATGGTCAAAGACAGCAGCTATATGTTCGTCACCGGCCCTGATGTCGTGAAGACCGTAACCAACGAAGTTGTCACGGCCGAGGAACTGGGGGGCGCATCCACCCATACCAAAAAATCTTCGGTTGCGGATGGCGCTTTTGAAAACGATATCGAGGCCTTGGCCGAAGCACGTCGTTTGTTCGACTTTCTGCCGCTCAACAACCGTCAAAAACCCCCTGTGCGTCCGTTCTTTGATGACGTCACCCGGATCGAAGACAGCCTTGATACGCTGATCCCCGACAATCCGAACGCGCCATACGATATGAAAGAGCTTATTCATAAACTGGCGGACGAGGGCGATTTTTATGAAATTCAGGCCGATTTTGCAAAAAATATCCTGACCGGGTTTATCCGCCTCGAAGGGTCGACCGTTGGGGTTGTTGCCAATCAGCCGATGGTGCTGGCGGGCTGTCTTGATATAGACAGCTCTCGTAAGGCGGCGCGGTTTGTGCGGTTTTGTGATGCATTTGAAATTCCGATCCTGACCTTGGTCGATGTCCCCGGTTTCTTGCCCGGCACCAGCCAGGAATATGGCGGCGTTATCAAACATGGTGCCAAACTGCTGTTCGCCTATGGCGAAGCGACCGTTCCCAAAGTGACAGTGATTACCCGCAAGGCCTATGGTGGCGCATATGACGTGATGGCGTCCAAACATTTGCGCGGTGATTTCAATTATGCGTGGCCCACTGCCGAGATTGCGGTGATGGGTGCCAAAGGTGCGACCGAGATCATTCATCGTGGCAAATCGCCCGAAGAAATCGCCGAGCGCACCAAAGAATATGAAGCCCGGTTCGCCAACCCCTTTGTCGCTGCCGAAAAAGGGTTCATCGACGAGGTGATCATGCCGCACTCTACGCGCAAACGGATTTGTCGGGCGTTCGCATCCCTGCGCGGCAAGCAGTTGCAAAACCCGTGGAAGAAACACGACAACATTCCTTTGTAATAGAGGTTTCGGGCGCGTTTGCGCTGGCTGCTGGCTGCGCCGCGTGATTTATCGCGGTCCAGCAGATCACTCTAATGAGGTACGACATGGCACTGCCATATATGGATAAACACCGCGGCTTTCCCGGGCGCTTGGCTGGAACGGACTTCCAGTTCGTTTTACGCCGCGCAAACAAGGACGGCGCGACCGAACTGTCAGAACGCGTGCGCTATCCCGATCGTCGCCCCGCTGATAAACGCGCAGATGCCGGATTTATGCGTGCGCTGTGGGAAAACTTTGGCGAAGATCCGTTTGTGCGCGGGAACCTGGATGCGGGGCGTCTCAGCTGGCTGTTCGGGCGCGAGGTGATTCCAGCCGAAGACCCTTTTGACGCCGCCAGCTATGAGGCGATGCTGCGCATAAACGTCAAAGTTGCGCGCATCAGCTTTCCTGAACTTTTCGAGGACTAGACGTGTCATATGCACCCGCTTCCATAATGTGTGCTGCCCGCGACGAGCGGAAAACTGCCCATTATTGGGGGGGCGCATCAAGCGGGTTTGCTTCACCAGCAAACCTGCGCAAACTGGTTTCAGCAGCGTCTAGGTTCAGCATCCTTGCTGCTGAAAAATGTCAACATGTTTACCCTTCCCCTCGCCGGCCTGTCCCCTCACTGGACAGGCCGGTCCCCCGGATGCGGCAATATGTCGGCGGAAAAATGACTGCTATTGAATATCATTTGATTCTGGCTATTGCTTTCAGCGTCAGTAGAGCCATTCTTGGTTGTGCTAAGAAACTTAATGAAAGCAGAGAAATATGCAAAAGACATCACTCATTCTGGCCGCAGTGGCTCTTTTTGGACTCGCAGGTTGCCTTGAGGGCGACGTTGAACGTGGCGTTGCAGGCGCAGGCGCAGGCTTGGTCGCATCCGAAGTGCTGGGTACTGACCGTACCGGTACAATTCTTGCTGGCGCAGCCGCAGGCGTGCTTTGCGACGACGCAGGCATCAACGGCTGCAAGTAATGTAAATATGCGTGCCACTGCGGCACGCAGATACGAAATGAATCGCCGCCCGGGTTTCACCCCGGCGGCGATTTTTTGTTTTGGGGACGGAAACTGATGTTCAAGAAAATACTGATTGCCAACCGCGGCGAAATCGCCTGCCGCGTCATTAAGACCGCCCGCAAGATGGGGATCAAAACGGTTGCGATATATTCCGATGCCGACCGCAACGCACTGCATGTCAAGATGGCAGATGAAGCCGTGCACATCGGACCATCGCCGGCAAACCAGTCCTACATCGTCATCGACAAGGTGATGGCAGCGATTAAGCAGACAGGCGCCGAAGCTGTACACCCCGGCTATGGTTTCCTGTCCGAGAATTCAAAATTTGCCGAGGCTCTAGAGGCCGCAGGCGTTGCCTTTATCGGGCCGCCAAAAGGCGCGATTGAAGCAATGGGCGACAAGATTACGTCGAAAAAGCTTGCGCAAGAGGCCAACGTATCGACCGTACCCGGTTACATGGGGTTAATCGAAGACGCAGACGACGCTGTCAAAATCTCGAACGAAGTCGGCTATCCGGTGATGATCAAGGCCTCTGCCGGCGGTGGCGGCAAGGGTATGCGCATTGCGTGGAACGACCAAGAAGCCCGCGAGGGCTTTCAATCGTCCAAGAACGAGGCGGCCAATTCCTTTGGTGACGACCGCATTTTCATCGAGAAATTTGTCACCCAGCCGCGCCACATCGAAATTCAGGTGCTGGCCGACCAACACGGCAATGCGGTCTATCTGCATGAACGCGAATGTTCGATCCAGCGCCGCAACCAGAAAGTCATTGAAGAGGCGCCAAGCCCGTTTTTGGACGCGGCAACGCGCAAGGCAATGGGCGAGCAGTCCGTCGCATTGGCGCAGGCTGTGGGCTATACCAGCGCGGGTACCGTTGAATTTATCGTCGACGGCGACCGCAATTTCTATTTTCTTGAAATGAACACGCGTCTTCAGGTTGAACACCCTGTCACCGAACTGATCACAGGGATTGATCTGGTCGAACAGATGATCCGGGGCGCTGCCGGGGAAAAGCTGCCGTTTGCCCAAGAGGATTTGAAAATTAACGGTTGGGCGATGGAAAGCCGGCTTTATGCCGAAGACCCGTATCGTGGTTTCCTGCCGTCGATTGGCCGTTTGACCCGCTACCGTCCGCCCGTCGAAGAGGCGACGCCAACCCGCGCGGTGCGCAACGACACCGGCGTTTTTGAAGGTGGCGAAATCAGCATGTTCTATGACCCGATGATTGCCAAGCTGTGCACTTGGGCCCCTGATCGCGCGACAGCGATCGAGGAAATGCGCCTTGCCTTGGATGGCTTCGAGGTAGAAGGGATCGGACACAACCTGCCGTTTTTGGCGGCGGTCTATGACCACCCGAAATTCACCAGCGGCAACATGACGACCGCCTTCATCGAAGAAGAGTTCCCTGACGGGTTTGATGGCGTGACCTTGCCCGACGCCACCTGCCTGCGGATGGCAGCCACCGCCGCGGCCATGCACCGCGTGGGGGAAATTCGACGGACCCGCATTTCAGGAACGATGGGCAATCACGAACGTCACGTCGGAAATGACTGGGTGGTCAGCTTGCAAGGGGTGTCGCATGATGTTGTGATGACTGCCGATAAAACAGGCGCGGATGTGCAGATCGCCGGGCAAAGTCTGCGTGTCGAAAGCAACTGGCGTCCGGGCGAACCGCTTGTGCGGGCAACCGTCAACGGTGAACCGCTGGTGATGAAAGTCAGCAAGATTTCCGGCGGTTTCCGCGTCAGGTATCGTGGTGCAGACCTAAAGGTGCATGTCCGCACAGCGCGTCAGGCGGAGTTGGCGAAACTGATGCCCGAAAAGGTACCAGCGGATACGTCGAAATTCTTGCTGTGCCCGATGCCGGGCCTGATCGTAAAGGTCGATGTGGCTGTCGGCGACGAGGTCCAGGAAGGACAGGCGCTTTGCACGGTCGAGGCGATGAAAATGGAAAACATCCTGCGTGCCGAACGCAAGGGGGTGGTAAAACTGGTCAAGGCTGCCGCTGGCGATAGCCTTGCGGTGGATGATGTCATTATGGAGTTTGAATAGGTGACCTATCGCGCCAACAGACGCCGATCTTCGATCTCTTGCTGGCGCAGGGGCATCTTGTCGATAGAGCGCGATATTTCACGCACATCCCATGGGGCAGGTTTGCGGAACGCGACGGTGCCGTCTTTGGCAAGCAAGGTCAGCATGAAACCGCGCGGCCGCAGCGCAATACGCACATCGCTGCGTGCGGCGGGGTCGGTATCGGTGATCAAAACCACGTCACGCGCCGCCAACGCCGGAAGATCGCGCAACAACAACGCCATTTGCTGTTGGAAACGCGGGTCATTCGGGCTGTCGGCAAAAACCACCACGGGGCGTGCCAGCCATGCAAAATCCGAAAGCTGTACCGCGGTGGCATCAAACACCACGCTGGGGTCTGCCTGCCATCGTGCAACTGCCGTGTCGTCTTGGGCAAAGGCTGCGTTGCCTGAAAAGGCGCATAATAGGGCGACAAGCCCGAACGTGATCACTGATTTCATACTTATGCATATAGGGCCTTCGCGCCGAAATACGAAGCGACCTGTTGAACAATTCACATCTTTTGCCTGTCACCTGTCACGGAGACCATCATGACCGATAAAAAAAACTGGGAAGAGATTGCCAAAAAGGAACTGCGTGGCAAGCCGTTGGACGCCCTGACATGGGATACGCTTGAAGGTATCGCGGTCAAACCGCTTTACACATCGGCGGACACCGACGACCTGCCACATATGCATGGGATCCCCGGCAAAGCCCCATTTACGCGTGGCGTCAAGGCGACGATGTACGCCGGCCGCCCATGGACGATCCGCCAATACGCGGGGTTTTCGACGGCAGAGGAATCAAATGCCTTCTACCGGAAGGCGCTGGATGCCGGCCAGCAGGGGGTTTCTGTTGCTTTTGATCTGGCGACGCACCGTGGATATGACAGCGACCATCCCCGTGTCGAAGGCGATGTCGGCAAGGCAGGCGTCGCGATTGATAGCGTCGAGGATATGAAGATTTTGTTTGACGGTATCCCGCTGGACAAGGTTAGTGTGTCGATGACGATGAACGGCGCGGTTATCCCTATTCTGGCAAACTTTATCGTCGCAGGCGAAGAACAGGGCCATAACAAGGCGCTGCTATCGGGCACAATCCAGAACGACATTCTCAAGGAATTTATGGTCCGCAACACCTATGTCTATCCGCCCGAACCATCGATGCGGATCATCGCGGACATCATCGAATATACGTCCGCAGAGATGCCGAAATTCAACTCGATCTCGATTTCCGGCTATCACATGCAAGAGGCGGGCGCGAACCTTGTTCAGGAACTGGCGTATACGCTGGCTGACGGGCGCGAATACGTGCGCGCGGCAATTGCACGGGGTATGGATGTCGATGCTTTTGCCGGGCGGTTGTCGTTCTTTTTTGCCATCGGCATGAACTTTTTTATGGAGGCTGCAAAGCTGCGCGCCGCGCGTCTTTTGTGGTCGAAGATCATGGAAGAATTCGCCCCGAAAGACCCGAAATCGTCGATGTTGCGCACCCACTGCCAAACCTCGGGCGTGTCCTTGCAGGAACAAGACCCCTATAACAACGTGATCCGCACCGCCTACGAGGCGATGGCGGCGGTTCTGGGTGGCACGCAATCCTTGCATACCAATGCGTTGGACGAGGCGATCGCCCTGCCCACCGAATTCAGCGCCCGCATTGCACGCAACACCCAGCTGATCTTGCAAGAGGAAACCGGGATCACCCATGTTGTCGATCCATTGGCAGGGTCTTACTACGTCGAAAGTCTGACCGCTGAACTGGCGGATAAAGCATGGGCGCTGATCCAAGAAGTCGAAGAAATGGGCGGCATGACCAAAGCCGTCGCATCGGGTATGCCAAAGCTGCGGATCGAAGAAACCGCCGCGCGACGGCAGGCCGCGATTGACCGTGGCACCGAAGTGATTGTCGGCGTCAACAAATACCGCAAAGACAAAGAAGACCCGATTGATATCTTGGATATCGACAATAACGCGGTGCGGATCGGACAGATCAAACGGATCGCCGCGACCAAGGCCGCGCGGGATCCGGGCATTGTTGACGCGGCATTGGCCGAACTTAGTCGTCGTGCGGACGAAGGTGGCAACCTTCTTGAAGCCGCCGTCGAAGCCGCGCGTGCGCGCGCCACAGTCGGAGAGATCAGCATGGCGATGGAGAAAACATTCGGACGGCACCGGGCCGAGGTCAAGACGCTAGCGGGGGTTTATGGCGCGGCATACGAGGGGGACGCGGGCTTCGCAGAAATCCAAGCCAGCGTCGATGCCTTCGCAGCAGAAGAAGGCCGCAGGCCGCGGATGCTGGTCGTTAAAATGGGCCAAGACGGTCATGACCGGGGCGCAAAAGTTATCGCAACCGCATTTGCAGACATCGGTTTTGACGTGGACGTCGGCCCATTGTTCCAGACACCAGCCGAGGCCGCGCAAGACGCGATCGACAACGATGTCCATGTTATCGGGATCAGCTCTCAGGCGGCAGGACATAAAACGCTGGCGCCGAAACTGGTGCAGGCGCTCAAGGATGCAGGCGCGGGCGATATTTTGGTGATCTGCGGCGGCGTGATCCCGCAGCAAGATTATCAGTTTCTCTACGATAACGGCGTCAAAGCCATCTTTGGGCCGGGAACCAACATCCCCAAAGCTGCAAAAGATATTCTTGCTTTGATCAAAGCCGCACGCGCCTAAGGCGGTGTGGGCCGCGTAAACGCAAAAAAGGCAGCGGCTGTGTCACAGCCGCTGCCTTTTTGTTTAGGCGGCGCTGCGTGGGGCCAGCATTAAAACGGCGTACCCCAAAAGCCCGGACACCAATGACCCTGACAGCACACCAAGGCGCACTTGGTTCATGAGCAAGGCGTCATCAAAGCTGAGCGATCCGATGAAAAGTGACATCGTAAAACCGATACCGGCAAGGCATGCAACGCCATAAATATGCGCCCAGTTCGCGCCGTTTGGCAGGCGCGCGAGCCCCATTTTGATCATCAGATAGCTCACGCCGAACACGCCGACCTGTTTCCCGACAATCAGACCCAAGGCAATGCCAAGCGGCAGGGGGGCAATCAGGTCACTGAAGGCAAGACCTGTCAGAACGACACCCGCGTTGGCAAAAGCAAAGATCGGGACGATCAGATACAGGACGTAAGGCGTCAGCCCATGTTCCAGCGCGTGCAACGGGGATTTGCCGAAGCGATCAACAAGAGGAATACAAAATGCGGTAATGACCCCTGCCAAGGTTGCATGCACACCCGATTTCAAGACAAAGAACCACATGATCACACCCAGCAGGATCGCGGGGGCCAGACGGTGGGTGCCACGCAAATTCAGCACGATCAACCCGATCAGCGGCAAAAGCGCGAGAACCAGATAGTCGACCTTTAACTCTGCGGTGTAAAACAAGGCGATGATCACAATCGCCCCTAGATCGTCCAGAATGGCGAGCGTTAGCAAAAATACTTTCAACGACGTCGGTGCGCGGCTACCGACCAACGCCAAGATACCAAGCGCAAAGGCGATGTCAGTCGCGGCCGGAATAGCCCACCCGCGGATCGTCACGGCATCGCCCCAATTGAAATAAGCAAAAACAAGCGCCGGTACGACCATCCCGCCCACGGCGGCCATTCCGGGCAAAATCACATCGCGCGGGTTTTTCAGTTTGCCTTCCAAAATTTCGCGTTTGAGTTCGAGGCCGATCAAAAAGAAAAAGATCGCCATAAGCCCGTCGTTAATCCACAAGATAGCGGGCTTTGCCAGTCCTTCGCCATTGACGGTTACTGCGAAATAGGCGCCTAAAAAACGATCATAATAGGGTGCGAGGCTTGAGTTTGCGACAATAAGTGCCGCAAGCGCCGAAGCCATAAGCAGTATACCCCCAAAAGCGTCGTGACGAAAAAAACGATCGAGCGCGGCGCGAAGAGCCATATGATATATTCCTGTCTGATTAATTTGTATCTGATTTAGGACGTTGTTGCGTTGCATCAAGGCGCAAAACCGCGTTTCTTGGAACCCATAAAGTGTGTCGCAGTGGAATTCTATGATAGAACTTGATCATCTTGCCGTTGCTTGCACGGATCTGGCACAGGGCGCGGACTGGGTTGCGGCGAAATTGGGTGTTCCACTACAAAAAGGTGGGACACACGTGCGCTATGGCACCCATAATATGCTGCTTGGCCTCGCAGACGGTTTGTACCTAGAGGTGATCGCCAAAGACCCTGAAACGGCGCCTGAGGCCGGACACAGTTGGTTTGGTATGGATCACTTTCAAGGCGCACCGCGCTTGGCAAATTGGATATGCCGGGCAGATGATTTGTCGACCCACACGGACATCACTGGTCCGGTGCAGGCGCTCACGCGCGCAGACTTGCGCTGGGACATCACCGTTCCCGATGATGGCAGTTTGCCATACGGCGGCGCGTTCCCCACATTGATGAAGTGGGCCCCTGATACGGTGCATCCAGCGCAACGGTTGACCCCGACGGGTCTGCGATTAGTCCAATTAACAGTGTCACACCCCGATGCGGCTTATGTTGCCGCGCAACTTGCGCTGTCGGACCCGCGCATCCGGTTTGAAACAGGGCCGGCCGGGTTTCACGCGTCGTTCGACGGCCCTGATGGCCCAAAGGACCTGTCATGATCCGACCAGCAACACCCCACGATGCGCAGGCGATTGCTGAGATTTGGAACGCCGTCATCCGCGACACCACCATCACTTTTAATCCTGACGAAAAATCACATGAAGAAGTGGCGGCATTGACGGCGCAGGGCTGCCTCGTCTGGCAGGAAGGCGTTCGAATTCTTGGCTTTGCGCGCTATTTCCAGTTTCGTGGCGGCGCAGGCTATCGGTTTACTGCCGAGCATACGATCATGCTCCACCCCGATGGGCATGCGCGCGGCGGCGGTCGTGCGTTAATGCAGGCCCTTTGCGCGCACGCAAAAGCGGCGGGTATTCATACATTGTTTGCAGGGTGTAGCGGTGAAAACCCCGGCGCCGTGCAGTTTCACGCGGCACAGGGTTTTGAGACGGTTGCAACTTTGCGGGAAGTGGGGTTCAAGTTCGGCCGTTGGATCGATTTGGTATTGATGCAAAAGCGCCTTTGAAAGGACCGCTATGTCGCTCTGGACGCGCATTGCCGAAGCCGTTGCCGCCCTTGCCAAGGGCGAGGGGTTGTTGGCGGTCTTCGAAAAACTTCGCGTTTCGCCAGATCGCACGGTTGCCTTTGCGATTGCTGTCATTGCGCTGGGCGCAAAGATGGCAAAGGCTGACGGGGTCGTCACCAAGGATGAGGTCGTCGCCTTTCGAGAGGTGTTCAGCATTCCACCAGAGGAAGAGGATAACGCCGCCCGTGTGTTCAACCTAGCACGCCAAGATGTTGCGGGCTTTGAAAGCTATGCCAAGCAGATTAAAGCGATGTTCGCTGCTGACGACGCGGTGTTGTGTCACCTGATGGAAGGTTTGTTCCAGATCGCGCTAGCCGACGGCGTTTATCATCCCAAGGAAGACGATTTTCTTTTGACCGTCGCCAAGATATTCGGCTTCGACGACCGGCGGTTTCGCGGCATTCGCGCACAATTTGTCAGTGACGCCGAACGCGACCCGTTTGATGTTCTGGGGGTTTCGCCAAGCGCCCCGATGGACGAAGTTCGCGCCGCATGGCGCAGCTTGGTGCGTGAAACCCACCCTGACCGGATGATTGCCCGCGGGGTCCCGCAAGAGGCGGTAAAGCTGGCCGAGCGCCGATTGGTCGCGATCAATCGTGCATGGGAAGAAATCCAGGGCGTGCGGGCATGAGGATCGCGACATATAATGTCGAGTGGTTCAACGCACTGTTCGATGACCAAGGCCGCCTGATCGATGATGACGGCTGGTCCGGGCGGTGGAACGTGACGCGCGCGCAGCAGACCGCTGCCGTGGGGGCGGTCTTTGCGGCGATAGATGCCGACATGGTTATGGTCATCGAGGCACCTGATACCAGCCCCAGCCGCAGTGCGATCACCGCGCTTGAAAACTTTGCCGCACATTTTGGGCTGCGGACAACTGCTGCCGTCACCGGCTTTGGGAACGACACGCAACAGGAAATTGCGCTTCTTTATGACCCCGGTGTTGTCACGGCGTTACATGATCCGCGCGAAAGCGATGCCTTTCCACGCTTTGATCAGGCATTCGCGATGGATGTTGATATCGATGCCAGCCCCGACGCTATCCAGTGGTCGAAACCGCCATTGGAACTGTCTGTGGATGGTGCCGCGGGGATGCTACGTATCATCGGTGTCCACGCGAAATCCAAAGCACCGAACGGGTCCAAAAGCGAGACCGAGGCGATCCGTATTTCAATCGAAAACCGGCGCAAACAACTGGCTCAATGCATATGGCTGCGCGGCAGGGTCGAAGCCCATCTTGTTGCGGGCGAAGACCTGATCGTGTTGGGCGATTTTAATGATGGTCCGGGGCTTGATGAATACGAAAAGCTGTTTGGCCGATCCGGCGTCGAAATTGTGTTAGGCGAAGGGGACGGCACGCAGATGTTCGATCCGCATGCCCATCTGGTGCTCAGCCGCCGTTTCGGCGCGATGCCCGCAACTGCGCGCTTCAAACGGCAAGGCGAACCTTATTTGCAGGCTTTATTGGACTACATCATGGTTTCGCCGGGGCTGCGCGATCGCACGCCAAACTGGCAAATTTGGCATCCTTTTGATCACCCTGACTGTTATGAGAACCGGCAACTGCGGCATGCGCTGTTGCTGGCGTCAGATCACTTTCCTGTGGTGCTTGACCTTTAGGGGCGCGGTCATTTCGTAAATTTTACCGTGACAGACGCCTCTAGCGCGCTTGCCAGCGCGGACAGGCGGTTCTCGGCGACCTCCCCGAATAGGGGGCGTGCGTGTTCGGTCAGCACAAGCGTCAGCACCCGGGTATTGGCCTTCCACTTTAATACCCCCGGAGGCTCGTCCGCAGATAGCCAAAGCATGGCGCCAAGCCGCATTGCCTTGCCCAAAATCTCGGCCTCTTTGACTTGGGTTGGCGTGAGCATGGCAATCAACGGCTCAAAGCGGCTTTTGTCAATTTTGTTGGTGTAGCGATTCATCAATGCCAACCCCAACATCACCCGTTCGGCATGTTTCAGGCCGCCCAAATTCGCGCGGGTGGCGTTATCAAAGGTGACTTCCCCGCGGTAATCGGGATGTGCGCGCCAGCTGACGTCATGCAACAGACACGCCGCCTTAATGATCCGTTTGCGTTGCCACGTGGCACGGGGGAACAGCGGTTTGACAAAATCATACAGCAACCGGCCAAAACCGGGCAGGCGGGCATCTTTGGCTTCCGCGAACCGGCATGCCTCAACCAAGGGATCGCGTTCGCGCAATTCGCGGGGCATCTGTTCAAACAACATGCCTTCGCGAATACCATAGGACGACACTGCCACGTCTTTGGGTTTGAAAACGCGGACCAATTCCTTGAGGACAATAACGGCCAATGGCACCAGCGACATTCGGCTGTCAGAAATATTGCAGCGGTTGCGCAGATCAAGAAGATCGGATTTTGAAATATAGTCGGCGGTTTTGCTGATTTGCCGCGACGACATGCGGTATTCATGCAGAACCGTCAGGGGGTAGTCTCGCCGTTCCATATCGACGCGGGCGATGGCGCGCCAAGAGCCACCCACCAGAAAAAGCCGCATGCCCGTTTCATGACCCATTTCGGCATGAAGCTGCGCCATTACTTCGCGCACATATGCTTTGACGGCTTTTTTGCCGCCCTTAATTTCGCGCAGCTTCAGCGGACCAAGCGCGGATGTGACCCTTTGGCCAACCTTGCCATCTGCCAAGTCGGCCAGTTCCATCGAGGATCCGCCAATGTCACACACAAGTCCATAGCTGCCCGGCCATCCAAGCAGGACACCTTGCGCTGACAGCCGCGCCTCTTCTTTTCCGTCGATCACCCACAGTTTAACGCCCGTTTCGCGCAGCACCTCTTCGCGAAAATCTGCGCCATCGCTGGCCTCTCGGACGGCGGCGGTGGCGACAGCAGTCAACGGCAGAATGCCCATGCCTTCGGCCAGTGCGGCGAACCGGCGAATTGCTGAAATCGCACGAACTCGCCCTTCGGGGTTCAGGTGCCCGGTTTCGGACAGGCCTGCACCAAGTGCGCACATTATTTTTTCGTTGTAAAAATACGCGGGAGACCGCGCCGCGCCATCAAACACCACCAAACGGACAGAGTTTGACCCAACGTCGATCACGCCAACACGACTTAGGTTTTTCGAGCTTGCGTCTTCGAATAACGGACGCCCAAAAGGGCCCCAGTCGATGGCGTCTGGTTCTGCTTGCGTTGTCATGTGGCCCCCGGCGTCATACCCTTTAGGTATCTGTCAGTCGTCGGTATGCGTCAACCTCGGAACGTCAGAAGCACCGGCTGATCCACGCCCTGAAAGCGACGGGTTTTCCATAAAGAACCGGTGGCAGTTGAATGCAAACTCACCATCCGGGATGATTGCGCGGGTAAACGTGCCGTCCGGTGCCATGACCCAACTTTGCGCGACATCGGCCATGTTGGCGGCCATGACTTGACTGACGATCTGTGCTTTGACGGTTGGGTTTTTGATTTCCACAAGCGTTTCAACCCGCCGATTCAGGTTCCGGCCCATCCAGTCGGCAGAGCTGATGTAGACTTTTGCCTTTTTCGACGGCAGGGCGGCGCCATTGCCAAAACAGACAATCCGCGAGTGTTCCAAGAACCGCCCGACGATGGATTTGACACGGATGTTTTCGGATAGGCCGGCAATGCCCGGACGCAGCCCGCAGATGCCACGCACAACAAGACTGATTTTGACCCCTGCCTGAGACGCGTCATATAGCGCGTCAATCACGTCTGCCTCGATCAGCGAATTCATCTTGGCCCAGATCGCCGCAGGGTGTCCGGCACGGGCATTTTCTGCCTCGGTTGCGATGCGGTCAAGCAAGGTTTGTTTGAGACTAAGCGGGGAAATCGCCAGATTTTCGAGCGTCTCAGGCTGCGCGTAACCTGAGAGATAGTTGAACACTTTGGTCGCATCCCTGCCCAGTTTGGCGTCGCAGGTGAAAAGGCTGAGGTCGGTGTAAATACGTGCGGTAATCGGGTGATAGTTCCCGGTACCAAAGTGGGTATAGGTCACCAACTTGTCGCCTTCGCGGCGTACAACCGTGCTGATCTTGGCGTGCGTTTTATAATTCGTGAACCCGTAGACCACATGGGCACCGGCCCGTTCCAATCGGCGCGACTGCCGGATGTTGGCCGCCTCGTCAAAACGCGCCTTTAACTCCACCAGTGCGGTGACGGATTTGCCATCTTCTGCGGCTTCGCACAAGGCCTCGACGATCGGTGAATTCTTCGATGTCCGGTAAAGCGTTTGTTTGATGGCGACAACATCAGGGTCGCGCGCGGCTTGGTTCAGGAACCGCACGACCATATCAAAGGTTTCATAAGGATGGTGCAGCAGCATATCTTTTTGGCGGATCGCTGCAAACATATCGCCGTCGTGGTCTTGCACGCGCTCGGGGATACGCGGGCTGAACGGCGGCCATAGCAGATCGGGGCGACTGTCCAAAACCAGCGCGTTCAGGTCGGCGATCCCGATCATGCCGCTCACTTCGACAACGGCGTCGTCGGTCACGTGTAGTTCCGCCATGATCAGGCTTTGCAGGGCGGGCGGGGCATCTGCGGAAATCTGAAGGCGCACCACTTCGCCGCGGCGGCGGCGTTTGAGGGCAACTTCGAATTCGCGCACCAAATCTTCGGCTTCGTCTTCGACCTCTAGGTCGCTATCACGCAGGACTTTGAACGCGCAGTTCCCTTTGACTTTGTAGCCCGGAAACAGTTGGCCAATCTGTAGGACCAGCAAATCCTCAAGCGGAAGAAACCGGTGGCCCTGTTCCGACGGCAGCGCGACAAAGCGGTCGATCTGGGCGGGAACGGGCAAAAGCGCGCGCAATGTCCGTTTGTCACCGCTGCGTTCAAGTTGCAGCGCCAGTGCATAGCCTTCGTTCGGCAGGAATGGAAATGGGTGGGCAGGGTCAATCGCCAACGGTGACAACACCGGAAAGACCTGTTCGATAAAGGTATTTTCCAAATAGGCCCGATCGTCTTTCGTCAGTGCATCACAGGTCAGGATATGAATGTCCTGATCCGCCATCTCGGCCTGAAGCGTCGTCAGTACCTCTTGTTGGCGTGTCATAAGGTTGCGGGCATTCACGTCGATCAGCACAAGTTGTTCGGCGGGCGTCAGCCCATCAAGACCGGGTGTCGTGTTCCCGGCATTGGCCAATTCACGCAGACCAGCCACCCGAACGGTATAAAATTCATCCAGATTTGCAGCGGATATCGATAAAAACCGCAGGCGTTCTAGCAGCGGCACCCGCGGGTTTTCTGCCTCTTCCAGCACGCGCCAGTTAAAGCCAAGCCAGCTAAGCTCGCGGTTGAAGAACCGCGCAGGCGTTGCCGTGTCGATGTTGCATTGTGCAGGGGCGGGAAATGCCCCGTCTAGGAAATTTGCTGAGTTCATTGCGGCCTTATGCGCCGCGATTGTTGCGGCTTTGTGACAACTATCGCGGGCCGCGCGTTAGTTGTCCAGCAACTCCGCAGCCAGTGCTTTGTTGATCTTGCGCCCTGAACTGAGCGCCGCGGTGTCAAGCCGTGCAACGATATCCGCGGCAGCCGCAAAAGACCGTTCAATCCGGGTTGTCAGGTACTGCACGAGCGCTGGCTTCGGCATCATCTGGCGATCTGCAAACAGCTTCATAATCAATGCTGAGAGCAGCGCATCATCAGGGTCAGCGATTTGCGTGACGGTGGTGGCCTGCATCCGGCTGGCCAGATCGGGCAACGCGATTGTCCAGCGACTGGGCGCACTGCGGGCAGTCATGAGCAAGGTGCCACCGGTGTTGCGCAGATGATTATGTAGGTGAAACATCGCCTCTTCTGCGGATGCGGGCAGGGTGTCGGTATCTTCGACAATGACTGTCGTGGCATCGGTTTGAAAATCGGCGGGCATGGTTGCTGCCGCGACGGTTTCGCCCCCTGACTGTATCTGGAAAATGCGGGCCAGGTGGCTTTTGCCACAGCCCTTCGGGCCTGCGATGACCAGCTTGCGATCCGGCCACGATGCGGGGGCCGTGAGCATCGCAAATGCATGTGCGTTCGCGGCTGAAACAAAGAAATCGTTCGGCCCCAGCGCGACGCCAGTCGGCCAGTGAAAGGTCAGTTGATCCGCCACGTCAGTCGTCCTTGGACAAGCCGCGATAAAGCAGGCTTTCTTTGTAGTGAGCCAGCCCATAGCGGGTCAAAACGCCTAACACAGCGGCGACAGGTACGGCCACCAGCATCCCGACGAAACCAAACAGCGATCCGAAAACGGACAGCGCAAAGATCAGCCAAACCGGGTGAAGTCCGATCGAATTGCCCACCAGTTTCGGGGTCAGGATGTTCCCTTCAAAGAACTGCCCGACAGCAAAGATGGCTGCCACGGCGATAATCGACCCCCACGCGCCCCAAAATTGGAAAACCGCAAGCCCGATTGCCAAAACTCCACCAACAAGCGCGCCGACATAGGGAATGAATGAAATCAGGCCAGCGATAAAGCCCACAACCAGCCCGAAATTCAGCCCGGCGATCATCAGCGCAACGGCATAATAACTGCCAAGTATCAGACAAACCGTGCCTTGGCCGCGGATGAATGATGCCAGCGTTTTATCAATATCACGTGCCAGCCTGCGAACGGTTTCAACATGATCGCGCGGCAGCAGTTCGTCGATGCGCGCGGTCATGTTGTCCCAGTCAAGCAGCAGATAGAATGCAACCACGGGCACAACCACAAGCAATACCACGATGTTGATCAGCCCCACAGCCGAGCTAAGCACACTGTTGATCAACTCGCCGCCTTTGGACTGGATGGCCTCGCCAATGGCGAGCAATTGTTGGTGGACCGTGCTTTCAGCATCGACGAGCGATGGAAACCTGTCAGTCAAAGCCGATTGCAGGCGGTCGAACAGTTCAGGCGCCGTGTTAATCAGTTGTGTGGTTTGGGTGATCAGCGTCGGAATAACCAAAAGGATGAGCAGAATAAAAATGACCGCTGCAACCAAGGTTATAATGCTGACAGATACTGTTCGGCTAAACCCGGCGCGTTCAAGGCGATCCGCGATGGGGTCAAGGCAATATGCAATCGCGCCACCCAAGATAAACGGCAAGATGACATCGCCAAGCACCCAAAGGGTCGCAAGGAACACGACAGCCGCTATTCCCCAGTATTTTGCTTGTTGTTGTATGGGCAAAGCCATGGTCATTCCTTTGTGCGTTCACCAAATAAATGCGGCATGGGGCACGGTTGCGCAAGGGTAAGCTGCAAAAGACTGTTCATCTGAGAGCTTGCGAGGGCCGCGCCTGCGGATTAAACCGACCCCGACATCGCTTATAAAAAGGGCCGCACCCATGCGCATGAGCCGCTATTTTCTACCTGTTCTCAAAGAAACGCCGCGCGAGGCGCAGATCGTCAGCCATCGCTACATGTTGCAGGCGGGTATGATCAAACAGGCCAGCGCCGGAATTTATTCCTGGTTGCCGCTGGGTTTCAAGGTGCTGCGCAAGATCGAAAATATTGTGCATGAAGAGCAAGAGCGCGCCGGGCACATTGCAATTCAAATGCCAACAATTCAATCTGCGGACCTGTGGCGCGAATCCGGTCGTTATGACGCCTACGGCGAGGAAATGCTGCGGATTAAAGACCGGGGTGGCCGCGAAATGCTGTTTACACCCACCGCCGAAGAGTTGGTGACAGATATTTTTCGCGCCCATGTCACCAGCTACAAAGATTTGCCGCTGACGCTCTATCAAATCCAGTGGAAATTCCGCGACGAAGTCCGCCCGCGCTTTGGCGTCATGCGGGGCCGCGAATTTTACATGAAGGATGGTTATAACTTTGATCTGACCAAAGAAGACGCGCTGCATGCCTATAACCGCCATCTGGTCAGCTACCTGCGGACCTATGAACGTATGGGCCTGCAAGCGATCCCGATGCGTGCGGATTCCGGCCCCATCGGCGGCGATGACACCCACGAGTTTCTGGTTTTGGCTGATACTGGCGAATCCGAGGTGTTTTACGACAGCCAAATCACCGACCTGAAATTCGGTGACCGCGAAATCGATTATGACGACAAGGTCGCCTGCGCCGCCGTGCTGGACGAATTCACCAGCCGCTATGCCCGCACCGATGAAACGCATGACGAAGCCTTGTTCAACGAGGTTCCCGAAGAACGCCGCAAGGTTGCGCGCGGCATCGAGGTTGGCCAGATCTTCTATTTTGGCACGAAATACTCTGACGCCATGGGTGCCATGGTGGACGACGGAAAAGGCGGCAAAGTGCCGGTGCACATGGGGTCGCACGGCATTGGCGTGTCCCGCCTGCTGGGTGCCATCATCGAGGCAAGCCATGACGACAAGGGGATCATTTGGCCCGAAGGTGTCACGCCTTTCCACGTGGGCATATTGAATATGCGCAGCGGTGATGCCGATTGCGATGCCGCCTGCGAGGACTTGTACAAACAATTCACCGCCGCCGGGCTGGAACCGCTGTATGACGACCGTGATGAACGCGCAGGCGCCAAGTTTGGTACGATGGATATGATTGGCCTGCCATGGCGGATTACCGTCGGACCGCGCGGCGTGAAAAACGGCGTTGTCGAGGTGACCTGCCGCCGGACAGGCGAGGCGACCGAAATGCCCGCCGCCGAGGCAATTGCAAAAATCGTGAAGATTTACGATGGCATCGCATAGGTTTTGCCGCACATTGATGTGATGAAGTGGGCGCGATCCTTGCGGATTGGCGCCCATTTTTTCATGGTGCTTTAACGGCGCGCTGTTTTCCTGTTAGTGTAGCCAAAAATTGGGTGTGTTGAGGCAAAAGATGACACAACTTCAGATGATCCGAGGGCGGCAATGATCCGCGTGCTTTGCCTTGCAGGTGGCCTTGCGGGGGCGGCGAGCCTGTCGCAATTTCCAGAATTTTCGCAGCAATATATGCAACGACTGGCGGGGCAAGTGGACGAACTGACCCGCATTGCCAAAGACTTTGACGCATCTGCGCTGGCCGAAGGGTTGGGGCGTGAAGACGCGCTTGAACAGTTGGGCGGCACTGGATTTGCCGACCGCCATCAGGCGGATTTGCGGGCGACTTTTGCGCGGCAGGCACGTTTGACTGAAAACCTTGCCGTATTGCAAAATGCGACCCCGCTTGACCGGCTTTTGATGCCGCAGCGGATGATGGATCCGGAAACACTCGGGGCAGCGTGGGATGATTTTACACCAGCCGTCCCGCTCAGCATGGCTGGCGCCGCTGCTGCCGGAACCGGTTTTTTGGGCGGTTGGGCGGCGTTTGCCGCGTTGATTGGGTTGATCCGTCTGCCATTTCGCCGAAAACCCAAGCCTGCGCAGCATCGCAAAGCGCCAGTGGTCAAGCATGACCCGCCTGTCGCGCGCCCCGTTGTTGTACCCGAACATAAATCACATATCCGCCCACTATCAGGAGCAAAAAGATGACGACAGCATTGATTACGTGGGGCGGTTGGGACGGCCATCAACCTGACAAGGTCGCGGCGGTTTTTGATGCGATGCTGACCGAGGCAGGGATCAAGACGACAGTCACAGACACGCTGACATGCTTTGACGACGCAGAAGCATTGCAAACCTATGACCTGATTGTGCCGGTCTGGACCATGAGCGAGATTACACGCGAAATGGCGACGAATGTGTCAGAGGCGGTGGCGCACGGAACCGGGATTGCAGGGTGTCACGGCGGCATGTGTGATGCGTTTCGTGGCAGCCCGCTGTGGCAATTTATCACAGGTGCAAACTGGGTCGCGCATCCGGGGGGGGACGGCGTCAAGCACAGGGTGAACATTGTGTCGGATGACCCGCTCGTCGCGGGGATTGCGGATTTTGAAGTTGAAACAGAACAGTATTATTTGCACGTCGATCCGGCGAACAAAGTTCTGGCCACAACCCGGACCGATGTTGTGACATGGTACCATAGCCCCAACGGGCCGGTCGATATGCCTGTTGCGTGGACGCGGGCGTGGGGTCTGGGTCGGGTGTATTACAATGCCTTGGGCCACCAAGCCGATGTCATCGCAACAGGACCAGCCTACGAAATGTTGCGCCGCGGAATGCTATGGGCGGCCGAAGGCAAAGCGGCAGGTGCAGGGCAGGACCTGAGCCAGTATCAAAATGCGGGCAATCACGGTTAAATGCGCCCGTCACCGCGTCCCGCAAAGCCCCAAGGATAAATCTGCTTCATTGCGCATAGGCGGTTGACCCGCGCCCAAGGAGCAGAAATATCCGGTCGCACAGGCGGCGCGTCCGTCACATTTTCTTAGCGAGGTCCAATGTCAGCAACAGCCCCTTTTGCGAAATTCGAATGGATGATCGCGTGGCGCTACATTCGCGCCAAACGCGCCGAAGGCGGCGTGAGCGTGATGACGTGGATCAGCCTGATCGGTGTGACCTTGGCGGTCTTTGCGTTGATCGCAACTTTGGCGGTGCGGTCCGGTTTCCGGTCCGAATTCGTGGACACAATCGTCGGCGCCAACGCGCATGTATCGGTGGTCCGATCCGGCGGGGTGATTGACGATTACGTCGATATGGCCAATCGGATCATGGATGTCGATGGTGTGGAAACCGTGATCCCTTTGGTGCGCGGGCAGGCAATGGCCGGTGCCGCAGGCCGGTTGGGATTAGCAGATATATACGGCATTCGCCTTGCGGATTTAAAGGCATCTGACGCCATCGTCCAAAGCGAACGGTCGTACGGTGATTTGGACCGCCTTTCCGAAGGGATCGCGCTTGGGTCGCAATTGGCCGCAAATTTGGGCCTTACGGTTGGTGACAAGATTGAAGTCACCATTCGATCAGGCGCTTCGACACCGATGGGTCAGGCGCTGCGTCGCAACGTTTACGAGGTTGTCTATATCTTTTCGACCGGTCGGTATCAGATCGACGAAATTCGCGCCTATTTGCCATTTGACGTCGCGCAGACGATTTTTAACAGGGATGGCATGGCAGACGAGCTAGAGGTGCGTTTGTTCGATATCAACCGGTCAGAAGAGCTGAAACAGACCATCGCGAATGCAGCGGGTGCCGGTGTCTGGGCCTATAGTTGGCAGGACCGTGTGGGGCGCTACCTGCGGGCACTGACGATTGAAGACAATGTGATGTTCATCATCTTATCGATCCTTGTTCTGGTTGCATCGATGAACATCATCAGCGGATTGATCATGCTGGTGAAAAACAAAGGCCGCGATGTGGGGATTTTACGCACGATGGGCCTGACAGAGGGGTCAATTTTGCGCATTTTCTTTATCTGCGGTGCTGGGATCGGGACGATTGGTACGCTGTTTGGCGTTGTATTGGGGTGTCTGTTCGCGATCTATGTGGATCAGATTTTCAGCCTTGTGAACTATGTCTCTGGTGGTGGTGTTTGGGACCCGTCGATCCGTGGGATATACAGTGTCCCAGCGGAACTGCATCTGTCAGACGTCTTGAAGTCCGTGTCGTTGTCGCTTGGTTTGTCATGGATCATCACGATATTTCCGGCCCGCCGCGCGGCCCGCATGAACCCAGTCGAGGCGTTGCGCTATGAATGATTTCACACTGAAGCTGGCCGACCTGACCAAGACCTACAAAGCCGGCAAACCCGGAGAGGTACGCGTGCTGCAAGGCGTGTCACTGGCTGTGAAGCCCGGAGAGGTGGTGGGACTTGTCGCACCTTCAGGCGCGGGCAAGTCGACCTTGCTCCATATCGCGGGCCTGCTGGATACACCGGACACGGGTTCGGTGATGATCCAAGGGACGGATATGACCAACCTGTCTGACCGCAAACGCACCGCCGTGCGCCGTGAGGCGGTTGGATTTATCTATCAATTCCACCACTTGCTGCCCGAATTTACTGCGCTTGAAAATATTGTTCTCCCACAGTTAGCCAATGGGGTAAGTGAAGGAGACGCCAAAACGCGCGCCATGGAACTGCTTGATAAAGTTGGGATTGCGCCACGCGCCGGCCATCGCCCGGCTGCTTTGTCAGGCGGGGAACAGCAGCGCGTCGCTTTTTGTCGTGCGCTTGCCAATGAACCGGCCTTGCTGCTGGCGGATGAACCCACGGGCAACCTTGACCCCGAGACATCCGAGCGCGTGTTTGAAACCTTGATGACATTGGTACGCGAAACCGGGTTGGCAGCTGTGATTGCGACCCACAATTTGGAATTGGCAGCGCGGATGGATCGGCAGGTGCGTCTGTCAGGCGGCACACTTGAGATGATTTAGATCATGGCATCAGCGTTCTTCCAACGTTAAGCTGCCCGCAACAAGGAGGCAAATTCATGCGATATTTTATGATCTTGGCCACGCTGACGCTGGCGGCTTGCGTCGAAGATGCAGACACAGGCCCCAGCCTGTATCAGGCTGAATGTGCAGGCTGTCACGGTGCGGACGCACGTGGTGACGGGCCGTTTGCGCGGGGGCTGGATAGAACGCCACCTGATTTGACGTTGATTGCGGCGCGCAATGGGGGCGTTTTCCCCCGCGATCAGGTGATGAGCACGATCGACGGCTTGCAGCGCGACGCGCACTTTAGTGTTGCGATGCCAGAGTTCGGCGCGGGCGACATGGGGGAAACCGTGATTGTAGAGGAAGACGGTTTGGGTACGCCTGTGCCAACCAAGCTGTTGATGCTGACAGATTATCTGGAGATTCTGCAGCGCGCGGAATGACTGACAATCGCGTGATATCGTCAGATGATGCGCGGCTGTGCGGGTGGGGTGCGGTAAGGTGTTTCCAATTGATAGATTGGAGACCGTGATGCGCCTGTTGACCCTGACCGCCTGCGTTGCCCTTGCGACCCCTGTGATTGCCGCGCCGGTGCCGTTTACGTCCGGCTGGGCCGAACAGCGGCTGCAGTTGTTTCGTTCGAACGATTACAGCTTTGGCGCCGATCTGGGGATCGTGTCTGACGGGGCGGTGTCGCTGGCATGGACGCGGGTTGCGCGGGACCAATGGGGCGCGCGTGCGGCGTCTTGGGCGTGGCGGGTGGACCAGTCCGTGCCGCCGACCGACCTGTCGGTCAAGGGCGGCGATGACCGCAATGTGTCGGTGTATTTCGTATTTCTGCCAGAGGGTGCAGCCGTGGCCAGCCAAGGGGCGAACATCCGGAGTTTGTTGGGAAATGATCAAGTGCGTATCATCCAGTATGCATGGGGTGGGAACCACCCTCGTGGACAGGTGATCGCGTCGCCTTATGGGCCCGCAGGGCAGGGGGTGACGATTGCCCTGCGCCGAGCGGAAACAGGGGCGTATAGCGAAAGCGTTGATCTGGCGGCAGATTATAGCGCGGCATTTGGTGGTGCGCCCGGGGCGTTGGTGGGGCTTGCCGTTTCAGCAGACAGTGACGACACCGCCAGCGTGATCCGTGCGGGTTTGGGGCCGATCGACCTGCGCTAATGCGGAGGTGGTGGGGAAAACCAGCTTACCGCATGATCCCCTTGAAGCTTCGGTAAATGACATTGTTTTATGTGGTTGGATTGGCGTCCGTCAAACTTCGGGCATTTGTGTCGTCAAGTCCACCTTTCGCCCGGCATCGCCGGGCAGCGCCGATCCGCCCCCACGGGGCGGCGCTTCGCACCACCCCTCGGATCGACACTGCCCTTTGTTGAAATTTTCGGTGGTGCTTGAAGTTCACTAACTTGCACCAAAAGGTCATTTTCCTTGTAGTAAAACGTCCAATTCCTTTGGATCCGTAAGAGATAATTTCACAAAGAACAGATCACCCAGACCCATATTCGAGAGTCCCAAGTCCTTACGCATATTTCTTTGTATATTGTCCATAACTTTGAACATGGTGGCTGTATCACCTTCGCTCATTTTACTCATCTGTGAAATTGATTGGAGGACCTTTGGCGACCCCCATAGTACAGCCTTTGTACGAATATCCATTAGCTCAACAGTCAACTTATTAATATCTGTGGGCTGGCCACCAAGTTCTGGTTTTGTGGCAAGTGCTAACTTTTCGAGTGTCTTAAGGAACTGAAGGTATATTTCCAGCTTTCGTTCGCGATAGGCTGAATCAATTTCGCGTTTTCGATTGCTAACTTGCGTATAGAGTGTCGCTGTTAATCCAAAAACGGCAGTAGCGACAGTTATTGACAGCGGTACATATACTTCGGGCTTGAGCTCTTTCGCGCCCTCAAAGACTGCCAGAAAAATGTGGAAGAGATTATAAGAAATAATCCCAGATACACTGAGCGCTCCTAATATGATTGCGACTGCAAAAAATATGCCAAGAATTTTCATCATCTTTCACCTCTAAACATCCAACTCCTCCGCAAACCGTGCGTTTTCCTGAATATACTGGAACCGCAACTCTGGCTTTTTGCCCATCAGCCGCTCGACCAGATCGGCGGTGTCGCCGGGTTCATCGTCGGTGATTGTGACGCGGATCAGTTTGCGGGTGGTGGGGTCCATCGTGGTTTCTTTGAGGTCTTTTGCGTCCATTTCGCCCAGACCCTTGAACCGCTGCACGTCGATTTTGCCTTTGCCGCCCAGCCCTTTGGCCATCATCGCGTCTTTTTCGGCATCATCGGCCACGTAGACGCGGCGCGCCCCTTGGGTCAGGCGGTAAAGCGGCGGGCAGGCCAGATAGAGGTGCCCTTGGTCGATCATCGGCCGCATTTGCGTGAAAAAGAACGTCATCAGCAGGGACGCGATATGCGCCCCGTCGACGTCCGCATCGGTCATGATGATGATCTTGTCGTAGCGCAGATCGTCGACGTTGAATTTGGTGCCCATGCCCACGCCAAGCGCCTCGCAGAGGTCGTTGATTTCCTGGTTCGTCGTCAGCTTGGACGACGCCGCGCCCAAAACGTTTAGAATTTTTCCCTTCAGCGGCAGCAGGGCCTGGTTCACGCGGTTGCGCGCGCCTTTACCGGATCCGCCCGCAGAATCGCCTTCGACGATAAAGAGTTCGGTGCCTTCGCGGGTCTTCGAGGTGCAGTCGGTCAGCTTACCGGGCAGCCGCAGTTTTTTGGTCGCTGTCTTGCGCGAGGTTTCTTTTTCTTGCTTGCGGCGCAGGCGTTCTTCGGCGCGCAGCACAAGAAAGTCGAGGATCGCACCTGCGGATTTCGTGTCTGCGGCAAGCCAGTTGTCAAAGTGGTCGCGCACGGCGGCGTCAACCATCCGCTGCGCGTCAGTGGTGGCAAGCCGGTCTTTGGTTTGCCCGACAAATTCCGGTTCGCGGATAAAGCAGGACACCAAGGCGCCAGCCCCTGCGGTCAGGTCTTCGCGGGTGATCAGCCCTGCCTTTTTGTTGGCGACCCGTTCGCCGTAGGCTTTGATCCCCTTAAGGATGGCGGCCCAAAAACCGGCCTCGTGGGTGCCGCCTTCGGGGGTGGGGACGGTGTTACAATAGGATTGCATGAAACCGTCGCGGGTGGGCGTCCAGTTGATCGCCCATTCGACCTTGCCGGGGACGTTGAATTTATCCTGAAAGGACACGGTGCCTGCAAAGGGTTTGTCGGAATAGGTGGTCGCGCCCGCAAATACTTCGGACAGGTAATCGGCCAGACCGCCGGGGAATTTGAAAGTAGCGCTCAGCGGGGTGTCGCCGTCGTTGATGCCGGTTTTCCAACGGATTTCAACGCCCGAGAACAGGTAGGCCTTGGAACGCGCCATTTTGAACAACGTCTTGGGCTTTAGCGTGAGGTTGCCAAAGATCTGCGCGTCGGGGTGGAAGGTAACGGATGTGCCGCGCCGGTTGGGGGCCGCGCCGATTTTGGCAAGCGGGGCTTGGGGCACACCGCGCGAAAATTCCATCATGAACAGTTCTTTGTTCTGGGCGACTTCGACGCGCAGGTGATCGGACAGCGCGTTGACCACGGACGATCCAACGCCGTGCAGACCGCCCGAAGTTTGATAGCTGTCGCCCGAGAATTTGCCGCCTGCGTTGAGCGTACAAAACACGATTTCCAGCGCGGATTTGCTGGGGTCTTTGGGGTGTGGCCCGACAGGAATGCCGCGCCCGTTATCGCGCACGGTAACGTGGCCGTTGGCGTGCAGTTCGACCTCGATCCATGTGGCGTGTCCGGCGACGGCCTCGTCCATGGAGTTGTCGATGATTTCAGCGACCATGTGGTGCAGGGCGCGTTCGTCCTTGCCGCCGATATACATGCCCGGACGCAGGCGCACATGCTCCATATCCTCGAGCACTTCGATGCTGCTGGCGTTATAGTCGTCGGGGGAGGCCCCGGAAAGAAGGTCGTCGGCCATGGTCTGCTCATTTTTTCTTAGGTTTGCACCAATATGGCAGGCAGATCGGGGCGGGGCAATCGCGGAATGGGCAGGTCTGGCCGGTTGATCACCCATTGCCCTTCGGCGCAGGCTGGCTAGGGTGTCCCAAAACAGGAGTATTCACATGCGTATCTTTTTCACAGGCGGCAGCGGCAAGGCTGGCAAACATGCCATTCAATACCTTCAAGGGCAGGGACACACGGTCATCAATGCCGACATAACCCCATCCGGTTTGGACGTGTCCGAACTGCTGATTGATTTGACGGATTCAGGCCAAGTCATTGGGGCGATGTCACAATTCGTTGACTTTCATGAATTGGATGCGGGCACTGGCGTACCGAAATACGATGCGGTCGTGCATTTTGCGGCTGTCCCGCGCGTGATGATCGGCACCGATGGCGAATGTTTCCGCCAGAACACCATCACCACCTACAATGTGATCGAAGCGGCCGTAAAACTGGGTATTCCCAAGGTGATTTTTGCAAGCTCTGAAACCACCTATGCCGTGTGCTTTGCGGATGGTGAGGTGAAACCAGACTATGTCCCGATCGACGAAGATCACCCGACGGTGCCGCACGACAGCTACGCCATGTCCAAGGTCTGTAACGAGGCGACCGCGAAATCGTTTCAGGCCCGGTCCGGTATCGATATTTACGGCCTGCGGATCAACAACGTGATCGAGCCGCATGAATATGCCACCAATTTCCCGGCATATCTGGACAATCCCGCGCTGCGCCGCCGCAATATATTCGCGTATATCGACGCCCGCGATCTGGGGCATATGGTCGATTGCTGCCTGAAAACAGATGGCTTGGGCTACGAGGTGTTTAACGTGTCCAACGACGACATGTCGGTCGGGATCACATCAGACGAGGTGATTGCGCAATTCTATCAAGGTGTGCCGGTCAAGCGGCAGATGCGCCCCGATGAAACGTTCTACGCAAATGACAAAGCGAAGCAGATGGTGGGCTTTGCGCCGAAACATTCATGGCGCGACGTGTTGGAATAAGGCGACGCTTCGTGTCGAAGTGTTTCAACCTTAATGGCCCCATCGGCCGTCAAGGTCTGCGTCGAGCCCGCTTTACCAAATTTCTGGGTTACAGCGAGTGTCCGCCTTACCGATTTCATCCGCACAATTTGATGATCGCGACCATTGTTTTTGCGGCGCGATCAATGTAGTTTTGCACCAACGATTGCTAAGGCACATATTCATATAACGGACCAAAGGAAAATTGCCGTTATGTCATCAAGGATTTTGGGGTTCCTGGCCGCATTGTTTGATGCAAGCCCTGCAATGGCGATGACGTTGGCACATCCAGACCTTCCGATTTTTAAAGCCTGTGCTGTAGATATGAACGTCAGTGGTGAGGTTGTTGCAGATCGAATTCTGTCGGTAGGGTGGGCGGAAACAAGCCCGACACCCGAACTAAAAAAGCTTGGCCAAGATCACAGTGTCATGAATAATTTTGGGAACTCGGTCGCCTTTGGTGAAGATACGAAAGGTGACTGGGACGCGCGTATCGACGAGTTGTCCGAAATATTACACCTTGATCCATATGAGCATGCGACAGCCAAAGTTCGTGCATTTCAGGACCCAGATAGGTCCGGCTTTGCGGTGTTGACGTCTGAGCCTGATGGGTTTTGGTCGTGCGAAATTCTTTTGACTGCGTTACCCTTTGACGGATCGCGATTTATGGCTGTTCCACCAAGCAATGGCGATCAATATGCCACCGACGGTATCACATATATGTCGGATCAGAATGGCAGGAGTGAATTTGTTGAGTTTCTCGGCCTGTTGCCGTTCATGCCAACACCTAAGCGCTATTATTCGATCTATGTGTTGATAGAGCCCGAAACAATCCGGACGCGATATAGCCATAGTGTGAGACTGGTTTTCGCAGCGGAGTTCAGTACAATCTTCCCGTATTGATCAGAAGCGATCTTTGGTCACGCGGACGGCAAGGTCGGCTAAGTCCGCAGAGCAGACTTTGCAGAGGGGAAATCTTTCTTTGCTTTCAGCTGATCGGATGCGTCCGGCCCATTGGTATGGGCGTTACCGCGCCCGATCAGGGTCGCAATGTGGATGCGGCATCGCGTTCTCAGATAACGCGGGGTGGTGCGTTCTATTTCTTTCCAAAAGCACGTTTGATCTCGGCGATGGCGTCGATTTGGGACGTGGATAACGTGTCGCCGGCCAACGTGCCAAGGAAGTCTTGCAGCTTGTCCCAAGAGGCGTCGCCGTCGATTTTGTAAAGCCGGCGCGCAAGTCGTGTGATGGCGGGCGATGGGCCTTGGCATTGGGTCATGAGCCAACGACCCAAAACTTGCATTTCTTCGGCTTCTTCCTCTGTGCAGCGCAGGGTTGTTCGCAAATTGACATGCATTTTTTTACGCTGATCGATGGTGGGCAGGTCATCGAGTTCGATAAAGGCCTGTCCGATGGCGCAAATTGCAATACGCGGATCGTCGATCCCCTCGACCGGATGCGCATTGGTTTGCTTGCGAAAGGCAAGTTTTCGCGGTGCGTTTTTGATCACGGTGACGGCGTCTTGGGCGGCATGCACGGCGTCGCGTGGGTTGTTGCGCACCCAAAACCATATGGCACCCCCGACAATGCTCAAAACCAGCAAAACAATTGGCATTATTATTCCTTCACGCAAATTTTGGGATAACCATATGATGCTTTCCCGGGTTTAAAATCCATTTCTGCTCCGCCGCGTATATTTGTCCTATTGTGTCACTTTGATGCCCTGCTACTAGCCTATTGATCTTGCGTTCCCGGAACCTGATAAGGAGGGGAATTGGAGATTGCATGACCCTGTCTCATCCCCCGACCGCTGTGATGGATGCCACCTGTGATTTGTGCAGTTGGGGCGCGCGGACGATACATTGGTTGGATAAGTCCGGCGAGATTAAGATTACCCCAATCCAATCCGATACTGTGGCCGCGTTGATGCGCGACACGGGTCTCTTGGCGCGCAACGTGTACGCCATATTCGGTCGGGGCGCTGTCTGTGTAATCACCGATGCGAAGTTCCGCGCGAGGTTGTTGTCATGAAGGTTGTTGTCCTGGGGGGCTACGGCGTGTTCGGCGCCAAACTGGTCGATCTGCTCACCCGTGATGGCCATGATGTGGTGGTCGCCGGACGTTCGGCCGCGAAGGCGCAGGCCTTGGCGGCAGAGTTTGGCGCGCAGGCTTTGGCGGTGGATCGGTCGGGGGATTTGTCCCCGCTTTGGGCCGTTTTTCCGGACGCGGTCGTCGATGCGGCAGGGCCGTTTCATGCTTACGGCGCGGATCCCTATGGCTTCGCGTCTGCCTGTATCGCGCAAGGGGTGCATTATCTGGACTTAGCGGATGATCCGGCGTTTTGCGCGGGCATCAGCGTGTTGGATGCGCAGGCCAAGGCAGCGGGTGTTTTTGTGCTGTCCGGTGTGTCAAGCGTGCCCGCGATTTCGTCGGCGGCGGTGGCCGCATTGGCCGCGAGCGCGCCGATTGACACGATCAGCACCGCGATTTTGCCGGGCAATCGCGCGCCGCGAGGGCGATCAGTGGTGGAAAGCATTTTGCACCAGTGCGGCACCGATTTCGACGTGCATTTTGACGGTGCTAAGGTGGCGATGCGCAGTTGGTCGCGACCAGCGACGTTTGATTTGGGGCAGGGTATTACGCGCCCGGCATGGATGATCGAAGTGCCTGATCACCGCCTGTTTGCGCAGGCGTTTGGTGCGCGGTCCGTGCTGTTTCGCGCCGGGCTGGAACTGGCGGTGATGAACTGGGCGTTGGCGGTGTTTTCAATGCTGCGCGGGCGGTGGCGGTTCGGCATCCCGGGGTGGTTGGTTGGTTTGGTTTTGTGGCTGTCCAAGCGGCTGTATGGGTTTGGCACAGATGCGGGCGGCATGTCTGTTGCGGTGACACTGCAAACAGAAACCGGCTGGCAAAGGCGGGTCTGGCGCATGGTCGCCACGCGCGGCGATGGGCCTTATATTCCGGCAGTGGCGGCGCGGGTTGTGCTGCGTGATGTGACGGCAGTTGCGCCTGGCGCGCGACCTGCTGTCGCGGTTGTGCCTTTGGCGGCGATCTGTGAAGGGATGGCCGATTTGGCTGTCACGACCGAAATGGTAACCGAAGATATCAAACCGCTGTTTGCGCGCCATTTGGGTGCGGATTATGCAAAATTGCCAGTCGCGGTGACAGATTTGCATGACGTCTACGGCCCACGGCGCTGGGTCGGGCGGGCGCAGGTGACGCGCGGCAGGTCATTATGGACGCGGATGTTGGGGGCTGTGGTCGGGTTTCCCAAGGCTGCGGAAGAAGTCGCGGTACAGGTGCTGATGACGCCGCAAGAGGGCGGCGAAAAATGGGAACGATCCTTTGACGGGCAGAGGTTCGGGTCATTTCTACGCCAGCATAAGGGGCAGATGACCGAACGCTTTGGTGCGCTGACGTTTACGATGGGTCTGCATGTGCGTGATGGTTGCTTGCAGTTCCCTGTGACGGCCGGGCGGATAGGGGTGATCCCGATGCCAAAGTTCATGCTGCCCAAAAGCGTGTCGCGTGAGTACCAGCAGGACGGAAAGTTCTGGTTTGACGTGGCATTACATGCCCCGCTGACTGGCGGATTGCTTGTCCGATACCAAGGCTGGCTGGCGCGTGACATGTCGGCGGATGCGCGCTAACCCACCCCGGTGCGATCATCACCGCAGCTAGCGTATGGACGTTGCGAATAATCCGGCCTAAGTCTCTTGCATGGACCGTATCGCGCAATCTTACCCAGATCATATCCGGGCCATTACGAAACTGGGGATGCCCCTGATCCTGAGCAATGTGGCGCAGTTTGCGATCCATATGACCGACACGATCATGTTGGGGTGGTACGATGTGACCGCGCTGGCCGCGTCGACGATTGCAAGCACCTTGTTCTTTGTTGTGTTCATCGTGGGGGCGGGTTTTGCGCAGGCGGTGACACCGCTGGTCGCAGTTGCCGCCGAGGCAGACGACGAGACCCAAGTGCGCCGTGTGACGCGCATGGGTCTGTGGCTGTCGATATTCTACGGTCTGGCCGTCACGATACCGTTCTTCTGGGCGGATGATATTCTGATCGCGATGGGCCAAGACGTGGATGTGGCGCGCATGGCGCATATCTATCTGCAAATCACGATGTGGCAGATGATTCCGGCGCTGATGGTGATGACGCTCAAATCGTTTCTGTCCGCGCTGGAGCATATCACGATTTTGCTGATCGCCACGGTTGGCACTGCGGTGCTGAACGGGTTTGTCAATTATGCACTGATCTTCGGGAATTGGGGCGCGCCCGAGCTGGGCATCAAAGGGGCGGCTATCGCATCGCTATGCGTCACGATCGCGTCAATGCTGATCCTGATCGCCTATACATTATGGGTTTTGCCACAATACCAGTTGTTCAAGAACTTTTGGCGCAGCGACCGCGAGATTTTAGCACGGGTTTTTGCGTTAGGGTGGCCAATCGGCCTCACATCGCTGGCCGAGGGCGGGTTGTTTAGCGCGAGCGCGGTAATGATGGGCTGGATCGGGCCGATCCCCTTGGCGGCACATGGGGTTGCGATCCAATTGGCCAGCCTGACGTTCATGGTTCATATCGGATTTAGCCAAGCGGCGACGGTGCGTGCTGGCCGCGCGTTGGGCCGGCGCGACTCTGTTGCGTTGCGGCAGGGGGGGATCACGGCTATTGGCATGTCGGCGGTTTTTGCGTTGTTTACGTCGGGGCTGTTTTTGCTGTTCCCGGAACAATTGGTGTCATTGTTTATTGATCCGCAAGAGCCAGAGCGTCTGGCCCTCCTGAGGGTGGGTGGTCAGCTTGTTATGGTCGCTGCATTGTTCCAGATTGTTGATGCAGCCCAAGTCATGGCGCTGGGCCTGTTGCGCGGTGTGCAAGATACAACCGTGCCCATGATCATGGCGACCTTTAGCTATTGGGTGATTGGTCTGCCGATCAGCTATGCACTGGGGTTCTGGTTTGACCTTGGCCCGGTTGGGCTTTGGCTGGGTCTTGTGGTGGGGTTGGCTGTGGCATCTGTCTTGTTGCTGTGGCGGTTCTGGAGCCGCGCCGCGCGCATGGCCTGAACGTTATTCGAGCAATTCCAGATCCCGCAACCGCAGCCGCGGAAAGCGCATTTCGCCAAAATCATCCAAATCGCGTTTATGTGGAAACAGCGCCAGAAACTGCGCCAGCAGATCGCCCCGCAGCCCAAGTGCAAAGAACGTCCCCGGATGCAGGCTTTCGATTTCGATCCCGTTCACCAGCAGGCTTTCCTGACGTGCAAACCCTAGTTGATAAACGTTGATCGGGTTTGCGGGCCGCAATTCGATAAATTGGCTGCCGTCGACAAAGTCGCGCACCGGGATGTAGGCCGCGCGTTTGCCCGTCAGGGTCCGCACACCTGTCGCGCGGTGAAGCAAATGTGCGGTGGGCCCCAACACCAGATCCGGTGCCGGGCGCGACAGCCCCAATGCATCAGCGGTAATTCGTATCAGGCAGTTATTGCTGGCCGGTGCATCTGCTTCGCCTTGTTGAATCACAATAGACCCACGCCAAAGCAGCGTTTCATATTCGCCACTTGCCAGCCGGATCCGATCGCCAGGCAATACATCTTCGATCGTCATCGGTCCGTTGTCTGTCACGACCGTAGCACCCCGACCCAAGGCCGCAAAAGCGTTTTCAAACGCAGGGAGCGCGGGAGCGACCCGCGAAAATTCTGCGATCTGACCGTCATCGTTAAGGTAGGACACGTCGTAACGGCGTGTTGGTCGCACGATGCGATGGTCAGGGGCGCGAGATTTATCTGCAGTGGGCGGAAGTGATCGTGTCATACATGTCCTATCGCGGCTGTCGAGGCGTGAGTGACGCAGGTAACACGCTGAAGTCGTAGCGGGTCGTAGACTGCAATGTTGGCGTGTTGTCAAAAGTCGAAGGGTCGCGGCGGCGAAAATTTGCCACCCGTTGGGCCTTAGCGGTGGCGGCGTTTGATCATGGTGTCGCGTCGCTGGCCGCGCTGCCATGGTGGCGCCACCTCAAAATTGGTGATCGCGGCAAAGACTTTGTGAAGCCAGCGGTTCTGCATTGTCGTTTCTCCCGGTGGATCGGCCAAGTTGGACCGCACAAGGGGTATCATTGTTGCAAATCTGGGCAAGACTTAGGCGACGACACAAAAAATCATTGCAAATTTGAAATGTCTCAAAGCCGGATTGTCGCGATCAGCCGCCCGTAGTCGGCCTCTTTTTGATGCACAGACCGCCGGTAGCTGAAGAAACGGTTGGGGTCCGCATAGGTGCAGTTATGGGTCCAACTGGCGGTGCGGACACCGGCCTGCTGAAGGCGCAGCAGCCCAAATCCGGGCAGATCAAAGTGAAACCTGTCCCCGTCACCCGCCACAAAAAATCGACCAAAGCTCGGGTCGTTTGCGATGAATTGGTCGCGGAAATCCGGGCCGACCTCGTAGGCACGTTGGCTGATGCAAGGCCCGATCACCGCGGTGATATTTTCCGCCGTTGCGCCAAGCGCCACCATCTGTTGCACCGTGTTGTCCAAAATGCCGTGCAGCGCGCCTTTCCATCCGGCATGTGCCGCACCGATCACCCCGGCTTGTGGGTCGGCGAACAGGACGGGCTGACAGTCTGCGGTCAGGATCGACAACACCACCCCATTGGTCGCGGTCACAAGCGCGTCGGCTTTGTGCGCAGGTTGATGGGGGCCGTCCACCACCACCACGGTTGCAGAATGCACCTGATGCACACCGACCAATTGGTCGGGCGCGACATCCATCGCCGAGGCCACCCTTGCGCGGTTGATGCTGACAATTTCATGCTGGTCTGTGCTGCCATAGCCGCAGTTCAACCCCGAATAGACGCCTGACGATGCCCCGCCGCGACGCGTAAAAAACCCGTGCGGGGTGCTGGCAAGGTCGGGGCTGGTGATGATGTCTAGCGTCATGGTTCCAATCCGGGAGGCGGGGTTGCCGAAACGGGATAGATACTGATCACCTTGAATAGGTCGCCCATTTCACTAGGGTGGGTCAAGCGCCGATGTGCGCATATATGTGTTTCCAACGCCGTCCCCTGCAACTTTTCCGCCAGTTTTTGGGCACGTTGCGTGATGCCGAGCCGTTCCAGAAACACGCCTTGCGGGGTCAGGCGGCTGAAATTGGCGGGGCTGGCGTGCGCTGCGATTTGTGCAAAATCGACGTGGGCGGTCAGGTCGGCAGTGCCCGGCGCAGCCAGCGGGTCTGTCGCCTGATGCGCCGACAGCGCCTGCAACGTGTCGCCCTGCGACGTCCAGTCGCCATAGTCGATGATCAGGGCTGTGCCACCAAAGCGCGCGATCTTGTCGCCGACCTGCTGCACGATACCCGACAAGGCCGGGCAAATTTCGACCATGTCGCCGTCTTTGGTATCAGCCAGCCTGTCGTCCAATATCGCGAGTGGTGCAGCGGCAGAGAGCCCGATTGTCAGTGTCCCGTCGGTCACGCCAACCATCCGTTCGCGCCAACCATTCCCGTCACGCATAAACTGGCGGATGGGCAATGCGTCGAAAAACTCGTTCGCCACCAGCCAAAGCGGCGCATCGGGAAGATCGACGACAGTGTCGTGCCAGATGGCGTTGGGGACAGCTGCGGCTTGGGCTTGGCGCAACACGGGCGAGGTCTCGACAAAATGGACGCTCAGCGCGGCGTGAAACCCGGGCACGGCTTTTGTCGCGCGCAAAATATCAGCCATCAGCGTCCCGCGCCCCGGCCCAAGTTCGGCCAGAGTGATACCAATTGGCGCGCCCTGATCCAGCCAGCTTTGCGCGAGGCAAAGCCCGATAAGTTCCCCGAACATCTGGCTGATTTCGGGGGCGGTGATGAAATCGCCATGAACGCCCAACGGGTCGCGGGTCGCATAATAGCCGTAGTCGGGATGCATCAGGCAATCGGCCATATAGTCGGCGATGGTGATCGGGCCCGTCCGCCCGATCCGCGTGATTAGCTGCGCCGCGAGTGGGGTCATCGGCGCAACGCGCGGACGACCACCGTCAGTCCGATCAAAATCATGGGCAGGGACAGGGTTTGACCCATCGTCAGCCCATAGCCATGATAATGCACCGCCAGTCCCAGTTCATTGCCGATGGTCTGGAATTGTGCGTCCGGTTGCCGGACAAATTCCACCAGGAATCGGGCAATCCCGTAGCCAGTGAAAAAGATCCCTGTCAGCAGCCACGGCTTTTTCAGCGCGCCAAACCGGAAGGCGAGGGTGATCAGCAGGGTGCCAAGAAGCAGACCTTCGAGGCCCGCCTCATAGAGTTGTGACGGGTGGCGAGAGCAGTCGTTCAGGACCGTGGCGCATGATTGCGCGGCTTGGCCCGGAAAGATCACGCCCCATGGCAGGTCCGTTGGCCGCCCCCAGAGTTCTGCGTTGATAAAATTGGCGCAGCGCACCAACAGAATCGCAGGCGTTGCGGCCACGGCGATGATATCGGCCAGATCGGGCAGGGGCACGTTTTTGCGGCGGCTGAACAGGAATACGCCGACGATCACCCCGATGAAACCGCCATGAAAGGACAGACCGCCCTCCCAGATTTTCAAAATATCAAACGGGCGTGTCAGGTATTCTGCGGGTTTATAGAACAACACATAGCCAAGCCTGCCGCCGCCGATAACGCCCACAACGATATAGGTCAGCAAATCTTCGAGCTGGCTGATTTGCATGGGGGGACCGTTGCGCCATAGATGCGGGCGGCGCAGTGCCAGTTTGATCAATTGCCAGCCAAGCGCGATGCCCACCACATAGGCCATCGCATACCACCGCAAAGCGATGGTGCGGCCAAGGATGGTGACGGACACGATCTCGGGTGAGATGTCGGGAAAGGGGATGCTTGCAAACATGGCGCTATTCCTTTCGCGGTGTCCGCGCGGTGTCAACCCGGCTTGTACGCAGGCCCGTCACAGCCCATATATAAGAAAGCCAAGAATGGAGAACCCCATGCAGACCAAGAACAAGATTTTTGACGACCTGAGCCAGCTGATGACCAACGCCATGGGCGTGGCACAAGGCGCAAAAGACGAAGCCGGAAATGCAATGTCGTCGATGATGGACCGCTGGCTGGCCGACCGTGATCTGGTCACACGCGAAGAATTCGACGCCGTGCGGGCCATGGCGCAAAAGGCCCGCGAAGAAAACGAATCCCTGTCCGCACGGATCGCAGCGCTTGAGGCGAAGTCGGCCTAAACAAGCGTTTATTGCGCAGCGTGGTCTGCGGGTCCTGCGTTTTTGGATATCCATGACGCAGGGAAACCGCCGTGAGGTTTGGGTAATTTATCGCATAAAATGCGTTGATACCCACCCAGCGCGGAACTCGCGGTGGCTTCGATTTTTCAAAGCGACCGTGATATGTGGATGCGTGTGTTGCATTCTACCCAACCGATAATCGACCGGTGCGGTCCGCGCATGAGGTAGCACGATCTGTTGCCAGACCTCGCCGAGCGGCTTCAAAATCAAATTGAGGTCGCTTTTCATTGCGGCGTTTGGTCAATGCCATTCGGGCAGGCGCGCTACCCGTTCCGGGTTTTTCCTAAAAATGTCAGAGATTGGGTCCATTGTTTCGCTCAAAACAACCGGGCTTGTGAATTTTGCGATGATGGCCGCGTGTATACACGAAGCGGGTAGCGAGCCTACTCCTTAACAGGCAGGCGGGCATAACAATTGGAAGCAATTTGGTGTGTGTGCAGAAAATTCACCATATTCATTCTGAAATGGCTACAATCGTGCGTGAAAAGACGCTGGGGCAAGCCCGCTTGAGGCTGTTAGCCGTGAAGCAGACGATGCCTATCCCGCCTTACGCAGGCTGATCCCATATCGCAATTTGGGGGTTGGAGCGCTAGCAAATCCAATTGTTCGCAGAGATATCTTCCTGTCAGGTAAGCACCACGCATTCGATCGTGATTTCGCGCAGCTCGCCCGTTAGGGTCGCCGACGGTGATGCGTTCGGTACGCGTCGATGACGACGCGCGCAGGTATTACTTTGGCAGTCGCCAAAAGGCGAAACGCCAGCGTCGGCACCGCTGAAAAATCGTCTGATTTAGATGCAAACATTGATATACGTCAATGTTTCATGCGTGCGCCGAACTACAGTTCTCCGAAGGGAAATTGGAGAATGACATGAAAATTATCACACATTTTGCAACCGTTAGTACACTTGCTCTTGTCGCCACATTGGGCGTGGCCAGCATGGAGCAAAGCGGCTTTGTATCGGTTGCTTGGGCGCAAGACGACCACGCAGGCGACGATGGTCACGAAAGTGAGGGTGGGCAAGGACAAGGGTCGCAAGGTGCAGGTGGTCAAGGACAAGGTGGCCAAGGTGAGGGCGCGCATGGGGCGCAATCGGGGCAAGGTAATCAGGGCGGCGACGGCGCCGGGCAGGGCGGCCCTGACGACGATTCCGATTCGAACGGTCCGCAGGCGGGGTCACCCCGTGACAATGACAACCAAGGCGGAAAGCCTGCATGGGCACAGGAAGGTATTCCCGAGGTCGAGCTTGGCCGTCTGAGTGTTGCGCGGTCGCCTGATCAGGTTTTGGACCGCGCCCTTGCTGAAGCCGGCGCAACCTTAACGCCCGAGATGGTGTCGTTTTATAACCAATCCATGGATGAGATCATTTACGATCTTTCAATGAACTGGGACACCATTTCGATCTACGACTCGCCGCTACAGAACCTCGCGTTGTTCAAAGATATCCTTGAGGACGGTCAGACCACGTTGAGCGGCGTGAATGACAGTGACTACAGCAAATTGCTGGCCGTTTTTCTGGGGGTGGCATCGGACAAGACGCTTGTGATCACCGAAGACACTGCGGTCGCAATCTTGACGATCCTTGGCGAGGGTCTTCCGACCCACATTCTCGTTGATCCTGCAACGTTGGCGGCTGACGCCGAAGCGGTACGTGTTGCCGTTCTGGCGGGGCACGGTTGATCACAAGGGCAAATGCACTGCCTCGCCCCGATGGCGGGGCCGTGTTTCGACACCGCAATTATCATTGCACCAAATATCTTTCTGACAGGGACGTTCTGCCCGATCAATGTACGCGGCTTGGACAGGCGCAGTTTAGCAGCCCTGTCTGGTCGCGTGGGGCGGGACGTACCCACGTTCAAATTATACGGGGACAGACATGAATAAGACGACCAAACTGGGGTTGACCGCACTACAGATCGTTGCGGCGGCCGGACTAGCGAATATGGCGGCAGCGCAGGGCAGCCAAAGCGGTTTCCAGACCCGCGTTGCCAGCGTCACCTACGGACCTTACTTAAGAACCGAATTAGGATATGGCCGCACGTCTTTGACTGGAGGATACTGGCAGCCGCCGGGCTATGACGCCGACCCCGAAGTGCAGTTCGATTTGTCGGGCGACGACGTGTCGTCGGGGGTGGTCGCTTTTGGCTTCGATTGGCAAAACGGGTTTCGGGCGGACGTCGGTCTGGTTGCAACGGGCACAAGTGACCTCAGCGGCCTTTGCAGCAGCGCATCAAACGGCACGTCTTGCGATAGTCATGCAGATATCGGGTCCGCATCGGTCAGTACGACAGGGTTGATGGCACATGTGTTCTATGCACCCCTAGAGGAGCGCGGTTCAAATTCGCCGTTGCAACCTTTTGTTTCTGCCGGATTGGGTGTCGCGCGCAACACGGTCGGGGACTGGACGCGCGTGAACCCAACCGCAACACAGGCATCGCGCACATTTTCTGGCGATAAAACTTCATCTCTTGCGTGGTCGGCGGGCGCGGGCCTGTCTTATCAGGTGACCAAACCGGGAGAGTGGCCCGTTATTGTCGAAGCCTCGGTGCGCTACTATGATTTTGGATCGGCCTCGGGAGGCGCGGTGCCCTTAGCGGGTAGCGGAACATCCGAGCCCGTAACGCCCCTGACGTTCGATTTCGAACAGACCGTGATCGCCGTCGGTATCAGGATACCCCTGAAACGGTATTGATCTGGACGGTGGTTTCTGCCGGGCATGGTCATTGCCCGGCAAAGTCTTGGCCACATCCCAAGTTGGGACAGGTGTGTTGCCTTAAAATTCGCTCAGGTATGCAACCAGAATATCCAACGCGGCCTGCAGGTCGGACTTTGCGACCATTTCAGTGACGGTATGGATATAACGGGTGCCCACCACGATCCCGACAGCGCGTGCGCCTGCGGCGGCTTGTTGTGCGGCGGCCCCGTCTTGGCCACCTGCCGCCAACATGGTCCGCTGGTACGGGATGCCCTTTTTGATCGCGAGCGCTTCGATTTCGGCGACCAACGCCCGGTCGGCAATAAAAGAGCTGTCGCGCACGTGCAGGCCGAACCCTTTGCCTTGCTGGGTTGTGGCGTCTTTTTCGGGGATGCCGGGGGTGTCGCAGGCCAATGTTGTGTCAATGCCCAAGCCGATGTCAGGTTTGATCGCATAGGCGGCCGTACGCGCACCGCGCAAACCGACCTCTTCCTGACAAGTGAAGGCAACGTGGATTTCTGCGTTGCGACCTTTGTCACCCAGTTGCCGGATGGTTTCGATGCCAAGCCAGCAGGCCACGCGATTGTCCAGCGCTTTGGACACGAATTTATCGCCGATTTCGAGGAATGGTTCGTCCATCACCACGAAATCGCCGACTTTGACAACATCGCGGGCCTTTGCGCCCATGCCCAGATCAACGAAAAATTCGCCGACTTCGGGGATTTTCTTGCGGTCTTCAGGGCTGGAGATATGGATCGGCTTGCCGCCTGGGTTCATCACGCCCTTGTAGTCACCGTTATCGGTGCACACCAACACGCGCCGTGAAAACAGGTTGCGCGGGTCAAAGCCGCCAACAGGCTGTAGATACAGATAGCCGTCTTTGTCGATGTGGCTGACCAGAAATCCAATTTCATCCATATGACACAGCAGCATGATCTTCAGCGGATCAGGGCCTGTTGCATTGCGTTTACACAAAATCGACCCCATCGGATCGACCGAAATTTCGTCAAACAGGCCGTCAATTTCAGACGAGATCAGGTCGCGGACCCGGTGTTCGTTACCGGGGACACCGGGCATTTCGCAAAGACGTTTGAGTAGGTCGGTGTTCATAAGGTTGCTCCTGTTTTGGCGGCAGATTGATCGCCATGATCAGGATTTGCAACCAGCTTTGCCTGTCGCGGATCGCGACAATGATCGCCGTGATCTGCCATTTTGTTACGGGCCTAAAGGTGACTTGGGTCAAATTGGCCTGCACTGGCACGCGACGCTGAATCGAGGGATTTTGATGCCGGGGTGACGCTGCTTTTTTTGAACCCGATAGCGTTCGCTGCCGCTCTTTCGCTTGGTCCAAGGTCAAGTTTGTCCATCATTTGACCTTGTGGGCCGACGATGTATTTTCCGTCGCTTGTTGTCGCGATGCCGTCGGGGATGCGGTGCGGCGATTGTGCCAGCAGCGCCTTTGTTCCCGGCGAAGGTGGCGGCGGTGCATTGGCCGCCGCGGGCGCAAGGAAATGCGCATGCCCTGCGCTGCTGACGGGGATGTTAATGGCGACATGCTGACCGACGTCGGGAATATTGCCGTGGATTTCGTTGAATGCCCTGAGAAAAATTTTGAGCGTGGCTGTCTTTGCGGCATCGTTCTGACTTGCGACAGCTGCGGTCAGTGCTACCCGGCTTTGCCTGGCAAATGCCACGGACGCCTGCGCCTTGGCCAAATAGTCGCTTTTGTGCGCCATGATGCTACCCAGGCCGACGGCTTCCGGTGCTGCAGGCCCTATCGCACTTAGACGTGCTGCAATTTGTCCGAATTTATCCGTGCTCATCGCGATGCGGTCCAATGTGGCTTGAATAAGCCTGTCAGTCCACCGCGTCAGATCGCCTTGGGTTTCGGTGCCGTTTAAAAAGTTTCTGGTGCTTTCCCGAATATCGCGAAACGACATCCGGTGTGGCAGCGCCAGATCGTTGTCCCCCAACGCGAGCCCTGTTAAATCCTGTCCTCTGCTCAGGGACGCCACCACCTTGGCGAGAAAATACGCGCCGGCGGAAAAATTGGGCCGGTCGTAGGGGCCTGCGGTTTCAATTTGGGGGTAAAGCCCCTGCAGCGCCACAATCAGGTCCGACATGTTTGCATACGTGTGAACAAGCGGCGAACCGTCGCTTTGGGTGTCTGCCGCCATGGTCCGCACGCCGTTGATCCACCCGCGCGCAAGATTGTGGGGCTGCAACATTATTTCTTCGATCAGGTCGCGTGTCGCCATACCATGGAAGCTGTCGAATTTACGCGCATCGCCTTGGATTTTGATCTGTCTTTGGACGGTTGGTGCGCTGTTTGCCTGTTGTTGCAGTACGCAAAGGCGACCGACGACCGGGCTTTGGTTTGCTGCCCTGTTGAATTGGCTTTGGTTTGTGTTGTTCTGCGCACTTTGCTTTTGCCGTTTCGGATCAAATATCGCGGTTTGACGCATGGCGGGTGCACCTTTGTTTCAGGCAGTGTTTAGCCGGGTGGTGTTGATAATTTGTAAAAGTGGGCGCGGCTGTGGTCGGTGCAGTGACGCACACAAAGTACTTAGGATGCAAATCTATCCACAAGAAATCGGCGCAAGTCCCGAGTTATCCCCGAAAAATTGCTTTACAGAAAGTGAATCCACTGCAACGATATGTGGTAGGGGATAAAGGTGAACAACACCCTCCCTAGAGCAGGCACCTAGCGCTTGGGCACTGCCATGACCCCTGCGCCAAACAGTGAGGCCGAGCCTATGGCATTGTCAGAGCATTATCTTGACGCGGACGAAATTCACCCCATCGATCTGGTGGAACATATTGCAGAACATCACGATTGGGAATTTGACCGGATACACGATGATCAGATCGCTATGGTCGTCGAAGGCCAGTGGCGCAGCTATTGTGTGACCTTGGCATGGTCCGCCTATGACGAAACCCTGCGCCTGATTTGCACCTATGAAATGGAGCCTCCGGTTGACCGTCGCCCGGCGCTGTATGAGGCGCTGAACACCATTAACGACCGTTGCTGGGCGGGGTCATTCACGTGGTGGGACGAACAAAAACTGATGGTCTATCGTTATGGTTTGCTGTTGGCCGGGGATCAGATGGCAAGCCCGGATCAGATCGATGCGATGATCAATGCGGCCGTGGCTGCATGTGAACAATACTACCCTGCCATTCAGCTGGTCACATGGGCGGGCCGCACACCTGCGGATGCGGTGCAAGTTGCCATTGGCGGGGCCTACGGCCGGGCCTGAAAAATATAGTGCAAAGAGGGTTTTAACCAAGGCCGTCTTTGCGTAGCCTTGTACCATCAGTTTTAGAAGGTGCATATAAATGGATATGAATGATGTTGCGAAGCGCGGCCTTGTTCTTGTGGGTTGCGGCAAGATGGGTTCGGCGATGCTGGCGGGGTGGCTGCGCAATGGATTGCCGGCCACGTCAGTTTGGGTGATCGACCCGCATCCGTCGGAATGGCTGAAGTTACAGGGCGTCCATATTGGCGCCGACCTGCCCGAAGACCCCGCGATTATGCTGGTCGCGGTAAAGCCGCAGATGATGGCGGCAGCCTTGCCGAATGTAAAAGCGCTGGGCAACGGGACCACGCTGGTGATTTCGGTTGCGGCGGGTACCCCGATCCGCACATTCGAGGCGTTGCTGGGGGATCAGACCCCGATTGTGCGCGCGATGCCAAATACCCCCGCAGCGATTGGCCGTGGTATTACGGCGCTGGTTGGAAACGCCAAAACCTCGGCTTCCGATATGGATTTGGCAGAAGGGTTGCTGTGGTCGATTGGCACAACGGTCCGTCTGGACAGCGAAGATCAAATGGATGCGGTCACGGCCGTATCGGGTTCGGGCCCAGCCTATGTGTTTCATCTGATTGAAGCCTTGGCTGCCGCAGGTGTGGCCGAAGGGTTGCCCGCTGAAATGGCGATGGAGCTGGCAAAGGCCACCGTCGGCGGTGCTGGCGAATTGGCCGAGACAGCGGACGAAGACCCGACACAGTTGCGCATCAATGTCACGTCGCCCAATGGCACCACCCAAGCCGCGCTAGAGGTGTTGATGGACAAGGAAAACGGTTTCCCGGCGCTGCTGGGCCGTGCTGTGGCGGCCGCTGCCAAGCGCGCGCGCGAGCTGGCGAATGAGTGATATCAGCTTTGATGATTTTCTAAAAGTTGACGTGCGTGTCGGCACAATATTGCGTGCCGAACCATACCCAGAGGCGCGCAAGCCTGCGATCAAATTGTGGATCGATTTTGGCGATGAGATTGGCGAAAAAAAGACGTCAGCCCAGATCACGACACATTACGCGCCTGAACGCCTGATCGGCAAACAGGTGCTGGCGGTGGTGAATTTTCCACCCCGCCAGATCGGTAAATTCATGTCCGAAGTCCTCGTTCTGGGCATGCCGGATGACAATGGTGAGGTTGTTTTGGTCGGTCCCGATCAGACGGTCCCCGTGGGAGGAAGACTACATTGAAAAAACTCTTGATGACGCGGGCGTTTCCGGACGCGAATGTCGCGGCTGCGCGTGAACGTTATGATGTGACCGTGCGTGATACGGCGGTCGGTTTGACTGTGGCCGAGGCAGCCGAAGCGCTGGCCAGCTATGATGCGATCATGACCACGCTGGGCGACGGGTTTATCGCCGAAGCTTTTGCGGGCGATATGCGTTGCGGCGTGCTGGCTAATTTTGGCGTCGGCTATAACCACATTGACGCGGATGCCGCCAAAGCGGCGGGCGTTGTCGTGTCAAACACCCCTGATGTGGTGACAGATGCCACCGCTGACATTGGCATGACGTTGATCCTGTCGGCCTGCCGTCGTGCGGGCGAAGGTGAACGCCTTGTCCGCGCCGACAAATGGCATGGTTGGGGGCCGACGCATATGTTGGGTACGCATGTTACCGGAAAACGTGTGGGCATTGTCGGCATGGGCCGAATCGGGCAGGCCGTAGCCCGCCGCTGCCACTATGGTTTTGAGATGCCTGTGATCTATTTCAACCGCTCGCAAAAAGAGGTCGATGTTCCTGCGCGGCAGGTTGAGACGTTGGATGCCCTGATGTCGCAGGCGGATATCGTGGTGGTGACCGTGCCCGGCGGCGGCAGCAATACCAACCTGATTAATGCTGCTGCTTTGGCGGCGATGAAACCCACGGGGATTTTCGTGAACATTGCCCGTGGTGATGTCGTCGACGAAGACGCGCTGATTGCGGCGCTGCAGTCCGGGCAGATTGCGGGTGCGGGTCTTGATGTATTCGTGAAAGAGCCCGTTGTGCCAGACGCGTTTCGCGCGATGGAAAATGTGGTGCTGCTGCCCCATCTTGGGACTGCCGCGCTTGAGGTGCGCGAACAAATGGGCCAGATGGCGCTTGAGAATATCATCGCCTGGGACGAAGGCCGCCCGCTGCCGCAGGCTGTTTAACTAGTCTTTTTTGACGCGGTCTGCCTTTTTGCGCACAAGTGCGCTGCGCAGATCGTGCATCGCAAGCAATAACCCTTCGGTGACCTGATCAAGGTCATCGTCGCTGGCTTTGGATTGCACCCACTGCGCTGTCATATTCATATGATCAATGGCGCGGTGGATGTCATCGATTTGCCGCTGTGCCAGCATTTTCATGCGGTCATCAAGCCAGTTTTGAATGGCTGTGCTGTCTTTGCCCGTCAGTTCATAGCTTCCGTGGGCTTTAAAGTCGCCCCGGTTGGTGTTGATGATCGCAATCTGCTCCATCTCGATCCGGCGCTGCCGGTTCTCGGTATCAATCCGAAAGGCAACAGCACCGTTTTCACGCACGCGAAAGAAGTATTCGGGCAGTTCGTTCATTTCAGGCCTTTGCAGAATGTCTGAATGCGTGCGCACGCCTCTTTGAGCGCGGAATCGGCGGTCGCATAGCTGACCCGAAAATTTGGCGAGAGGCCAAAGGCGGCGCCGAAAACAACGGCGACACCCGTTTCTTCGAGAAGGGCTGTGGCAAAGGTTTCGTCGTTGTCGATCAGCGCCCCTGCGGCGGATGTTTTGCCGATGCAGCCTGCGATCGACGGATAGACATAGAATGCGCCTTCGGGTTTGGGGCAGACAATGCCGGGGGCCTCATTCAGCATCGCAACCACCAGATCACGGCGGCGCACGAACATCTCGTTGTTCGGGGCAAGGAAATCCTGGGTGCCGTTTAGTGCCTCGAGTGCTGCGTACTGGCTGACGGAACAGGGGTTTGATGTGGACTGCGACTGAACCTTGCCCATCGCCTTGATCAGCGGCACCGGCCCTGCCGCATACCCAATCCGCCAGCCGGTCATGGCATAGGCCTTCGAGACGCCGTTGACGGTCAGGGTGCGATCATACAGCTTTGGTTCAACCTGCGCGGGGGTGCAGAATTTGAAATCGTCGTACGCCAGATGTTCGTACATATCGTCGGTCATCACCCACACATGGGGATGACGCAGCAAAACATCAGTCAGTTCCTTGAGTTCATCCCACGCATATCCAGCCCCGGTGGGGTTGGAAGGCGAGTTGAACAAAAACCATTTGGTTTTTGGGGTAATCGCCGCCTCTAGCTGGGCCGCGGTGATTTTGAAGTTGCTTTCAAGCGAGGCGGCGACCGTGACAGGTGTGCCACCCGCAAGCAGCACCATATCGGGGTAGCTGACCCAATAAGGGGCCGGGATGATCACCTCGTCACCGGGGTTCAGGGTGGCAACAAAGGCGTTATACAGCACCTGTTTGCCGCCAGTGCCAACGGTGACTTGGGAAGACGTGTATGTCAGGTCATTTTCGCGCGCGAATTTATCGCAGATCGCTTGCTTCAGCTCGGGGATGCCATCAACTGCGGTGTATTTGGTTTTACCGGCGTGAATCGCCGCAATCGCCGCGTCTTTGATGTTTTGCGGGGTGTCAAAATCGGGCTCCCCGGCACCAAGGCCGATGACGTCCCGCCCTGCGGCCTTTAGTTCCGCCGCTTTGGTGGTCACAGCGATCGTCGGAGAGGGTTTCACGCGTGCAAGTGTCGCAGAAAGGAAAGTCATATTGGTCATCCGGTGGTAAATTTTGCCTATGCATGTCATAGGATGAGTTAATCCAAGAGTACAATCAATAAGGAACGCGCACATGACCGAGACACAGACCGGATGGTATGATGAATCTGCGGCAACCTTTGGTGACCGTCTGGCTGGCGCACGCGAAGCGGCAGGTCTGGATACGAAAACCTTGGCCGACCGGATCGGTGTGAAATCATCGGTCATTACAGCGTGGGAAAATGATGTTCGCGAACCACGCGCCAATCGGTTGCAAATGCTGTCGGGCATCTTGGGCGTATCGCTGAGTTGGCTCATGATGGGCGAAGGGGATGGTCCCGAAGGCCCAGACGAGGCCGGTGCTTTGTCAGGAGATATGCTTGATCTTTTGGCGGAAATGCGGCTTTTGCGGACACAGATCACCCAATCCGGAAAAAAGTTGGGCCAGTTGGAAAAACGCCTGCGGCTTGCCATGAAAGATGCACAATGACCGAAACCCGCGAAAATATGATCAAACGGATGCAGATGCGGTCGATGCGACGCGGAATCAAAGAAATGGACCTGATTTTGTCCGCCTATGCAGGCAAGCATTTAGCGACAATGTCGGATGATGCGCTGCGGCTATATGATGGTTTGCTTGCGGAAAATGACCACGATATTTATGGCTGGGTGGGGGGACAGTTTGCTGTGCCTGACCAATATGCCAGCCTGATCGCGCAGATCGCCGCCGGGGCGCATGGGGTCACCAAGCCCGGATAGCGCCAATATTCGATCAATTTTATCGTTTAACTGAATGTTTTTTATTTCACTTTAGCAGGGTTTTTACGCTGAAGACGGAGTAAGAAATGAGCATTCACAAAGGTATCGATGCGCCGGCAACGACTGGCCACGCGGCGGCGCGTAGCGCCAGTTTTATGGCGACTTACCTTGACGCCCTGACGTTGGTTGAACGGCTGCATCGGCTGTTGCTGGATGTCATCAAAGACGAATTTGAACGCGTCGGTATTTTAGAGATCAACGCCGTGCAAGCGTTGCTGCTGTTCAATGTCGGTGATCACGAGGTCACCGCCGGCGAACTTAAAACGCGGGGGTATTATCAGGGATCGAACGTATCGTATAACCTGAAAAAACTGGTCGATCTGGGCTATATGCACCACGAACGCAGTGAGATTGACCGCCGCTCTGTCCGCGTCCGCCTGTCGGAAAAAGGGCGCAATGTGCGGCAGATCGTCACCAAACTTTTCTTAGGGCACGCGGATGGTCTGGTGGATCGCGGTGTGCTTGACCACGACGGGTTGGAACATATCACGGCATCATTGCGCCGCGTGGAACGGTATTGGACAGAACAAATTCGCTATATCTACTGATCCGTTAGTGCGCAGGAATGTCAGCCGCCCCCATCACCATGCTTTCGAGTTCGCGCAGCAATTTGCGTTCCATTGCTTGCGCATAATCCGCGAATCCTGTGGCTGTTTCGACAAAGGCACCGGGGCCACGTACCACGTAGGATTTATAATATGTCGTGAGTTCCACATCTGTGGTCCCGTCGATGACCAACCCGTTAACAACAACGCCCGGCGGTAAAAAATGCGGGGCGATATCTTGGGGGCGGGGTCCGGTGTTCGCGCGCCCATCCCCCGACAGATCCAGCGTGCGTTTCCAGCAGGTCGGCTGCTGGTCGAGCAGGACAAATCCTGCGAGCATCGCTGACCCGATTGCGGTTGTGGGGGCCGCGGGTTGACGTTGATGTGCCTGTAGTTGCGCAACGGCTGCGTGCAGGGCGGCAGGGTCGGACAGTGCGGTCCACGGCAGAATCACCGACTGGTCCTCTGGTCCGCTCCATTCATAGATCGCGACGGTGATCGGTGCGCCTGGATGCATGAACAACACATCCTGCACGGCCTCGCTTTGCAGTGCAGCCGCGACGCCGTCCAACTGCTGGCGATATTCAACAGTGTCCACCGACCCTGATACATCAAGTCCTAGGGCAAGAGCCTGCCGACAGGCGGCATCGGCCATGTGTGGCAAGCACATCAGAAAAATGACCGCGCGGATCATCCCGGCTGGTCCACAGCAAGGGTGCCGCCAATGACTTGGACCGCGACTTCGCGGATGAGTTTGCGTCGCATCGCAGTTTCATAGTCGGCGAATCCATTGGCCGTTTCCACAAAAGCACCCGGCCCACGGATCACCTGATCACGATAGAACTGTAGGGGGCTGATTCCATCTTCGCCGCCAAAGTCTTGCACGACAAGCCCGTTGACGGTCACACCCTGAAACGGAAAGGCGCGGTAGGCATCCTGCGGGCCGAAACCTTCGTTGTTGATCCCGTCACCAGCAATGTCGATCTTATGAAACAGGCAGTGCGGCATGTCGGTCAGGCGCACGGCGGCATGCCCCAACGCGTACCCCATCGCAGTGGGAAAATCATCGTGGCGACGGGTGCTTTGTAAAACTGTCGCTGCGACACGTTGCAAATCGTCGGCGGAATTGACCAACGTCCACGGCACCAGATCGTCCTGATTGTATCGCCCGCTCCATTCAAACACAAAAAGCGCGACGGGTTCGGGGCTTGCGAAAAATGCGGCTTGGACGTCGGGAGCGATCAGTGCGCGCGCCAAACCTGTGCGCTGCAACCGATCCTCTGCCGCGTCGACCGACGACGATACATCCACCGCCAGCACCAGCGCAAGGCGACAGGCATTTGCCGGGCTTGCAAACATGCAAAGCCCGGCGATAACGGCGGTTTTTACCAATGCCCTGTGTTTTGCATGCTCGCCCACGGCTCTGCGGACGGCAGGCTTTCGCCTGCCTGCAATAGCTCGATCGAGATGTTATCGGGTGACCGGACAAAGGCCATATGGCCATCGCGCGGCGGGCGGTTGATTGTCACGCCATTGTCCATCAGCAGCTGGCACGTGTCGTAAATATTGTCGACCGCATAAGCGAGGTGGCCAAAGTGGCGGCCATCAGACGGTAAGCCATCGTCGCCATCCCAATTATAGGTCAATTCGACGGGGCATTCTTCTTGGCCTTCAGCGGCCATGAAGATCAAAGAGAATCGCCCATCCTCGTTGTCGATCCGCCGGGTTTCTTTCAGACCAAGCAGCGCAAAAAACGCCATGGATTTTTCCAAATCTTTGACGCGCACCATTGTGTGTAGATATCGCAAAGCCATCGCAAGGGTTCCTTTGTATTTTGGATTAAGGGAAACCTAGTGCGTCAGACGACAGAGGGAAATGCCCAAAGACCATTTTGTGATCTTATCGCATTGAAAAGTCAGTCATCCGGGAAATCACACCAATGGCAGTCCCTAGGGGAGTTGAACCCCTCTTTTCAGGTTGAAAACCTGACGTCCTAACCGATAGACGAAGGGACCGCACTTGGTGTGGGGTGCTTTTAGAAAAACCTACGGGGGGGCGCAAGGGGGTTTTTCAAACTTTTTTGTTTTTGCGCAGATTTTTTTTCAGCTGGCGGGTGCCGCGTCGTCCAGACGCAGTTGGACGGACTGCCGACCTTGCCATGTGTTGATCTCGAGCCGACCTGCCAGATGAAACCGTGCGCCGTTGTGTGCCATCAGCAGCGGCCCCAACGGCCCATCCATCCCACCAAAGCAAATGGCGTCAATCCGCGCACCCAGGCCATCGCCGAACGTGACTTTCAGGTGGTTGGCGCCAACCTGCTTGGCGAACAGAATCTGGCAGTCCGGAAATGCAAAACGTGGGGCAGGGGCGCCCGCGCCAAACGGTCCGGCTTGCTCGATCTGTGTGATCAGCGCGACCGTGGCCGCCCCCGGCATCAAAATCCCGTCAAGCTGGAGATCCGCAGGCCCCAGATCCCCCGCACCTTGTTTCGCCAGCAATTCACCCAGCCGCGCCATTGCGGGTTCAAGCTGGTCGCGCGCGACGGTCAGGCCAGCGGCCATTTTGTGACCGCCACCCTTGATCAGCAGCCCGTCCGTGGCCAAACGTTGTATCGCGGCGCCCAGATCAACACCGGACACCGACCGCCCGGATCCCTTGCCAGTATCGCCATAAAGGCCGATCACGACAGCAGGTCGATTGGTGGCTTCTTTCAGACGTGACGCAACAATGCCGACCACACCAGGATGCCAGCCTTCGCCTGCGGCCCAGACCAGCGGGCCGTCCAGGCCGCGTTCGATGGCTTGGTCCATGGCCAGATCGCGCACCCGCGCCTCAATTTCGCGGCGCTCGGTGTTAAGCTGGTCCAGCTTCGCGGCCATTGCTGCAGCTTCGTGCCGGTCAGTGGTTGCCAACAGGCGCGCGCCCAGATCGGCCTGCCCGATGCGCCCGCCCGCATTGACGCGCGGACCCAGCAAAAACCCAAGATGATAGCTGCTGGGCGCCTGATCCAGCCCCGCCACATCGGCAAGCGCAGTCAGACCGATACGTTCCCGGCGCGCCATGACGGTAAGACCTTGGCGCACAAACGCCCGGTTCACCCCCGTCAAGGGCGCAACATCCGCGATGGTGGCCAGCGCCACCAAATCAAGCATCGTCATCATATCAGGGCCTTTGGTGCCCCCCGCGCGCAACTGGCGGTTCGCCTCGACCAACATCAAAAACACGACGCCCGCGGCGCACAGATGCGCCAGATCTCCGCTTTCGTCTTGGCGGTTGGGGTTCACCACGGCCACAGCGTCAGGCAGGGTTTCGCCGCCAAGGTGGTGATCCAGCACCACGACATCTGCCCCCTGTGCGGCAGCTATCGGGCCATGCGACAGTGTTCCGCAGTCGACGCAGACAATCAGGTCGTGATTGGCGGCCAGCATCGCCATCGCCTCGTCATTGGGGCCGTAGCCCTCGTCGATGCGGTCGGGAATGTACAGCGTTGCCTCGTGGCCAATTTGGCGCAGCCAGTCGATCAGCAGCGCAGCAGACGTGCCGCCATCGACATCGTAATCTGCAAAAATTGCGATCCGTTCGCGGCGCCGTGTGGCGTCCAGAAACCGGGTCGCGGCTTTTTCCATGTCACGCAGGCTGCGCGGATCGGGCAGCAGATCGCGCAGGGTCGGGGATAAAAAGGCGGCCGCGTCTGTTGGCGCCACGCCGCGGCGCGCCAGAATGCGGCATATCGGGAGGGGCAGGCCGCTCACTTGGGCCAGCGCCTCGGACAGGCGGTCGTCTTCGGCGGACGGTCCGATCCAGCGGCGACCATTGGCAGAGGCGATGACATTCAAAAATGCTTTGGGATGTGTCTGGGTCATAGGCCTAGACATAAAGAAAGGGCGCAGCCGGTGCTACGCCCTATCCTCGCTTTGGTCAAAATACTCCCGCCGGAGGCGCGTCACGCGGTGGGGTTGCGGTAAATCATCCGACGGACAGACCCCGTTTTTGACCGCATCAGAATCGTCTCGGCGGTGACATAGCCCACTTCTCGTTTGATGCCGCTGACCAGCGATCCGTCTGTCACGCCAGTTGCCGCAAAAATCACATCGGCTGTCACCATGTCGTCGCGGTTATAAATGCGGTCAAAATCCGTGATGCCAGCTTTGGTTGCGCGGCCACGTTCATCATCGTTGCGAAACACCAGACGGCCCATGATCTGACCCCCCATACATTTAAGCGCGGCTGCCGCCAAAACACCTTCGGGTGCGCCGCCCGATCCCATGTACATATCAATCCCCGTCAGGCCCGGTTCGGCGCAGTGCATGACGCCCGCAACGTCGCCGTCCGTGATTAGTCGGATGGCCGCACCGGTGCTGCGTAATTCGGCAATCATGTCTTCGTGGCGGGGGCGTTCAAGCACGCACAGGGTGATGTCGCGCGCAGTGCATCCTTTAGCTTTGGCCAGCGCGGCAACCCGTTCTGCCGGTGACATATCCAGCGTCACAACACCGGGTGCATAGCCCGGACCGATGGCCAGTTTGTCCATATAGACGTCGGGTGCATGCAGCATTGATCCGCGCGGTCCCATGGCAATCACTGCCAATGCGTTGGGCATGTCTTTCGCTGTCAGTGTCGTGCCTTCAAGCGGATCAAGCGCAATATCAACCCCGGGGCCATTGCCGGTGCCCACCTCTTCGCCGATGAACAACATCGGCGCTTCGTCGCGTTCACCTTCGCCAATCACCACCACCCCCGCGATGTCGAGTTTGTTCAGCTGGGTACGCATGGCGTCGACGGCGGCCTGATCGGCGGCTTTTTCATCACCCCGCCCGATGAGCGGCGTGCAGGCGATGGCGGCAGCTTCGGAAACACGGGCTAGGCCCAGTGACAGCGCACGGTCGTTAAAGTCGAGTGGTTTGGGCATCAGGTCGTCCTTTGATCTGTTAACAGCGGTAAATCCTGTCGGCCAAGCCGTCGCAACCCTGTTTGCGCTAAAGGGCGCGCAGAAACTGGTGGAAAAACCATAAGATAGGCGGAATGACGCACGAATTGACTTGATGTTGTTAGGCTCATCCACCAGTTGAAATGTATTAACAAAATATTAAGGTTTTTTGACATGTCATTTTACAAAACATGCGCCGCGGGGCTCGCGGTGCTTTTATCGTTGACGTTTTCGGCGCCCGCCTTGGCCCACGGTGGTGGGCTCAATAGCGAAGGCTGCCACAATCAACGCAGTAACGGCAGTTACCACTGCCACCGCGCCACATCCTCGCGTGCGGCAACCGCGCAAGCAGCGGGATTTTCGTTTCGCAATTGCACTACCGCCCGCAATGCAGGGTATCGCAATATCACACGCGGCAGCTATGGCTATGGCGCGCATCTAGATCGGGATAACGACGGCATTGCCTGCGAAAGCTGATCAGACGGCTTCGATCCGGATTGCGACAGGTTCGCCCGCCACGACACCGGTTTTTTGAAAGTCGGCCATTGCGTCGTCAAGCGCGGTGCGCGTGGTTTTGTGGGTCACGATCAGAACGGGTGCTGTGGTGTTGTCGTGGTCGTATTGACGCATCCGGTCGATCGAAATCCCTGCTTCGCCCAAGGCATGTGCGACTTTGGCCAATGCGCCGGGTTTGTCGATCAGTTGCAGGCGCAAATAGAACGGTGCGGAAACGGCGGCCTTGGCGGCACGGGCTTTGCGCAGTGTTTTTGCGGGCTGTCCAAAGGTCGAAATCCGTAGGCCGCGCGCGATGTCCATCACATCTGCCATCACCGCGCTTGCGGTGGGCCCTTCGCCCGCGCCGGCGCCGCGCAGCACGATTTGGCCCACAGAATCGCCTTCAAGTACGACCATATTGGTGCCGCCTTGCAACTGCCCCAGCGGTGAACGATCCGGCACCAGACAAGGCGACATCCGCTGTTCCAGCCCACGCCCGGTCAATTGCGCCACGCCCAGCAGTTTGATTTTATAACCCATATCGGCGGCCTGACGGATATCGTCGATCGTCACAGCGCCGATCCCTTCAAGGTCGACGGCGTCAAAGTCGACTTGGGTGCCAAACGCGATTGCAGCCAGCAGCGCCAGTTTATGCCCCGCATCAATGCCGCCCACGTCCAACTGCGGATCAGCCTCCAGATAGCCAAGCTGGTTGGCCTCGTCAAAAACCGCCTCGTAACTGAGACCGGCATCTTCCATGCGGGTCAGGATGTAATTGCAGCTGCCGTTCATGACCCCCATGACGCGGGTGATTTCGTTGCCCGACAAGCCTTCTGTCAAGGCTTTGACGACGGGAATGCCACCGGCCACGGCGGCCTCAAAGCGGATCACCTGACCGTTGGCTTCGGCAGATTCGGCCAGTGCCTGACCATGGATCGCCAGCAGCGCCTTATTGGCCGTCACCACATCTTTGCCAGCGGCAATCGCGGCTTCGGTCGCGTTTTTGGCGGGGCCTTCATGGCCGCCCATCACCTCGATGAAGACATCGACGTCGCTGCGCCCGGCGAGAACGACAGGGTCGTCTTCCCAGTCATAGGACGACAGATCAACATCGCGGTTTTTCGTCTTGGATCGGGCCGAAACCGCGCTGATCACGATGGGCCGGCCGGCGCGCGCCTCTAGAACGGCGGCATGTTTTTGCACAATTTTCACAATGCCCACGCCGACGGTGCCCAGACCCGCAATTCCAAGGCGTAAAGGTGTCGTCATTCTGGGGTCCATCCGTGCTGTGAGTCTTATCAGCGTACTAGCGAATTGACGGGTCTACTGCAACGCGGCGATGTCGATCTGACGAAGCGCCGTTGCACGGGCCTGCAACGCGGCGATCCGCCGGGCCATCGCATCGTTGGCGATGGGGGTGACGGGGGGCAATTGGGGAATTGGCGTCAAAATAGGGTAGGGCGCGTTACGTGCTGCATCCGAAATGGTGCCGTCAAGCGCCGGAATATCGGCGCAGGCCGCAAGAACGAAAAGGATAATCGGGGTCAATCGCATGATGGACAGCTTATGCACCGCTTCGCACAAAGAGCAAGACAGCTGGCTATGCAAACTGTGACGTCTGCGATAGGTCAGAAGCAGCGAACCAAAGGGGCGGATATGTTTCAACCAGATGAAGACGGCGTTTATGCCACAGTTCAGGCATCGTCGGTGCGCCGGATCTTTGCTTTTGGGGTCATTGGCGGATTGGGCGCGCTGGTGATTTATACCGCGCTCGTGCGTCCACCTGCGGTACTTTGGTTGATTGTGATGCTGGTGTTCGGGTGCGCAATGCTGGTGCTGGCCGAGGCGATGCGCCGCGCCACGGTGCGGGTTCTGGAATTAACCGCGACTGAATTGCGTGATGATACAGGCGCCGTTCTTGCACTGCTGTCTGATGTTGCGCAGGTGGAACGCGGTGCGTTTGCGTTCAAACCATCCAACGGATTTACCTTGGTGTTAAAAACCAAACAGCCCCGTGCTTGGGCACCGGGGCTGTGGTGGCGCTTGGGTCGCCGGGTTGGTGTCGGTGGCGTGACCTCTGCTGGTCAGGCCAAATTCATGGCAGAGCAAATTGCGCTGCGGATTGTTTATTGAGGCTTAGTCGCAGACTTCGCTTCCGTTATCTTCCTCAAAGCAAATTCGCTGGCTGAAGCGTGGTCTAATAAACGTAAAGGTATCAAAATCGACGTCCTCAAAGTTTGTTTGCACGAATGGTCCAATGCCAATGGAAAAAGGCGCGCTGTACGCTGTTTTGGTCTCGACGAGAAATGTGCGATCCCTGTCAGCGAGAATGGGCAAGCGGTCTGAAACCAGATCAAGTGTTGCATTTGTATGGGCAGGAAAGGCGGTCCCACGTGTTTTTGACCATACAACGTAGTATTTTTTGTCGTCGTCATCATAGCGATAATAAGTGACGCGCAAATCGGGGGTTCCATCTGGCAGCGCAAGCACCGATAGCAGGCTTTGCGCACCGTTAATAAAACTGTTGTCGATACGCTGTTCGCGGCTGAACATATCAGCGATGGTTAGTCCCGCACGCACGCTCATCGATTTAGCTTTGAAAAGGTCAAAGTAGACGACCGTGGACAACAATGCCCAAACGAGAATTGGGACCACAAGCACCAATTCGACCGCTGCTGTGCCATCCTCTGCGTCACGAAAGCGTCTGAAGTAGTTATTCTTCATCGGTTGGTTCCACAACATAAGCCGAGGACGCAACGAGAGCATAAGAGCCGCCAGACACTGCGTTTCCGTTATCGACGATCGCTTTTCCGATGCCCGTTGTTGGCAGCATCGGATTAATACGGACGCAAGCGCGAATGTAAACCAGTCGATTGCTCCCGCCCGTGACGAACTTGACTACTGGTCTTTCGGTCACGCTGCGGTCAATACAATTCACTTGCGATGGGATCGCTACCCAATTGCGGGGGTCGCGCACGTCCATTTCGATCTGCATCTGATTTTCGCAGTCAGGAATGATGCCAGCAACTTCGCAAATACGCTGTCGTAAAAGTTCGCCCGTCGGGTTTTCCATTGTTCCGATGCGCACATCGCGTACCGCGACATCAACGCCCCGTTCCAGCATGACATTTCGTACTGCAATCACGCCATGTTCGTATGTCATCAGAAAGAAGAAAAAAAACACTGGGAAAATGATGACGAACTGGACTGTGACGACACCGCTTTCGTCCGAACGAAAGCGGTGTAGTGCAGATTTAAGTGTCTGTTTCATAGGTTCAACCGTAGATCAGTGATCTGTTTGGCGATGTCTTCAAAGATTTCGTTCAGTGCGGCACCTTGGGTTGCATAGTAATCGCCCTGCGTCGCACATTTATCCATTGCCGTATTCCCGCGTGTTGTCGCACCCATTGCGATCGTGAAAACCCGGATACCTTCGTCTTTGGCGGCTGTGCAGTTTGCATCCAGCCAGATATCAGCCTCGTCATTGGTGTAAGTGACTGGCGCAATATCATCCCATGTGTAGATGCCCGACCTTTCTGTGCTCGTGGCTCTATTGTAGAGCCAGTATAGGTAACTGTAGTTTAAGTAGCCATTCATTTCACTGTAGGTGTCATAGCGATTACGGCGCATACGGGGCTGCGGGACGTTTTCACCATCGGTCATAAGCACGACGTACTTCAACGCTTGGGCTTCGCTTGTGCTGGTTCCTGAGGCGAAATCATATGGACGGACCCCGGCAAAAACCGGATCCACGCTCGATACGCCGGTCCCCAGCAAAGAGCGTGTCGATGGATCAAGAAGTGCGGTTCCCCATTTCATGCCCATGAAGATCGAAGTGTTTGTCAGAGGCTGCAGCGAATTGATCGCTGCTTTCAATTGGTCTGCGTCCTGCGACAGCGCGATGATCCCGTTTTGAGAGGCCGAAGGACATATCTGACGCGCAGAATTTGGATTCGGGGTGTATTGGTCAGTGATAAGATCAACCGTCTCTACCTGCTGATACGACCGCGTCGTGTTGAGCGCGGTTGTATTATATTCAGTTGTAATAAAGTCGATACAGCGTGACGGATTTCTGAAAGTACCGCCATAACTAGTCGCGGTATCGACATTCACGCGCATGCGGTTGAAAATGTCGTTCCCGACGTTCACGTGTGCAGAATACATCACAAGGTTCACTGAAACCCGATCACGCGTATCTGCTGTCAAAACTTCATCAATAAAGTTTGATGCCGCGGTTTTAAGCAGTGAAATACGTGTTTTCTGCTGGCCATTAACCCAAACGTTTTCCCTCATTGATCCCGAGACATCAAGCACGAGCGAGATTTCAATTTCACCCACGCCTTCGATCGCACCCGCAGCAGCGGGCGCCGTCAGCTGGTCGATATTGATCAATTTGAGGAAGAATGTGTTCATGTCTACGCGCGAGTTGACGCGCACCGACCGCGACGAAATGGAGCTGTTCACCACGGGTGCGCCGACAATCGCACCGCCGTATCCCGCTTTTTCAAAGTAGTCGATGACCACATCGGCAGGGTCGATTTCTTGACCAAGCTCAGCTGCCGCAAGCACCGCACGATCGGACACGCTTTGCAGTTCTGCGCGCTCTGCTTCGAAGTGCATGAAATCAACCGCCATGCCGCCGATAATCAGCATGGACACCAGCAGCAGCAACGACATGATGATGATGCTGCCATCCTCGTCTTTTGCAAACCGCTTTATGAACGCAGCGCGCGATCTTGTGGCGCTTTGAAAACGTGTCTTGGGTGTGTGTGTCAGTTGCATGATAATCCTCGGGGCAGTGTCATCGAGTTTTGTACCGTAGAATGATGGCTTCACATAACGATTAATAATTGTCTTCTTTTTGCGTGGCCAAATTTAGGCATCAATGCGCGTGATGCGCGACGAGCGCCTGAATCATTGATACAATACGCATATTTTTAATTTATTGTTTCAATATTGGGTATTGTGCCGTGCCGAAAGTGGGCGAAATTTCGCCGCAACGAGCGTTTGTAAACCATGAAAATCGTGAAAAATTTCTTACAAACATGGCGTTCCGATTCGTTTTGACCACAGGTGCGTCGGACATTGCAGTGTAAAATCGCGGATGCTGTTTGCATAATCAGCATTGGCCTTTGCGCGTCGCTGGGTGATAAAAGGCGTCATGAGCTTACCCCCCGGATTCCTTGACGAACTGCGCACGCGCCTGTCCTTGGGGCAGGTGGTCGGCCGTAAGGTAATGTGGGACAGCCGGAAATCGAATCCCGGTAAGGGCGATCTTTGGGCGCCCTGTCCGTTTCACCAAGAAAAGTCCGCGAGCTTCCATGTCGATGACCGCAAAGGGTTTTATTACTGCTTTGGGTGTCACGCCAAAGGAGACGCCATATCGTTCGTGCGCGAAACCGAGAATGTGGATTTTATGGAGGCGGTGCGTATTCTTGCGGGCGAAGCCGGAATGCCAATGCCGGAACGCGACCCCGAAGCGCAGCAAAAGGCGGATGTGCGCACGCAGCTTATCGACGTGATGGAGCAGGCGGTGCAGTACCATCGTTTACAGTTGCAGACCGGCGCTGCAGCTGCAGCGCGAGAGTATCTGATGCGGCGTGGCTTGTCCGCCGAGGCGCAGGCGCGCTGGGATATCGGGTTTGCCCCAGATCATGGTGGGGTTTTTGCGCACCTGACCGGCAAAGGGATTGCGGCCGATCTGGTGATCGAAGCCGGACTTGCCGCGAAAAGCGACCGAGGCGGATCCCCCTATGATCGTTTCCGCGGTCGCATCATGTTTCCGATCCGCGATGCGCGCGGGCGCGCTATCGGCTTTGGTGGCCGCGCAATGGACCCGAACCACCCCGCAAAATACTATAATTCGCCCGAAACGCCCCTGTTTGATAAGGGGCGTAGTCTGTTCAACCACGGACCCGCCCGCGAGGCTGCGGGAAAGGGCAATGCGCTGATCGTGGCCGAAGGGTATATGGATGTGATCGCCCTATCCGAGGCCGGTTTCGCCGCCACTGTCGCGCCATTGGGCACGGCGATTACAGAAAATCAGTTGCAAATGTTGTGGCGCATTGCGCCTGAACCCATCATCGCGCTGGATGGCGATACGGCGGGCCTGCGCGCCGCGATGCGCGTGATAGATATTGCCCTGCCATTGCTGGCCGCTGGACAGTCTTTGCGGTTCGCCTTGATGCCCGACGGCATGGACCCCGACGATCTGATCAAATCGCAAGGCGCCGGCGCGATGCAAAAGCTGATCGATCAAGCTGTCCCGATGGTGCAACTGCTGTGGCGTCGTGAAACCGAAGGCAAGGTTTTCGACAGTCCCGAACGCCGGGCCGGGTTGGATAAGGTACTGCGCGAAAAAATAAAATCTATCGCCGACCCCTCGGTGCGCGCGCACTATGGCGACGCGATCAAGGAATTGCGCTGGGGCTTGTTCAACACGCGCAGCCGTCCTGCGGGGAAAGGGGCCGCGCGGAAATGGTCGCCGGGAAATCAGGCTGCTTGGAAGCGTGACATAAGCCCCGTTGCAACCAGCAAAGCGTCCGCATTGGGCGCCGGTGTCGCGCACGAAGACCACCTGCGCGAGGCCGTGATTCTGGCGACTTTGGTGACCGCGCCGGCGATTGCCGCTGAATTCGAAGGACCGTTGTCGCAGATGGACTGTCGCGACCCGGCGCACCGGGATCTGCAAGCGTGCATCCTGCGCCACATCGGGACCGACAATTTAGGCGCTGTCATTGATCACGAATTTGGACCCTATGCCCTTGAAACATTGATGAACCAGAACCATGTGGCAATCAGCCCCGCCATTCGTCGGCGTGGCGATGCAGAGCTGGCGCGCCTGTGTCTGGCAGAGGAGTTTGCGAAATTGGCGGCGCGTCGCGGTCATGCCCGCGAAATTCAGGATGCCGTCGAAGACCTAAGCGGCATTGCCGACGAAGGTTTGACATGGCGTTTGGCGCAGTCAACCGCCGCACTGGACCGTGCAGGGCGCGGCGACAACGAAGATAAAGCGGAATACGCCGTTGCCAAAAACGGCGCACGGATGAAAAAAGACGAGCAAAACGCGCTGGACCACCTGTTAGATCAGATAATCTTTGCCAAACCTGGGGGGAAACCTAAATCATGAATGGCAACACAGTGCGAAAACACGGCATGACCTGCTTGCGAATCACGGCGATGCAGGGTTGATTCGACGCTAACCGAATCGGCCGAATCACTTCGGCACTGAAACGATGACTTTGAAAGGGCCCTTTGATGGCTGCGAAAGACAACGACGATCAGAAGAATAGCGACCAAGACGGCGATATCAGCCTTGATATGAGCCAAGCGGCGGTCAAACGCATGATCGCCGACGCGCGCGAGCGGGGCTATATCACCTACGACCAGCTAAACGCTGTCCTGCCGCCTGAACAAGTGTCGTCTGACCAAATCGAAGACGTGATGTCGATGCTGTCCGAAATGGGTATTCAGGTCACCGAAGAAGAAGAGTCAGAAGAAACTGACGACAATCAGGGCGGCACAGATGTCGCGACAATTTCCGGGTCACGCGATGTGATTCTGGGCGGTGCCGAAGCTGAAAAGCTGGACCGCACCGATGACCCTGTGCGGATGTACCTGCGCGAGATGGGCAGCGTTGAACTGCTGTCGCGTGAAGGTGAAATCGCGATCGCGAAACGCATCGAGGCGGGTCGCAACACGATGATCCTCGGGCTTTGCGAAAGCCCGCTGACCTTTCAGGCGATCACCATCTGGCGCGACGAATTGCTGTCCGAAGACATTTTGCTGCGCGATGTGATCGATCTGGAAACCACGTTCGGCAATCAGTTGGACGGCGATGAAGAGGCGGTTGTTACCTCTGTGACGCCGACCGGCGAAAAGTCTGAAAGTGCGCAAGAGCTGGATGCCGACGGCAACCCGATTTCCAAAGACGACGATGACGATGACGAAGATCATGCCAACATGTCGCTGGCTGCGATGGAAGCCGCGCTAAAGCCGCGGGTTCTGGAAACGCTGGAAGTCATCGCACGCGATTTCTCGAAATTGTCGGACATGCAAGACGCGCGGATGTCGGCCACGCTGAACGAGGATTCTTCGTTCTCGGACAAAGACGAAAAGAAATACCAAAAGCTGCGGTCGGAAATTGTGGAACTGGTGAATTCGCTTCACCTGCACACCAACCGGATCGACGCGCTGATTGACCAATTGTACGGCATCAACCGCCGGATCATGTCGATTGACAGTGCGATGGTGAAGCTGGCTGACCAAGCCCGCATTAACCGCCGTGAATTTGTCGATGCGTACCGTGGCCGTGAATTGGACCCGCATTGGCTGGAAGATATGGCCGAAAAATCGGGCCGTGGCTGGCAGATGCTGGTCGAAAAATCGACCGACAAGATTGAAGAACTGCGCGATGATATGGCCCAGGTCGGCCAGTACGTTGGTGTGGATATTACCGAATTCCGCCGCATAGTGCAGCAGGTGCAAAAGGGTGAAAAAGAAGCCCGCCAAGCCAAAAAAGAAATGGTCGAAGCCAACCTGCGTTTGGTGATCTCGATCGCGAAGAAATACACCAACCGTGGTTTGCAATTCTTGGATTTGATTCAGGAAGGGAACATCGGCCTGATGAAGGCGGTCGATAAATTCGAATACCGCCGCGGTTATAAATTCTCGACCTATGCCACATGGTGGATCCGTCAGGCGATCACCCGGTCCATCGCGGATCAGGCGCGCACGATCCGTATTCCGGTGCATATGATCGAAACGATCAACAAATTGGTCCGCACTGGCCGCCAGATGCTGCACGAAATTGGCCGCGAACCCACACCAGAGGAATTGGCAGAGAAGCTGCAAATGCCTTTGGAAAAAGTTCGCAAGGTCATGAAAATCGCCAAAGAGCCGATTTCCTTGGAAACGCCAATCGGCGACGAGGAAGATTCGCAGCTTGGCGATTTCATCGAAGACAAGAACGCGATCCTGCCGCTGGATTCCGCCATTCAGGAGAACCTGAAGGAAACCACGACACGGGTGCTGGCGTCACTCACCCCGCGTGAGGAACGCGTGCTGCGTATGCGTTTCGGGATCGGCATGAACACCGACCACACGCTCGAAGAAGTCGGCCAACAGTTCAGCGTTACACGCGAACGTATCCGTCAGATCGAAGCAAAAGCGCTGCGGAAGCTGAAGCACCCAAGTCGGAGCAGAAAGCTGCGGAGTTTCTTGGATCAGTAAGTATGAATTATAGTAACGATTAACATTTTCAGGGGGGAGTTCATTGAATAAGTTAAGTTCATGGCTCTCTCCAGGGCTAGTTGCGCTATTACTTTCTCCTTTTGCGGCGATAGGTTTCTTACTAAAATTATTTGCCGATGCTTTTGAGTATGAAAACGGCTTAATAGAGGCAGATTTTTATCTGCACCTGATTGCAGTAGTTGTATATTTTACTTTGGCGTTAGTAAGTTTTGGAGGGGCAATTCATGCAGTGAACCAACTAACCCGTCAGGAATGGCAGACGAAATGCTGCATAAGTTGGCTTAGTGAACTTGTGTTTGTTGTCATGGCGGTCGCAATGGGGGTTTTTCTAGTGTCAAAAGGTGTAGAAGTGGCAGGCAGTAGTGCATCGTTGATACGCCCACTGTTAGACGCTGCCAGTCAAGATCATCCATAATTGTTCATGCAGGTCAGCCAATTAACTGTACTACGTTGACCAAAAGCTTTCGAGCGTGACGACCTTAATATTCATATATATATTTGAATTTTCGAGCCTCAATAAAATTTAGCAATTTTATCCAACGCCTTTTTGTATTTCGCCACCTTTGGCACTGTTGCCGAATCTGCAGCATGTCCAACGGTCAGTATCATCACAGGTTTCTCGGATTCCGGTCGATCCAATGCCGCGTTCAGGAATTTCATCGGGTTTGGTGTATGCGTCAGGCACGACAGTCCCGCGGTATGCAGCGCGGTGATCAGGAAACCTGTCGCGATGCCGACGCTTTCAGGGACGTAGTAGTTTTTGTAGCGTGTGCCATCGTCAAATTCCCCCCATCGCTGGGCAAATATCACGATGTGCCACGGCGCGGTGGTCAGGTGTGGTTTGTCGGCGTTCGTGCCGATTGGCTCTAACGCCTTGATCCATTCGTCGCTGCCGCCACCGTCATAGAATTTACGTTCTTCTTCCTCTGCCTCGGCCCTGATGCGCGCCTTGAGCGCGGGGTCAGATACGGCCGCAAAGAACCATGGTTGGTGGTTGGCCCCCGACGGGGCGCTGCCTGCGGTCAGGATGCAGTTTTCGATGATGTCGCGCGGCACGGGCCGGTCTGAAAAGTCGCGGACCGAATGGCGGGTGGCCATGAAGGCCCGGAAATCAGCCGCGGCTTTTTGCGCGTCACCGTCGGCCATGTCGCGGCGGTCGGGCAGGGGCAGGGCGGCGTAGGTCATTTTGTCTTTGGCGAACATCGGAGGCTCCTTGGGGTGCGCGCAAGCTAAACAGCAATCTCGCGCATCGCCAAGCGGAAAGGGCGGACCGTGCCGGCCCGCCCCCCTGCGTGTTACGCAAGCGCGGCTGCGATCGTGTCTTTGATACCTTCGGTTGGACGCCCGATCAGACCAGAAAGGGTTTTGCTGTCGTTGAACAGCGCCCCTTTGGCGGCCTGTGCATCGCTGTCGGCAAGGATGCCTGCAAAGCCCGCAGGGATACCTGCGCTGGTCAGCGCGGCGGCAAAGGCGTCTTCGGGCATGTCGGTGTAGGTCACAGGTTTGCCTGCGACCTCAGACACGGTCGCGGCGAATTCGGCCAGCGTGAACGCGGTATCCCCGGCCAGTTCCAACACCTGTCCATCGTGGCCACCGGCCAGAACGACAGCGGCGGCTTCGGCATAGTCATTGCGGGTCGCGGTCGCGAATTTGCCATCACCCGCCGCGCCAAAATGTTGCCCAAGTTGCAGATCTTGCGGCAGGGTCATCGTGATGTTTTCCGAATACCACCCGTTCCGCAGGAAACTGTAGGGAATGCCGGCTGCCTTGATCGCGTCTTCGGTTTGTTTGTGTTCAGCGGCGAGCGCCATTTCAGATGCCTGTGCGTTCAGGATTGACGTATAGGCGATAAAACCGACGCCTGCGTCTTTGGCCGCGGTGATGACATTGCCATGCTGCCGCACGCGTTCACCAACGGCCGAGGACGAAATCAGCAAAAGGCGGTCCACACCCGCGAACGCGGTGTGCAGGCTGTCGCGATCGTCGTAGTCGCCAATGCGGGTTGCAATCCCTTTGGCGGCAAAGCCTGCGGCGGCCGCATCTGTGCGCACCAACGCAATGATGTCGGATGAGGGGACGCGTTTGGCAAGATGGTCGACCACGAATTGGCCAAGCTGTCCAGACGCGCCGGTAATCATGTAGGTTGTCATTGTCTTTTCCTTTAGGTTTCGAATCGGGTATAGGTTTCAAATAGAGACCAATATCGCCTTCGGTAAGGAGGCAGGTTTTTGTAGCAAGGTAACACAAAGGGAACCGTGATGCGGGATTTACCAGCGGACCGGCTGGAACAATGGAAAGCGCAGGGGTTTGATCCGCGCAATTGTCCTGTGCGCATGGTTCTGGATCACGTCGCCGCGAAATGGACATCGCTGATTGTGTTGGAACTGGCGCAAGGGCCGCAGCGATTCAACGCGCTAGGACGCACGCTGCCCGATATTTCCAAGCGGATGCTGACCCAATCGCTGCGCGATCTGGAACGTGACGGGCTGGTCACGCGCAAGGTTTTCGACACCAAGCCACCCAGCGTACAGTATGCGCTGACCGACCTTGGGCAATCTTTTTTGGCCCCGTTTGCGCATTTGGTCGACTGGGCGGATGATAGTCACGGCCGCATTCTGGAGGCCCGCGCAGCCTTTGATAAAAAGTGATGTGCGCTGGCGCGCAAAGCTATGGCGCGTTCTGGTAGATTGCAGACCGGGAGGCGCGGCTTAAATAACCCTTAACAAAAAGGGTAACCCGATGAGACGCAACCAAACCTCTGTTATTGCAGTAATTTTTACACTTGGGCTCAGCTCTGCTTTGCATGGGTACGCTGTAGAGCCTGCGCCTGACATGTTGTCGGAACTGACAGATCAGGTCTCTGGTGAGGTCACAGATGACAGCTACGCTGATGTCTGTGTCTTTCAATTGGATATTCCGACCGGCCCTTCGGCAGAGCCGACACCATACCGCAGCTGCGACGCCCAGTCAGCAAAGGTAGGCTTTTAACAGCCGTCAGGATAAAATGGCGCCAGTCCGGCCTATAGCGCATCACGAAACATATCATAGCGTTTCCAGTGTTGGACCGAGGCTTTACACAATTGTTGCCGTACCTGACACGTTGATCGCGTTGAAGGCATTTTGCGAAGATGCGCTTCGCTTGCAAAACGTGACCGAATGCATAGGTGGCTTGTTCGCGCTGCATTGCAGTTCCGGCTTTATCCGCGCAGATTGTGCAGATGCAAACGATATTCCAAATACAAACCAATGGTCCCGGACTTTATGAATTTACCCACGAGGTGGCGGATTTTGTCACAGGGACCGGTTTGCTGACGCTTTTTGTGCAGCATACGTCGGCCAGTCTGTTGATCCAAGAAAACGCGGACCCCGAGGTGCAGGTGGATTTACAGAATTTTTTCGCGCGATTGGTGCCGCGGACCACCGATCCGGCGATGGCCTACCTGACCCATACTTATGAGGGACCGGACGATATGCCAGCCCATATCAAGGCGGCGCTTCTTCCTGTGCAAATCAGTATTCCGGTGATGTCGGGGCAGCTTGCGCTGGGGACGTGGCAGGGGATCTATCTCTTTGAACACCGCGACAGACCACACCTGCGCCGTGTGGTTGCACATTTTGCCTAGCGCCTGAAATTCTTGGCTTAGGGCGCCTTTACGGTGGGATTGGCCGCCACACCTGCCGCGCGGGGCAGGGTGTTTTTTAAACCCGTGATATTGACAGATGTAAATGTCTTGCATGGTGGACGTGGTGGGGTATCTATCCGCCTGTCCCCTGCGAACGGTTGCATACGCGCCCGGTCATCGCAGACATGTTTTTACCTGAAAGGGTCCGCCATGCGTTTTTCCGCCGCTGTTTTTATCTGCTTTTCCGCCACGCCGGTTTGGGCGGACTGCGCTGTCGATCAAACGCTTTTTCTGGGTTGCCACATCGAAGGACGCAACCGCGTGGTTTCTGTCTGCTATGACCAAAGCACCGCCGTCTATACCTATGGTGCGCCGGGTCAAATACCCGAGCTGACCTTGCGCGAAGACATTGCGACGCTGGACTATGCGCCGTGGCCGGGCGTCGGGCGTGCGATTTGGGAAACGGTGACGTTTCACAACGGCGATTACAGTTATAGTGTGACAGGTGGCTTTGATCGTATGCCTTCCGACGACCCTGACGCCGATGTCGAAACGACGTCATTTGGCGGTGTCATGGTATCGCAAGATGGGGCAGTTATTTCGGACCTGACCTGTGCGACAAAAGGGCTTGCGTTTGAATGGGCTGACACATTGTTTGCCGCCAAAACCGCAACCGGCGCAACATACGATCCGGCCACGCAGAGCTGGAGCCAAACAAATAAGTGAGTCTTGGAAGCCACGCTTTTCATGCTCTATTTAGCGCCTGAAAATGCCCACTACCCAAAACCTGTCATGGTTCCTATAGTGCCTGTGGATAAGTGGGGCTTTGGCCCTATCACTAGCTGACAAGGACCGGATATGCGCTGCCCTTTTTGCGGAAATGTCGACACTCAGGTAAAAGATTCACGTCCCGCCGAAGATCATGCGGCGATCCGGCGACGCCGGTTTTGCCCTGCCTGCGGTGGGCGTTTCACCACCTATGAGAGGGTGCAGCTGCGCGATCTGGTTGTCATTAAATCGAACGGACGCCGCGAGGATTTCGACCGCCCCAAGCTGGAAAGGTCAATCCGCATCGCCTTGCAAAAACGCCCGGTAGAACCCGAACGGATGGATCAGATGATCAGCGGGATCGTTCGCCGATTGGAAAGCCTTGGCGATACCGATATCCCGTCGGGCACCATTGGGGAAATCGTGATGGAAAGCCTCGCGCGGATTGATACCGTGGCCTATGTGCGCTTTGCCAGCGTTTACAAGAATTTCCAAGCCGCAGATGATTTTGACAAATTCGTCAGTGAACTGCGTCCAGACGCCCTGCGCGAAGAGTGACGGTTTTACCTGATGCGCGGTTTATGGCGCTGGCCCTGAATTTAGGGCGGCGTGGGATGGGACGTGTCTGGCCCAACCCTGCTGTGGGCTGTGTGCTCGTCAATGACGGCGTGATCGTGGGGCGTGGATGGACCGCTGATGGCGGGCGGCCCCATGCGGAAACGGTGGCGATTGCGCAAGCGGGGAACAGGACGCGCGGTGCTGTTGCATATGTTACGCTGGAACCCTGTTCACATCACGGCAAAACCGCCCCCTGCGCCGAGGCGCTGATTGCTGCGGGCGTGGCGCGGGTGGTTGTGGCCACGGGTGATCCTGATCCGCGTGTTGCGGGGCGTGGCATTGCGATGTTGCGGGCGGCGGGCATCGCAGTTGAAACGGGCGTAATGGCCGCGCAAGCCCAAGCGGACCACGCGGGTTTTTTGTTGCGCGTGACACAGGGCCGCCCGCTTCTGACTTTGAAATTGGCAGGGACGCTGGATGGCCGGATTGCGACCGCGACGGGCGAAAGCCAATGGATCACCGGACCAGAGGCCCGTCGCGCTGTGCATATGATGCGCGCGCGCCATGATGCGGTGATGGTGGGTGCTGGCACGGTGCGTGCGGATGATCCGACGCTGACGGTGCGGGGATTGGGTGTGACACACCAACCTGTGCGGGTTGTGGTGTCGCGCGGCGTCAAGCTGCCCGAGGATAGCCAGTTAGCCCGGTCCGCAAAAGATACCCCCGTATGGCTGTGTCACGGCGAAAATAGCGATGCCAGCATCTGGGTCGATCAGGGCGTCGTCAGTCTGCCCTGTGCAGTCAAGGCGGGACAGGTGGACCCCGATGCCATCCTGCAATCATTGGCCACACGCGGTATCACGCGGGTTTTTTGCGAAGGGGGCGGGATGCTGGCCGCCTCGCTTTTGTCGGCTAATCTGGTGGACCGTTTGGTGGTCATGACCGCTGGCATCGCGATGGGTGCCGAAGGCACGCCGTCGCTTGCGGCCATGGGGATCGAGCGGTTGTCGGATGCGCCGCGTTTCGCACTGTCGTCGGTGCAGGTGGTGGGCCGCGACATTATGCACGTCTGGCAGCGGGCTTAACCGCGCCGCCAAAAATGCGCATAACTTGCAAGTTGCCCTTGGATTTTTGCGAGGCTGCGATTGAATTTACCGGGTGCCGGGATGTCGTTGTTTTCCAGACGGTCGACGATGACTTCGACCGGGCAGGGTAGTCCGGTGATCGGATCGCGGTAGCGCGGATAAGCGATAAGGGCCGCATGGACGAGGGCTGGTAGATCGACACGTGCCGCGCGGCGCGGAATTGGCATGGCGCGATCGTCCGTCAGCCCCCAACCGGCATAAAACGGCATCCCCAGACAGGTTACGTGTTTGCCACGCAACAGGGCCTCGAATCCGATCAGCGACGTGAGGGTCCAAACCTCGTCCACCGCTGCCAGCGCCGCAATCGGATCTGTATCGGTCAAGACCACATCGGCCCATTTGATCGCATCCCCGAGCGCACCGGGGCGCCGCCCTGATTCGACGTCTGGATGCGGCTTGTACGCGATGATGGCTGCCGGGTTGGCGGCGCGCGCAGCTTCCAACAATCCAGCGTTGGTGACGACGTCGGTGCAGCCCAATTTGATCGATGCATCATTCTCGACTTGGCCGGGCACCAAAATACGCCGGCCCTTGGGCAGCGTGACATCGGTTGCGCGGGGCAGATTATATTTTGACAATCCGGCACCGGTGATCCGCGCGATCAATGCCGCCGCGCGGGCGTGATCCGCGTGGGATAGCCGGTCTGAGGTATTGATATACGTCTCAAGCCGACTGGGACGGGTGGCGTCATAATAGATCCCCAGATCATCAAGCACGAGGCTGAGCGGGCCAACCAGATCAGCCCCAAGGCCGCGTGATCGCAAAAACCCATCTTCGACCAATATCGCGTCGTGCGCGTCTGTATTTGCCCAACGCATCAGGCGGCGACCTGTCGCCTTTGCCAGTGCATCAGCCGACGCACCACGCGCAAACCGGACCTTATGGGGTTGTCCGAAAAACTGCTGAAGTGGCTTGCGTTTCCATGGGCGCATATCGCCTGCAACCCAGCCCGCGTGATCTTCGCGCCATACGCGGGTGGCCGCGGCCAGGGTGGTGGCAGCCTCCTCAAAGCTGCACAGCCTGTCATGAAACGGGTCATACCATGTGGGGTAAAGCAGCATCGCACCCGCGAAAAGCTGCGCGCGCGTCAGGCTGCGCTGGCGGCGTTGCAGGGGCGTGCGATCATCGGTCAGGCCCCACCCCATATAAAACGGCTGACCAAAGACAACGGGTTTATGTCCCGCCAAGACCGCCTCGAAGCCGAGCTGCGAACTGACCGTGTAGACCGCAATCGCACCATCAAGCAGCGCCCAAGGCGAAAAGGGCGCGTCACACAGGCTGATCCGGTCGCTCGCGTCTTTTTCACTAAAGTACCCGTTGCGGTGTCCGGCGACCGTTTCGGGGTGTGTTTTAATCAATATCTGCGCGGTGGGGTGTTCGGTTTGGGCATAGAACAGCATTTCACGAAATGTGTTGCTGTCCGCGCCGCTTGCCTGAACAGAGGCGTCCTTGCGGGTTTGGTCGATGACCAACACATACCCCGGATCAGGCAGGGGCAAGTCGGGATCAAACTGGTTATATTTCGACAGATGCTGGGCCTTCAGCATTGCGATGCCATCGCGTGCGCGATTGAGCAGGGCGGTATCGTCAAGCGGATCGTCGGTCAGGATTTTTTCCAAATCCGATGGTGTGGACGGGTCGAAATGCACGCCGCTGGTGTCGATATTTAATCCAATAGGCGCATCGCCATCGCGTCCCAGTCCAACAGAGCGTAAAAATGTGTCCTCGACCCGCACCACGCCCGCGTTTTTTCTGGCCGCGACCGTCGTGCCGCGGGGCGATGTCGGGCTATGCCCCCAGACGCCGACGAGATCAGCGTCGGACGGCACCCCAACGCGAATGTCAAAGCCCGCAAGGCTGACAATCCGCCGCATCCGCCCTTCGGTCAGGAAGCCGCCGTTATAGACAAAAAGGTTTTTACGGGCCGGTTCGTTCATTGGCGGAAGCTACTTGAGGCCACAGGTGTTGGAAAGTCCGTTAATTCACGGACCGGATCACCGGTGGGGTCACATCCGCCTTGGCCTCATATGGCCCGGCTTGCGCCAGCATCCGGTCCGTCAGTTGTCGCATCAGTTGGCGCCGCCCCTTATGCGAATAGAAGCCGCCGGGAATTTGCGAGGTTTGCAGTAAAAATTGGCGGTAATCGCGATAGGCTGCGTGGTCAGGGGCCTGTGGGTTGGCAAAGAATAATCGCAGCGGCTGATGCGAGACTAGCTCCGGCTTATCGTAGACTGCTGTGCCAAAAACCCGCAACGGAATGCCGCGCCAAAGCGCTTGTTGACCAGAGGTAGAGTTGACGGTGACGGCGCTGCGGGCTTCGTCCAATAATTGTGCTAATTTGCCACCGCGCACGTAATGCACGCGCGGCGCTATTGCGTGGCTTTGCGCGATATCGCGGATAAGCTTTTGCAGCGGTGATTGCCCGTTTTCTAACGGATGTGCCTTAAAGACCAAGTGATGGTGTGCGGGCGCACCGGCGGCGAACCCGTCGATCACCACCTGCACAAATTCGCGCATTTCATGAAACGTGGAATGCGCCTGAAAGCTGGCGTCATGTTCCAGCTGTAACAGCGCAATGTGATAGGGATAGCCAGCAGCCTTGATCTTGCGGGTCGCATAGGATCGTTCAGCGGCCAGATAGGGCATCAAGAGCAAGCGCTTTGAATAAAGCCAAGCCTCGGTACGAATGGGCAGTGCGCGGTGTGGCTGAAACGCCGGATATTTTCCGTTTCGAAACAACACAAACCAATGATAAAGCGCCCCGTAAAAGATGTGCTGACGCATATCGCCCCAATGGGTTGGCGGGGTCGGCACATCCACCCCAGAGCATGCGAGGCGTGCGCGCATATCATCAAGCGATAGTTTCATCAGCGGTGAAAACCCGTTACTGCCCCCCCGTTCATAGGTAACCCAGTAGGGGCGCATATATCCTTCTTCAAAGACGTGGATGCGCAGACCGCGGTCTTTGGCTTGGCGGACGGCTTCGGCGTGGATAGGGCGGGTATCGCCGTATAGCACAATGTCGGTGATTTGATGGGTGGCGATAATCTGGCTTAGCGCCGCGGGCCAATCTGCCTGTGACCCTGTGTATGGAATATAGTTGGGGGATTTCCACCAGAACGCCCTGTCACCCGCGTTAAACCCAACACGGTAAACCTGTGCGCCAGCCGTGCGCAGTGACCGACCAAGGCGCCGAAAAAACGGGCCGTGCGGACCCTGCAAAAACAAAAACCGATGTTGCGATTCTTTTACCACTGACCAAACTTTACAACGACAGACACAATAAAACGTTCATGAACACAACTTGCCCTCCTGCGCATTGTGCGACAAGTATGTAGCATACCTTGCGTGCATCCGCGCGGGGAATGTTTTGAAAATGAGAGGAATTTCGCTTGTTTACTGGAATTGTCACCGATTGCGGGCGTATTCTTGAGCTGGAGCAGCGCGGAGATTTGCGCGCAAGAATCGGCACCGCATATGACGTCGATGGCATCGACATTGGCGCGTCAATCGCTTGCAACGGTGTCTGCCTGACCGTGGTTGCGCTGGGCACGGCACCGCAAAACTGGTTTGATGTCGAAATCTCGGCTGAGACCGTGAGCGCCACAAATGTCGGTGAATGGCAGATAGGCAAACTGCTGAACCTGGAGCGCGCGTTAAAAGTCGGCGACGAATTGGGTGGCCATATCGTGTCGGGCCATGTGGACGGTGTGGCGCAAGTGATTGCGATGCGTGACGAGGGTGACAGTACGCGGGTGACTTTCCGTGCCCCGGAACGGCTCGCGCGGTTTATCGCACCTAAAGGGTCCGTTGCGCTGAATGGCACATCGCTGACAGTGAATGAGGTCGACAGCACCGACTTTGGCATAAATTTTATCCCGCATACCAAAGGCGCCACCACATGGGGTGACATCGCGGTGGGCGATCTGGTCAACATCGAAGTTGACACGATGGCGCGCTACGTCGCCCGTTTGCAGGAATATGCGTGATGGCGGGGATCGGGCATAATTCGGGGCAGGTGATTGAACCCGGCTTGAGCTGGCGCAAGCATGTCTGGACCAAAGCCCGCAAAGATTTATTACCAACCCTGCCGATAGAGGTCGTGCGCCTGCGTGTGAAGCGGGCGCAGGAGTTGGGGCTGCCATACAAAACTTATGCCGGGATCCGTGCAAGCACCGGACATGACCTAATCGGATTTTTGTTTTCAAGCAACGCGTTGCAAGTCTTGCGCGATGGGCAGCGGATGCCCGACGCACGCGCGGCAAAGCTTGACGCGTTGGTTGATGCACGCCGGATCGGTCTGGCGCATGCGCCTGTCACACCGACGCATCTTGCCGCGCTCGATGGTGTTGATCGTGCCTATACGGCACCACGGTTTGTCGCCCGCTGGTCGATGATGCGCGATCAGCTTGTTGCGGTTGCGCGCGCCGAAAAAACCTCGGGGGACCGGTTTGTGCTGGTGGGGGATACCGCGTTCGAACGTGAATGGACCGACGCCGCAAAATTGGCGGGCTACCTCTCGGCAGAGACCTATTTCGCACAACAGCAGGGCTAAAACCGGCCTTGCAGTTTTTACAGGTCGCCGTGACGTCGCAGGGCGGATGTTGGTCCACCGCTCTTCCCAAATGCGCATTGCTGGGCTATCTGCGTCAGAACATATAGTCGGGGATGCGCATGAGCCAGAATTTTGAAACACCGGGGCCGGTTGAGCGCGACTGGTCAGATGCGATCAGCAAGATTGAAGATATTATCGAAGACGCGCGCAATGGCCGGATGTTTGTGCTTGTGGATCATGAAGATCGCGAAAACGAAGGCGATTTGGTCATCCCGGCGCAAATGGCCACACCTGACGCGATCAATTTCATGGCCACACACGGGCGCGGGCTGATCTGTCTGTCTTTACCCGGTTCCCGGATTGATGCGCTGGGCCTGCCTTTGATGGCCTCATACAATTCGTCACGGCACGAAACCGCATTTACCGTCAGCATCGAGGCCCGCGAGGGGGTTACCACAGGAATTTCCGCGCATGACCGTGCGCGCACGATTTCCACCGCGATTGATGCCGCGAAGGGGGCCGCTGATATTGCGACACCTGGACATGTCTTTCCGCTGCGCGCCCGTGAAGGGGGCGTGTTGGTGCGTGCTGGACACACAGAGGCAGCCGTTGATATTTCCCGCCTTGCTGGCCTGAACCCGTCGGGCGTGATTTGCGAGATCATGAAAGATGACGGCGAGATGGCGCGCCTGCCGGATCTTGTTGCTTTTGCCCAGCTTCATGGGCTGAAAATCGGCACGATCAGCGACCTGATCGCTTACCGCCGCCGCCATGATAATCTGGTGCGCGTGCGCGAGGTCAGCCAAATCCATTCAGAGTTCGGTGGCGACTGGGAAATGCATATTTTCACGGATGAAACCCAAGGCGCCGAACACATTGCGCTGGTTAAAGGTGACATCACAACACCCGCGCCTGTTTTGGTGCGGATGCACGCGCTTGATCCGATGCTGGATGTCGTTGGTGCCGGTCATCCGGGGCGGCGCAACGAATTCAGCGACGCCATGGAGATTATCGCAGCCGAGGGGCGGGGTGCGTTGGTGTTGTTGCGCGACGTTCACATGAAAATCGACCACGAAGACGAGGTCACACCCAAGACACTGCGCCAGTACGGGCTGGGCGCGCAAATCCTGAGCGCACTTGGATTACATGAAATCACGCTTTTGACCAACTCTCCCATGCCCAAGGTCGTGGGCTTGGATGCGTACGGCCTTGAAATCATAGGCACGCGCAAAATTTCGGAGAACAGATAATGGCCGGACCGTCACATTACATCATGCCGCTGCCAACGTTTGAAAAACCGGTGAAAATTCTGATCGTGGCTTCCCCTTACTACAAGGACATCTCGGACAACCAGATCGCGGGTGCCAAGGCCGAAATTGAAAAGGCCGGCGCGACATGGGAGATTGCAGAAGTCCCCGGCGCGTTGGAAATTCCGACCGCAATCGGTATTGCCGAAAGGATGTCGAATTTCGATGGGTATGTGGCACTGGGCTGTGTGATCCGGGGTGAAACGACACATTACGACACCGTCTGTAACGATAGTTCACGCGCGATCCAGCTGCTGGGTTTGCAAGGTGCCTGCATCGGCAATGGTATCCTGACCGTTGAAAATCGTGATCAGGCGGTGGTGCGTGCTGACCCCGCACAAATGAACAAAGGTGGCGGTGCCGCTGCTGCGGCCTTGCACCTGATTGCGCTGGCCCGTAAGTGGAGCAAATCCGACAAATCGGTGGGCTTTACACAGGAAATTCTGCTGGCTGGTAACACAGGCGGTAAAACGACAGCATGACCATTTCGAACAACCAACGCCGTAAAATGAAATCTGCCGCACGGCTCTATGCTGTGCAGGCATTGTTCCAGATGGAAGCCTCTGGGCAGACAGTGGAAACGATCACCCAAGAGTTCGAGGATCACCGTTTCGGTGAGATCATTGACGATGCCGAATTGATCGAAGGTGATCCGGATACATTTCGCGGCCTCATGGAAACTGCGGTTGATAACCAAGCCGCGATTGACCAGATGACCGACAGGGCGCTGGTCGCCAAGTGGCCGATTGCACGGATTGATCCGACGTGGCGGGCACTGTTCCGCGCCGCGGGTGCCGAACTTTACAAAAAAGACACGCCACCCAAGGTCGTGATCAGCGAATTTGTTGCCGTCGCCGAAGCATTTTCGCATGACGGCAAAGAACCCAAGTTTGTGAACGCGGTGCTGGACCATATGGCGCGCGAGGCGCAACCCGAGAACTTTTAACCCCTATTGACGTTTGGGCCACGACGCCGCAGCCTTGCGGTAACAAGGAGCGCCCAAATGTCCCAGATCGACCAGACCCCGCCTGACGTTATCGAAGCACTGCGCAAATTCCGCAGTCAATTCCGCACAACGGGCTATGTGCTGATTATTCTTGGGCTGCTCGCGATCCTGTTCCCCCTCGTGTTTTCGATCGCGGCCAAGGTGTTGCTGGGCTGGGTTTTCTTGCTGACCGGTGCCGCGTTATTGTATCACGCGTTGCAGGCCAAAGCCTGGGAATCGGCCATTGGCAGCGGGTTGATCGCGGTGATGCATTTGGCATTGGGTGTCTATTTGGCATTTTTTGCGCTGAACGGACTGATCGGGTTGACGTTCCTGCTGGGCCTTGCGTTTCTGGCCCAAGGCGCCGTTGAAACGTATATCGCGACGCAACGCCGCCCCAAAACCGGCTGGGGATGGCTGGCGTTTAATGGCGCGATTACGTTGCTGTTAGGTGTCTTGTTGATTGCCGGTCTGCCGGGGACCGCGCTTTGGGCGATCGGGCTATTCTTGGGGATCAACTTTTTGTCGTCGGGTGTCGCCTTTGTGGCGCTGTCCCATTCGGTATCCGAAAAATAAAGGTGGCGGGAACCGCGGCAGCCGTACATGCAACTAATCCCGGGGACCTGTATGTACAGGTGGGCGCCAGGTAATCTAACCAGGGTTAGAACAGAGCCAGCATCCGAGGATTTGCTTAAGGCCACTGGATTTGTGCATATCCGTACGAGGAGCGCAGAAACCCGCCACGACAACAGGTAGGCGCGAAACCTACCCACGGCAAGTGCCGAGTTTGATTATTCTTGAATGTTCGCTTTGATCAGCCATCCATTGGGGCCGACCATGTCTAAGGGGGCATAAGCAAGCAACACCCGTTCAGCGAGCCCCACCATAATAAGCGCCATGGAAACTTCATAAAATGTGATACTGTGAAACAGTGACATGGCGAGGCTCCTGAGTGAACGTGCCTTCTTTATGCGGTTCAAACCCGTCGAAATCGTGACGTTCAGGTGGTTTTTCGGCAGTTGACCTAACGTCCGATGCCATAATTGGGTCACAAATGGTCGGCGGATTGGCGTTCTGTATCGGCGAATATCCGCTTAGGTGTTGAATCATAACGAAAAACAGTTGTGGCCGCGATATGCGGAATAAATTTCCAGATCAGGCTATAAAATGAAGGACATTGATCGCCGTTCGAATCAGGCTTGTGATCGATGCAATTTTTGATCTTGATTTTTGTTCACCCAATGTTCATGTTTCGAAGCATGCTTAACACCAACGATATCGATCCGCTTATGCCGGGTCAGCTTTTGGCACGAGGCGTTTGCCGCCACCTGCGCAGCCATGATTTTGTGAGCGTAGAGGAATTGATACCCACACGCGGATTGCGCGTGGATGTGATGGCGCTTGGCCCCAAGGGCGAGATATGGATTATCGAGTGCAAGTCGAGCCGTGCAGATTTTCAAACAGATCGAAAATGGCAGGGCTATTTGGAATGGTGTGACCGATTCTTTTGGGCGGTCGATACCGAATTTCCGACCGAGCTTTTGCCGGACCAAACCGGACTGATCCTCGCGGACAGCTATGGCGGCGAAATCGTCCGTATGGGCCCAGAGACCAGACTTGCGCCAGCGCGGCGCAAGGTCATGGTGCAAAAATTCGCGCGTCACGCTGCGCTGCGCGCGCAGGCGGTACGCGACCCAGGCGTGATCAGCGCTTTTTGACGGCGCGGGCTGCCATTGCGGCGGCTTTGATTTCTTCGGCGATTTCGTCGGCTTCTTCGGGTTCAAAATCCATGGGGATTTCAACGCCGTTGGCGTCGATAAAGATTCGCACCATGCCCAAATCGGTTGGACCGATCTGCATGTTTGCCTCGATGTCACGCTCGTTATTAATACCCATCTGGAATCCCCTGATTTCTTCGTATTTGAGTAGCGCGCCATTATACAGCTTGGCAAGCCGTTGCTGCGGGATAAAGCGGCAAAGAGGTCTTGCAATCGTGTGGATGTGCGGCTAAATCAGCCTCGATGCCGCCTTAGCTCAGTTGGTTAGAGCACTGGTTTGTGGAACCAGGGGTCCCCCGTTCAAGCCGGGGAGGCGGTACCACCCTCCCATCGATGAATGATGTCAGGTTGAGACATGCCTTGCTATTTTGCGTGTGATCCCGCAAACCCGCGCGCAACCTGATCTGCCGGAGCCTCTGGCAGGAGTATTTTACCCAAAGCGAGGGCAAGTGTGCCATGTCCGAAGTGATTTCGTTTGAAATAGGGGCAAACCCGCCACCACGTTTAGACAAGGCCATGGGACGCGATGTGCCTGACGATGCCTCACTGAGCCGGTCGCGTTTGGCGAAGCTTATTGCTGACGGCGCAGTGCGCATTGATGGAACGGTCATCACAGACCCCCGGTTTCGTGTGGCCGAAGGCGCCCAGGTTGATGTGACCGTTGAGGTCGCTGTCGAAAGCCATATCGGTGGTGAAGATATCCCGCTGGATGTCGTTTTCGAAGATGATGATTTGATTGTGATCAATAAACCTGCGGGCATGGTCGTCCACCCGGCCCCCGGTACGCCGACCGGAACGCTGGTGAATGCCTTGATCCATCATTGTGGGGACACGCTATCGGGGGTGGGGGGCATGAAACGCCCCGGTGTCGTGCACCGCATTGATAAAGATACGACAGGTTTGTTGGTGGCAGCAAAGACGGACCGCGCGCATCACCATCTGGCCGCGCAATTTGCGGCACATACGGTCGAACGTCGCTATCTTGCGGTGTGTTATGGTGTCCCTGATGCCAATGAACCGCGGTTGCGTGGCGTCAAGGGGACTTCATTCGAGCCTGGCAATATTCTGAAGGTCCAGACATTTTTAGGCCGTCACAAGACGGATCGCCAACGCCAAGCGGTTTCATTTACCACCGGGCGTCATGCCGTCACAAGGTCGCGGATTATTGAACCCTTGGGCAATCCGCCTTGCGCGACGTTGATTGAATGTTGGTTGGAAACGGGACGCACGCACCAGATTCGCGTGCATATGGCCCATTGTGGTCATTCGCTGATTGGTGACCCCGTCTATGGCGGGCGCCGAAAACTGTCGCCCAAAGCCGTCGGCGAGGCAGGGGTGGCTGCGGTGGCCGGGTTTGGCCGTCAGGCGCTGCACGCGGCCACGTTGGGCTTTGAGCACCCGGTCACGGGCGCATTCATGGAGTTCGAAGCAGCATTACCGGATGATATGACCACGCTTCTGTCGGCACTTGGCTTCACGGCTAGTTAGATTTCTGTGCCGGCGCATATGCTATGGCCGGCCGCGAAAATCGCGTGCCTGATATATGCGATCGCTGCGTCGCGAACACCTTTGGTTTGAAAGCGTCTGTAAGGCGCGGTTTTGGGACTATTTCTGCAGAGAGACCATGCGCATAGCATTTACGATGTGAAATTCGCGCATCTGGGCTGAAACAATCGGTCCCATGTGCGTGAATGCACGTAAAATACGCTCGCATTACTAAACTAAACGGTTCATATTGGATTTACGAAATTTCAAGACATGGACTTGAAACGTTACGTCAACCGTACCATATTCATGTTAAGCCTTTAAACATTAGGAGGGCAGAGACAGTGAGCAACTACAAGAATTTACCCGCACCAACCCCAGAAGGTGGGTTGAACCGGTATATGCAAGAAATCCGTAAGTTCCCGATGCTGGAACCCGAGGAAGAATATATGCTGGCCAAACGCTGGGTGGACCATGAGGACACCGAAGCGGCCCACAAGATGGTCACATCTCACCTGCGTCTCGCGGCGAAGATCGCGATGGGCTATCGTGGGTATGGTTTACCGCAGGCCGAGGTGATTTCGGAGGCCAATGTGGGCCTGATGCAGGCGGTCAAACGCTTTGACCCTGAAAAAGGTTTCCGTTTGGCGACATATGCCATGTGGTGGATCCGGGCGTCGATCCAGGAATATATCTTGCGGTCGTGGTCATTGGTCAAATTGGGCACAACCTCGGCGCAGAAAAAGCTGTTCTTTAATCTGCGCAAGGCGAAATCACGCATCGGCGCGTTGGAGGACGGGGATCTGCGTCCCGAAAATGTCACGCGGATCGCGACTGATCTGGGTGTGACCGAGGATGAAGTGATTTCGATGAACCGCCGCCTGTCGGGCGGGGATGCGTCGCTGAACGCCCAGGTCGGCGCGGATGGCGAAGGGTCCATGCAGTGGCAGGACTGGTTGGAGGACGAAAGTGCCGATACCGCCTCTGACTATGAGGAACACGACGAACTTGATGCCCGGCGCGAACTTTTGGCCGAGGCGATGACCGTTTTGAACGAGCGTGAGCGGGACATTCTGGTACAACGTCGTCTTTCCGACGAAACCGTAACCCTGGAGGATTTGAGCACGCAGTACAAAGTAAGCCGCGAACGGATCCGCCAGATCGAGGTGCGCGCGTTTGAAAAACTGCAAGCCAAGATGCAAGAGCTGGCCAAAGAAAAGGGCATGTTGGAAACGGCGTAGGTCGCCAAACCCAACTGTGCATAAACACCCCCGTCGGTTCGTCCGGCGGGGATTTTTTGTGCGGATGAACGATGAGGTGCGGTTGCAATGCGGGTGGTTACCGCTAACATTGCGCCGAAGAGGAGAGTTTCATGATACCGATACGATGGGGCGTTCTAGGCGCCGCTAATTTTGCGCTGAACCACATGGCGCCTGCCATCCATGCCGCGCGCGGCGCTGAACTGACTGCATTGGCGACGTCACATCCAGACAAGGCGGCCCCGTTTCAGGAATTTGCGCCGGGCCTGCGTGTTCACGACAGTTATGACGCATTGCTGGCCGACCCCGACATTGATGCGGTTTACATCCCGCTGCCGAACCATTTGCACGTAGAGTGGGTGATAAAAGCGCTTGCGGCGGGGAAGCACGTTTTGTGCGAAAAACCAATCGCCCTGTCGGATGCTGATTTCGACACCTTGATCGCAGCGCGTGACAAGGCCGGTAAACTGGCCGCTGAAGCCTTTATGATTGTCCACCATCCACAATTTGTCCGGGCGCGCGAATTGGTGCAGGCTGGCGCGATTGGTCGCGTCAAGCATGTGGACGCGACGTTCACCTATTATAATGACGATACGGGCAACATCCGCAATCAGGCTGATAAGGGTGGCGGCGGACTGCGCGACATCGGGGTTTACACATTCGGTTCAACGCGATTTGTGACTGGCGCAGAGCCTGCCACCGTACCATACGCAAACTTGCGGATGGACAATGGTGTTGATGTGTTTGCGCAGGTTGCTGCGGAATTTCCTGATTTCACCTATTCGGCGACGGTTTCAATGCGGTTGTTTCCGCACCAACAGGTCACTTTCCATGGCGAACAGGGGATTATTCGCCTGACCTGTCCGTTTAACGCGAATGTGTTTGATCAGGCAGAATTGGTGCTTGAGACGGACACAACAGCAGTCACGACCGAACGCTGGGCGGGTGTGAACCACTATGTTTTGCAGGTTGAAAACTTTTGCAATTCCGTCCGCACGGGTGCAGATTACCCATGCCCGCTTGAATTTTCGCGCGGTACGCAAAGGATGATCGATATGGTTTTTGCGGCGGGCGACGCCCCGGTTTAGGAGACGCGGATGAACGACGACAACGACGCCAAGGGCGCATCTGATTTCGAAAGCCTTTGGCTGCGATTGGTGCATATGATCATTATTGCGGTGCTGATGAGCATGGCCAGCACGTTGCTTGGCCTGCTCACGATCGCGCAATTTGTGATCATGCTGGTGAACAAACGTACCCCGAATGAACCCTTGGCCGAGATCGGGACGACGATGGGCGTTTGGATGGCCAAAGCTGCGCGCTATCAGACCGCCGCGAGCGAAGTCAAACCGTGGCCGTGGACCGATCTGGACTGATCAAACGCGGTTCAGATCGCCAGCGATAGTTTTAAAATATGTTGTGGTCCGGCACCGCCGTCCATGTACTGGGCGCCGGTGTCGATGAAACCGCCGCCCAGATAAACCTTGCGCGCATGGGGGTTGCGCAGGTTCACTGTCAGCATGACCGCCTCTGCCGCTGGGTAGCTGTGCGCCAAATACGCCTGCAACTGCGCTGCGCAGCCCGATGCGATGCCGCGCCCTTGCAGGTGCTGATCGATCAAAAATGTGCGCAGCCCAAAGATGTTGCTGGCCGCAAACCGATGATGCAGATGAAAACCGCGATCAATGCGGAACATCCCTGCAACCTGATCGCCATACATAATTACATGCACGTCAATCAGGGGATCGTTCAGGTCGATGAATTCGGCGGGCTGCCCCGAGAATACCACCTGATCGGGGGCCACGCTGACCCGCCGGAGCGAGTCGGCGAGTGCGCTGGTCAGCGGTGTCAGCGTAACCAGGGTCAATCCTCCATCGCCTCAAGCTCGTCAATGAAGCCTTCGATCATTGACAGTCCCTTGTCCCAAAATGCGGGGTCCGATGCATCAAGGCCGAAGGGCGCCAGCAGGTCTTTGTGGTGCTTGGACCCGCCCGCGCGCAACATATCAAAATATTTTTCGCGGAAGTCAGGGTCGCCTTCGGCATAAACGGCGTAAAGCGCGTTCACCAGCCCGTCACCAAAGGCGTAGGCGTAGACGTAAAACGGCGAGTGCACAAAGTGCGGGATATAGGCCCAGAACGTTTCATATCCGGGGGCAAAGTCAAATACCGGCCCCAGGCTTTCGCCTTGCACCGACATCCATAGCGCGTTGATGCCATCTGGGGTCAACTCTCCATCGCTACGCGCCGCATGCAGTTTGCATTCAAAATCATAAAACGCGATCTGCCGCACGACGGTATTGATCATATCCTCGACCTTACCAGCGAGCAAAATCTTGCGCTCTTCTTTGGTTTTCGCCCCTTCAAGCAGCTTTTGGAATGTCAGCATTTCGCCAAAGACAGACGCGGTTTCCGCAAGGGTCAGCGGCGTCGATGACAGCAGTTCACCTTGCTCTGCGGCCAGCACCTGATGCACGCCGTGACCTAATTCATGGGCCAGCGTCATCACATCGCGGGGTTTGCCAAGGTAGTTCAGCATCACGTAGGGGTGCACGGGGGTCACGGTCGGGTGGGCAAACGCGCCGGGTGCTTTGCCGGGTTTCACGGCCGCGTCGATCCAGCCCTTGTCAAAGAATGGCTGTGCGATATCCGCCATTTTAGGATCGAAACTGGCGTAGGCATCCAGCACGGTTTTGGTGGCTTCGTCCCAGTTGACGATGCGCGTGGTTTCCATCGGCAGGGGCGCGTTGCGGTCCCACACTTGCATCCGGTCCAACCCCAGCCATTTGGCCTTAAGCGCGTAATAGCGGTGAGATAACCGCGGGTAGGCGGCAACCACGGCGTTGCGCAGGGCCTCGACCACTTCGGGTTCGACGTGGTTCGACAGGTGGCGACCTGTCTGTGGCGTTGGCATTTTGCGCCAGCGGTCTTCGATTTCTTTTTCCTTCGCCAGCGTGTTGTGGACGCGCGCAAACAGTTTGATGTTGCCCTGGAACACTTTGGCCAGCGCATGTGTGGCGGATTCACGCTTTTTGCGGTCTTGTTCGGTCAGCAGGTTCAGCGTTGCCTCGAGGCTCAGGGTTTCCCCGTCGACATCAAATTCAAGCCCCGCCATTGTTTCATCGAACAGGCGATTCCACGCCGCTGCACCAACGGTGGATTGGTCGTGCAGGAATTTTTCGAGCTCGTCTGACAGTTGGTGCGGCTTCATCGCGCGCATCCTGTCGAAGACAGGTTTGTAACACTCAAGATCGGTGTTCGCTGCCAGAAGCTGCGCCAGATGCGCATCTTCCAGACGGTTGAACTCAAGTCCGTAGAAAACCAAGGGTGTCGTGAAATCGGTGATTTCGTCCTGACAGTCCGCCATGAATTTTGCGCGATCACTATCTGTGGTAATTTGATAATAACGCAGCCCAGCATAGGACATAATACGCCCTGCGATCACATCAATTTGTTCATAACGCTGAACTGCGTGCAACAGCCCGGCAGCGTCAAGGCCGGCAAGCTTGCCTTCATAGTCGGCGGCAAAGGCGGCGCATTCTGTTTCAAGCCACGCCATGTCGCGTTCCAGCTCGGGGGCATCGGGGCTGGTATAAAGGTCGGTCAGATCCCATTCGGGCAGGTTGCCCAGATCTTTGCCGCCTTGGGCATTTGTGTCGAAAACGGGCTGGGGAAATTTCATCGGATACCTCTGAACGGTTGTTTGCCATAACATAGGCGGGGGGAGGGGCGGTTGAAACCCCTTCACAGTTCAAAGGTGGGTTGGGTCAGGCGTGGGCAGGCGCCCTGATTGCCGCATCAAAATGCGCTGCGGTCGCATCAAAGATGCTTTTTTGCACAGCGGGGCTGTCCATCATCATTTCGTGCTGGCCGCCTGCGATAATCCGCAGCTGCCCGCCGGGCCAATGCGACATGCGGTCCCGAATACGCACCGGGTCAACGATCGCCTCTTTGCTGCCCAGGAATGTGATGCAAGGCAGGTCGGGTGACGCGCGCAAGCTGAGGCGGTGCATTTCGCGCAATGATGTATTGAGCCAGCGCAGCGACGGCCCCCCGAGGGCAAGATCAGGATGCCGGCGTAGCTGATCCCCAAGTGTTGCAAACATGGCGGCGTCATTGGTCAATGCGTTGCCCTCGAAAGGGGCGCGCAAAACATAGGGTTGTTCAAACTGGCCAGGAGCCAGCGTTTCGTCGAACCCGAGGTGCCTGCTGACCGTCGAAAGCCCCCACGCGATGGGGCGCAGCGCGACCGACATCTGGATACCCCACATCGGGGCCGAGAACATGGCGGCCTTGATATCAAGCCCGTCTTGCAGCGACCGCAAGCCGATGCACCCCCCCATAGAGTGGGCAATCATAAAATAGGGTTGCGGCAGATCCAGCGCCCTCGCGTGATCCATGACTGCGTTCACGTCATGTTGAAAATCGAGAAAACTGCCCACATGGCCAATTGCCCGGTTGGCGGTCATGCGGTCGGAAATACCTTGTCCCCGCCAATCGACCACGACGCTTGCATACCCGCGATCGTGCAGCGCCTTGGCGGCGCGCCCGTATTTTTCTACAAATTCGGTGCGACCCGGAAAGATCAGAACAGTACCTTTTGCCGCCGCGCGGTTCCAGTGGCCCACGCGGATACGCATACCGTCAGCCGTGCGTAGCCAATGCGCAGCACCCCCAGATGGACCTTCTGCAATGTCATCAAAAAGAGGTGCTGCAATCATATGTTAGCCCAGCACACTTGCCAGTTTCATGGCTTGCCCCATGTCGCCATCGACAGAAAGTTTGCCCGTCATGAACGCAGTCGTTGGGTTCAATTCGCCATCAAGAATGGCTTTGAATGTTTCGGTGTCGGCGGTCAAAGACACGTCTGCGTCGTCATCACTGGCGCGCGCGCCGTCGGCGTCGATGATGATGGCGCCTTCGCCTTCGATCACAAACTTTGCGGTGCCGTCAAAGCCGGCGCCGTCCATTTTTGCGTTCAGGGCGGCGACTGCCTCGGTTACAACGTCACTCATGTTTTTCGTCCTTCTTGGTTGATGTGGCGACCAGCCTCTGGTGTTGGCCGCGAACTGCGTTACATTACCAATATGAACATGCAGACACATCGCTTCAAACGTATCGTCACGGCACTTTTTCTGGCAGTGGGGTTTTCCTTACCCGCACTGGCGCAAGAGACGCCGTTGGATGACCTTTATCAAGACCTGCTGGCGGCGGACGAAGATACTTATTTGCGTGTTGAACAGCAGATCATCGCCGAATGGGAAAAAAGCGGATCGCCAGCGATGGATTTGTTGTTGCGCCGTGGAAAAGACGCGATGGAATCCGGCCAGCCAGACCTTGCTGTCGACCATTTCAGCGCGCTTGTTGACCACGCGCCCGGATTTTCCGAAGGATATTTTGGACGCGCGACATCGTACTATTTCCTTGATCAGGTTGGTCCTGCGCTGGCCGATATACAGCGCGTATTACAGATTAACCCGCGCCACTTTGAAGCGATGACCGTGCTGGCCGCGATGATGGAGCAATTGGAACGTCCCAGTGATGCGCTAGCGCTTTACGAAATGATTCTTGAAATCAGTCCGCAATCCATCGCGACGCAAGACGCGGTGAAACGCTTGCAGTTGCAACTTGAGGGTCTCGCGCTTTAGCGTGGGTCACATCGGAAATATTAGATGAGCAACGCGCGCATTACGGCTGTTCTTGGGCCGACGAACACTGGCAAGACGCACTATGCCATTCAGCGCATGCTGTCTTATCGGACGGGCGTCATCGGGCTGCCGCTGCGCCTGCTGGCGCGCGAAGTCTACGACAGAATCGTCGCCGAACGGGGCCCCGCTGTTGTTGCATTAATCACGGGCGAAGAACGGATCGTGCCCCCGCGTGCGGCCTATTGGGTTTGTACCGTCGAAGCGATGCCCGAAGGGATGGGCTGCGATTTTCTTGCGATTGACGAAATTCAACTGTGCGCCGACCCAGAGCGCGGCCATGTGTTTACAGATCGGTTGCTGAATGCACGCGGCCTGCATGAAACCCTGTTTTTGGGCGCAGACACGATGCGCAGTGCAATTGCAGCCTTGGTGCCACAAGCGCAATTTATGTACCGTGATCGCATGTCACAGTTGACCTACACCGGGTCAAAAAAGATTAGCCGGATGCCTGCGCGTGCAGCGATCGTCGGGTTTTCGGTTGAAAATGTCTACGCTATCGCTGAACTTTTACGTCGCACGAAAGGCGGTGCCGCCGTGGTGATGGGCGCACTTTCGCCACGTACGCGCAATGCGCAGGTCGAAATGTACCAAAACGGCGATGTCGATTATCTGGTCGCAACAGATGCGATCGGCATGGGGCTTAATCTGGATATTTCGCATGTCGCGTTTTCATCACTGATCAAGTTTGATGGCCATCGGATGCGGCATCTGGAGCCGCAAGAACTGGCGCAAATTGCAGGTCGGGCAGGGCGCCACCTTGAGAATGGCAGCTTTGGGGTGACGGGCGAAGCCCCCCCGCTGGACGATGATGTTGCCGCCGCGATTACCGAACACCAGTTTAAGCCAGTCACGAAATTACATTGGCGCAACAGTCGGTTACAGTTTGGATCGGTAAAGCGGCTGATTGCGACCCTTGAAGATCGTACCGACGACAAATGGTTGACGCGCGTGCGCGAAAGCGACGACCTGAAGGCGCTAAAAGCGCTGAGCGCGGACGTCGAAGTTGCGGCGCGCGCGACCGACGGGCCTTCGGTCAAACTGCTGTGGGATGTGTGCCGCGTGCCGGATTTTCGTGGGATCTCCGCAGGAGAACACGCCGGGTTGCTCACACAGATTTATAACGACTTGCATCAGCAGGGGCATGTGTCGTCCAATTGGTTTGCGTTGCAGGTGCGGCGGATCGACCGGACAGATGGTGATATTGACACATTGTCAAAACGTCTGGCTTACATACGCACATGGACTTATGTTGCGCAGCGCAACGGATGGTTGCGTGACGAATCTCATTGGCGCGAGGAAACCCGCGCTGTAGAAGACCGACTATCAGACGCGCTGCATGGCGCGCTAACGCAAAGATTTGTGGACCGGCGGACAAGCATTTTGCTTCGCCGGCTCAAACAGAAGGAGAGCCTCTTGGCTGACGTAAACGACAAGGGTGAAGTAACCGTAGAAGGCGAATTCGTCGGGCGGTTGGAAGGTTTCCGCTTTCGCATGGATAAGGCGGGCAGCCCAGACGAGGCCAAGACATTGCGTCAGGCCTCTGTTCAGGCGCTGGTGCCGCAGTTCCATCTGCTGGCGGATCGATTCTATAATGCCCCCGATCCCGAGATTGATTTCACCGAACAAGGTGGCCTGATGTGGGGTGACCAAGCGGTTGGGAAACTGGTTGCGGGTGCGGACCCCTATAAGCCCAGCGTCGTTGCGTTTGTGGATGATGAAGCAGGCGAAGATGTTGCGGCCAAGGTACAGCGCCGTTTGCAGCACTTTATCGACCGCAAGATTGCCGCCGGTTTCGAAGGCCTGCTGGCCCTGAAAAACGACGACACACTGACAGGGGCTGCAAAAGGCTTTGCTTTTCGGATGGCCGAAGGCTTTGGGATTATTCCGCGCGGTGAAATCGCCGACGAGGTCAAGGCATTGGACCAAGATGCCCGTGGGGCGTTGCGCAAGCACGGCGTCCGTTTCGGCCAATTCACGATTTTCCAGCCCTTGCTGTTGAAACCTGCCCCGACGCGGTTGCGTCTGGTGTTATGGTCGTTGACCAAAGGTCTGCAGGAATTCCCCGAAAGCCCGCCACCCGGTCTGGTGACGTTGCCCGCCGCGAAAGATGCGGTGCCGGGTTATTACGCCATGTCGGGCTACCGCGCGGCCGGCGAACGGGCGATCCGCATCGATATGCTGGAACGTCTGGCGGATATGCTGCGTGACAAAGACAGTCGCGGCGGGTTTGAAGCAAACCCGGATATGCTGTCGATCACCGGTATGACGCTTGACCAATTCGCGGACCTGATGGCCGGATTGGGCTATAAGGCTGAAAAAGGCGAACGCGAAAAGGTCAAACCATTGACCAAAGTGATCCCTGAAACAGCAACTGATATCGACGACAGCACGCCTGTAATGGACCGCGCCGCGCCAAAGGCCGGTGCGGTTGTGACGGACCCCGCTGAAACGCTTGCTGCAGATTTGGGCGGTGACGTTGCAAGCATTGCCGACGAAGGCATCGCACCGATCGCGGTCGACCCAATTGACACTGATGTTGCGGGCGGTGTGCCTGACACGGCCGGTGATGAGCAGGCAATCGGTGTCGCGGCAGATGCGCAAGTGGACAGTATCGAACGCGAGACATTCTACACCTTTACGTGGGGTGGTCGCGCCGTACGTCCGGCGCGTCCTCAAACAGAGCGGCCGCAAAACGACCGTCCTCGTGTCAAAGGTAAGCCAAAGGGGAAAGGCAAACCCCAAGCTGGTAACACCAAGCCGCAAACGTTTGCAGCCAAGCCGAAACGTGAAAAAGCGATCGATCCCGATAACCCGTTCGCAGCCGCATTGGCCGGGTTCAAAAAGGGTTGACCGACGCCCCCCGGCAGACGATCCGCCTAGATAAATGGCTGTGGCATGCGCGGTTTTTCAAATCGCGCAGCATCGCAGCCGGGGTGGTGTCTGCCGGAAAGGTTCGCATCGGGGGCACACCCGTGAGCAAACCTGCGCGTGCGGTTGGTGCCGGCGATGTTCTGACGTTTTCCCAAGCTGACGCGACCAAAGTCGTGCGAATCCTTGCATGCGGGGAACGGCGCGGCCCCGCGCCCGAAGCCCAAACATTGTACGAGGACATGTCCCCACCTGTGGAACGTCGTCCCTATAATCCGGGTGGGGACAGGAAAGGGCGCCCAACAAAGAAAGAACGTCGGGATATGATGACGCATCGTACAGGTGATGGTTCATTCGATCTTGAATGATCGCGCACTCTGTCCTAGCTAGGCCATTGATATAAAGTGGAACGCGCCTATGACCTATGTTGTCACCGAAAATTGCATCGCCTGTAAATACACCGATTGCGTCGAAGTCTGCCCTGTGGATTGCTTCTACGAGGGTGAAAATACATTGGTCATTCACCCGGATGAATGCATCGACTGTGGTGTTTGTGAACCAGAATGCCCAGCGGATGCGATCCGGCCGGATACGGAACCGGACATGGAAAAGTGGGTCGAATTCAACCGCAAGTACTCTGAAATGTGGCCTGTTATCGTCACGAAGCGCGATCCGCTGCCGACAGCGACCGAGATGGACGGCAAAGAGGGTAAAATGGCGATGCTGTCCGAGGCCCCCGGCGAAGGCGGCTGATTCGGGCTGTAATTTGGCGCAAAGTCCTGAGTTTGTTCAGGATTCTGATGCTGCAATGCGGCGCTTTTCTGGGCGCTGTTTTTATGATATAGTCAGCACAATGCTGCGAACAAGTTGATCCGAACAGACAAGCGACATGACCGACGGTAACACGTGTTTCCGCCGGAATTTCTGTCGCGTGACGTCTGGCGGGTCGCCATGAAAGGACGATTATGTCGAAGAAAAAAAGCGAATTTAGCCCGGAACAGTTTGTTGTGTATCCGGCGCATGGTGTTGGTAAAATTATTTCGGTTGAGACACAAGAAGTCGCTGGCTTCGAGCTGGAGCTTTTTGTCATTTCCTTTGCGAAAGACAAAATGACGCTGCGCGTCCCGACCCACAAAGCCGCCGAAGTCGGCATGCGCGCGTTGGCCACACCTGACGTGGTGTCGCAAGCGATGAAAACATTGCGTGGCAAAGCGAAGGTCAAAAAGGCTATGTGGTCGCGCCGTGCGCAAGAGTATGAGCAAAAGATCAACTCTGGCGACCTGATCGCGATTGCCGAGGTTGTCCGCGATCTGCACCGCCAAGATGATCAGCGCGAACAAAGCTATTCAGAACGTCAGTTGTATGAAGCCGCGCTAGAGCGTCTGACCCGTGAATTCGCAGCCGTCGCAGGCAGCGAAGAGTCGGTTGCAGGTGAACAGATCACCTCTGTCTTGGTCGGCCGCGCGGCCTAATATCGCGAACTATTCGTAAAAACTTAAAAGCCGCGCGTCGTATGAGCGCGGCTTTTTTGTCTGTCGGGGTTTGCAGGATGTATAGAACCCTATAGCGCGCGCCAACCGATGTCGGACCGGTAAAACCCTTGCGGCCAATCGACGTTTTTGGCCATAGCGTAGGCTTTTTGATGTGCCTCGGCCAAGGTCGCGCCGCGCGCGGTGATATTCAGCACACGACCGCCATTGGCGACGATATGCCCATCTTTTTGGGCGGTCCCCGCATGAAACACCATGTGAAAGCTGTCCTCAGGTTGATCATCGAGGCCCTTGATCGGGGTGCCTTTGGCGTAGTCGCCGGGGTAACCGTTTGCCGCCATCACGATGGTCAGTGCATGGTCATCTGCCCAGTTCGCTTGGATTTCATGCAGCCGTTCTTCGGCGCAGGCCTGCAGAAGGTCAAGAATTTGGCCACCCAACCGGATCATCAAACACTGACATTCAGGGTCGCCAAACCGCACGTTGTATTCAACCAGACGGGGTTGCCCGTCTTTGATCATCAGGCCAACGAACAGCACGCCTTGAAAGGGCGTACCGCGCTTCGCCATTTCATCAATGGTCGGCTGTACAATTTCGGCAAGGGCTTTTTGGGTGACTTCGGCGGTCATCACCGGGGCAGGGGAATACGCCCCCATACCACCGGTATTGGGGCCTGTATCACCATCAAAGGCGCGTTTGTGGTCTTGGGCTGTGCCAACGGGCAAGATTGTCTTGCCATCGCATAGCACAAAGAAAGACGCTTCTTCGCCATCCATAAATTCTTCGATCACAACCTCTGCGCCGGCTGCGCCAAAGCTGCCGTCGAACATGTCATCAACCGCCGCTAAGGCTTCGGCAACAGTCATTGCAACAGTGACGCCCTTGCCTGCCGCCAGACCGTCAGCCTTGACGACAATCGGCGCGCCTTGCGCACGGATGTAATCGCGGGCTGCGTCGGCATTATTGAAATGTGCATAGCCTGCGGTGGGGGCGTTGGCGGCGTCGCAGATTGTTTTGGTAAAAGATTTGGATGCTTCGAGCAGGGCCGCGTCTTTGCTGGGGCCGAAAACCAACAGCCCGGCTGCGCGCAACCTGTCGGCCACACCAACCGCCAAAGGTGCCTCTGGCCCGATGATCACAAAGCTGATCGCGTTTTCTTCGGCAAAGGTCGCCACCGCATCCCCGTCTAGGATATTGATATCGGCACATTCCGCGATGGCGCTGATTCCGGCGTTGCCGGGCGCAACAATCAGGCGGTCGCATTTTGGGTTTTGTTTGATCGCCCACGCAAGGCTGTGCTCGCGCCCGCCGCTACCCAAAATCAGAATATTCATTGTTGCCCCACTGGTTTGACGGTTTGGCAGGTTTTTACGGATGCCAAGTCCCGATCACAAGTGCGCAACCGGGCTATTTCCCAGCGGGCTGCGATTTTCGCGTGGTCTTTCACCGCAGCTTGGGCTAATTTTTAGACTGAAACGCACTGGGACTTTGATGAAATACGAAAAGCGTGATCGTCGGCTCTGGCATCGGTTGGAAGGGTACAGCTTTCACGAGCGCCCCTTAACACGGTCGCTGATCGACCGGCTTCAAGAAGAAACCGGCCACGAGGTTGATACGTGTTATACGATGGTCGAAGAATACCGCCGTTTCATGTATTTGATCGGCAGCACTGGCGAACACCTGACACCTTCGCCGATTGTCGATCAGGTGTGGCGGGCGCATATTGCCGACCACGCCGCGTATTTTGATGATTTTTGCCCCCGCATCATCGGGCGGACAATTCACCACCCGGGTGATCTGCTGCCAGTCCAAGATGACCCGTCCTATGGGTTGACGCTAGAATACTACGCCCAAGAGTTTGGCCGCGCGGATGTCCAATATTGGCCCGAGCCAGAGGTGACGATGGTCAACCTATCGCAAACACTGATGTGGGGCGTGGGGTTTTTGGCGTTTGTGTTCGCGGCGGCATTTTCATCGATGTTGTTTGGAATTTTCGGGATGTTGGTTCTGATCGTAAGCACATTTTTGCAATGGAAGTACACATCGTTGCCGTTGCACAATCTTAAGGTGAAGGACAACTGATGGACCTGTTTGACGATGCACCCGTCGATAATACCCCCGAATTTTCGGTTTCTGAAATTTCAGGGGCAGTTAAAAAGGCGCTTGAGGGCGGGTTTGCAAACGTGCGTGTACGCGGTGAGGTGGGCCGCGTGTCGCGGCCCGGTTCGGGGCACCTGTACCTTGACCTCAAGGACGACCGGTCTGTGTTGTCTGCTGTCATCTGGAAGGGTCGTGCGCAGGCGCTGACACATCGCCCCGAAGAGGGTATGGAAGTGATTGCCACAGGCAAGCTCACGACATTTCCCGGCCAGTCGAAATATCAGATGATCATCGAAGACATCGTGCCCGCAGGGGCTGGTGCGTTGATGGCCATGCTGGAAAAACGCAAGGCAGCATTGGCTGCCGAGGGGCTATTTGATGTCGCGCGCAAACAGCCTCTGCCGTATTTACCGGAAATTATTGGTGTCATTACGTCGCCCACCGGGGCCGTCATTCGTGATATTTTGCACCGTCTGCGGGACCGGTTTCCGCGCAAGGTGCTTGTTTGGCCTGTGGTCGTACAGGGTCAAAAGTGTGCGGCTGATGTCGCGGCAGCGATTGATGGATTTAACCGCCTGACACCGGGTGGGGCATTGCCACGCCCGGATTTGTTGATTGTTGCGCGTGGGGGGGGCTCGCTCGAAGATCTGTGGGGGTTCAACGAGGAAATCGTTGTGCGTGCTGCGGCTGCATCGGACATTCCGCTGATTTCTGCGGTGGGCCATGAAACCGACACGACGCTGATTGATTTTGTGTCTGATCGCCGCGCGCCGACGCCGACCGCTGCGGCCGAATTGGCGGTGCCCGTGCGGCTTGAATTGCTGGGCTGGGTTGATCAACAAAACATGCGCCTCACGCGTGCCTTGTCGCAAGGCGTGCAGCATCGGCGCCAGCGCGTCAGCGATTTGGGGCGGGCCTTGCCCAACAAGGACAGTTTACTATCAGGTCCATCGCAGCGGCTTGATTATTTTGCGGACCGCTTGCCCGTTGCGCTGCGCGCGGCTGCGTCAAAGAAGCGCCTGCAAGTGTCAGAGGCCGCACTGCGCCCGGGAATGATGACCCGCCGTATAGCCGAGGAACGGCGCAGGTTTCACACGCTGTCGGAAAGGTTGTCGCCCAGCTTGCTGGCGGCCCGCATCGCGCGCCAATCCGAGCGGTTGGATACCGTGCTGACCCGTCTGTCTGATCGTGTGTCACGGCAACAGGCAGAACGCATTGCCCGGCTGGAAGCACTTGATCGGCTGTTCGAGACATTGGGCTACCAAGAGACGTTGAAGCGCGGGTATGCTGTGGTGCGTCGTGATGGGCAATTGGTCACCACGCAGGCGCAGGCCACGGGCAACCTCGAGATTCAGTTCGCTGACGGTCGCGTGGCGGTTAGCGCACGCACGTCATGACGATAGATCGCGACAAATCAACGTGTCGTCGCGGTCGGTCATCTCGTGAATTTCTGTAGCTGAGGGTTGCGAGGTATAGATCGCACGCAGCCCGTCAGGGGTGTGCGAAATTGCCCAGCATTTGCGGGCAGGGTCGCCATCATAGCGAAAACAAATATCCCCTTTGCTTTCGAACCAGATACCGTATTGGCAAATTCCCGTCTCGGACGACCACATGACGCGCCGTCCGTCCATGTACCGCTCTATGCCATGCACAAAGCCAGCGCCGACACCCCAGGTGACGGTGCGCCCTGTGACGTAGGCATCAAAGGTCGCGGCGTCCATGCGCCCTTCGGCGGTGGCGGGATGGCTTGCGGTAAACATCAGAAATGTGACGAATGTTTTCATGAGTTGAGATCAGAACAGCTAAAAAGGGCGTCGTCGGCCAGAGGGGTAATCAGAAATTCGCGGGATGGATCGCGCATATAATATCCGGTCAGATCGTCACCTGCTTCAAAGAACGTCCAGCATTTGTATGCGGGGTCATCGTCGTAGCGAAAGCAGATTTGGTCTTTGCTTTCAAACCACGTCCCCCTGATGCAGCGCCCTGATAACGTTGTCCAGATCACGCGCTGATCGGGCAGATACCGTTCGGTGCCGTAGACGCCATGTGGCGGGATACGATAGCCCAGCGTATGCCCCGTCGCATAGGCCGCGAATTCTTGCCCGCTCATGGCGTCTTGGGCCATGGCGCTGGTGGCCATATGCGCAAGGGCAAAAACATGTTTAAACATTGCGCCACCTTTTGACAGCGGGGTCCATGATTTTGCGCCAAATTGGCGGGACCAAGGCGATTGCCGCCATCATGGGCAGCGGTTTCGGTAGCGTCGGTACGTCAGGCGGCAAGGTAAGCGCGGGATAGGGGCGTGCGGGGTGCGCGTGGTGGTCGGAATGGCGTGTCGCGTTCAGCATCAGTGCCGAACTGAACCAGTGCGGGCTGTTCCAACTATGCGCAGGCCCGACGGGGACGGATTTACCGCTTGGGGCTGTGGCGCGCATCAGCCCGTAATGCTGCACATAATCCGACATCAAGAGTTGCATCTGCGCGTGACCCGCAAGCAACACATAAAACACCAATGCCTTGGGACTGATCGACAGCGCGATCCCCATCGCAATCAGCGCGCCTGCGATGTAAATCACGTAGGGGTTTCGCCAAGCTGACCGGCCGTTCGCTTTCAGACGGGCTGCCTCGGCTTGGTAACCCAGTTGAAAAGACCCGGCCCATGCGCGCGCCGCAAAGCGATAAAAATTTTCGCCCCAGCGCGACGTGTTCGGGTCTGCTGGTGTTGCCACCGCCTTATGATGGATCAACACGTGCGCTGACGTATGGTGCCCAAAAAGCAGACTGATGTAGATCCACATGCCCAGTCGGTGTCGCCCACGGGTGCTGCTGTGGATCAGTTCATGGGCGTTTGCGTTGCTGACCTGACCGAAAAACAGCCCGGCGGCAAAAAATAGCCCCAGTTTTTCAAGCGCATGCAGTTCATTCGCTGCCAGCGCAAAAACCACTGTCGGCAATAGCGCGAAATGCGCGAGCGCAAGCGTGACAGACAACCCGTCGCCTGCGGGAAATTCTGTTGCCGGGGTGATTTTATGCACCAGACGATCAAGAATACCGGCAAGCACAGTCAAATAGATGGCCGCCGCAAGCACCCAAAGCCCGCCCCAAACCGCGGCCCCGCCGATAAGCACAACGGGGGTCAGGGTAATAACGGAAAACAAGCGTATTTGTGGTGTCATGGGTGATCGGTAGCATGGGCCGGGGGCGCAGGTCACGGCAAAATTCGAGACAACGTATTCCGTGCCTGTCCGGTCGCTTTTGCATGGTCTGCGCGCCATCGGAGCACTATGTTGACCTTAACACGAGGGGAGAAACGCGATGACTGCGGACGATAACAGCGGTGTCTGGAAATCTGGCAAAGGCAAGGGGCGCCACACCCCCAAAGGCCGACAGCTGGACGATGTCGCTTGGGCGCAGGTGCAAGATTTATTGGGGGATCGCCCCCGCAAACGTGACCTATTGATCGAATTTCTGCACTTGATCCAAGATACCTATGGCCACCTGTCTGCGGCACACCTGCGCGCCTTGGCAGAGGAAATGCGGGTGTCGCAGGCCGAAGTCTACGAAGTCGCGACATTTTATGCGCATTTCGACGTTGTGAAAGAAAATGAAACCCCTCCGCCTGCTTTGACGATCCGTGTGTGTGACAGCCTGTCGTGCGAATTGGCCGGGGCGCAGCAGTTGAAAACCGCACTGCAAGACGGTCTTGACCCTGCGCAGGTCCGCGTATTGCGTGCGCCCTGCATGGGGCGTTGTGATACTGCGCCCGCGCTGGAAATCGGTCACAACCATATCGATCATGCGACCGTTGAAAAGGTGCAGGCTGCGATCGCCGCTGATGATACGCACGTGCATGTGCCGGACTACCAAACCTATGCGGCCTATGTCGCCGATGGCGGTTACAGTGTCTTGGCGGGTTTGCGCGAAAATGGCGACTGGGAGGCGGTGCAAGACACCTTGCTGGCGTCGGGATTGCGCGGTTTGGGCGGCGCAGGCTTTCCTGCGGGAAAAAAATGGGGCTTTGTGCGCGACAACCCCGGTCCGCGCTATTTGGCTGTGAATGGTGATGAGGGGGAACCGGGCACCTTTAAGGACCGGTTTTATCTCGAACGCACCCCGCATTTGATGCTGGAAGGTATGTTGATCGCCGCTTGGGCTGTCGATGCTGAAAAATGTTTCATCTATATGCGGGACGAATATCCCGCTGTCTTGGAAATTCTGCGCCTTGAAATCGCGGCGCTTGAGGCGTCAGGCATCGTTGCGCCGGGATATATAGATTTGCGGCGCGGCGCGGGCGCGTATATCTGCGGCGAAGAAAGCGCGATGATCGAAAGCATCGAGGGCAAACGCGGCATTCCGCGTCACCGGCCCCCTTTTGTGGCGCAGGTCGGGATTTTTGATCGACCGACATTGGTGCATAATGTTGAAACCTTGCTTTGGGTGGCGCGGGTCTGTCGCGAGGGGCCAGAAGTTTTGTCGCGCAACGAACTGAACGGGCGTGTCGGATTGCGATCCTATTCCGTCTCTGGGCGGGTCACGTACCCCGGCGTTTATCTCCTGTCGGCTGGATCGACGATCACTGATGTGATTGCAGCGGCTGGCGGCATGGCAGACGGGCACGTGTTCAAGGCATATCAGCCGGGTGGACCATCATCGGGTCTGTTGCCTGCCAGCATGCATGATGTGCCTCTGGATTTTGACACGCTGCAGCCGCATGACACCTTTATTGGATCAGCGGCTGTTGTTGTTCTGTCAGACCACGACAGTGCGCGGGGTGCGGCGCTGAATATGCTGCGGTTCTTTGAGGACGAAAGTTGTGGTCAATGCACCCCGTGCCGTGTGGGATGTGAAAAAGCAGTGAAACTGATGCAGGCGGACCGCTGGGATCAGCCGCTGCTGTCGGAATTGTGTACCGCGATGGCCGACGCATCAATTTGTGGGCTGGGGCAGGCAGCCCCCAACCCGATCAAACTGGTCATACAGCATTTTAGCGACGAAATTTAGCAGGGCCTTTTCAATCAAAGCCCAAGCGATTAGGTCATGAGGCACCAAGTACAAAGGCGTATGGATGTCGTTTTTCAAAAAGCTCAAAGACCGACTGTCGGGGTCATCGTCAAAAATTGACGCAGGGATCGATGCGATTGTCACTGATGCCGCACCGGCGCCCGTGGTTGACGCCACACCCGAAGTGGCCGCGCCAAAGCCGGGTATCTTGGGTCGTATGTTTGCGGGTGATCAAACCGCGGTCGTGCGGCGTGCGCTTGATGATGAAATGCTTGAGCAGCTTGAGGAATTGTTGATCAGTGCCGATATGGGCGTTGATACGGCATTGCGGGTGACGGCGAACATGGCCGAAGGCCGATTGGGCAAAAAACTGTCCGTTACCGAGATCAAGCAGGTATTGGCGGACGAAATCACCCGGATTATGGAACCCGTCGCACGTCCGATGCCGCTTTATGCGAAAAAGCCGCAGGTTGTATTGGTGGTCGGTGTAAATGGCGCCGGAAAAACCACGACCATCGGCAAACTGGCGAGCCAGTTTCAGGCGGCGGGCAAAAAAGTGGTGATCGCCGCTGGTGATACATTTCGCGCCGCAGCGGTGGAACAATTGCAGGTTTGGGGGGATCGCGCAGGGGTGCCGGTGATGACGGCACCACAAGGGTCAGACCCGGCCAGCCTTGCCTTTGACGCGATGACAAAAGCCGAGGCCGACGGCGCAGATCTGTTGATGATCGACACGGCCGGGCGTTTGCAGAACCGGTCTGACCTGATGGAAGAGCTTGCCAAGATCGTGCGGGTGATCCGCAAGAAAGACCCGGACGCGCCGCACAACACTCTTTTGGTTTTAGACGCAACAACCGGGCAAAACGCGATTCAACAAGTCAAAGTCTTTCAGCAGTTGGCCGATGTTTCGGGTTTGGTGATGACCAAACTGGACGGGACCGCAAAGGGCGGTGTGTTGGTGGCGCTGGCGGACCAGTTCGGCCTACCGATCCATGCCATCGGCGTGGGCGAGCAGATCGATGATCTGGCGCCATTTGACCCGGAAGAGTTCGCCGCCGCATTGGTTGGGATTTGAACGTGAAAGGGCTGATTTGTGCCGTTGCCCTGATGGCCTCACCCGCATTGGCCTATGATACGATGACCATCCAAATGTGCCAGAAAAGCCTGGCGGCGGGGGTGGATGCGGTTGTTCTTGATGCTGGGCTACGCAAGTCGCTGCATGGTTTGCAGGTCCAGCTTGACCCCGACGGGTGGTGCATGATCAACGGCGGGCAAGATCGATTGGGTCTTCCGGTGGACCAGATCGCGTTCCGATTAGACGGCGCACAGGCGTTTGTTGATGGAACTGGTGTACCTGTTGGTCTGGCTTTGCAGGTGTCAAACTGGCAAAGCTACGACATTAGCGCGGCGGTACGCCGATTGCCTGAAAGTGGCGCGTTGATGATTGAGCGTGCGGAAATGCGGGCCGCCGATGAGAGCGGAATTGCCGCGACGGCGGTTATCCAAGGCGCCTATTTCGGGACCGTAGCAAACCTGCAAAGCAGTCTTGCCGGCCTGCGGTTGGCAGAGCTTCAGGCGACAATGAATGTGAACCCGAAGCTGCTGGAAACACTTGGCGTTGATCTATCACAAGTCACACAAGAAACAGTTGATAACGCATTGCGTGACGTCCCCCGTTGGCAAGTCAGCACAGATAGCCGCACTGCGGTAATCGCATTTGCATCTGCGGGTGACGCGGCTTTCGGCAAGCTTGCGGTTGATCTCATGTTAGACCGTGGTGTGGGTTTTTTGCAGGCGATTATTCCTTTCACCGCGTTGTCGCGACAACCCAGCGATGACGACGTCGCGAAAGCCGTCGGGTTGGCGATGTCGGGTGTTTCTGTTGGGGTCTCATGGTCGGCGGGTCCATTTTGAATACGCTTGGTGAATGGTTAGTGTCGATCGCGGGGACACCTGAAGGTGCGCGTTTGGCAACGATCCTTGCGCTGGTGTCGGCAATTGCCCATGCGGTTTTTGGCGCGCTGCAAAAGGGGCGGTATGACCCGTGGTTGTCGCGCGGGGCGATCGATGCGTGGCTTGCGATTATTTCTGCGCCGGTCGCGCTTTTCTTGGTGCCATGGCCGAATGTGACGACCGTATTTATCCTTGCTGGCGCGATTGTTATACACTTAGCATACAAGCTAACAATGGCGATGGCCTATCAAAAGGCTGCGTATACAGTGGTTTACCCAGTGGTGCGCGGTACAGGACCACTGGTGACTGTATTTGCAGCGTCTGTTTTTTTTCACGAACACTTTAGCCCGGTGCAATGGGTCGGGGTGGCGTGTCTCTCTGGCGGCATCTTACTTTTGGCGCTGCGGAACCTGTCCGAAGAGGTGATTGACCTTGCCGCATTAAAGGTCGGGCTGCTGTGGGCGTTGGTTTGCGGTGTGCTGGTGGCCGTCTACACCACCTATGACGCCTATGGGATCAGGCAGTCAGCCGACCCTTTTACGTTTCTTGCGTGGTTTTTCTTTGTGACCTCGCTTGATATGCCGGTGATTGCACTGTGGCGGTATCGGCGCATGACGACCGCGATTGTGCTGCGTCCATTGGTTTGGCGTGGTCTGGCGGGCGCTTTGATCGCATGGGTCAGTTTCGGCGGTGTGATGATGGCAACGCGGCTGGACAAAGTTGGCGAAGCAGCGGTGCTGCGCGAAACATCTACGGTGTTTGCGGCATTAATCGGTTGGTTCATCTTGGGCGAAAAGGTCGGCCCACGGCGGCTGATTTTGATGACCATGGTTGCGCTGGGCGCCGTCATCGTAGAAGTGGGTGGTTAAAGGGGACCGCAATGGCCGAGAAGAAAATCAATCCAATCACCAAGCAGGTCCTTGAGTTAGGACCGACCTTTGCATTTTTCCTGCTTTATATGCGGATCAAGGAACAGACATACAATTTTGCCGGTGTGGATTATTCCGGATTCATTGTGGCCACGATCATCTTTATTCCCATTTTGCTTGGCGCGATGGGTGTGCTTTGGGCGCTGACTGGCAAACTGAGCCGGATGCAGATCTTCACGGCCTTCATGGTAATCTTTTTTGGTGGCCTGACGGCGTATTTCAACGATGAACGGTTCTTTAAGATGAAAACCAGCATCGTTTACGGGTTTATCGCCAGTATCCTATTGATCGGCTTGTTGCGCGGGCAAAGCTATCTTCAGTTGGTGATGGAGGAATTCCTGCCGATGGAGCGTGAAGGCTGGATGATCCTGACCCGTCGCTTGACGATGATGTTTGGCGCCCTTGGGGTGGCGAACGAAATCATATGGCGCACCCAGTCTACGGATCTTTGGGTCAAGCTTGAAACCTTTGCGTTCCCCGTCGCGCTCTTTGTCTTTTTATGGGTGCAAATTGTCGGGTTGCAGCGATACCTGATCGAAGAGCCGACGACCGAAGACTAACGCATTTCTGTAAATCGGAACCCCACTGTCCCGCGATGCGCACCCTGGCGTGCGTCGCGGCGGTAACGCAACGTGTCAAGTATGTCGTCGTTTATCTGCGGGCGAAATGTGACGCCCGCCTGTGCGCCAACGGCCCAAAGCACGGTGCCTTCGACCAGTCTGCCAAGCACATAAAACGAGATTTTCCCCCCACGTTGCAAATTCCGCACGCGTTCAAACCGCGCCCCATTATTGCTAATGTCGGCAACGATGGCTTGTTGGCTCCCTTGAGGTGTGCGGAGTTCGATTGGATATTGGGTCCGATAACGATGTGCCCGATGCTGCATAATATCACCTACATGTTCAATGAGGTACGGTTACAGCGCGTTGCCTAAGAATTGGTTACGCGCAGTATTTGAACAAAATTTTTTGCAGACCGGTTTTGATGCGCGGCGAAACCATATGGATCGGCAGGCCGTTCTTGACGTTGCGGCGCGTCGCGCCTATGAAATCCTTGTGGCGATTTGTTTCCAGATTGCGGGCCACTTGGTATTTTGCCGATGCGAAAGATCAGAAAATATGCCGCTAAAAAGGGTTGCGGTTTTACGCCTCGATACCTTTTCCCGGTGTCGGGGTTTTTTTAATGCGCAAACGCGCGGGGATATGACGATGAAGACTTGGAGCAAACGCACAAAAGCCGTTCACGCCGGCACACGCCGGAGCCAGTACGGCGAGGTCAGCGAAGCGATCTTTATGACGCAAGGCTTTGTTTATGAGACGGCAGAAGACGCCGAAGCACGGTTTGTGGCGCTGGGGGATGATGAATTTATCTATGCCCGCTATGGCAACCCGACTGTGCGGATGTTCGAAGACCGGATCGCCAGTTTGGTCGGCTACGAAGACTGCTTTGCCTGCACATCAGGGATGGCGGCTGTCACGGGGGCGCTGACCGCACTGCTGAAGGCGGGCGATCACGTGGTGTCGTCGCGGGCATTGTTCGGGTCGTGTCTTTATGTGCTGGAAGAGGTGTTGGGCCGCTTTGGCGTCGAGATCACGTTGGTCGATGGCATGGACAACACGGCATGGGATGCTGCGATCCGTCCCGACACCAAGCTGGTGTTTTTCGAAAGTATCTCAAACCCGACGCTCGAAGTTGTTGACATGGCCCATGTTGTTGCCGCTGCGCATGCTGTTGGGGCCGTGGTGGTCGTTGACGATGCGATGGCGACGCCGGTGTTTTCCTATGCGTCGGCGCTGGGCGCAGACATTGCCGTGATTTCGACAACAAAACATGTCGATGGTCAGGGGCGGTTGTTGGGCGGCGCAATTTGCGGATCGCGCGAAATGATCCGTGGCCCCATTGAAACCTATATGAAACATACCGGCGGCGCGATGAATCCGTTTACCGCTTGGTCGCACCTGAAGGCATTGGAAACGATTGACCTGCGCGTTCGCGCACAATCGGCTGCTGCCCTGCAGGTCGCCGAGGCGCTGCATGGCCATCCAAAGCTGACCCATGTCCGTTATCCGACGCATCAGGGCCACCCGCAAAGTGAATTGGCCCTGTCGCAGGCACCTTCAGGGGGCACTGTGTTGGCGTTCGAGGTGGCCGGTGGCCGCGACGCCTGTTTCCGGTTTATCAATGCGCTCGAGATTTTCACGATTTCCAACAACTTTGCGGATGCAAAATCGATCGTGACCCACCCGGCAACAACAACGCATCAGCGACTGCCGCAAGCGCAAAAGGACACCTTGGGAATTTCGATGGGCCTGATCCGACTTTCGGTTGGGTTAGAAGATCCCGAAGATTTGATCGGTGACCTGATGACGGCCTTGGACAAGGTCTGAGCAGAATTCCCCGCGTTTTGCGCGGGGAGCCTGCTATCGTTCCCGCAAGGAGATCCAACACATGACTGATCTAAAAGCTGACCTGCTGCGTATTTATCATGATATTGTTGGAAACTCGGGTGGCAAGTCCCATGTGAAGGGGATGCACCTGGCCAAAGAGGGCACTGATATGAACATGCATACGACTGATCTGGGGCGTGAACCAACCCGTGAAGATGCCGAAGCGGCGTTGGCTGTCCTGCGGCGCTGGGCTGGTGAAGTAACCCCCGAAGAAGTCACATTGCTTGATCCACTGGTGTCGCGGCTGATCCCAGGTCAAGAGGTGTCGAACTATCCTGCTTTGGCCCGCGCGTACCCAGAGGAATTTGAGGTGGACGAGGCATACAAGGCGTCGATGCCCGACCTGCAAAACGGGCCGTCCAGCCTGATCAAAGGGGCAAAACAGCAGATTCAACACGTCGGGATTTCGAATTTCCGACTGCCGATCCGGTTTCACACACGTGACAATGGCGATCTGACGCTGGAAACATCCGTGACAGGCACTGTGTCGCTCGATGCCGAAAAGAAAGGCATCAACATGTCCCGGATCATGCGTAGTTTTTATAAACACGCAGAAGAAACCTTTAGTTTCGAAGTGATTGAGCGGGCGCTTGATGCGTATAAAACCGATCTTGAAAGCTTTGACGCGCGTATTCAGATGCGGTTTTCCTTTCCGATGAAGGTGCAAAGCCTGCGATCTGGCCTGACTGGGTATCAGTATTACGACATCGCACTGGAACTGGTAGAGAGCGCGGGCGTGCGCAAAAAAATCGTGCATCTCGACTATGTTTATTCCTCGACCTGTCCGTGTTCGTTAGAATTGTCGGAACATGCGCGCCAGTTCCGGGGCCAATTGGCAACGCCGCATTCGCAACGGTCGGTCGCAAGGATTGCGGTGCTGTTAGAGCAGGGAAGTAACCTGCTGTGGTTCGAAGACTTGATTGACCGGGCGCGGGCGGCTGTGCCGACTGAAACGCAAGTGATGGTGAAACGCGAAGATGAACAGGCGTTTGCCGAACTGAATGCTGCAAATCCGATTTTTGTCGAAGATGCCGCACGGCTGTTTACCGAGCAGTTGCAAGAGGATAACCGGATTTCTGATTTTCGGGTGATCGCCAGCCACCAAGAAAGCCTGCACAGCCACGATGCTGTATCCGTGCTGACAGAAGGGCAGACGTTCGCATCCGAGAGCCTTGATCCACGGTTGTTTGCGTCGCTGTTTCATGTTGGCTAACGCCCAGACAAGGTGTGCGTGAGGCGCAAAAGCGCACCCGCACACCTGTCCTATTGGTTCAAAAATATCGCTTTTGCGGTGACAGTGTTGCGCGTATATTCGGCCATGCGCGAGCAGCGAACCGAATCAGCTTTGTCAGGGCGAAGTGCGGGGTTGCGAACAAGCGTTGTCTGCCCCCTCACATTTTTTACGGACGAAGATCATGGAACTGCGCTGCGTGTGGGTTTGCGAACCCGCGTGTACGACCCACGTGAGTGGCCCTGTTAGTGTTAAGTTTTGTGAATGGCCTCGCTAAATGGCAACCACATTTACGTGGTTCTATATGGGGACATCCACGACCCAGCTTGATCCGACCGAAGGCAATACTGTTGTTGAGAATGCGAACTCTACCGCGTTCATTGGAAAAACCTTTGGTACCGCTGGCGACCCGCTTTACAATCATATCTCGTCAGCAACGCTGATCGACAGGGGCGGCACCGCTGGCGCGCTTGAAGTGAACAACAGCCTGTCCAACGACCAATTTACGACCAATATTGGCGCGGGCGTCCAGACGTTCACGTATGATGCCAGTATCATTTATGATGCGACAATCACCTATGCGAATGGCACAACTGCCACCGTAACCGCCGTTATTGTCCAAAGCACGACGGGGCAGTTGTTTTTTGCCCCCGATCGGACAGCAAACCCGGCACCTGACACCGTGGCCTTCGAGGCGTCACCCATTGTGTCTGTGCGCCTGATCAGTGTGCACGACAACGTCACGTCGTTTTCTGGACTTGATATCAACCGCATCGTGACGGGCTTTGATGATGGCTATATTGACGGAACGTCAGGCAACGATCTGATCAACGGCAGCTATATCGAACCGATCGCGAATGGCACCGACCGCGTCGACAACGGTGATGGTATTTCCAGCTCTGGAACCGGGTGGCAGGATGATCGCATCCGTGCCGGTGCAGGCAATGACACGGTCTATTCAGGGTTGGGCGATGACAATGTGGATGGCGGAACCGGTGCCGATTTTATCGATGGTGGCGCCGGTAATGACACGCTTTATGGCGGTGCAGGCGTTTTCACGGATACTATTTATGGCGGCGACGGGAACGACAACATTGATGGTGGGGATGGTGACGACCTGCTGTTTGGCGGCGCGGGGAACGACACCATCATCGGTGGGAACGGCAATGACATCATTAATGGCGACAACGGCAATGACACGATCACAGGCGGGACTGGCAACGACATTATCACAGTGGGTCTGGGGGACACTGCCACTGGCGGTGCCGATGCAGACAGATTTACGCTGGACTTTGGCCAGACCAGCAGCACTGGCTCGCTAACTATCACGATCAATGGCGGCACTGATGGTGTCGACAATGATACCCTCAATCTCACGGGGCATGGCGCATTTACGGTGGCTACGACCTTGGATGCGGATGGGGATTCGCGCAGTGGTACTGCGACATACGCCAATGGTCAGACCGTTCACTTCACTGAAATTGAAAACCTGATTGTGTGCTTCGCACAAGGGACGCGGATAAAATCCGAAGGTAGTGAGGTCGCGATTGAATCGCTTAGTGTTGGCGACAGGGTTATGACGCGTGACCATGGATTGCAGACAATACGCTGGATCGGCGCACGCAAGGTCAGCGCGCAAAAACTTGCAGCATATCCCAACCTGCGCCCGGTCCGGATTAGCGCGGGCGCGTTGGGCGCGGGCGTGCCTTCGCGTGACCTGTTGGTGTCGCCGCAACACCGGATCGTCGTGCGCTCCAAGATTGCAGTGCTGATGCTCAAAGCGCCCGAGGTGTTTGTGGCGGCTAAAAATTTGGTCGGTCTTAAGGGGGTTTCTATCGCCGCCGATCTGCCAGAGGTCATCTATTTCCATCTATTGTGTGATAAACACGAGATTATCGAAGCTGAGGGCGCATATGCGGAAACGCTTTACACCGGGACAGAGGCGATGAAGGCGATGTCGCCGCAAGCTGCCGCAGAAATCGCAGTGATCTTTCAAGGGGCGCCATTTTTGAACCCACCACTCGCGCTGCCCGCGCCCAAGGGACATCAGGCCCGCAAGCTGGTTGCCCGGCACATCAAAAATGAACGGGCAATGTACAGCAGGTTGTGACCCCTGCGTTCAGGCCATTTCAAAGTGCTGTGCAGCGCCGAAGTAACTGCCCAATACGATGTCCCATCGGCGCAGGTAACTGGTGCTGACTGCATCGGCGAGCGGACCAAGAATGTCGAACCCCCCATGGGTGAGGTCGCATTGCGTGCCTTGGTCGCAGGACCGAAAGCTTACTTTCACCACGGTTGCATCTGCGGGTGTCAAGCCTCGGTGCCACGTAAAGGCGATGAACCGACCCGGGTCATAGGCAATAATTTCACCCCAAACCACAGTGTCACCGCGGTCAGTCGTCTCGACGATCTTGTCGCCTTTGTGGGCGCCGAACCGAATGTTTTTTGCCGTTTCATGATGGTTTTCGCGGCCGGATCGCGCTGTGGCTGGCCACCAAGTTCCGATCTCATCCGTAAAGAGCGCAAACGCATCGGCGGGGGCCAACGGCACGGTGATGGTTTTATGTATCGGGTCGTTCATTCTGTTTGTCCTTTGGCTTTTTCCTGGGCTGCGCGGGCAAAGGCCGCCAGTGCATCGTCCCAAAGCGAATCCAGATATTGGCGCAACTGCTGCACCCCCTCAGGAGCAATGGCATAGAGCCTGCGGTTCCCGGCGGGGGTAACCGTTAACAGACCTGCATCTGATAGCACGCGCAGGTGTTGGCTGACTGCTGGCCTGCTGATGGGCATTTGCGCTGCAATCGCGCTGACCGACAGCGCGCCGCTGCGCAAATGGTCAATAATCGCGCGCCGTGTTGGGTCTGAAAGGGCGTTGATTGCATCTTGGTAGGTCATGACTTACCGTAAGTCACGACTTACGATTCGTCAAACGTTTCGCGCAACCCTTGAAGCCCCTGTCCGCTGTCACTAAGACTCTGTCAGGACTTTTGAATTAGGACGACCCTGTCCAACAGTGAGGCACTACATATGCAAGATCCCGTCGAGACCTACATGAACCTTGTCCCTATGGTTGTTGAACAGACCGCCCGGGGTGAACGCGCCTACGATATTTTTTCACGTTTGCTGAAAGAACGGATCATTTTTGTGAACGGGCCCGTCCATGATGGCATGAGCCAGCTTGTGGTGGCACAGTTGCTGCATCTGGAGTCGGAAAACCCGAAAAAAGAAATCAGCATGTATATCAACAGCCCCGGCGGCGTTGTGACATCGGGTTTGTCGATCTACGACACGATGCAGTACATCCGACCAAAGGTCAGCACACTTGTCATCGGGCAGGCCGCATCAATGGGGTCACTGTTGTTGACAGCTGGTCACGCCGGCATGCGCTTTTCGTTGCCCAACAGTCGCGTGATGGTCCACCAGCCATCTGGTGGCTACCAAGGCCAAGCCACCGACATCATGATTCACGCGGCTGAAACGCAAAAACTGAAAACGCGGCTGAATGAAATTTACGTGAAACATACCGGAAATTCCCTGAAAAAAGTCGAGTCAGGTTTGGAGCGTGACAACTTTATGTCGCCAGAAGAAGCCAAAGAATGGGGCCTGATCGACGAAATCGTGGCGAACCGCGATAAGATGGACGGTTAAGCAGTTTGTCGTCATGACCCATCGTATGGTCATTTTGACATTGTGGACCTTGATGGGCTGCCCTAATGTTGCTTCGGGGGCAGCCCTAAAATTTGGATGACGGGCCAATAGGCCAAGGGGTTTGACATGGCGACTACGACCGGAAACGACAGCAAAAACACACTTTACTGTAGCTTCTGTGGCAAAAGCCAGCATGAGGTACGCAAGTTGATTGCCGGACCAACGGTTTTCATTTGTGATGAATGCGTTGAACTGTGCATGGACATCATCCGCGAGGAAACGAAATCGGCCGGTTTGAAAACCGGTGACGGCGTGCCAACACCTTCGGACATCTGTAAGGTTTTGGACGATTATGTCATTGGTCAGGTTCACGCAAAGCGCGTGTTGTCTGTGGCGGTGCATAACCATTACAAGCGCCTGAACAATTCAGACAAATCTGACATCGAGCTGGCGAAATCCAACATCATGCTGATTGGGCCAACCGGCTGCGGTAAAACGCTGCTGGCGCAAACGCTGGCGCGCATTTTGGACGTACCCTTTACGATGGCCGACGCGACGACGCTAACCGAAGCCGGTTATGTGGGCGAAGACGTTGAAAACATTATCCTAAAGCTGTTGCAGGCGTCAGAATACAATGTTGAACGCGCGCAACGCGGTATCGTCTATATCGACGAAGTCGATAAAATTACACGCAAGTCGGACAACCCGTCGATCACCCGTGACGTATCGGGCGAAGGTGTTCAGCAAGCACTGTTGAAGATTATGGAAGGTACCGTTGCTTCGGTGCCACCACAGGGCGGGCGCAAGCATCCGCAGCAGGAATTCCTGCAGGTGGATACAACCAACATTCTGTTCATCTGTGGCGGCGCCTTTGCTGGTCTGGATAAAATCATCTCGCAGCGTGGCAAAGGGTCCGGCATGGGCTTTGGTGCCGAAGTACGTGACGTCGAAGAACGCGGCGTCGGCGAAGTGTTCCAGGACCTAGAGCCAGAGGATTTGCTGAAATTTGGTCTGATTCCGGAATTTGTTGGCCGCCTACCTGTGATCGCAACGCTGACAGATTTGGATGCCGATGCGCTGATCACTATTCTGACCCAGCCGAAAAATGCTTTGGTCAAACAATACCAGCGCCTGTTCGAACTCGAAGATACCAAATTGACGTTTACCGAAGACGCGCTATCCGCGATTGCAAAACGTGCGATCGAACGTAAAACCGGCGCACGTGGCCTGCGGTCGATCATGGAAAGCATCCTGTTGGATACGATGTTTGATCTGCCCGGTATGGACACTGTCACCGAAGTCGTCGTGAACGAAGAGGCTGTCACATCCTCTGTGGCGCCGTTGATGATCCACGACGAAAGCCGCAAGGCAAAAGAAACGGCGTCGGCTGGTTAACCCTATGCAACGGATCAAATCGGGCGGCATATTTGAAGATAAAATCGGATATTGCCGCGCGGTTGTTGCGGGTGGATGGGTTCATGTGTCCGGGACTGTCGCGCCCGGCACAGACATCCCCACAAACGCTGCCGACCAATGTGCGGCTGCGCTGGCTGTGATTGAAAAGGCATTAAAAGACGCTGGCGCCAGCTTTGCTGATGCCGTGCGCGTCAGATATGTGGTGCCGAACCCGGACGATTTTGAAGCCTGCTGGCCTGTATTATCAGCGACATTTGGCGAAAATCCGCCTGCGGCCATGATGATTTCCTGCCCGTTGATCGACCCGAAATATAAAATCGAGATCGAGCTGACAGCGTATCGCGAAGGGCTTTAACCGTACTGGACCTTTCCTGCATTTTAATGCAGGAAGAGGCAACGCAACTGGAGACGCGACATGGGCCTTGGTCATAATATCAAACGCATCTTTACATGGTGGGACGGCCAGTCCTTTGGCACGCAGCTGTGGACATCGCGCAACGGCACGAAAGTCGGCGAGGATGGACAAGGCAATATTTACTACACCAACAAAGATAAATCCCGTCGGTGGGTCATCTATAACGGTGAAAACGAAGCAACACGTGTCACGCCAGAATGGCATGGCTGGCTGCATCACACCTGGGACGAAACCCCAACCGAGCATGTGATCAAGCACAAAGCCTGGGAACAACCGCATCAGGAGAACTTGACAGGCACGGTTGCAGCCTATGCCCCTGCCGGTTCTATCCGCAAAGCTGCCCCAGCAGCGCGTGCCGATTACGAGGCGTGGACACCTGAATAAGGTCGCAAATATGCACCGTTTGTTGATCACTGGTCTTGTTGCTGTTTTTGCCTTTGCGTCCTCTGTCGTCGCTCAGGAAGAACCTGCCGAGGTGGCGCCAGGTGGCGTCGTACGAGTGCTGGACAAACTGACGGGCAGTCACATCGATCTAACATTACAAAGCGGCGAAACCGGGCGTCTTGGTTATCTGAGCGTCACGTTAAAAGAATGCCGTTACCCGCAAGAAAACCCTTCTGGTGACGCGTATGTCGCGCTTGAGGTGCATTACCGTGACGAGCCTGCGCCCGCGTTTGAAGGCTGGATGTTAGCGTCTTCACCCGCGCTTAATGCGATGGACCATCAACGTTATGACGTTTGGGCGTTGCGCTGTATTACATCTTGACCCAGCGGCACTGCGCCCGGCGCGGTGAATGACGCTGGTTGGCGAATGGCTTTGTGAAGGCGCTTGCGATAGTCCGCACGCGAAATCTCTATGGCGCCGAGGCTTGCCAAATGGTCGGTGATAAACTGGGTGTCACACAGCTGGAACCCTCCTAAGCGAAGCCGGTCAACCAGATATGCCAGCGCAACTTTGGACGCGTTGGTTGCTTTGCTGAACATGCTTTCCCCAAAAAACGCGGCACCGACAGTCACGCCGTAGGCACCGCCGACCAGCGCGTCATCTTGCCATACTTCGACGGAATGGGCGTCGCCCTGGTGGTGCAAGGTGGTGTAGAGGTTGAAGATTGTATCGTTTATCCATGTCTCTTCGCGGTCAGCACAGCCTTGCACGACGGCCGCGAAATCTTGGTCAAAGCTGATACGAAAATCGCCCCTGCGCAAGGTTTTCGCGAGGCTGCGCGATATGCGGAACCCATCAAGCGGTAGGATGCCCCGTTGCTGCGGATCTACCCAAAAAACCTCTGGGTCGTCGCGGCTTTCGGACATCGGAAAAATACCTTGTGCGTATGCCGATAGCAAAAGTGCGGGGTTTAGATCGTGCATTCGGTATCTTACTCTGTAGTCACCAGCAAAGGTGTATGAGTATACATCTGACAACTAAAGCTAAAAGAGATCAGCATGGGGTTTTTCGACTTTCTCGCGGACATGCCGCATTATCAAGACCGCACCAACGCTGTGGCGCGTATGAATATGCGGCACAAGTTTTTGGTCGCAGCCCACGCCGACACCATCGCAGGTGCCAGAGTGCTTGATCTTGGGGCGCATGATGGCCGATGGTCATATGCGTTTGCGGGGGCAGGGGCAGCGCATGTCACTGGCATCGAGGCACGTGCCGAACTCGTTGCGACCTTTTCAGACTATCCCGATCCGACGCTTCGTGCGCGTGTTGACTTGCGTGTGGGCGACATTTTCGAGGAACTGGAAAATGCTGTTGCCGCCGGCGAAAGCTATGACGTGGTGGCCATATTTGGCATTTTATACCACATCATGGATCATTTTCGGCTGTTGCAATTGGTTGTGAACCTGCGCCCCAAACTTATCATCGTTGATAGTGAATTTATTCAGCGGAGCAATGGCGTGATTGTTTTGGGTCAAGAACGCACTGACAAAATCCTGAATGCGTCGGCGCAACACCCGGGTCAAAAAATGGCGGTTGTCGGGACGCCCAGTCCGCAGGCGGTTGTGATGATGGCAGATGTATTGGGGTACGATGTGATATGGGCGGATTTGCTTGCGATACCCGAAGCAGATCGCCATGGCGGCAGCGACTATTTCCGCGATGTGACCGAGAAAAAAGTGCGCGCGGCCTGTGTACTGAAGCCGCGCGCGCAATAATCTATCCGTTCAGATTTTCCTCAAGCCAGTGCTCCAGCCAGTGAATGTTGTAGTCGCCGGTTTGTACGGCTGGTTCCGCCAGTAGCGCGTGGAACAATGGGATGGTGGTGTCGACCCCATCCACAATCAGTTCGTCCAAAGCGCGGGCGAGGCGAGCCAATGCCTCGGGGCGATCGCGGCCATGTACGATCAGTTTGCCGATAAGGCTGTCGTAGTATGGGGGGATGCGATAGCCGTCATAAAGCGCACTGTCCATACGCACACCTAACCCACCCGGGGCGTGATATTGGGTGATTGTACCGGGGCATGGCGAAAAGTTAGGCAATTTTTCCGCGTTAATCCGCACTTCGATCGAATGGCCGTTGATTTTCAGATCGTCTTGCGTGAACGACATTGCATGGCCGGACGCGACGCGCAGTTGTTCGCGCACCAAATCAACGCCAAAGATGGCTTCAGTGACCGGATGCTCCACCTGAAGACGCGTGTTCATTTCGATAAAGTAGAATTCATCGTTTTCGAACAGAAATTCGATTGTTCCGGCGCCGATATAGTTAATTTTGGAAACCGCATCAGCACAGACTTTCCCGATCCGATCACGCAGCTCTTGCGTGATTGCCGGGCCGGGGGCTTCTTCGAGCACTTTTTGGTGACGCCGTTGCAACGAACAGTCACGCTCTCCCAAGTGGACAGCGTTGCCTTTGCCATCACCAAACACCTGAATTTCGATGTGGCGAGGTGTGGTCAGGTACTTTTCAATATATACCTCGTCATTGCCAAACGCAGCTTTGGCTTCGGCACGGGCGGAATGGAACGCCTTTTCCATGTCAGCAGCCGTCTGGGCCACCTTCATGCCGCGTCCGCCGCCGCCAGCGGTGGCTTTGATGATGACCGGATAACCGATTGTTTCACCGACTTTTTTGGCGTCAGCCAAAGTTGGCACACCACCGTCTGACCCGGGCACGCAAGGCACGCCAAGCGCCTTCATGGTGTCTTTTGCGGTGATTTTGTCGCCCATCATGCGGATATGTTCCGCTGTGGGGCCGATAAACGTCAGGCCGTGATCTTCGACGGCCTGAACGAACGCGGCATTTTCAGACAAAAATCCATATCCGGGGTGGATTGCTTGCGCACCTGTGATTTCACAGGCGGAAATGATCGCCGGAAATGAAAGATAGCTTTGCGCGGATGAAGGGGGGCCGATGCAGATGGCTTCGTCCGCCATGCGCACATGCATTGCGTCGGCGTCAGCAGTCGAATGGACCGCCACGGATTTTACGCCCATTTCACGGCAGGCGCGGACAACACGCAGGGCAATTTCGCCCCGGTTTGCGATGAGAATTTTATCGAACATGGGCGGCCCCTTATTCGATGATCACAAGAGGCGCGCCATATTCAACGGCGCCGCCGTCTTCGACCAGAATGCGTTTAATCGTGCCAGCGCGTGGGGCAGGGATGTGGTTCATCGTTTTCATGGCTTCGATGATCAGCAATGTGTCGCCTTCATTGACCGTCGCGCCGACAGTCACGAATGCAGCTGCACCCGGTTCTGCCGCCATGTAGACAGTGCCGACCATTGGCGACGTCACAGCACCCGGGTGGCTGGCGGGATCGGACGATTCAACAGCGGCCGGTGCCGCTGCAATCGGGGCTGGCGCCATTGGCGCTGCGGAAGGAGCCGGTGCTGCGGCTTGAACAATCGTCTGTGTTTGTCTGCTGACGCGGACGTTCAGGCTGTCGTTATCACCATATTCCCGCTTTACCTGCAGTTCGGTCAGATCATTTTCGCGCAGCAGTTCAGCCAATGCTTGAATAAAGCTGACATCGCTGTCGTGAGAGGTTTTTTTGCTCATTTTGTCCTCGGCCATTGCCCTATATCCGTTTTCTTTGCGACGCAGCGTCACAATACTTTGCGGCACTTATAGGGCAACCGGATCGGAGGGGGAAGCGGGGGCGGGTGAAAATGCAGCGTTTGATAAAATCACCTGCTGCGGCAGACGTTACGCTAAACGCGGCACAAGCGTTGTATCGACGGCTTTCGTCATATCGGCTTGGTCGGATGTCGCTGGGTGTTGCCCGTCTTCGTCACTGTCATAGGGCAACATTGGCACGCCATAAGGGCGTAATTTTCGCTCCTGCGGCAGAATTTCTGCTTCGGTCTCTGGAAATGCGGTTCCTGATAACCGGGCGTTTACAATTTGTGCGATAAACGGTTTGTCAGGCGGCAAGACAGCCGCGCGATCGTTTGCAGTAACCACCGGCACCTTTGTGTCAACATCTCGTGGAACCGGCGCCGTGCGGGCAGAAACCGCAACAGCCTTTGGCGCAATGCTAAAAGTGTGATCCATCGTCCGACTCCTTAAAAGCTAGATTTTGCTTTCGACAGAATCGGCCTTCGGGATTACCAAATCCTTAACTTTAGAAGGTCAGATGTTTCGCATTTTAGCAAAACATCTGAGACTGGTTCAGATCGCCAGATATTGGGCGCGCAAGTCGGCGTTATCAAGCACCTCGGCTGCGGACCCATCGAACACGACGGTGCCCGTATCCAAGATCACCGCACGGTCGGCAAGCTTGAGCGCCGCAACGGCGTTTTGCTCCACGATGACCGTCGTGATGCCCTGGTCACGGATGATGTTCAGCGTCTTGGCGATTTCTTGCACGATGACGGGCGCCAGACCTTCATAGGGTTCATCAAGCAGCAAAACTTTGATGTCGCGGGCAAGCGCACGTGCAATCGCGAGCATTTGTTGTTCGCCACCAGACAGGGTCACACCTTCTTGCTTGCGCCGCTCGCCCAGCCGCGGGAACAGTTCATAGATGCGATCCAGTGACCAGCCGATCGGTGGCGCAATTTGCGCGAGTTGCAGGTTTTCTTCGACGGTCAGACCGGGGATGATCCGCCGGTCTTCTGGCACCAGCGCAATGCCTGCCGCCGCCGCCTGATGGCTTTTCATCTCGTGCAGCGGTTTGTGATCAAGCCAGATCTCGCCGTGGCGCAGTTCTGGGTCGCCCATGCGCGCGATGGTGCGCAAGGTGGATGTTTTCCCTGCGCCGTTCCGGCCAAGCAGGGCCAAAATTTCACCTTCATGGATATTAAAGCTAACGTTTTGAACGATGTAGCTTTCGCCATAATAGGCTTCGATTTCCCACACGCTCAGAAAGGCGGGGGCTGTTGCCGCGTTATTGGCGTTTTTATTGAATGTCGCGTTCATGTGTTCCTCCGGGTGCCAAACCTTCGTTGAAGGTTTGTGGCCAGATCTTGGCTTCAGATCTGGCCGCTGGATAAGTTGTTATACCTGCGCTTCGCCGAGATAGGCTTCGCGGACTTTCGGGTGGCCTTTGATGTTTTCGGGGGTGTCTTCGACAAGAGGTGTCCCTTGCGCCAACACTGTGATCCGTTCTGCCAAAGAAAACACCACGTTCATGTCGTGTTCAATAATTGCCATGGTGATTCCGCGTTTGGTCCGGATCTCCTTTAGCAAATTGATTGTGTTTTCCGTATCCGCCCGCGCCATGCCGGCGGTTGGTTCATCAAGCAACAACAGCTTTGGATCTTGCACCAAACACATCGCCATTTCCAATCGCCGTTTGTCGCCGCGCGACAGGCTTGAGGCCACCATATGACGTTTTTCCAGCATGTTAACGTCAGCAAGCATTTCCTCTGCCTGTGCCCGGATGCCTTTTTCGGAGGTGATGCTTTCGATCGCATGCATCCGGAATGACCCGTCACGTTTGGCAAAGCAGGGGATCATGACATTTTCGAAAACCGTCAAATCGCTAAAGATTTCCGGCGTTTGAAACACCCGGCTGATCCCCATCTGGTTGATCTCGTGTGGTTTGCGCCCCAGCACAGATTGGCCGTCAAACATGACCGACCCAGAATCCGGGATAAGCTTGCCCACCAGCACGTTCAGCAGTGTGGATTTGCCCGCCCCGTTTGGACCGATGATGGCGTGAACGGTATTTTCTTGCACGCTAAGATTGACGTCACCCAGCGCTTGCAAGCCGCCAAACCTTTTGTTGATGCCTTTAACTTCAAGGATTCCCATTTTCGTTTCTCCTTATTCGGCAGGTTTGTTGGCGCCGGGATTGGCGTCGGTTGGTTTCTTGCGCCGGAAAGTCGCCGCAAGTTTCTGTCCACCTTCGACAAGACCACCAGGAAGAAAGATCACAACCAGCATGAACACGATGCCAAGTGTGAGGTTCCAGCCTTTGCCGACGAAGGGGTGGACGACCGCGACGATGAAATCCTCGAGCCCGTCAGGCATAAAACCGAACCATGTATGCAGTACCTGATCATTGATTTTAGAGAAGATGTTTTCAAAGTATTTGATCATCCCTGATCCCAAAACCGGTCCGATCAGCGTGCCTGCGCCGCCCAAAATCGTCATCAAGACGACTTCGCCTGATGCGGTCCATTGCATCCGCTCTGCGCCAGCCAAAGGGTCCATCGATGCCATCAGGCCACCGGCCAGACCAGCATACATACCAGAGATGACGAAGGCGGCCAAAGTATAGGGACGCGCATTCAAGCCCGTATAGCTCATCCGGGTCTGGTTTGATTTGATTGCGCGCAGCATCATGCCAAATGGCGACCGGAAAATCCGGATCGACAGGTAAAATGCGCAAACCATCAGGATTGCCGCAAGGTAATAGCCCGCATTGAACGTAAAGTTCCATGCGCCAACCGCCATTTCATAGCTTGCGCGCATTTCCAGACCGAACAGGGAGGGTACGGGAATGTTCCCGCTGGCGGTTTGTGATGTACCCAAGATGCGCGGATCGTCCATTGCGAGCTGCAACCCGGTTTCGCCGCCCGTGATCGGGGTCAGCACGGAATAGGCCAGCGCGAACGACATTTGCGCGAAGGCCAGTGTGAGGATCGAAAAGTAGATGCCAGACCGCCGCAGCGAGATGAACCCGATCACAAGCGAGAATACACCAGCGATGATCACACTCAGAATAATCGCCGGCAGCACGTTCATGCTGAGCAATTTGAACATCCAGACCGCAGAATATGATCCCACACCCAAGAACGCCGCATGCCCGAAGGACAGGTACCCTGTGAGGCCAAACAGGATGTTAAACCCGATGGCAAAAATCCCGAAGATCACAAAACGCTGCATCAGGTCGGGGTAGCCTGCGTTGAACTGTGCCAGTTCTGAACTCGCCGGGAACGGGTTCAGGATGATCGGTGCAAACAACGTCAATCCAATGACGATCAGCAGCAGCCGGAAGTCTTTTTTATCTAATCCGAGCATGTGCTTATTCCTCCATCACGCCTTTGCGACCCATCAGGCCACGCGGACGTGTTAACAAAATGATGATGGCGACGAGGTAGATGATGATCTGGTTGATCCCCGGTAGAAAGTTGATGACCGCAGAGGTCGATGCAAAGCTTTCCAAGATACCCAACAAGAACCCAGCCGCCACAGCGCCCGGCAGTGACCCCATGCCGCCGACAACCACCACAACAAAGCTGAGCACCAAGAAATCCATGCCCATGTGATAGTTCGGGGGGTTGATCGGTACGTACATGACACCCGCGAGCCCGGCGACAGCCGCCGCAATCCCGAACATGATCGTAAAGCGTTTGTCGATGTCGATACCCAGCAATCCGACGGTTTCACGGTCGGCCATCCCGGCCCGTACAACCATCCCGAATGTGGTGAATTGCAGGAACGCAAAGACCGCGCCGATCACGACAACCGAGAAGAAGAAGTAAACCAACCGCCAGTAGGGGTAGATGATGGCGTTAGGATCAAAGCCCAGCAACACCCCGAAATCAAAGCTGCCGGTAAAGGCGCTTGGGGCGGGGGTTGGGATCGGGTTTGCGCCGTAGAAGTATTTGACGACCTCTTGGATCACGATGGCAAGGCCAAAGGTCACAAGGATCTGGTCCGCATGTGGGCGCTTGTAAAAGTGTTTGATAAGCCCGCGTTCCATAATAAACCCGATCCCGATCATGATCGGAATGGCGAATAGGATGGACAGCGGCACCGCCCAGTCGATTAACTTATCGCCCATCACTGGGCCGAACCAGCCGTGCAGATAAGGCACATCAACTTGCATGGGGTTACCCAAGAAATCTGTGCGGGTTTCATCCACCACTTTGTGGCTAAGCGAAAGAAGTTTGCTCATTGTGACGGCGCAAAAGGCCCCCAGCATGAAAATTGCCCCGTGGGCAAAGTTAACAACGCCGAGCGTCCCAAAAATAAGCGTCAGACCGAGCGCGATCAGCGCATAGGCCGACCCTTTATCGAGTCCGTTGAGAACTTGCAGAATGAACTGGTCCATTAGGTGACCTCTGATCAGTTAAATGGTGGCAGGGTACCAAAAAACACACCGCTGCCGCTCAGGGCGCAGTAGGTTCGAAAGCCGGGCCACCACGCAATGTGGTGACCCGATGTTTTGGTGGGATTATGCGCCTGGGTTACATGTGCCCAATGCACCACCGGCAAACTGCGGGTGATCGGGGGCGTATGTGACCTGGTCAACAGGCGTGACTTCAACGATCTCGACAAGGTCGAATTCGTTTTCTGGGTTTTCTTTCCCGCGCACAACCACAACGTCCTTAAAGCACTGGTGGTCGTCGCCACGGTAAAGCGTTGGGCCGTTGCCCATACCATCGTATTCAAAACCTTCAAGGGCTTCGACAACGGCGCATGGGTTAAACGAACCGGCGCGTGTCACAGCATCCGCATAAAGCAGGGTCTGCACGTAGCATGTGTGCGCCGCCTGGCTTGGTGGGAAGCCGTATTTTTCGCCGAAGGATTTCACGAAAGCATTGGTGCCGGTATACCGCGCACCCATCTGGTTTTCGAGTTTCCAATCCCAGTTCTGCGAACCGATGATGCCGGCGATGTTTGCACCCGCACCACGTGCCATCAGCTCGGAGTAGAGCGGCACAACGATTTCGAACTGCTTACCGTTCGCTTGGGCTTGGCGCAGGCCAAACTGTACAGCGTTGGTCAAAGAGTTCACCATGTTCCCGCCGTAATGGTTCAGAACCAGAACATCTGCACCAGAGTTCAGAACCGGCGCGATGTAGGACGAAAAGTCAGTCTGTGTCAGCGGTGTTTTCACAGCGTTCACAGTTTCCCAACCCATGGCTTCTGTCGACGACCGGATTGCTTCTTCGGTGGTGTAACCCCAGTTGTAGTCCGCGGTCAGGTGGTAGGCCTTACGGTCGGTACCGTACTGTGCTGCAAGCACAGGCGCGAGAGCCGCACCAGACATATAAGAGTTAAAGAAGTGGCGGAAACCGTTGGCCCGCTTGTCTTTACCTGTCGTGTCGTTGGAGTGGGTCAAGCCCGCCATAAAGATCACGCCGGCTTCTTGGCACAGTGCCTGTACAGCAACAGCCACACCAGACGACGAACCGCCAGTGATCATGATGGCGCCATCTTTTTCGACCATCGACCGTGCAGATGCGCGTGCCGCGTCAGATTTTGTCTGGGTGTCCCCAGTGACGTACTTAACCTGACGACCCAGAATACCTGTACCGTCCAACGCTTTGGACGAGAAGGTGCTGAGCATGCCGCCGTCACCGCCACCGTTCAGATGCTCGACAGCCAGTTCATATGCACGCAATTCATCTGCGCCCTCATCAGCATATGGACCTGTCTGTGGCACGTTGAAGCCAAGAACGACCTCACTGTCACCTGGTGCATTGGTAAATCCTGCGTGCGAAGCTGCGCGTAGGTAAGTTGGTAGCGTAAGTCCCGCACCTGCAATGGCACCCGTCTTTAACACGCCGCGACGTGAGAAATTCGAATTTGACATTAGTTTCCTCCCTAAAGGTTTGTGCTGCAATATTTGTAAAAATTCACAGCTTGTACGTGTGCGTACGGGGCCATTGTTGGGCCGAGACATCAAATTCGGCAACAACCCATTGAGGCGACTTGATTAATTTGTAAATAAATGCACAGTATTTTCGTGCGCGCTGTAAACCAGTTTTCTTGCAGGCGCAGAAAGCCGTTGAAACTATTGGGGTAATTAAACATGTCCATCCGCCGTCTGACCGGATCGCGCATTCGTGAGAAGCGAATGGACCAAGGAATACGTCAGGCGGCACTTGCGCAAGCCGTCGGAATATCCCCGTCATACTTGAACCTGATCGAGCATAACCGGCGCAGAATCGGCGGTAAGCTGCTCACCGATCTTGCGCGGGTATTGCAAGTCGACCCTGGCCTGTTGACCGAAGGCGCGGGGACAGACCTGCTTGACCAAATGCGCACTGCGGCGGCGGCGTTTGGTGCGATGGATGACGTTGCGCGCGCTGATGAATTGGCCGCGCGCTATCCGGCGTGGAGCGGGCTGATTGTCGCGCAGGCACGCCGGATTTCCGGCCTTGAAGAACATGTGCAAGCGCTGTCGGACCGTATGGCGCACGACCCGCGTTTGGCCGCGTCTTTACACGAAGTGATCTCGGCTGTGACGTCTATCCGGTCATCTTCGTCCATTCTGGTGGGACAAGAACAACTGGATGCCGATTGGCAGCGCCGTTTCCACCAGAACATCCACAACGACAGTTTGCGTTTGGCCGCAAGCAGCGAAGCCTTGATCGCATACCTTGAGGCGCCTGAAAAAGCCGTCGAAGGCGCAAATACCCCGTTCGAGGAGCTTGAGACAGCGTTGGCGCAAGTCGACTATCACCTTCAAGCGCTTGAAGATGCCAATGCGGACATCGCTGGACTGGCGCAAGAATTGGACCTGCATGGACGTGGGGCGCAATTGTTTGACGCTTTTGCGCGCCAATACAGTGAAGATGTTGCCGCGCTACCTTTGGCTGATTTTGCACGCGCGTGTCGCGATTTTGATTATGACCCAGCAAAACTGGTGCATAAATTCGGTGTAGATTTTCCGACGGTTCTCCGCCGCCTTGCGGCCCTTCCGCCGCATGACAGGCATCCGAACATGGGATTGGCGACCTGTGATTCTTCGGGGGCTTTGACGTTTCTAAAGCCTGTTCCCGGCTTCACCTATTCGCGCGCCAATGGTGCCTGCCCGCATTGGCCGATTTTTGCTGCGTTGAACCGTCCAACGCAACCGATCCGCGCCGAAGTCGTCCTGCCTGATGCGGCGAAAACGCGGTTTTTATGCTATGCGATTGCCATGCCTATCGGGGCACAGCAATTCGATATGGCGCCGGTGTTGCATAGTACGATGCTGGTCATCGCCGACCCCGCAGAGGGGGTGTCACCACCGATCCCTGTGGGCGGCGCGTGCCGCATTTGTCCGCGCACCAACTGCTTTAGCCGTCGAGAGCCGTCAATCATAGGTGGTGCGGTTGAATCTGGTCTTTGACTCCGGCGCCAATTGCACGGATAGTCCGCGCAGGGAGGCTGCTCTGGAGGGGGTAGTAAGACATGAGGGGAGGCGATGAGATGGGCAAACGTGTCCTTCTGATCGAAGATGAGCCAAATATTCTTGAGGCGATCAGTTTTATTTTGTCCCGCGATGGGTGGACAGTTCACACCCATGAAGATGGGGAAACAGCAATGCAAAAAGTCGTCGGATTTCCGCCGGATATGATTATCTTGGATGTCATGCTGCCCGGTCGGAGCGGCTTTGATATCTTGCGAGATCTGCGGGCCACCGACACAACCAAAGATATTCCGGTGATGATGCTGACAGCGCGGGGTCAGGAAAAAGACCGGGAGTTAGCGCTCCGGCTTGGCGCAGACCGCTTTATGACAAAACCGTTTTCGAACGCAGAGGTGCGCGATCATGTGCGCAGCCTGATGGAGGCATGAACCAACCGCAAAAGTCCAAGATATTTTTAGAGCATGCCGGCTATCGGCAGCGCCGTATAAGGGACGCGGCGCGCCTTCTTCCTGTGTTCGGCGCGATACTTTGGGCAATCCCTCTTTTATGGCAAAGCGATGCACAGGACGGTGAAAACAGTTCGGGCGCGCTGGTCTATGTCTTTGTGGTTTGGGCTATTCTTATTGGTCTTTCTTTCGCGATCTCACGTCTCATTCGTGCGGATGACGGCAGCGCGCCCATAGACAGAACGCCCTGATGCTTGCCTTTAACGTCGTCATTTTCATTTCGCTATGCTATGTTGCTTTCCTGTTCGGGGTCGCATTCCTAGCAGAGCGGCGGGCGACCCAAGGGCGGGCAAGCTGGCTGCACTCACCGGTGATTTATACGCTGTCTCTCAGCATTTATTGTACTGCGTGGACGTTTTACGGGGCGGTTGGGTATGCCGCCCGCTCCGGGCTAGAGTTTGTGACAATTTATCTGGGCCCAACATTGATGATGATCGGATGGTGGTGGATCTTGCGCAAACTTGTGCGGATCGGGCGGGCCCAGAGAATCACATCCATCGCAGATCTTGTTTCGTCGCGTTTCGGAAAATCAACGTCACTGGGCATCATCGTCACCCTTATTTCTGTTGTCTCGGCAACGCCTTACATCGCGTTGCAGTTGCAATCCGTAACCCTGTCCTTTGCCGTATTTGCACAAAACAACGGGCATATCTGGGAACAAACGGACTTGAACGCGACGGCCATGTGGGTGGCGATTGGTCTGATCGTATTCACTGTCTTGTTCGGCACCCGCAATCTGGACGCCAACGAACGGCATCACGGGATCGTCATGGCGATCGCCGTCGAGGCGGTCGTGAAACTGGTCGCACTGCTCGCGGTCGGCGTTTTTGTGGTCTGGGGCATCGCGTCGGGACCTGCGGATGTGTTGGCGCGCATTGATGCATCCGAAATTCCACTGTGGGATCAGGACGGCGGCAGATGGTTAAGCCTTGTATTTTTGTCGGCTGCCGCATTTTTATGTCTGCCGCGCATGTTTCAGGTCTTGGTGGTCGAAAACGCCGATGAACGGCACCTAAGCATCGCAAGCTGGGCGTTTCCGACCTATCTGATGCTCATGAGCCTTTTTGTTGTGCCGATCGCGGTGGTGGGGCTTGATTTGCTACCGTCTGGCAGTAACCCTGATCTTTTTGTACTGACCGTCCCGCTTCAGCAGGGGAAAGACGGGCTGGCGATGCTGTCATTTCTGGGCGGTTTTTCGTCGGCGACGTCGATGGTGATGGTTGCCACGATTGCGCTGGCAACGATGGTGTCCAACCATATCGTGGTGCCGGTCTGGCTTTCGCGGCAAAATAGCCAAGCCGCGATGATGTCGGGCGACATTCGTCAGGTCATCCTACTGTCCCGGCGGTTGTCGATTGCGGGTGTCCTATTCTTGGGTTTTATTTACTACCGCATTTCCGGCGGCGGGACGGCGCTTGCGGCGATTGGGTTGGTGTCATTTTCGGGCGCTGTTCAGGTATTACCAGCGATGTTGGGGGGTATTTTTTGGCGCGGTGCCACGCGCGTCGGCGCCGCGGCCGGGCTTTTGACTGGGCTCGGCCTGTGGCTCTGGACACAGTTTCTGCCCAGCATTGGCGATAACGCCGTGATCAGCCAGTCGGTGCTGGACTTCGGACCATATGGGTGGGGGTGGCTGCGTCCACACGCGCTTTTTGGGATCAGCGGGCTGGACCCGTTGGTCCACGGGCTATTTTGGTCGATGCTTCTGAATACCGCGATGTTTATCCTTGGGTCGCTGTTCAGTTTTCCCGCACCGTTGGAACGTCTGCAAGGCGCACAGTTTGTCAATGTGTTTGAGCATTCAGTCGCTGCGCCTGCTTGGACGAACGCCGCTGCGGGCGCCGAAGACCTGTTAGTTATGGCGCAGCGCATATTGGGAAGCGCTGATGCGCAGGCGATCTTTGAACGCGAAGCCAGCCGCCAGGGAAAGAAAGGATACCTGCCCGAAGTCACCCCCGCATTTGTCGAAGGCCTTGAACGCGAATTGGCGGGGTCGGTCGGGGCTGCAACCGCACATGCCATGATCGGCCAATTGATTGGTGGCAGCGGGGTTTCGGTCGAGGATTTGATCGCGGTGGCAGACGAGGCCGCACAAATTCTGGAATATTCCAACCGCCTGGAGGCAAAATCAGCCGAGCAAGAGCAGACAGCGCGCGCTTTGCGGGACGCGAATGCGAAACTGACGGCTTTATCCATTCAAAAGGATGCCTTTCTCAGCCAAATCAGCCACGAACTGCGCACGCCGATGACATCAATCCGGTCATTTTCTGACATTCTACGCGAAGCGGATACATCGCAAACTGACCAGTCGCGCTTTGCGGGAATTATTCATGACGAAGCCATGCGGTTGACCCGGCTTTTGGACGAATTGTTGGATCTTTCCGTGTTGGAAAACGGTCAGGTCGTGCTGCAAGAACAGACTGGAAACCTCGCGGCGCTTCTGGATCGCGCCATTGGGTCCGCCGGTGTGTTTCATGACGAACTTGAGGTTATTCGCGACCCCGAGGCCGAAAAGATCACTGTGACGGCAGACCTGGATCGGTTGGTGCAAGTGTTTATCAATCTTATCGCGAATGCACGCAAATATTGTGACGCTCGCCACCCGCGGCTGAAAATATCTGTCGTGGATAGAGGCACACATTACTTTATTGATTTTGTTGATAATGGCAGCGGGATCGCACCCAGCCATCACCAGATGATCTTTGAAAAATTCTCGCGGTTATCAGACGGGTCCAAAGCAGGTGGTGCCGGGCTTGGTCTTGCGATCTGTCGCGAGATTATGCACCGGTTGGGGGGCGAAATTGCCTATTTGCCCGGGCAATATGGCACGGCATTCCGTGTGACGCTGTTAAAACAACAAAAGCGGTCGCCGTTAGGACAAACGTAACCTTGGTTTACTAAAACTGCGATGAATTAGCGGTGGCGGGCGCATGACGGGCAGTTCTCATTCTTCAATTTTACGCAAGATGGCGGGCGCGCGGTCCGATGAACCGGCCGAAAGCCCGATTACGTCGTCGCGTGCTGTTCGCATGGCGTTGACGAAGGCGGCCAATGACACTGTTGGCCTTGTTCTGACCGTGCGAAGCATTGCAGAAGATATCATGCCGCTGGATCAGATGCTGTCGACCTTTGACGATGGCATGATGTTGGTGGCTTTGACGCGACACGGCCGGATGGTTGGTGTGGCGGCGTGGGATATGCAGATGCGCGCCGCAGTGCTGGAAATGCAAACCATGGGCAAGTTGATCGCGATGGTTGCTGACGCAAGACCTGCGACAGGCACTGATAAAACCATGTGCGATCCTTTGCTCGCGGCGCTTTTGGCGGTGCTGCCCTCTGCGGTGGTGGGGACTGATTTTGAAGGATGGATCGACGATGTTACCCCCGATGCCCGTCTTGAAAGCGCGCGCGCGGCGGGGTTGATGCTGGATGACTGTTCCTATCGAAGCGTCAGAATGGCCGTTGATTTAGGCGTCGCTGACCGAACCGGCAGTTTGGTGTTGGCCTTGCCTATGCTTACCCGTCCGGCAGAACTGCCCGATCCAGAGCCTGCACCCTTGAATTGGGGTGATGCGTTTCGCGCCAATGTGATGGATTCACCAGCCGTCCTCGATGCACTGCTGCACCGCTTTAAGATGTCGCTGGGGCGGGCGCAAAACTTGCAAGTGGGGCAGGTTGTTGCCTTGCCCGGTTGTACGGTTAATTCGGTCAGACTCATTTCGGCCGATGGCCAGAACGTGGCACAAGCGAAACTGGGGCAGGTTGGTGGCATGCGCGCAGTGCGGATCGAAAACGCGGTCGCGCCACAAATGCGGGATCTGCCAGGTGCCAATGATCTGGGCTTTCCTGCCATGACACGCGATGACGATGTAGGGATGGCCCTATCGGGGGCTGATCTGATTGAAGAACCAGCGGCAGATGTATTTCCTGCCGCTGACTTTGATTTTGATGCGATGGCTGGTGATGACCTGCCCGCATTCGCTGCTGATTAGGTGCCCGCCAGTGCGTTCAGCTGGCCGCGCATTCCGGCCAGATCGTAGCCGGCAGCAGCGGTTGCCCCAATGATATCATCGACAGGCATTTTGCCTGCCTGCCCTAACGACCACACAATCGACGACCGCGTTCCAGAGGCGCAATAGGCCAGGGTTGGCCCCGCTGACGCATCTATTGCGGACATTTGCGCCGCGACCATATCCATGTTCAGGGATTGATGGGTCACCGGATTGACAACAAATTCCAACCCTGCCGCCGTTGCGGCTGCTTTGATCGCAGCGGCTTGGTGGCTTGGCGGGACTTCTGCATCGGGTCGATTACAGATAATGGTCTTGAACCCGCCGGCGACGATGGCGGGGATGTCTTCGACCGTGATTTGCGGGGTCACGGCGTAGGCCGTGTTGATGTGTCTAATGTCCATGACGTGTCTTTTAGCCCGCTGTTGCCGTTTGGTCCAGATAGCTCCGCACTTTGGGGGCGACCAGCATACCCGCTGCCATCGCAACGACAAACAAAAGTCCGCCAATCCCACCAAAGCTAAGCGAGGCGATCGCAGGGCCTGGGCATAGGCCAGCAAGGCCCCAGCCCATCCCGAACAGGGTCGAGCCGATGACGAGGTTGCGACCGATGCGCGGCGCTGGCGGAGCAGGGAAACTGGTGGCAAGCACAGGTTTGCGACCTTTTGTCAGCTGCCAAGCAACGGCCATCGGGATGATCGCGCCGCCCATAACAAAGGCAAGCGTTGGATCCCACGACCCGAAAATATCAAGCCAGCCCTGCACCTTGTCAGTGTTCGTCATGCCTGAAACCAACAAACCGGTGCCGAACAGCGCACCAACGATGAATGAAATAATCCGGCGCATTAGATGACTCCTAAAACATGTTTAAACACCACAACGGTCAAGCCGCCAGCGACGATATAGAACCCGGTTGCGACGATCCCGCGCAACGAAAGCCGGGAAATCCCGCAGACGCCGTGCCCGGATGTGCAGCCGTTCGCAAGACGCGTTCCCACGCCGACCAACAACCCCGCGGCGATGATGACAGCATAGTTGCTGGTTAAATTTGTGGCTGAACCACCCATGATTTTGGCAACAACCGCAGGCGTCAAAAACAGACCTGCAATCAGCGCGACACGCTCTTGCCAGTTGTTTTTTCCGCTGCCGTCGACCAAGCCACCGATGATGCCCGAGGCGCCCATAATTTGTCCATTGACCAGCAGAAAAATCGCAGCTGCCAGCCCGATAATTCCGCCACCAATAAGACCGTATATCCAGTCAGTTTGCATAGTTATTTCCGTTTCCAAATGTTGCGTTGCGCATCTTTTGCTCTGTCGATCCGACCCTTACCGCAGGTGGAAGCTTTGTCTTCACGGCCGTTGAAATTTACTTTAGTGATACGACATAGCCCTGCGGCTTTAGAGATGGCATCATCTTCTCTTTTGATGTTGCCTATATAAACGATTGCTAACGCATTTCAATATTGAAATGTATATATTTATGATATAAGAGTGCGAGAATGACTGAAGTATTTGATAATATTGTTGATCCCATGGATGCTGCCGCAAATGATGCCGCTGATTTAATGAAGGCGCTTTCGAATCCGGGTCGGCTGCGCATTCTGTGCGCGCTTGTTCCCGGAGAAGTGACCGTTGGCGAACTCGAGGTAATGCTTGGCGCCAGCCAATCATACGTGTCGGGGCAATTGTTGCGCCTGCGTAATGAAGGGCTGGTTGCGTGTGAACGTGACGGCAGAAGCATGCGTTACCGGCTTTCCGATCCGCGTGTCCGCCCTGTTCTGGAACGTATCTACGACGTATTTTGCCCGAAGGCGTAGAGCGTGTTAGTTGACAACAACGCCGATGATCACCGCCATCAGTCCGATGGTCGACACCAGCAGCGCACCAAGGTTGATTGGTAAAACTTTGGCGATGCGGGCCCGCAAATCTTCATCGCTCAGGTTGGCCCGTTTCGCTTTTGCTACTGTGATGATGCTGTAGGCAATGCCGCCCAAGCCAACAAGAGACAGCGCCGCGCCAATCCAAATCACCAGTTCCATCGCTACCTCCTGCGTTTATGCAGCCCTAACCCGATGATCAGATCCATGCAAGGGTTGCGGGGCGCTGGCGCTAAGGCTAGTGAAGGGAACGCCTGTCAGGAGAACGCACATGAACGATTCAGTCACCGATTCAGTTTCCAACGTCGCCGGAGAGGAGCTGCGCCAATTTATTGAACGTTACGAACGCCTCGAGGCGGAAAAGAAAGATATTGCGGACGGTCAAAAAGAAGTGATGGCCGAAGCAAAAGGTCGCGGCTATGACACCAAGGTGCTGCGCAAAATCGTTGCCATGCGCAAACGCGACGCAAATGATCTGGCCGAAGAAGAAGCCGTGATGGAAATGTATATGGCTGCGATTGGGATGTAAGCGCTAGGTGAACGGTAAAACCATCGAGACGCCGTCCATCGCAGTGATCGCGGCAATGTCGGCCTCATAGTTGTCAGACATCGCTGCGACCATGTCGGCACCTAATTCCGGCAGGTCGATATCCTCTTCTGCCGCATCAGGGATCGGGAATTCTTCCCAGATATCCGCGACCAGTGTTTCATATTCGAATTCAGTTTCCGGCGGGTTTGCCGCCATGTGTGCCCGCAGACGGGTCAAACCCTCGGGGGCAATCAGACCCGGCAACAGGTCAAGACCACCGGTCAGTTCGACCTCGTCATCCAAATTCGTCAGCAGACGCAGCAAACGCGCCCAGATCAGCGGCGTATCCTCATTGCACCAAACAATGATTTCCGCGTTCGGCGCGGCGCCTTTGATGCGTTTGATCACATCCGACCACCGGATGTCGGTCGGGTGCATCAACCCCAACAGTTCCCCAATGCTTTTAGATGTGGTCAAGGGTAAGACGTCTTGTAAAAACGTGGCCGGGTGTTTGATCGCAATGTAGAACGATAGATCGTCATGTGGAAACAGTTGACGAAGAGCGCGCGGCTTTGTTTCTGCCTGAGGGTAAAATACGCCATATTCAAAGATCCGGTTCGGAACGCAAATAAAGTTAGCATTGAACAGAAGAAGCCGGTCGATATCGTCGTCTTCCACAATGCTATCCAGCAAAATATCGCGCGCACCTGCGGCGGGAATTGCACCGTCAAGACCCTGAATCGTACTGCGGATAAGATTGCGATACTTCCCCGGACCCGGCACCGCAACGCCGTTTTGTAACAACACATCAACATTGCCAAGCACAGTTTTGAACAAACGGTCGTCGTCGGTTGCGTGGGCGCCAATGTGGTACGCAATTTGCATGCTGTTTTGCCTTTAATCGTCCAAGTTCAATCATCATAGCCGCATTTCTGGACAGTTAAACCTGTTTCGGATAGTCGACGTGCATGTCCGAGCAAACGAGTCAGATATCGCATCAACGGGGGGCATGGCTGCGTGTGTCGCCATGGTCAGTCGGGGCATTCTTGATCGCGGTTATGGTGTTGATACCCATTGTTGCGGTGATCTGGTTTGCATTCACGCCGACCGACAATATCTGGCCACACATGTTGCGAACAACTTTGCCGCGGTACATGGCGAACACTGCTATATTGATGCTGAGTGTCGGCGCACTGACTGCGATGGTTGGCACCGGGGCGGCATGGCTGGTGGTGATGTATCACTTTCCCGGACGCCGCATCTTGCAGTGGGCGCTGCTGATGCCGCTTGCAGTGCCTGCCTATGTCGGGGCCTACGCGCTTGTGGATTTTTTAGAATACGCCGGTCCTGTGCAAACCGCGATGCGTGGCACGATGGGCTGGGCCACGGCGCGTGACTATTGGTTTCCGGCGATCCGCACGCGCGAAGCCGCGATCGTGGTGCTCAGCGCAGCGCTTTATCCATATGTCTACATCCTTGCACGGGCAGCGTTCCGCGAGCAGTCAGGCTCCGCATACGAAGTCGCCCAAGCACTGGGCGCTGGTGCTTTTGCCCGGTTCTGGCGGGTTGGCTTGCCGTTGGCGCGCCCCGCAATTGCGGCCGGCGTGGCGGTTGTGATGATGGAAACGGTGAACGATTTTGGCACAGTGGACTATTTTGCGGTACAGACACTGACGACCGGGATTTTCTCGGTTTGGCTGCAAGGGGGCAATCTGGGCGGTGCTGCGCAATTAGCGACCTGCGTTTTGGGGCTGATTATCATCTTGGTCAGTTTGGAAAAATTCAGCCGACGCAAAAGTAAATTTTTTGGCTCCGCGCGCAGCGCACGCCCTGTCCAACCGATGCATTTGCGTGGATGGCACCGGTATGCCGCAATGTTGGCGTGTTTGCTGCCGGTGCTTGTGGGGTTCGTCCTCCCGGTTGGCGTCCTTCTTACACATGCGTTTGATGCAGGGCAGTGGGTTGCACCCGGTTTGCGCAAGGCGATGTCGCATACCATTGCCGTTGGCGGCATAGCCGCGATCCTGACCGTATTGGGTGGTTTGTTTATGGTATACGGGGTGCGACTGACGCGGCGCCGTCTGCCGGCCTTGTTGATGCCGATCACCGCGATCGGCTATGCCGCCCCGGGCGCCGTGCTTGGTCTTGGAATTCTGGTCCCGTTGGCCTGGTTCGACAATGCGCTGGCGGACGGGTTGGTGGGGATCGGATTTAGCGATCCAGGGTTGATTTTCACAGGCAGCGCGGCCGCCCTTGTCTTGGCTTATGTCGTGCGATTCTTTGCGATCGGGCAGGGGACAGCCGATGCTGCATTGGGGCGCGTGTCGCCAAGCCTGCCGATGGCGGCACGGTCTCTCGGACGTACTGCCGGTGGGACACTTCGGGCGGTTCACCTTCCGCTGGTCAAGGCATCGGTCGGATCTGCTTTGTTGCTGGTATTCGTGGACTGCGTCAAAGAACTGCCCGCCACGCTACTGCTAAGGCCGTTCAGCTATGATACATTGGCGACGCGGGTCTACGCAAAAGCCTCGCTTGAAAACATTTCAGAGGCAGCCCCGGCGGCGCTGATGATCACGCTCGTTGGGCTTGCTGCCGTCGCGCTGCTGGCGCGGGCAAACCGTTAAATACCGCAGCAAAATTTTTTCTGCTAAATCGATAAAATGCCCATTGCATTGGTGCAATTTCCCCTGCTATACGCCGCGCAGTCAGACAGACGATGCAGGAAACTGCACACCAGTGCCCCTATAGCTCAGCTGGTAGAGCAACTGATTTGTAATCAGTAGGTCCGCGGTTCGAGTCCGTGTGGGGGCACCATTTTATCGAAGTGTATCGATACGATGATAGCCACCTCTATGGGGTGCGACGTTTTGTTGGTACGATCGAAAACAATGCGACAACAGTGCCAGCGCACCAGCGCACTATCTGATTTGATTGGCGTGCCGGTTGATTTGCGATGCGACATGAACATTGCACACGCTTGCATTTTGGTGGCCGCCGATAACCGTGTAGCATTCGCGTGAAGGCGGGCTGCCTCTTGTGACCGGATAGCCAGTGGGTTTCTGCGCGGGGGCTAGACTTTGCCGACACTGAATCCACGTGACAAATGATTTTGCATCGCAAAGAGCAATACGACACCGGGAAGGATGGATGCGACTGTGACGGCCATCACCAGACCGATATCAGTTTGGAATCCAAAAAGGGCGTTGATCGCCATGCTGATCGGTTTCCCGTTGGTTGTTGTCAGGATGCGGGCAAACACCACCTCGACCCATGAAAACATGAAACAGAAAAACGCGGTCACGGCGATCCCGGGTGCAATTTGCGGCAACAAGAACGTCCAGATAAACCGTGGGCGAGAGTAGCCATCCAAGAACGCGGTTTCATCCAACTCTTTTGGGATCGCGGATATGAAGCCCTGTAAAATCCAGATTGAGATGGGCAGGTTAAACAGGCAATGCGCCAGCGCGATCCCAAACACCGAATTCACGATGCCTAGCGCGGAAAATAGCTGAAATATCGGCAAGGTTAGCACCACAGGCGGTGTGATCCGAAAGGCGATGAAGGCAAAGAAAAGGTGTTTATCCCCAACAAATGACATGCGTGAGAACGCATAGGCTGCCGGAATCGCCACAGGAACCGTGATGGCGATATTGAGCAACACATAGGCAATCGAATTGCCAAATGCGGAACGCAAATTCGGATCAGTGGCGATTGCCGCATAATTCAAGAATGTGACGCTACCCGCGGCTGTGTTGCCGTGGGGCAGGGTCGCGGTAAAGCTGAGGATGGTCATTTGCGCAAGCGGCAGACACGCGCAGACAATGAACACCAGTAGGCCTGCGATTTTGATAAAAGGTAAGGCGCGCAAAATCATGTTTCCGCGACCTTTGACGGGTGTGCGCTGTCTTGGTCGCCTTGCGCTTTGGTAAAGAGCCACGCGACGGTCAAAACGATCACAAAATATAGCACGGAACGCGCTGCAGACGGGCCATAGTTGAACGCCTTGATCTCCTCGCCCAGATCGACGGCAAGGAACATGGTTGCGCCGTTCGGGCCGCCTGCATTGATAGGAAAGGCCTCGGTGTAAATCATGAACGAATCCATAAAGCGCAACAAAATGGCCATCAGCAGGACGTTTTGTAATTTTGGTAACTGAATATGCCGAAGCACTTGCCATGGGCTCGCACCGTCTATGTCCGCGGCTTGGTAATAGGATGCAGGAATTGTTGTCAGCGCGGAGTAGCTTAGAATGACGACAAGGCTGGTCCAATGCCATGTGTCCATCGCAATGATGACGGCCCACGTTTGAACAACGGACAGCTTCCATGCGGGTGACCATCCGAAATGCGCCATCACGCGCCCCAAAATCCCTGTTTCCGGGTCAAGCAGGCTCAACCAAAGTGAGGGGATCATATTCCACGGCACCAAAAGCGGTAGCGCCACGCAGGCAAGCGCAAATCCGACCCAACGCTTTCGGCGTGGGATACACAGTGCGATTGCGACACCCAGCGGGATTTGAATACCAAGAACCAAAATTGAAAATAACGTGCTTCGCCCGAATCCTGACCAAAAGCGGCCCGATCTGACGATGTCGGCATACCATTCGGTGCCGACCCAAAATCGTTGATCTAGAATGAAAATTTCGAAGAATGAATAGTTGATCACCGTGATCAAAGGGATGACGCCGACAATGCCCAGCAATATCGCGGCGGGAAGGACGTAGACCCAGCCAGTGTTGTCGCGATCTTTCATTTGCATGTCTGTGTTCGCTTTCAGGAAAGGTTAGACCTTTACAACGTCGGTGCCCCATAATTGGCAGTCTTCAAGAAGCTTCTTGGGCAATGTGCCGTCCGTAAAAAGAACACTGACATCGCGCATAGAGCAGATGGTCAGCGGGGCCTTGCGTTCGAACTTTAGATAGTCGGCGACAACCATCACCTTGCGGGACCGCTGGATCGCGCTGCGGCTGACCAATATTTCCTGTCCGTCAAAGTCCAGAAGGTCGCCGTCTTCGTCGATGGCCGAACAGCCCAAAACCGAAAAGTCGAACTTGAATTGCTGAATCATCTCTGCGGTCAAACCACCCACAAGCCCGCCGTCTGCGCGCCGCAAAACCCCGCCCGTCAAGATAATTTCACTGCTGTGGTTTGCCGCTAGCGTGTTGGCAATATTCAAATTGTTTGTCACCACCAGCAGATTTTCATGGTCAAGAAGCTCGCGTGCGACTGCTTCTGTGCTTGTCCCGATATTCATGAAAACCGATGCCCCGTTGGGGATAGATGCCGCACAGGCCACAGCGATGTTTTTCTTGCCGGCTTCATTCAGGCGACGGCGTTCATCGTAGACAATATTGACCACGCCGGACGGAATGACAGCCCCCCCATGCACACGTTCAAGGCGTCCGCTTTCCGCCAAGTCAGCCAGATCACGGCGGATGGTCTGCACTGTGACGTCATATCGTTCAGCAAGCCCTTCGACGGTGACTTTGCCTTCCTTGCGTGCCAAATCCAGTATTTCGTGTTGTCTGAAATTCGAGACCAAAGCTTTCTCCTCGGTAATTTGCACGGCTTCGGCTGACCGTCCTGACGTGGCGTCCGCTGTGCATCGCAACAATCTACGCCAGACGTTTCGCGTCAAGAGGTCGAATCCCGTTTTGACAAAAAATCGTGAATATCGGACACATACGAAATAAAAATCCTTATAAAAACAGTGAAATAGGTTAAAACGAAAAAAAACGAACATTCGTTATTGACTGGATATCGGTGTTGGTGCTTATTTGCGCTACGTTGTGAGCGGGGAGGCTTCGGCGTATGATGGGCGTGGGGAGGCTTCATTGGGACAGCGTGAAAATCACGACATCGTCGACCTTTTCGTCATTGGTGGGGGCATCAACGGATGCGGTATTGCGCGTGATGCGGTCGGTCGCGGACTGACGGTTGAACTGGCCGAGATGAACGACCTTGCGTCAGCTACATCTTCGGCCTCGACCAAACTGTTCCATGGCGGTTTGCGCTACCTTGAATATTGGGAGGTCCGCCTTGTCCGCGAGGCATTGATCGAACGTGAAACACTGTTGCGCGCGATGCCCCATATCAGCTGGCCCATGCGATTTGTGTTGCCTTACCACAAAGACATGCGCTTTGAAGGCGATACGCCGACCTCTAAATTACTGAACGTCATCATGCCTTGGATGAAGGGCCGCCGCCCTGCCTGGCTCATCCGGTTTGGTTTGTTCCTTTATGATCACCTTGGCGGGCGCAAGATTTTGAAGGCAACGACATCCCTGCGCCTTTCAGGAACGCCCGAGGGCGCGCCGCTCAAAGATCGGTTTCAAAAGGCATTTGAATATTCCGACTGTTGGATCGAAGACAGTCGCTTGGTCGTTTTGAACGCCCGTGATGCTGCTGACCGTGGCGCGCGGATCAACGTCCGCACCAAGGTGGTCTCTGCGGAACTGGTGGACGGGCTTTGGCACGTCGCATTGCAAGAGGCAGCCACGGGCGCGCGCCGTGATGTGATTGCGCGAATGTTGGTAAATGCTGGCGGGCCATGGGTCGAAAGCGTCATTCGCAACACCGTGCGCATTAACGCGACCGAGGGCGTACGCCTTGTGCGGGGCAGTCACATCGTGACGCGCAAACTATATGATCACGACAAATGCTATTTCTTTCAGGGCGAAGACGGGCGGATCATTTTCACAATCCCTTACGAGACCGATTTTACCTTGATAGGGACGACAGACGCGGATCATGCTGACGTCAATGTAAAGCCGGTTTGCACCCCAGAAGAGCAAGCCTATCTTCTGGATTTTGCGTCCAGCTATCTCAAGAAACCAGTGACCCAAGCGGATGTCGTGTGGACATATTCGGGAGTGCGCCCGCTATACAACGACGGGGCAAGTTCAGCGACCGCTGCAACGCGCGACTATGTGCTTAAGGTTGATCAGTCGGCCGGTGCGCCGATTTTGAACGTTTTTGGCGGAAAGATCACGACCTACCGCAAGCTCGCGGAATCGGCGTTGGAAAAAATCACGCCTTTCTTTCCCGATGCGGGACAGGCGTGGACAGCCGGTGTCGCCTTGCCCGGTGGGGACTTCCCGGTCAGTGGTGTCGCGGCCCTGACGGACCGCCTGAAGGCCCGATATCCGTTTTTGACGGCGCGCTGGGCGGCACGCCTGGTCAAGGCGTACGGGACAGATGCGTTTGATGTTCTGGGAGATGCACAATCGGCCGCCGATCTTGGGCAGGAATTTGGCGCCGATTTGACGGCACGTGAAGTCATGTGGTTGGTTGAAAAAGAGTACGCGCGCAGCGCCGAAGACATCGTGTGGCGACGGTCCAAGTTGGGACTGAGGCTGACACCGCAAGAAATTGATTTGCTGGATGGATGGCTTGCCGATGTGCCTGCCGTTCAATCGTCGCAAAACGCAGTGTGAACTGCGAAAGGGGGAGAGAGAAATGTCACTTGTTCTGGAAGGTGTGTCAAAAGTCGTAAACGGCCAGACACATATTTATCCGACCGATCTTGCGCTATCGTCCGGTACAATGAACGTACTGCTTGGCCCCACGTCGTCGGGGAAAACATCGTTGATGCGTTTGATGGCGGGCCTCGATGTCCCGCAAAGTGGCAAGGTCATTTGGAACGGCAAAGATGTCACCGGAATGCGCGTGCAGGACCGCGGAGTGGCAATGGTCTATCAACAGTTCATCAATTATCCCTCGATGACGGTTTATGACAATATCGCAAGCCCCATGCGGTTGCTGGGCCAGACCGCTGAACAGATTGATGCTGCGGTCAAAAAGGCAGCCGACCTGATGAAGCTATCAGAATTTCTGGATCGCAAGCCACTGGCGTTATCGGGCGGGCAGCAGCAGCGCTGTGCGCTGGCGCGCGCCCTTGTCAAAGGTGCAGGCCTTGTGCTGCTGGATGAACCCTTGGCAAACCTTGATTACAAACTTCGCGAAGAATTGCGCGCCGAAATCCCCAAGATATTCGAAGAAGCCGGGTCAATTTTTGTCTATGCGACCACGGAACCCGAAGAGGCGCTTTTGCTGGGGGGCAATACCGCGACCATGTGGCAGGGCAGGGTGACGCAATTTGGCAAAACCCCTGTTGTTTACAGACAACCCGTTGACGCGACGACGGCGCGCGTTTTCTCGGATCCGCCGATGAATTTTCTGAAAATCCGCAAATCTGGTGACACGCTGGGCTTTGGCGACGGTCAGACCGCACCGGCATCTGCGGCTTTTGTCGGCCTTGCTGACGGGGACTACCTTGCGGGGTTTCGCCCCAATCACCTTGAGCTGCATAAACAAACACAAGGCGCGCTGGAATTCACGGGCAAGCTGAACGTAACCGAGATCACGGGATCAGAAACATTTGTACATTTGGACCATCACGGCGACAGCTGGGTGGGGCTTGTGCATGGGGTTAAAGATCTCAAAATCGGGACGCCGCTGACGGTCTATCTCGATCCGAAGCACGTTTACATTTTTTCACAAGACGGCAGATCTGTCGCGGCTGCATCTTATGCAACAGCAGCCTGAGGGAGACACGCAATGGCAAAAATAACCCTCGATAATCTGGCACATTCCTACCTGCCAAACCCCAAAAACGAAGAAGACTATGCGCTGAAGGAATTGAACCACGACTGGGTCGATGGCGAAGCCTACGCGCTTTTGGGGGCGTCGGGCTGCGGCAAGTCCACGTTGCTGAACATTATCTCGGGGCTGCTGCATCCAAGTCAGGGGCGCATCCTGTTCAATGACCGTGATGTGACGATGGCGCCGACCACGCAGCGCAATATTGCACAGGTGTTCCAGTTCCCCGTGGTTTACGACACGATGACGGTGCGTGATAACCTTGCGTTTCCGCTTCGGAACCGCGGTGCTGACGCGGCTTATGTCCGCGACCGGGTGCAGCATATTGCACATATGATTGGCATGGAGACGATGCTGGACCGCAAGGCACGCGGGTTGACGGCAGACGCCAAACAGAAAATTTCGTTGGGTCGCGGTATGGTGCGCGAAGACGTCAACGCGCTTTTGTTCGATGAACCGCTGACGGTCATTGATCCGCATATGAAGTGGGAATTACGCACGCAACTTAAGTCGCTGCATCACGAATTCGGCCACACCATGATTTACGTGACTCACGACCAGACCGAAGCCCTGACTTTCGCGGATAAGGTTGTTGTGATGTATGATGGGCGCGTCGTGCAAATGGGCACACCGCAACAGCTGTTTGAAACACCAGAACATACGTTTGTCGGGTACTTTATCGGCTCGCCCGGTATGAATGTTTTGGATGCCACAGTGTCCGGCGACAAAGCGATCATCGCGGGCACAGAAATCGCGCTTGGCCAAGCATTTGGAACGCCAACAGGCAAGGTCGAGGTCGGGGTGCGCCCTGAATTCACCACGTTACGCGCAGGCGGCGATGGCCTTGCGGTCCGGATTAAGCGGGTCGAGGATGTGGGCCGGCACAAAATAGTCCGCGTTGATTTTGAGGGGACTGAAATCAACGTGATTGCCGATGAAGGGGCCAATATTTCGCCCGATATGAACCGCATCGTTTTCGATCCGGCCGGGATCAACGTTTACGCAAACAGCTGGCGCGTCGCGCCAAAGGTGGCCTGAAATGCCCGTGTTTTTGACCGCCGCACCGAGGGGAGCCAACTGTGAATAAAACCATTAACCAAAAAGCATGGTTCCTCGTTCTGCCGGTCCTTGTGCTGGTCGCGTTCTCTGCGGTGATCCCGCTGATGACCGTTGTGAATTATTCGGTCCAAGACACCTTTGGGAACAACCAGTTCTTTTGGGCCGGCCTTGAATGGTTCAAGGAAATGATGGCGTCAGAGCGGATGTGGGATGCCTTGGCGCGCCAGCTTGCGTTCTCTGCGATCATCCTCGCGATTGAAATCCCCTTGGGCGTTTTTATCGCGCTGAATATGCCGAAAAAAGGCGTCTGGGCGTCAGTTTGCCTTGTCTTGATGTCGTTGCCCTTGCTGATCCCGTGGAATGTCGTCGGGACGATTTGGCAGATTTTCGGTCGCGTTGATATTGGACTGTTGGGGTACACGCTGGATGCGATCGGGATCGATTATAACTACACGCAAAATTTCTATGCCGCGTGGATTACCGTGATCACGATGGACGTCTGGCATTGGACATCGTTGGTCGCGCTTTTGGCCTATGCCGGGCTGCAATCCATTCCGGATGCGTACTATCAAGCCGCAAAGATTGATCAGGCCAGCCGCTGGAAAGTCTTCCGTTTTATCGAACTGCCCAAAATGATGGGTGTGTTGATGATCGCGATTTTGCTGCGGTTTATGGATAGCTTTATGATCTACACCGAACCCTTCGTGGTCACGGGTGGCGGCCCCGGCAATTCGACGACGTTCCTGTCGATTGACCTTGTCAAAATGGCACTTGGACAGTTTGATCTGGGGCCTGCTGCGGCTTTCTCGATCATGTACTATCTCGTGATCCTGCTCATTTCCTATGTCTTTTACACCGTGATGACGAACCTTGATAAAAGGGATGGCCACTGATGTCTGACACCGCCAACAAAAACGGCTTTGCCTTGCCAAAAATCAACGGAAGCGCCATCGTTATGGGGCTTTACCTGCTGTTCTTGCTGCTGCCAATCTATTGGCTGCTGAACATGAGCCTGAAGACCAATACCGAGATTTTGAACAGCTTCAGTCTTTGGCCGCAGGATCTGACCTTTGATAACTACATGACGATCCTGACGGATGCGTCATGGTACACCGGCTATCTGAATTCCATGATCTACGTCGTGTTGAATATGGTGATTTCGTTGGCGGTTGCGCTGCCTGCCGCCTATGCGTTCAGCCGCTATACGTTCCTTGGTGACAAGCATCTGTTCTTTTGGTTGCTGACCAACCGGATGGCGCCACCCGCCGTTTTTGCGCTGCCCTTCTTCCAGCTTTACAGCTCGGTCGGGTTGTTTGACACGCATATCGCCGTCGCTTTGGCGCACTGCCTGTTCAACGTCCCCTTGGCCGTGTGGATTTTAGAAGGTTTCATGCGCGGCGTGCCCAAAGAAATCGACGAAACCGCTTATATCGACGGCTATTCGTTCCCGCGGTTTTTCGTGCGTATTTTTACGCCTTTGGTCGCATCCGGTATCGGTGTGACAGCGTTCTTCTTGTTCATGTTCAGCTGGGTCGAACTGCTGCTAAGCCGCACGCTGACCAGTGTGAACGCAAAGCCGATCGCGGCGACAATGACGCGCACCGTTGGTGCCGCCGGAATCGACTGGGGGGTGCTCGCCGCCGCTGGGGTGCTGACGATCGTCCCCGGGGCTTTGGTGATCTATTTTGTCCGCAACTACATCGCCAAGGGCTTTGCCCTCGGCCGCGTATAATAATCGAAACGGGAGAGAAACAATGGAATGGATGGCATGGACTTGGCCGACCGCCGCTTTCTTCAGCATTATCGCGGTCACGCTGATCACCTTTACGATCCTTGCGATCAAATACCCCGAGGTGCCGCGCAATGGCGTTCTGGGGATCGAAACAACGCGCGGTGACAGGTTGTTCATCACGCTACTTGGCGCGGCCTTTATCAACTTGGCTTGGCTTGGAATGCTCAGCGCACCTCAATGGGGCGCGCTGATCGTATGTCTCTTTTACGCCATCGCGGTATTTCGCTGGGTGTAACGGACGGCATTATGGGACGGTCCAGTTAGCAAGATCTGGAGCGTCTTGAATGTTCTATTTTAGGGAGGAACAACAATGAACTTGCGATTAAAAGGGACGACGGCCCTGGGCCTTGCGGCATGCATGATTGCCGCACCAGCCTTTGCAGATATGGATGCGGCGAAAGCATTCCTTGATAGCGAAATCGGCGATCTTTCTGCGCTGTCACGCGCGGATCAGGAAGGTGAGATGCAATGGTTCGTTGACGCGGCAGCACCCTATGCGGGTATGTCAATCAACGTTGTTTCCGAAACGATTGGGACCCATGAATACGAAGCCAACGTTCTGGCCCCAGCGTTCGAGGCCATCACCGGTATCAAGATCACGCATGATCTGATCGGTGAGGGGGACGTTGTTGAAAAGCTGCAAACACAAATGCAGTCAGGCGAAAATATCTATGATGCCTACATCAACGATTCCGACCTGATCGGGACACACTGGCGCTATCAGCAGGCCCGTAACTTGACCGACTGGATGGCTGGTGACGGTGCTGCCGTGACCAACCCTAACCTGAACTTGGACGACTTTATCGGTCTGTCGTTCACAACCGGGCCGGATGGTAAAATCTATCAGCTGCCTGACCAGCAGTTCGCGAACCTTTACTGGTTCCGTTATGATTGGTTCAACGACGAGCAGAACAAAACCGACTTCAAAGAGCGGTACGGCTATGATCTGGGCGTGCCTGTAAACTGGTCCGCCTATGAGGATATCGCGGAATTCTTTACAGGTCGCGATCTGTCACGTCTGGGTGTCGAAGGCGAAGTCTTTGGCAACATGGACTACGGTAAGAAAGACCCGTCATTGGGGTGGCGCTATACAGATGCGTGGCTGTCGATGGCGGGTGTCGGTGACATTGGTGAACCCAATGGCCTGCCGGTCGACGAATGGGGTATTCGTGTGAACGAAAACTCGCAACCTGTTGGGTCCTGTGTGGCCCGCGGTGGTGCGACCAACGGCCCGGCTGCGGTATACGCGGTGACAAAGGCAATCGAATGGCTGCAAAAATACTCGCCGCCTGCGGCAGCTGGTATGACGTTCTCTGAAGCAGGGCCAATCCCTGCACAAGGGAATATCGCACAACAGATGTTCTGGTACACTGCCTTTACCGCCGCATCCGTCGAGCCAGATTTGCCCGTTATGAACGAAGATGGCACGCCAAAGTGGCGCATGGCACCTTCGCCACACGGTGCCTATTGGACCGAAGGCACAAAAATCGGCTACCAAGACGCCGGTTCCTGGACGCTGATGGAATCCACACCCGTTGATCGCGCACAGGCGGCTTGGCTTTATGCCCAGTTCGTAACCTCCATGACGGTCGACGTGAAGAAAAGCCATGTTGGCCTGACATTCATCCGTGAATCGACGATCCAACACGAAAGCTTCACTGAACGTGCCCCACGTTTGGGTGGTCTGATCGAATTCTACCGGTCACCTGCACGGGTGCAATGGTCACCAACAGGGACCAACGTTCCTGACTATCCAAAGCTGGCACAGCTGTGGTGGCAGAATATCGGCGACGCAATGTCGGGTGCAAAAACACCGCAAGAGGCGCTTGATTCACTGTGTGCCGATCAGGAAAAAGTCTTGATCCGTCTGGAGCGTTCGGGTGTCCAAGGTGATCTTGGCCCGCTGATGAACGAAGAACAGGATCCGTCCTACTGGCTTGAACAGCCGGGTTCGCCAAAGCCGATGCTTGAAAACGAAGACGAAACGCCCGTCACGATCTCTTATGACGAGCTGATCCAGTCCTGGCAGTAAGCCATTGACCCGAGGCCGAGAAATCGGCCTCGGCATTCTTTCTTTCGAATTGACTCCCAGCAGTCGGTTGTGACGTCTCAATCGATTGGAACAGCGGCCGCTTTCGTGGCGGCCGCTTTTTTTAAACATCTCTACGCGCGTGGCTGGCATGACCTATATTCTTGCAATCGATCAGGGGACAACATCGACCCGGGCAATCGTATTTGATGCGGCAATGACCGCTGTTGCCAGCGCACAAGAAGAATTTACGCAGCATTTTCCGCAATCTGGCTGGGTCGAACATGACCCTGCTGATTTGTGGGCGACGACAATCAGCACATGCCAGACTGCGCTAGACCGTGCGGGCCTGCGCGCAGCGCAAGTTGCCGGTATCGGCATCACGAACCAGCGCGAAACGGTGGTGGTTTGGGACAAACAGACAGGACAACCCATTTACAACGCCATTGTCTGGCAGGATCGGCGCACCTCTGATGTTTGCACGAAACTACGCGCCGCCGGGCATGAAAAGATGATCACGGACCGGACCGGGCTGTTGCTTGACCCGTATTTTTCGGGAACCAAGTTAAAGTGGATATTGGATCACGTTGACGGGGCGCGCGCACGGGCCGCACAGGGTGACCTTCTGTTTGGAACAGTGGATAGTTTTCTGATTTGGAAGCTCACCGGGGGTGCCGCACACGTAACCGATGCAACAAACGCAGCCCGCACGATGCTTTATGATATCCGCAAAGGTCGCTGGAGCAGCACAATTTGCGCAGTTTTTGATATTCCGATGAACATGTTGCCCGTGGTCAAAGACTGCGCAGCGCATTTTGGCGATACGCAGCCCGATATTTTTGGCGGCAGCATTCCGATATTAGGAGTGGCGGGCGATCAACAGGCGGCGACCGTAGGGCAGGCGTGCTTTCAACCGGGCATGATCAAATCGACCTATGGCACCGGCTGTTTCGCGCTGTTGAACACGGGAGACACGCCCGTCATGTCACAAAACCGCCTGCTCACGACCATTGCCTATCAACTGAACGGCAAGCCGACATATGCGCTCGAAGGGTCAATCTTTGTCGCAGGCGCTGTTGTGCAATGGCTGCGGGATGGTTTGAAAATCATCTCGGACGCCTCCGAAACACAGGCCTTGGCCGAAAAGGCCGACCCCAACCAGTCTGTCACGCTTGTTCCGGCCTTTGTCGGTCTGGGTGCGCCTTACTGGAATCCAGACTGTCGCGGGGCTGTTTACGGCCTCACGCGTGCAACAGGCCCCGCAGAAATGGCCAAAGCCGCGTTAGAAAGCGTGGGTTACCAGACCCGTGATTTGCTCGAGGCGATGGCGTCTGATTGGCAATCACAAGGCATCCAGCCGGTCCTGCGCGTTGATGGCGGTATGGCGGCCAGCGATTGGGCAATGCAGTTTTTGTCTGACATTATTGACGCGCCCGTGGACAGGCCAAAGGTCCATGAAACAACCGCACTGGGTGTTGCGTGGCTTGCCGGAATGCAAGCCGGGGTTTATCCGCCGCAGGACGCATTTGCAGCGTCATGGGTTCAGGAAAAACAGTTTAATCCCAACATGGACGCGGCGCAGCGCAGCGCAAAATACGCCACATGGAAAAAAGCAGTCGCTGCAACGCTAAGTTTTTAGGCAACCGTCAGAAATAGATCGTGTCAGGGCGGGACTGGCGCTGCAAAAGTCGGGCTATCGCGCGGCGTCAAATGGAACGTCGCACGTGGTCTTGGACTTCTGACAGGGTCGGGGGTTTCAGTGGTGATCCGAATAAACACTGTGATTTCAGCAACATGTGGCAGCATTCATGGCATTGTTGCGCCCTGCTTCACGGATGCATATCACGGGTATCTTTGGCCGGGGGACGCTGCGGACCCGCATGACGCATCTTTGGTTGGTTGACGCCCCCTGTGGGCCTGTGGTTCTGTGAACTATGGGCGCATAGGTGTGAATGAAACCCACAACAAAGATATTGCTGGAGTTTTACGATGCCGAAGAAACAACTTGGGCTAGGTTCGCAGCCACAGCTACCTGATTTTTTGACGCAAGACGGTGTTGACGCGCTAAATAATGGAACGCATCCGGCGCCATTTGATGTCTTGGGGCCACATAAAGACGGCAGGCGCTGGTGGATTACGACCTTTCAGCCTGATGCCGTGGACGTTGTGGCGATTATCGCGGGACGGCAAGTACCCTTGGCGCGGATCGGCGGCGATGTGTTTGCAGGCCCTGTCGCGAACAAGGATTATCTGCTGCAAATGCGGTATGCCGATGGCACAGAATACTGCACACCCGATCCTTTTGCATTTCCTCCTGTTCTCACAGACTTTGATCAGTACCTCGTCGGCGAAGGGACACACAAAGAACTGTGGCGGGTTTTAGGGGCACATGTTTCCCAGCATCAATCTGTTGACGGTGTTCATTTCGCGGTCTGGGCGCCCAACGCGCAACGCGTGAGCGTGGTAGGAGATTTTAATCAATGGGACGGCCGCCGTCACCCGATGCGTCCGGCTGGGCAAACCGGCGTTTGGGAAATATTCTTGCCAAATATCGGCGATGGGGCACTTTATAAATACCAGATCACCGGGGCGCATGGTGCGGTGGTTCTAAAGGCTGATCCGATTGGGTTTGGGTCACAGCATCCGCCAGAGAAGTCGTCGGTCGTGCGTGATATTTCCGGTTTCGGCTGGACCGATCAGGACTGGATGAAAACGCGCGCGGCCCGTGCCGATCGCCATAGCCCGATTTCGATTTACGAGGTTCACCTTGGGTCTTGGCGACGTCGCTATGATGATGGCGGACGCTCGCTGAGCTACCGCGAACTGGCGCGCGATCTGGTGTCCTACGTCAAATATATGGGTTTTACACATATCGAATTGCTGCCGATTTCGGAATTCCCTTTTGATGGGTCATGGGGGTATCAGCCGGTCGGGCTATATGCCCCGACGATCCGGTTTGGCCCGCCACATGAATTTCGCGACCTGATCGCCGCCGCGCACGACGCGGGTATCGGGGTGCTTTTGGATTGGGTGCCGGGGCACTTTCCCACCGATGACCACGGCTTGGCGCAGTTTGACGGGACTGCGTTGTACGAACACGCCGATCCGCGCGAGGGATTTCACCAAGACTGGAATACATTGATCCCCAACTATGGCCGCCGCGAGGTCAAAAACTATTTCGTCGCCAACGCGCTTTATTGGATCGAAGAATACCACTTGGACGGGCTGCGGGTCGATGCAGTGGCATCGATGCTATACCGCGACTATTCGCGCAATACGGGTGAATGGGTGCCCAACAGCGATGGTGGCCGCGAAAACTACGAAGCGATCGCGTTTCTGCAAGAGATGAACACTGCCGTTTATGGGGCCGACCCAAGCATCATGACAGTCGCCGAAGAAAGCACATCGTTTCCCGGCGTATCCCAACCGGCGCACGCCGGCGGGCTTGGCTTTGGCTACAAATGGAACATGGGTTGGATGAATGACACGCTGCGGTACATGGAACGCGATCCGATTTACCGTCAGTATGACCACCACCTGATGACATTCCCGATCGACTGGGCCTTTACCGAAAATTTTGTGCTGCCCATCAGCCATGACGAGGTCGTGCATGGCAAAGGGTCGATGATTGCCAAAATGCCCGGAACCGAGTGGGAAAAATTCGCGAACTTGCGGGCGTATTATGCGTTTATGTGGATGCAGCCCGGCAAAAAGCTGCTGTTCATGGGCTGTGAGTTTGCACAACCCGAAGAATGGAACCATGACGCGGAACTGAACTGGGGCGCGGCAGACCAGCCTGCGCATAAAGGTGTGCAGCAACTGGTGCGCGATCTGAACGCGCTTTACCGCAGCACACCTGCCTTGCATGTGAATGACTGCGTTGCTGCGGGCTTTGCTTGGGTGAAAAACGACCCGGCACAATCGATCACCGGGTTTGTGCGATACGGGGGGGCGGGTGACGCACCTGTCGTCGTCGTGTGCAACTTTGTTCCGGTGGAACGATCGGACTTTAGGATTGGCGTACCCGAACAAGGTTTCTGGGAGGAAGTGTTGAACACGGATGCGTCAATATACGGCGGTGACAATCGCGGCAATTTGGGGGGCGTCGCGGCGTCAGATTTACCCGCTGACGGCCACGCGCATTCGGTGGTGATCACGTTGCCGCCACTGTCGGTTATTGTGCTGCGTTTGCGGCGCGAAGACGAAATATAGGGATGGAGAATACGAAATGAAGACAAAGCGATTAACACAACGGTCCATGGTGTTTGTGCTGGCTGGTGGCCGCGGCAGCCGCCTGCGTGAACTGACTGACCGACGCGTGAAACCTGCCGTGCCCTTTGGTGGCAAGGGCCGCATTATCGACTTTGCACTGTCGAACGCGATGAATTCGGGCATTCGCAAAATGGCGATTGCAACGCAATACAAGGCCCATAGCCTGATCCGTCACCTGCAACGGGGCTGGAATTTTTTCGGGGCCGAGCGGAATGAATTTCTGGATGTTCTGCCTGCCTCGCAACGTGGCGGGACCGAAAGCTGGTACAAGGGTACAGCTGACGCCGTGACGCAGAACATTGATATCGTTGACAGCTACGGCGTCGATTACGTCATCATTCTGGCGGGCGATCATATCTATAAAATGGACTACGAAATCATGCTGCGCCAGCATGTTGAATCCGGTGCCGATGTGACCGTGGGCTGTTTGACAGTGCCCCGCGCAGAGGCCACGGCCTTTGGTGTTATGGCGACCGACAAAGAGGGTCGGATCACCAGTTTCCTGGAAAAACCCGCCGATCCACCGGGTACACCCGAAGACCCGACCAAGGCGCTGGCGTCGATGGGCATTTATGTCTTTGACTGGAAGTTCCTGCGCGACCTTTTGCAAAAAGATGCCGAAGATCCCAATTCTACGAATGATTTCGGCACCGATCTGATCCCCGAGATTGTGAAGCATGGCAAAGCCATGGCGCACCGTTTTGACGAAAGCTGTGTACGCCGCGAAGGCGCGCCAGCCTATTGGAAAGACGTCGGGACCGTCGACGCATTTTGGCAGGCCCACATTGACCTGACCACGTTCACGCCTGAACTGGATCTGTGGGACAGGGACTGGCCCATCTGGACCTATAACGAAAGCGTACCGCCCGCAAAGTTTATCCATGATGAACGCGACCGCCGCGGGATGGCGATTTCGTCGATGGTTTCAGGGGGCTGTATCATTTCGGGGACCGAAGTGCGCAATTCTGTTCTGTTCACCAATGTGCACACCAATTCCTATGCAGTTCTTGACCACGCGGTTGTGCTGCCGGGGGTCGTTGTCCACCGCTCTGCACGGTTGCGTCAGGTGGTTGTCGACGGCGGCGCAATTATCCCCGCCGGGCTTGTTGTGGGCGAAGATCCGATCGATGACGCGAAATGGTTTCGCGTCACGGAACGTGGCACCACACTGATCACGCAAGACATGCTTGATAAAAGGGCGGCCAGTTTATGACCAAAATCCTTTTCGTCGTATCCGAATGTGCGCCGCTGATCAAAACGGGCGGCCTTGCCGATGTGGCCGGCGCGCTTCCGATTGCTTTGGCGGCTTATGGCGACGAAGTGCGCACGTTGATGCCCGGTTACCGTGCGGTCTTGGGGGCGTTGGGAAAAACCAAAGTGGTCGTGACATATGACGATTTGTTCGGCGGCCCTGCACAGTTACGGCAGTGCAAGGTGGCGGGCCTTGATCTGTATGTGCTGGACGCGCCGCATCTGTATGATCGCGACGGCGGAATCTATGTTGATGCCGCGGGCCAAGATTGGCCGGATAACCCTGAACGTTTTGGTGCGCTATGTTATGTGGCGGCGCTGGTTGCGGACAACGGGGCAGGCGGGTGGACACCGGAAATTATCCACGGTCACGACTGGCAGGCCGGTCTGACGCCGGAATACTTGCACACGCTTGGTTGCGCTGTCCCCTTTGTCTTTACGGTGCACAACATCGCCTTTCACGGCAATACCGCCGCTGAACGCATCGCGGGTCTTCGGCTGGATGCGACCCGCTTTACTGCGGATCACTATGAATTTTGGGGGCAGATATCGGCACTGAAGTCGGGGTTGATGGGTGCAGCGCAGATTACGACAGTGTCGCAAACCTATGCCGAAGAACTGCTGACCCCGGAATTCGGCATGGGGATGGACGGTGTATTACGTTATCGCCAGTCTGACCTGACGGGCATCGTGAACGGGGTCGACACCGACATCTGGAATCCCGCGACAGACCCAAATATCACCCCGTACAAGACAGCATCAGGCAAGCTTGCGAATAAGAAAGCGCTGCAAAAAACCTTTGGTTTGGGCCGCGCCGATGGGCCGCTGTATGTGCTGGTGTCGCGTTTGACTGCGCAAAAAGGGATCGACCTTTTGCTTGACGCCTTACCAGAGCTTTTAAAGCAAGGCGGACAGCTGGCTTTGCTGGGGTCGGGCGACCCGCAGTTAGAGGTCGCATTGCTTGCCGCTGCGGCAAGCCACGAAAATGTCTCTGTCAAAATCGGGTATGATGAATTGTTGGCCCATCAGATGATGGCTGGTGGCGATGTGATTTTGGTACCGTCGCGGTTTGAACCTTGCGGTCTGACGCAGCTTTATGGCTTGCGCTACGGGACGCTTCCACTGGTGGCGCTGACGGGTGGTTTGGCGGACACCGTGATCAACGCGTCACCAGCCGCGATTGCCAGCGGCGTTGCGACAGGTGTCCAGTTTTTCCCCATCACGTCGCAAGCGCTGGCAAACGCGTTCTTGCGGATTGGCGGTCTATATTCCCAGCCGAAAGTATGGAAAACGATGCAAAATAACGCGATGAAACAATCCGTGAGCTGGGAGGCGTCTGCTGCAAAGTATCACGCGCTTTACGCCGCATGTTCCGAGGCACACAGGTGAACACACAACGCTTTCCGATCATGCCCGGTCACCCCTCGCCGTTAGGTGCGACAGTCGACAGCGAAGGCGTCAATTTCGCCGTGTTCTCGCGACACGCCACAAAAGTCATGCTGTGCCTGTTCGATGATGACGGCAATGAAAATCAGATCGTGACACTGCCAGAACGTGAAGGCCACGTCTGGCATGGCTATTTTCCGGGGATGCGGGCGGGCCAGCAGTACGGGTTTCGCATGGACGGTCCTTATGCCCCCAAAGAAGGGCATCGTTTTAACCCCTATAAGCTGCTGATTGATCCCTACGCCAAACGGCTGACGGGTCACCCCACATGGCACAACGCGTTGTTCGGGTATCAAACAGGGCACAAGGACAAAGACCTGAGCTTTGACAAGACCGACAGTGCGCCGTTTATGCCGCGCAGTGTTGTTGTAGATCCGGTGTTCAAATGGGATGATACGCCTAGGCCACGCCATTCATTGGAAAGCACGATCATCTATGAGGCCCATGTCAAAGGTCTGACAGCTGGCCGCAAGGACATTCCGGGCGCGGGTACTTATCTGGCGATGGCGTCTGATCCGATCCTTGAGCATCTTAATAATCTTGGCGTCACCGCCGTTGAACTGTTGCCTGTGCAGGCATTCATAAATGAAAAATTTCTTCTTGATCGCGGGCTGACGAATTATTGGGGCTATATGACCTACGGCTTTTTCGCCCCTGATCCGCGCTACATGCAAGGCGCGGACATTGCCGAGTTTCAGCAGATGGTGCAGCGGTTTCATTCAGCAGGGATCGAGATAATCCTTGATGTGGTTTATAATCACACTGCCGAAGGGTCCGAAATGGGACCGACGCTGATGTTCCGGGGTCTTGATAATGCCAGCTATTACCGCTTGGCAGACGATCCGCGGTATTACATCGATGACGCTGGCTGTGGGAACACGCTTGATTTTGAGAACCCGTTTGTGATCCGGCTGGTGATGGACAGTCTGCGCTATTGGGTCGAGGTCATGCACGTTGATGGCTTCCGGTTTGACCTGTGTTCCGCGCTTGGCCGTACGCGGCACGGGTTCGAGCGCGACGGGCCGTTTTTCCGGGCCATTGGCCAAGACCCTGTGCTGAACCGTGTCAAACTGATCGCCGAACCTTGGGACATCGGCCCGGGCGGATATCAATTGGGCGCATATCCTGCACCCTTTGCGGAATGGAATGACAAATTTCGCGACAATGTGCGCGAATTCTGGCGGGGTGATCGTGGCAAGGTCGCTGATGTGGCCGCGCGCCTTGCGGGATCGGCGCAGTTTTTTGACCACGATGGCAGGTCCGCAACATCGTCACTGAATTTTCTTACCGCCCATGATGGTTTCACCTTAGAAGATACAGTGAGCTATTCAGAGAAAAATAATCTGGCCAACGGCGAAGAAAACCGGGACGGTCATTCCAACAATCATTCTGACAATATGGGTGTCGAAGGCCCAACCGAAGATTGCGATATCATGGCCGCGCGGATCAGGCGCAAACGTAACCTGATGGCGACGTTGATGCTGTCGCAAGGCACCCCGATGATCTTGGCGGGCGACGAATTAAGTAACTCGCAAGGCGGGAATAACAACGCTTATTGCCAAGACAACGAAATTGGCTGGGTGAACTGGCCCGAAAAAGACGACCCGTTTTTTACGTTTTGCCAACAAGCGATTGCGTTCCGCCGCATGCATCCGCTTTTGCGTCAGAAACGGTTTTTGCATTCGCGCCAACGTCTTATTGACGGAGAGCCGGATCTGTTTTGGCGGCGTGCCAACGGCGAAGCCATGCGGCAGGCCGATTGGGACGACCCCGCACTGGATATCTTGGTGGCTGAAATGCGCATGGCATCAGGCACCCCTGAATATGTGCAGCGCGAAGGTGCGTTGTTGGTTGTTCTCAATCGTGGTCCTGCCGTTGAAATCATCCCGCCCGCACTTCCGGATGGCGATACGTGGGTCCGCCGTTTCGACACCAGCCAAGATGACGCCATCAAGGTCACCAAAGGCATGGAGGTTGCCGCTGATGCGGTTGTCGTTTTCTCGCATGAAACAGGGGAATAGACGTCAAAGGCGCCGCTGAATCGTCCGCATCAGGCGCGCAAGAACAGGGTGGCTTGCAATGCACGTTCAAATGGCTTCTAGGACGTGCGCCGATGGTATAGTGCGCGCAGTATATGTCGCGCGCACGCGCCTGAATAAGACCGGATAGGGATTTTGATGAACGCAATGAATAGTTTGTCAGCGGACGCGCTTGGCGCCCGTATCACGCAGCATCTGACATACACATTGGGCAAGGATAAACCGCACGCCAGCCTTTATGATTGGCGCATGGCCGTCAGCTATAGCGTCCGCGATCTGATTATCGCGCCTTGGTTTGCAGCCACGCGCAAGACCTACGAGGCACAAGGCAAGCGTGTTTACTATCTATCGCTCGAGTTTTTGATCGGGCGCATCCTGGGTGATGCGATGGTGAACTTGGGGCTGTTTGATGTTGTGAATGACGTCTTGTCGGCAGAAGGGATCCTGCTGCGCGACGTCATTGGCGATGAACCTGATGCGGCGCTGGGCAATGGCGGTCTGGGGCGATTGGCGGCGTGTTGCCTGGAAAGCATGGCAACACTGGCCTGTCCGGCATACGGGTACGGCATCCGCTACGAACACGGGCTGTTCCGCCAAAGCTTTGAAAGCGGACGCCAGGTCGAACATCCCGAAGATTGGCTGAATCAGCCGCATCCATGGGAATTCGAACGCCCCGAAGCCCGCTATACGATCCCGTTCAAGGGGCACGTCGACCGTGTTGATGGACGATCGGTCTGGCACCCGGCTGAAACAGTCTATGCGCGCGCCTATGATATGCCGGTTGTGGGCTGGCAGGGGAAATGGGCGAACACGCTGCGCCTGTGGGGTGCGCATCCCACCGAATTATTCGACCTTGCCCGATTTAATGCTGGCGACCACACAGCCGCCGCCGCGCCAGAGGCATTGGCGCGTACGCTGTCGCGGGTGCTTTACCCGGAGGACACGACCGATAGCGGCAAAGAATTGCGGCTCAAGCAGGAATTTTTCCTGACGTCCGCCGCGCTTCAGGATATTTTGCGCCGCTTCCTGAGCGAGTATGACGACCTGACATTGCTGCCGGAAAAGGTTGCGATCCAGATGAACGACACACATCCCGCGCTGGCAGGACCAGAGTTGTTACGCCTGTTGATCGACGTCCACGGGTTGGATTGGGATAGCGCGAAACGTATCGCTGTTGGCTGCCTGAACTACACCAATCACACGCTGCTGCCCGAAGCCCTTGAAACGTGGTCGACGTGGTTGATGGGGCGGGTTCTGCCGCGCCACATGCAAATTATTGAACGCATCGACCACGACCATCAATCGGCGACAAATTGTGCAGAGGCGCTGGCAATCGTCAGCCACGATCAGGTGCACATGGGAACGTTGGCATTTGTAATGGCGTCCCATGTCAACGGGGTGTCGGCGCTGCACACGCAACTGATGAAAGATACCGTCTTTTCGGGCCTGAATGCCCTTTATCCTGCACGTGTGATCAACCAGACCAATGGTGTGACGCCACGGCGCTGGTTGCGGATGTCGAACCCTGCTTTGTCAGCGGTGTTGACGGATATCATCGGTGCAGGTTGGGAAGATGATCTGGACCGCCTTGCGGGGTTAAACGCACATGCGACGGACCGCAGTGTGCGCGACGCCATCAGTGACGCGAAACGCCATAACAAGGTGGCCTTGTCCAATTGGGCCGCCGAAAAAATGGGTGTCACGCTTGATCCTGATGCGATGTACGACGTGCAAATCAAGCGGATGCATGAATACAAGCGCCAGCTGATGAATGTGTTCGAAACGATTGCGCGCTGGTCTGCTATTCGTGCAAATCCCCATGGCAACTGGACGCCCCGTGTCAAGATATTTGGCGGCAAGGCCGCGCCGGGCTACCACGCCGCCAAGGAAATTATCCACTTGATCAACGATGTCGCGCAAACCATCAATGCCGACCCGGTGACCGGCGGATTGCTTAAGGTGATATACCCTGCCAACTACAACGTTTCGCTGGCAGAGCGGCTGATTCCGGCGACGGACCTGTCCGAACAGATTTCGACAGCTGGAAAAGAGGCATCCGGCACCGGCAACATGAAATTCACCATGAACGGTGCGATGACGATCGGCACGCTTGATGGTGCCAATGTCGAAATCCGCGAACAGGTCGGCGCAGAAAACTTTTTTCTGTTTGGCATGACAGCGGCAGAGGCACAGGAACGGTCCTGTGTTCCCGGTCACGCCCGCGCGGCGATCCTGGCCAGCCCAGCGCTGCAAGATATCTTGCAGATGATCGTCGAAGGCCGATTTAGCCCGGACGACAAAGCGCGCTATCACGGGCTGGTGGATTCCATGTGGAACCACGATCCATTCCTTGTTGCATCAGATTTCGACAGTTACTGCGCGCGTCAGGGTGACGTTGATCACGCATTTGCCGATCGTGACCACTGGAAAACGCTTGCGCTGCGCAACATCGCTGGCGCAGGTTTCTTTTCCTCTGACCGCACGATCAGAGGATATATGAAAGACATCTGGAACACCAAAAGCCTGTCCTAGGCCATCGCCGCCCCAAACCCCGCGCCATGCGACAGATATACAAACCCGTTCCCGGCAAGGGTCAATATGTTTGCATCCAGCGTGGCGGCGTTGCCAAAACTGATCGCACTGTCGCCTGTCAGACGCAGAATTTGGGTTTCAGTTGATAGGTTGAACACACAGGTCAGCGTTTCAGCATCGGCCTCGCGGGTGAAGGCAAGCAGGGGTTCCGGCAATTGTAAGAACGTCGTCGTACCGCGTGTCAATGCAGGGCTTGCTTTGCGGCGGGCGATCACGTCCTTGTAATACGACAGGATGCCGTCGCTGCCTTGCTGATCCACGGCCTTTGCGGCCTGCGGTGCCTTGACCGGCAGCCAAGGCGTACCCGTTGAAAACCCAGCGTTCGGCGCATCCTTTTCCCACACCATCGGCGTCCGGCAGCCATCACGACCTTTGACAGCCGGCCAATAGCGGATCGCTGGCGGATCGGTCAGTTCCTCAAAAACCAGATCGGTTTCGGTCTGGCCCAGCTCTTCGCCCTGATAGATGCCAATGGTGCCTTCAAAAGACATCAGCATCGCGCAGGCAAGACGGGCCATGCTGTCATCAGACACCGCATGTTCGGCCCACCGCGTTACTTGTCGGGGCACATCGTGGTTGCTGAACGACCAATAGGGATGGCCGTCAGGCGCGCCGCGCTGAAATCCCTGAATGCAGTTTTGAAAATGCTCCGCGTTGAAATCGGGGCCGAGCATCGCAAAACTATACGCCATGTGCAGGCGGTTGGTGCCTTGGGTGTATTCGCCCATGATTTCGATCGACCGATGCCCCATCTCGCCGACTTCGCCAACCATCATGATGTCCGGATATTGATCCGTCAGTGCGCGCAACCGTTCCAGAAACCCTATGTTTTCGGGGCGTGTTTTGTTGTAAATGTTATTCTGCATCCCATAAAGGTCGGTGGCCATCACCTGCGGCTTGGCTTGCGCTGGGGGGTTGGACCGCAGTTTTTGGTCGTGAAAGTAATAGTTCACGGTATCCAGCCGGAACCCGTCAAGCCCGCGATCCAGCCAGAACTTGCAGGTCGCCAAAATCGCATCGACAACATCGGGATTGTGGAAATTCAGGTCTGGCTGCGATGCGAGAAAGTTATGCAGGTAATATTGCCCGCGCTGGGGATCGAATTCCCAAGCAGGGCCACCAAAATGGCTGTGCCAATTTGTCGGTGGCGACCCGTCGGGCAAAGGATCGGCCCAGACGTACCAGTCCGCTTTGTCGTTGTCGCGGCTGGTGCGGGATTGTTTGAACCAGTCGTGCTGCTCCGAGGTATGCGACAACACTTGGTCCACGATCACCTTAAGACCGCGCGCGTGCGCTTGTTCGATCAGCGTGTCAAAGTCGTCAAGATCCCCGAACAAAGGATCAATGGCCGTATAGTCGGACACATCATAGCCCATGTCCGCTTGCGGCGAGGCAAAAATAGGCGAAAGCCAGATGCAATCGACACCCAGTTCGGCAATGTAATCCAGTCGGCGCGTAATTCCCCTGAGGTCGCCAACACCATCGCCGTCGTCATCTTGGTAGGACCGTGGATAGACCTGATATACAATCGCGCTGCGCCACCACTCGTTCATTCAAACACCCCTCGTTTGCTTTATCTTTAGCAGTCACCGTTGTGATGGAAAGGGCGGAAAGATTTTAAATTGTATGCCGCGTCGCGCCGCACAATATTTCATCGTGCAGCGTCGGGTTGGATCTCGATCTGGGCCTGTTCAGACTGTCCTGTGGCATCGATCACTGTGATCGCAGCAAAACCTTGACCGATGTCGGATAAATCGACTTGCGAGCGATAGCTTTGCGCGATTGGCGCCCCGTTCAACAGCCAGACATAAGGCGGCAAACCATCGCGCACCTTGAGCGTCAGATCGCTGCCTTGCAAAATGGCGCCATCCGGCGGAAAGGCGATGCTGGGACCGGGGACAGTGTTCTGCTGTTGCTGACCAAACTGGCGCAAATGTTGCGGCAGCTGCGCGTTTGTGACCAAAAGCGTGGCGCGCGGCGGTGCCTTGATCGGCGTGACGGCAGGTTTGACACGTGCAAACGCCGCAAACATCACAGGGGCCGCGAGATCGCCGCCAAACGCACCGGGCACGGGCGTGCCATCCGCACGCCCCATCCAGACGCCGACGACATGCTGGCCGTCAAACCCCACGGCCCATGCATCGCGGTGCCCGTAGGAGGTGCCGGTTTTATAGGCGATACCCGTGGCTTGAACGCCGCGGGGGCGGGGGGTCTCCAGCAAAATATCTGCGACCTGCCATGCCGCGACTGGGTTCATTACGACCTGCGGCTGGAAACCGGGGGTGGATTGCGCATCTCCGCGCAGATCAACCGCCCGTCCGTCATTCCCGATTGCGCCGTAAAGCTGGACCAGTTCAGTCAGCGTCACCCCAACGCCCCCCAATGCGACCGCCAAACCTGGCGCGCCGCCGGGGATCTGCGGGTCCATGCCGGCGCGGCGCATGCCGGCAACTAAATGGTGCGGCCCCAAGGCTTGGGTTACGGCAACGGCGGGGATGTTCAGCGATTGTTGCAAGGCGCTGCGCACGCGCAATTCACCGCGAAACATCCCGTCAAAATTCTGCGGCTGATAGCCGTCAAAATCGGTCGGGCGATCCGCGATCAGGGTTTCGGGGTGGATCAGCCCTTGGTCAAATCCCAACCCGTAGATCAGCGGCTTTAACGTCGATCCCGGCGACCGGACGGCTTGGGTCAGGTCCATAAATCCCGCGCGCCCGTCCGCCTGATAGGCTGCCGATCCGACGGATGCGATGATTTCGCCGGTTTGGTGGTCTGCCACGACAATGGCGACCTGAACACGGTCGGACCGTTGCGCTACGGCGTCGGCGGCAAGGCGTTCCAACGCTGCTTGCACCGTGCGGTCCAGCGTCAGCTGGTGCCGTGTATTTTGCGGATTGGCGGCAACGGCCCGATCCGCAAAATGCGGCGCAAGGGCTGGAAAACTGTGACGCGTGCTGCTGACCGGGTCGCGTGTTGCGCTGCGATAGCGCTCGGAATTAATCGCGCCATTTTCCAACAGGCGCGTCAACACGGCATTGCGCGCCTCCGTCGCCGCTGTCGCCGCGCGATCCGGACGGCGCGTTTCGGGCGACTGGGGCAGGGCGACCAAAAGCGCCGCCTGCGCTGTCGTCAAAAGCCACGGCGCGCGGTCGAAATACGCATAGGATGCCGCGCGCACCCCTTCGATATTGCCGCCAAATGGCGCGTGGTTCAGATAAAGCGTCAGGATATCATCCTTGCTGATCTGTCTTTCCAGCGCCAGCGCCACGCGGATTTGCCGCAATTTGCCCGCGATTTCGCCCGTGCCGCCATTTTCAAGCAAACGCGCGACCTGCATCGTCAGGGTCGACCCGCCTGACACCACACGCCCGCTGCGCAGGGCTTGACCCAATGCGCGCAGCATCGCCAACGGGTCAACCCCGCCATGATCGTAAAACCGCTTGTCTTCGTACCGGATCAGCAGCGCCAGATACGTTGGGTCAACCGCGTGTAAACTTACCGGCAACCGCCAACGCCCGTCTGCCATTGTATAGGCGCGCAAAAGATCGCCGTTGCGGTCAACGACTTCGACGCTGGTGGTCAGCGCAAGCGATGGCAAAACCGTCGCGTCAACCCAACGATCCACGCCGTCGCGTGCCGCCGCCGCCGCCCAGAGACCCGCGGCAAGAGCCAGAACCCAGCGGATCACGGCAGAATGGACATCTGGCCCGTATCGGTGCGCGCCCGCATGTCGGGGCGGTACATGTCTTCGACCGATGCGGCGGGGTGATGGAAAGTACCCGGTGACACGGCACGTACGATATAGGCCAATTGGAAGGGGTCCTCGGACCGCCAATCGACCGCGGCAAGGAACCTGTCATTCAGGAATTGCGCGTTTTCGGGGCTGGTCAGATCCAGCCATTCCAACGCTTCGATATCACCGCCTTGGATCAGGTTCGGGTTGTCGATCTCAAGCCCGGCAGGCAGCGGGTCGTTTACCATCAACCGGGCCTCTTGGGGGCCAAACGGCTGGACGGTCAGCACCGTCACCAGCCGCGTGCCTGTCACCAGACCTGCCAGAGACGTCGCCGCGCCGTCCATCGTGTAATAGGCGCGGTCGATCGCATAGCCACGACCGCCTGCGGGCTCTGGCTGCGCGGGCACACCAAAGGTTGTGATCGTGATATCCGTCGCTGCGCGCCCGCTATGCGCGATCACAACAGGGGCGGCACCAGAACCCGCGCTGCGCATCTGCACCACGGGTCCGTCGGATAAATCGCCATTGACGGTGACGCCACCATTGCCACTGTCGCGGATCAACGCATTTGCGGCCAAAAGCGTCCACGCGGCCTCTTGGGTGGAGACATAGGGTTGATAGCGGGTCACAGCCGGCACAAGCCGTTCGCGGTCCACCACGCTGCTGCCCGCCTCTGCCGCTAAGGTCAGTACGGCAGCAATATCACGGCGATTGGTGCCATAATCGTTGCGCCACGTGCGGGGTTCATCGGCGTCTAATGCGCGCACCAACCAGCCACTGGCGCTGGAAAACAGCCGATCAGCGCGGCGTTGATCGCCATATTGCGCAAGCGCTGCACCCAATTGGGCATAGGCCAGTGGGGTGTTAAAGGCCTCTGGCTTTTCGTCGGCATAATACCGCAGGTCACCAACCGCCGCCTGACCCTCGCGGGCAAGAACATAAAGCGCATAGGCCAGATCATCCCCGCCGTCGTCAAAGTCGGGGTAATAGTTGACCGCGTTGCGCAGGTTATCGATCGCATTGTCAAAGGCGATGTTTGGCACCGCATAGCTGGCCGCACGCGCACGCGACAAAAAGTCGGTGACATAGGCATCGAGCCACAGATCACCCGAAGACGGCTGCCACAAACCAAACCCGCCATTGGCCGCTTGGTTGGCTGTCACCTCTGCGATGGCGGTGGTGATCCTGTCCGTAATCTTGCTGGTCTCGGCCAGCCCCATCACAGTCGCCACGTCATTGAGATAAAGCAGCGGCATCGCCCGCGATGTAATCTGTTCGGTGCAGCCATAGGGATAGCGATCCAGCATACTGATCAGACCCGGCACATCGAATTGCGCCAGCGGCCCAACTGTCAGCGTTGCATGTCCTGTACCACTGACAAGCCCGGCAAAAATGTCATCGTCAAAGGTAAAGGTCGCCCCTGGGTCAAGGTCAAATCGGCTGGTGCGGCTTATTTCGGGGTCATTGACGACAACAGGCACGCGGAATGTTTTCGCAACCTCGCGACCGTCCGGCAGGGTCAGCACGACCCGCAGGGTGTGATCGCCCGGATCAAAGGCGCTAAACGGTACCTCGAATACCTGCTTGCCGCCTTGGTCCAAAACAAACGTCGGCGGCAGAGCGCCCGCAAGCGCAAGCCCGTCCGCCGTCACATTGATCCCGACGGTTCCTGAAGGTCCATCCGCATGTTGGATTTCCAGCAACATCCGGCTTTGGTCGCCGGGCGCCATGAAACGCGGCACGCTGGCAGTCAGCACGATCGGATCGCGTACAACAACATCATGACTGGCCTGCCCAACACCGCGGTCCGACCATGCCAGCGCCATCAATCGAATTGTGCCATCAAAGGCCGGCACGTCAAAGCTGACTTGCGCATGACCGGTGGCATCCATCGTGATCGGGCCGGTAAAGAATGTCACCAAATCTTCGGTCGGTGGGGGGCTTTGCATGCCTGCTTGGGCCATCGCATCGCCACCCGAACGTATGGTGCCCATCGCCCCGTTCAGCCCGTCAATCAGCCGCCCGTAGACGTCGCGCAGTTCGACGCCCAGCTTGCGCTGCCCAAAATAGTGGTCTTGCGGGTCCGGTGCGTCGAACCCGGTCAGGTTCAAAATACCCAAATCCACCGCCGCCAAGGTGACATAAGCGGTCTCGCCGGGGGCAATGCCGTCGACTTGCAGATCGACCATCAGCGGTCCGCGCGGTTCCATCTTATCGGGCGCTGACAGGGTGACGGCCAACGCTTTATCGCCGGGGGCGACTTGGGCGTAGCCAAGCCCCAGCGCACGCGCCGGGTTGTGGCCTGCCTGCACATCCATCGGCCGGATGACGGACGCGCTGACATAGGCACCCGCGCCCCATTCTTGTGTCACGGGCAGGGTGATCAGGTTTTCACCTGTGGTCACAGGTACGGTTTGCATATGGATCACACGGTCGGACATGACTGTGATCACAGCGACCCCGTCATAGCGGGGCACAATCCGGAATGTGGCCGTATCGCCAATGGCATAGCTGTCGGCGTTCAACGACGCCTCAAGCAAATCCGGGGTGTCGTTGGTGCTGGCGGGGGCATACCAGCCCGCATAAAAATCCGCAGAGGCCGAGACGTATTGCGCGCCTGTGGCTTCGACGACCACCTCGTGCTGGCCCCAGCTGACATCGGCGTTGATGCGGATTGGACCGTCACCCAATGTCGCCATGCCCGACGCGATGCGTTCGCGTGTCGTGATCGGCTCCCAGTCCCAGTAGCCGTTCAAGGAATACCAGCGATAGCGGGTCGTGACCTTGTTGACCGCCCATTGGACAGGCATGTCAGCGGAGGTCAGATCAGGGTTCAGCGCAATCAGATCAAAGCTGGCTTTGCTGAACTCGCTGATCACCCCGTCAAAATCCGGCTTGATCCCTATCATCGGTTGGTCAGGCAGCACAGGGGTGGTGATCTGGCGTTCAACGGGTCGCCCCGACCCTTCGGTGACGCGGGCAGTGACGCGCAGTTCTAACGGCTGGCTGGCATGCAGGTCAGGTAATTCCACGGCCAGTGTGGCGACACCGTCCGCATCGGTGGTCCCACCTTCAAGATAGCGCAACTGGGGTTCAAACCGGGCATCATAGGTGCCAAAGCGATAGTTGGGATAGCCGTCAAGACTGCGTGCAGCAGTCAGCAGCGCCTCTCCCTCAACGCCAAGGTCGGCCCCCACCGCGCCAAACAGATAGCGGGCATCAACGCGCAGCATTGGGATATCCCCCAGCGCGATCCGGTCTGGCAATGACAGGTCAAAGTCGATCCGTTCGGGCAAGAAATCTTCGACTAGCACCGTTTGGCGGGCCAGAGACGGTGCGTCAAGGTCGGCAAACACGCTGATCCGCCATGTGCCGCGCGGGGCTTTTGACGCCACGGGCAGGGCAAAGACATGGCCGCCCGCCACGTCTTCGGTCGCGGTGATGCGGCTGTATTCAACCCCGTCGGGGCGGGTCAGGATCGCGGTCAGGGGAACACCGGGCAACGCCTTTGTGGTGGTATCGCGCATCAGGGCGGTCAGGTGAATGGTTTCGCCCGCGCGGTAGGCGCCGCGATCGGTTGCCAAAAACACATCAATCGGCGGGCTCGGCTCGCGGCCTGCGACACCGCGGTCGGACAGATCAAACGCAGCTTCGGTCAGCGACAGATAGGTCATATCGTCGCCCATCGTGACCGTGACCAGCGCGGGGGCATTCCCGCCGGTCCCACGTGTCAGACCAGCGTCAAAATGCACCACGCCATCCGCACCGGTTTGGGTGCGGGCCAACACGGTGTTGCTGTTGGAAATCAATGCTACGCTCGCACCCGCACTGGCCGATGCATCCGCCAGCGACCGGACTGCCACGGTTAATCCGTCATTGCCCAGATAAGTCGCCACCCCCAGATCCGATAGCACAAACCACTGTGTTGCGGCGGGGGCGTCGTTGTCGATTGTCGCGGCGGTTGCGGTCAACACATAAACACCCGCAGGTGCACCCGTCAGCGCGTCATCAAGGGGAATCCGGGTCAGCACATCGCGGTTTAGTTCGTTTGCAACCTGGGCTGTGCCGGACCAGACATCAGACCCGATATCACTGGACAGGCGGTCAGTTTCGTATTGCGAAATCATTGCGCCAAGCAGGCCGTCCTGGGCCGCGCGCAGAATGTTGCGGTCGTCGACTCGGCGCAGGTGCAACGTCAATTCAGACAGGTTTACCGTTTCAAGCGGGATCGCGATATCGCCCAAGCGCGGCAGCACATAGGCCCGCCCCACAAAGGCCGCGCTGGGCGAACGGTCACGTACGTAGAACCACAATTCTTGGTCGCGCATCAGCTTTTCGCCACTTGCCGCAGGCAGGCCGTCGCGCAGGACCACGCGGTAGCGTTCCCCATGCACGACACCATCGATACAAAGCTGGCCATCGTTGACAGAGACCGCAAATTTCGGATCGGAAAGCTGCACATAGGGCGCGTAATCCGTGCCCGCACCAATCAAATCTTCGCTGAAAACAGCACAGATGCGCGGCGTCGCGCTGTCACTGTCAATCTGCGTGTCGACCACGCGAAAACCGTATTTGCCAATGGCATCGGTCAGCGCTACTTCGGTTTGCGGGTCAAACCGCAGCGATTGCGCCAGACGCAAAGCGTCAATCATGGTGCGCCCGCGCCCGCGCTGTTCCATATGGGTTGCCAAATCCACCGCGGCGGCGCGCTGGGTGTCGGGATCGGTGGCGCGCAGGTATGCCGCGATGGATGCGGGTACCGCCAACTGCGCTATGTTGCTGCCCTCTGCTGCGGCAAGCTGCGCGAGGTACAGCCAGTCTTGGGGCTGGTCAGAGCGCAGCGCGATCGCGGCTGCCCGACTTTGTTGACCGCTGATGTTGTCGCGGCGCCATGTCCGGCTATTGATCACCTCGGCAGCCTGTGCGAAATCTTCGGGCGTCAGGAACGACAATTCTGCCATCCGCGCATCCACGCCTGCCAATACGCGCGCGGATGTGACAACAACCGTGCCTGAAATCGCGCCGTCATACGGGCTTGATCCGGTGATATCGCGCTTTGGGAAGCAAGCGTTCGAGCGCTGATTGAATGTAAATGCCTCGCATGATGCGGTGTTAAGGCATGCGGCCTCGCAGGCAGTCAGTGTGGTGTCGAAAATATTTGCCAGATCAGTCCCGGCAAGATCGACGCCATAATCATAGATGGTCCGTTTCTGGGGGACCGGGGTGTCATCTGCGGCGGCTGGAACGGCGCCCGTCAATAAGAGTGATGTAAATAGCGCGATGAAATGGCGGGTCATAATGCTCTCCGATTCCGGTTAACCCCAGGATTGCATGGCACCGTCGATGTCACAACGCAGGTTCGCAAAAGGTAGGGAAGACCTGACCATGGTTCGGGACAGTATGGGACGAACGTGGGCACACCTCCTGTTCGTGTCGCGCGTAGACTGGGGATTAAAAGCAATATGCAGTATTCGAAACTTAAAGGATTTTTTCCGCGCGTCCGAACCCTTCGATCATTTGTTTCAGGCCGATTGCGGCCCCTGCAAAAATGGCAGCAAAGGTCACAGGTGCGCTGAATGCGAGCAGAGAAAACGCTGACAGGCCCTGCCCAACGCTGCAGCCAACGGCGACCACTGCACCAACGCCCATCAGGCCGGCGCCCAGAATTTGACGCCGCAATTCACGCGGGTCTTCGCAGGCTTCCCACCGGAAATGCCCCTTCAGCAGGCTTCCGATAAACGCGCCGCACCAGACACCCACAATCGATCCGATCCCAAATGACAGCGATCGCGCGCTGGACGTCATCCCATACAACATGGTCTCACCTATCGGGGCCGCAAATGTGTGTCCGACAATCGCAAGATCGTCAAATCCATGGCTTTGGACATATTGCATTCCCAGCCATGCCGATACCACCGCAGCACCCATAGCGACGGACCAAAATAGCGCAAGACGGTTCTGCCGAAAGTCAGCATTTGCAAGGGCGAATGCCGTGATAGCCGCGCCAATGACGAGACCGACAACCGCAATGGGTAACCCAAACCGGTTGCCGATCAGATGTGCAATGCCAGCCGGCGCATCGCCAGGCGACATGCCACCAAATAGCACAATGCGCAAAGGTGCCAGCGGCCCCGATATGGTGGCATAAGCCGCCATGCCCATCACAACGACAATCACAAACGACCGCAGGTCGCCACCGCCCAACCGTGCGATTGCGCCATAGCCACAATTTCCCGCAATCGCCATGCCATAGCCAAACATCAGTCCGCCCGCCACGCTTGCAACAGGGGACCACCGCGCTGCGATGTAGAAAGAATTCGCGGGGTCGAACACCCCAGCGGCCATCAGCCCGAAGCTTCCCAAGATGGCGGTGCCAATGGCAAGCCCCCACATGCGCATACGCATATCGCTGGCCCCGTAAAGAAAATCTTCGATTGCGCCCAGCGTACAGAACCGTCCCAACCTGGCCGCCAATCCCAGAACAACCCCGCCAAACAGCCCGACAATTGCCGCAACGTTGGAATCCCCCCACGCGTCAAGCATGCTAACCCCTCCCAAGGTATAAAGCCGGACGCACAGTTACGCGAAATGGGCGGTCCGGTTACTTCGTCTCGCAAAACAGCTCATAAACGAGACCGATAATTTTACGGGACCGGTCATCGGTCAGGCTGTAGTAAATCGTTTTGCCGTCGCGGCGTGGCTTCACCAGACCTTCCAGACGCAGTCGGCCCAGTTGCTGGGATACCGCCGCTTGGCGCGCGGATAGCAGATCCTCGAGTTCGGTAACCGACTTCTCTCCGGTGACGAGATGACACAGGATCATCAACCGTCCTTCGTGGCTGATGGCCTTTAGGTAATTCGTCGCGGTGGTGGCATTATCCATCATGCGATCCAGTTGATCATCTTCCAAATCGGCGGTGAGTATTGGAAGTGGCATCAGCACGGGTCCCGTTTTACCATGTAAACTCCGCACTCAATACCGAAATTATCAGCCGGATCAAGTCTGCGCCGGGTCAACACGTCGTGCGGTGTTACATTGCGGCACGCATAAAATGACCTATCCATCGTCTAGTCGGCGTATTTTATTTGATAGGAAAGTTCGGACTGTGTCAGCATCTGACCCAAAAGTCCCCAAAAGAAATCCTGCCCGGGGTAGCCTTCGATGCGGCTTACTTCTGATCCGTCGACCAGCAAAACGAATGTCGGCGTGAAGGTGACGCGACGGGTCAGCGTGATGTCATCAGGAAGCGGTTTGGTGATGTCCACGCGCCGCAAGGGGGCCGCTTCGCCTTCGCCCGTTTTCGGGTAGATCGACCCGATTTCGGCGTTCCAGCGTGCGCACCACATACACCCTGCTTCTTCGGCCATCATCAACTGCACCTCCGCCTGCGCGGGGAGGGTGACCAAAAACAACGACAGGACGCTGCCGAAAAAGATAGCTAAATGTGTACGCATTCAATAATCTTAATATGAATATGTGGACAAATCAAGGAAGCGAATATGCTCGACGTGTCATATTTTGGGGCTGCAATCGCGGGGCTGTTGTCGTTTTTCACACCCTGTGTGTTGCCTATGGTCCCGTTCTATCTGTGTTACATGGCCGGTTTGTCGATGAATGAACTGCGCGAAGGCACTGGGATTCCCGTCGGCGCACAACGCAGGTTGGTGATTTCTGCGGTTTTCTTTGCCCTTGGCGTCACAACCATTTTTGTCCTTTTGGGCATGGGGGCGACGGCGCTGGGTCAAACGTTCGGCGCTTGGCGTGACACGCTCACGTATGTTGCGGCGGGGATTTTGTTTCTTTTTGGTTTGCATTTTTTAGGTGTGGTGCGAATCCCGCTTTTGTATCGCGAGGCCCGCATCGAAAGCAGCGCGTCGCCCACCACGATTGTCGGTGCATATCTGATGGGTTTGGCGTTCGGCTTTGGCTGGACGCCATGTGTGGGTCCGGCGCTGGCGGCAATTTTGATGGTCGCCAGCGGCATGGGCGACGTGTGGCGGGGTGGGCTGCTGTTGTTTGTCTACGGGGCGGCCATGACGGCCCCGTTTGTTGTTGCCGCGCTGTTCGCGCGCCCGTTTCTGCGCTGGTTGCAGCGCAACCGCAGGTACTTGGCGTATGTGGAAAAACTCATGGGCGTGATGCTGATTATTTTTGCCATCCTGATCGCGACGAATTCGGTGAACTACATCGCGCAGTGGATGATTCAGGTCATGCCGTCATTTGGAAACTTGGGATAGGGAGAAAACCCATGCTACGGAAACTATTGGCGACACTCGCCGTGATTGTGGCGCTGCCGGTCTATGCGGTGACGCTTGGGGATGACGGTCTGCACAAGACGGACTGGATGCGCGATACCTTCAAAGACCTGCGCGAAGACCTCGCCGAGGCGAATGCCGAAGGCAAGCGTTTGCTGGTCATCATCGAACAGCGCGGTTGTATTTACTGCACGAAAATGCACGAAGACGTCTTTCCTGATCCGCAGATTGACGCGATGTTGCGTGAACAATTTTATGTCGTGCAGATCAATATGTTCGGCGATATCGACGTGACCGATTTTGAAGGCACCACGCTTGCCGAAAAAGACATGGTGCGCCGTTGGAACGCGTTGTTTACCCCGACGATGATGTTCTTTCCAACCGACGTGGACGAAGAGGCCACAGCAACCCAAGCCGCGGTCGCCGTGATGCCGGGCGCCTTCGGCAAGTGGACAACGCTGAATTTGCTGACGTGGGTTTTGAACGAAGGCTATTTGGGCGACGAGCCTTTCCAAAAGTACCACGCCCGCATGATCCAAGAAGCTGGAATCACTGAGTAATTTCAAGAATCGCATATAAACATTCAAATACATGATTTTGTTGTTGCGAGAATCTTTGTTCGTGCGCTACGGTATACACCAAGGGTCTATGATCCAGGGAGGGACCATGAAACGTATTATCACCGCTGGCGCTTTTGCCGCTTTTGCAACGATCGCTTTTGCTGACGATGTCGCGCCAGATGATGTTGTTTATTCCGAATACGGTGAGGTCGCTGAATCCCTTACGGGCGTGGCGGGTGATCCCGCTGCCGGTTTGGAAATCATGGTCGCGCGCGGCAAAGGCAACTGCATTGCCTGTCATCAGGTGACGGCGCTTGCAGATTACCCGTTCCACGGAGAGGTGGGGCCGTCGCTAGATGGTGTTGCGGATCGCTGGGATGTCACGCAGCTGCGTGGGATCATTGCAAACGCCAAAATGACCTACGACGGGACGATCATGCCCGCGTTTTACCGGGTGAGCGGTTTCAACCGCCCCGGCGATGCGTTCACAGGAAAAGCAGCCGAAGGGCCTTTGTCGCCTTTGCTGACTGCCCAAGAAATCGAAGATGTTGTGGCCTATCTGCAGACGCTGTCTGACTGAACCGGCCTTTTTAGAACAGGAGAAACCATGAAACTGACGCGTAGACACACGCTGATGCTGGCGATGGGGTCGGCGGCTGTGGCGATGATGCCGCTTCGCGCCGCTGCCGCCGCAGAAGAGGCGATTGCTGCATTCACAGGCGGTGCCGCGCTGGGCACGGCTGGCTTGACCTTAACCGCCCCAGAGATTGCTGAAAACGGGAATACAGTTCCGATCGCTGTCGATGCTCCGGGTGCAGAAGCCATCATGATCATTGCGGCGGGGAACCCGACACCGGCTGTTGCGACATTTACCTTTGGTCCGCTGGCCGCATCGCAAATGGCTGCCACGCGTATCCGGCTTGCTGGAACGCAGGACGTGGTCGCGATCGCGCGGATGGCGGACGGCAGCTTTGTCGAAGCCCGCCAAGAAGTAAAAGTCACCATCGGCGGCTGCGGCGGCTAACCTAGAGGAATTAAAGACATGGCAGAGAATGTAAAACCACGCGTTCGCGTCCCTCGGGATGCAACCGCTGGCGAAGTGATTATCATCAAGACCCTGATCAGCCATCCGATGGAATCTGGTCAGCGCAAAGATGGCGACGGCAACCTGATACCACGTTCGATCATCAACAGGTTTACCTGTGACTTCAACGGCCAGAACGTGATCGACATCACGCTGGAACCCGCGATTTCGACGAACCCGTATTTTGAATTTGAATCGGTGGTGCCTGAAACGGGGACCTTTGAATTCACGTGGTACGACGACGACGGGTCTGTCTATACCGACACCAAAGAGATTGCGGTCAACTAAAGACCGCAACATTGCCGGGGAGGGCCATGTTCATGAAAACGCTTATCAAAGGTGGGGCATTGTCCCTCATGTTGTTGTCCTCTACCGCGTTGCGGGCCGACGAGGATGCAAATTTGGTGATCAACGGCGACATCGAAATTACAGTGCGCGCCGATGCGCCTGCGCATCTGGACAATCTGAACACCATCTATTCTGGCTGGGTGTTTCGATCAGATGAAACACAGGCGTTGGAAATGGATGACTTTGAAAACCCGGGCATGATTTTTGCGGACGATGCGCGTGATGCATGGTCTGTGTCCGAAGGGAGCGAAGGTAAATCATGTGCGGACTGTCACGGCGACGCTGAATCGCTTGTCGATGTGCGCGCAAGCTATCCAAAATGGAACGACGGTGCTGAAGAAGTCCGCACACTGGCGATGCAAATCAACGGGTGTCGCACCGAACAAATGGGCGCCGAGCCGTGGAAATACGACGGCGATGACATGCTCAACATGGAAGCCCTGATTTCGTCGGTCGGACGCGGCACGATTGTGAACGTGGCGATCGACGGCCCCGCGCAATCGATGTGGGAACAGGGCCGGGATCTTTATTATACCCGCATGGGTCAGTTGGACCTGTCTTGCGCGAACTGCCACGAAGATAATTATGGCAACAACATCCGCGCAGACCACCTGAGCCAGGGCCAGATCAACGGCTTTCCCACCTACCGTCTGAATAACGCAAAGCTGAACGGCGTGCAGTCGCGTTTTCGTGGCTGTGTCCGCGATACCCGCGCTGAAACCTATGCCGTCGGTTCCGAAGAGTTCATCGCGCTTGAACTTTATGTCGCTTCCCGCGGGAATGGTCTGTCCGTCGAAGGACCGTCCGTCCGTAACTGATCCCCCAGACTGCCCGTGACTAGTAAACTGGTCACGGGTTCCTTCTTTTCTTAAATATTCAGTTTTTAGAATATGAAACTGAAACAAAGGACCGACCCAATGATCTCTCGTCGTGACTTTTTACAGGTAGGTATGGCCGCGTCGGCGATCGTCGGCGCATCCGGTTTTGGAAATTGGGGCCGATTGGCGGCCCAGCAGGCCTTGACGCAAAACCAGCTGCTCGACTTTGACACATTCGGGAATGTGTCGCTGATCCATCTTACCGACCTACACGCGCAGCTAAAGCCGATCTATTTCCGCGAACCTGAAATCAACCTTGGTGTCGGTGACAATAAAGGGCAGGTGCCTCACGTCACGGGTGCGGATTTCCGTAGGCTCTATGGCATCGAAGACAACAGTCAGTCGGCTTACGCGCTGACGTACGATGACTTTGCCGCGCTGGGCAAAAGTTATGGCAAGATGGGTGGGCTTGACCGGGTTGCGACTGTGGTGAATAGCATTCGTGCGGCTCGCCCTGATGCCCTGCTGCTGGATGGCGGCGATACGTGGCACGGGTCTTACACCTGTTACCAGACCAAAGGGCAGGACGTCGTGAACGTCATGAACCTGCTGAAACCTGACGCGATGACATTCCACTGGGAATTCACGCTTGGGTCTGACCGTGTCCGCGAAATCATTGGCGATCTGCCCTTTGCGGCGATGGGTCAAAATATCTTTGACGCTGAATGGGACGAGCCTGCGGAAGATTTTGTGCCATATAAGTTCTTTGAACGTGGCGGTGTTAAAATCGCTGTGATCGGTCAGGCGTTCCCTTATATGCCGATCGCTAACCCGGGCTGGATGTTCCCGGAATATTCGTTCGGTATTCGCGATCAACACATGCAAGAAATGGTTGATGAGGTGCGCAGCAAGGGCGCGGAACTTGTCGTTTGCCTGTCCCATAACGGCTTTGACGTTGACAAAAAGATGGCAAGCCGGGTGACCGGAATTGATGTCATTTTGGCTGGCCACACGCATGATGCGCTGCCGGAACCGGTATTGGTGGGCGAAACGATCATCATTGCATCCGGTTCAAACGGCAAATTCATCAGCCGCGTTGATCTTGACGTGCGCGATGGGCGTATGATGGGTTTCCGGCACAAGCTGATCCCGATCTTTTCTGACGTGATCGAACCTGATGCCGAAGTGGCGGCCGCGATTGACGCGGAACGCGCACCCTATATCGACACGCTGACAGAGGTTCTGGGCAAAACCGCCGATGACACGCTTTTATATCGCCGCGGGAATTTCAACGGATCGTGGGATGACCTGATCTGTGAGGCGCTGATCGAAGAGCGCGACGCAGATATTTCGATGTCGCCCGGTGTGCGGTGGGGGCCGTCGATCATGCCCGGTCAGGACATCACACGCGAAGACCTGTGGAATGTCACATCAATGACCTACCCCAAGGCTTATCGGTCCGTAATGACTGGCGAATTCATTCATACCATCATGGAAGATGTCGCAGATAACCTGTTCAATCCCGACCCCTACTATCAACAGGGTGGCGACATGGTGCGGGTCGGCGGCATGGGGTACCGGATTGATGTCACCAAACCGATTGGCGCACGGATTTCCGACATGACCCTGCTGAAGACCGGCGAAAAAATTGACCCTGCCAAGACATACGTGGTCGCAGGCTGGGCGAGCGTGAACGAAAGCACAGAAGGCCCCGATATTTGGGACGTTGTCGAAAGCCATATTCGCAACAAAGGGACTGTTTCGGTTGCGCCGAACACGTCCGTCCAAGTCGTTGGCGCCTAAGGAAAAGGAACAGAAAATGAGCGAGATTTTCAAAGGTATGAAACCTTCGCGGCGCAACTTTTTGCGCGGTGCCGCTGCAAGTGGTGCGGCGCTTGTCGGCGGTGTGACAGCGGCGCGGGCCGAAGGCGACCCCGCAATTTTGGACGTCCAGCCGTGGAACCAGTTTCTGGGACCCGGCGTTGACGAAGCCCCTTATGGCATGCCGTCCAAATTCGAGGCCCATGTGCGCCGCCAGAACGTGCCTTGGCTTACGGCTGATCCGGTCAGTTCCATCAACTTTACACCGCTGCATGAACTGGACGGGATTATCACGCCCAACGGCTTGTGCTTTGAACGTCACCACGCTGGCGTGGCCGAGGTTGATCCGTCCGCGCATCGCTTGATGATCAATGGTCTGGTTGACCGTCCACTTGTGTTCACCATGGAAGACCTGATGCGGTTCCCCCGCGAAAACCATGTCTATTTTCTGGAATGCGCCGCGAACTCTGGGATGGAATGGGCGGGCGCACAGCTGAACGGCTGCCAGTTTACGCATGGCATGATCCACAACGTGCAATATACCGGCGTTCCGCTGCGGCTCTTGCTTAAAGAGGCCGGTGTCAAGACCACAGGTAAATGGCTGCTGCCAGAGGGCGCCGATGCCTCTGGCATGACCCGCTCGATCCCGATGGAAAAGGCGATGGATGATTGCCTTGTCGCGTTCAAAATGAACGGAGAGGCCTTGCGCCCAGAACAAGGTTACCCCGTGCGTTTGGTCGTTCCCGGCTGGGAAGGCAATATGTGGATCAAATGGCTGCGCCGCATCGAGGTCGGCGATGAGCCTTGGCATCACCGCGAAGAAACCAGCAAATACACCGATTTACTTGGCAATGGTCAGGCGCGTCGGTTCACATGGGAAATGGATGCAAAGTCCGTTATCACCAGCCCAAGCCCGCAAAAGCCGATCACACATGGGCCGGGGCCGGTGGTTCTGACCGGTGTTGCATGGTCTGGACGGGGCACGATCCCACGGGTGGACGTGACAATCGACGGCGGCGCCAACTGGCATCAGGCCCGCATGTCGGGGCCATCGATGGATAAATCGATGCACCGCTTCTACTTTGATTTTGAATGGGACGGAAAACCCTTGCTGTTGCAAAGCCGCGCCCATGACAGCACCGGATATGTCCAGCCGACAAAGGACCAACTGCGCGCTGTCCGCGGCGAGAATTCGATCTATCACAACAACGGGATCCAGACATGGGCAGTGAACGAACAAGGGGTGGCTGAAAATGTCGAAATTTCTTAAGGGAACCGCGCCGATCTGGGCTGCTATCGCTTTGACGACGCCTGCACTGGCCCAAGATACATTGGGGCTTGGACGTCCTGCACTGGATGCTGAAATCGCGGCATGGGATACCGACGTGCGGCCAGACGGGCTTGGTTTGCCTGCGGGCAGCGGCGATGTTTGGACCGGCGAAGAGGTCTTTGTCGAAAAATGCGCGTCCTGTCATGGCGACTTCGGAGAGGCGGTCGGACGCTGGCCCGTGCTTGCGGGCGGGCAGGGGACGCTGACCCACAGGGATCCGGTCAAGACAATCGGATCGTACTGGCCATACCTGTCGACGGTCTATGACTATGTCAATCGCGCGATGCCATTTGGCGCTGCGCGTACGCTTGAGCCCGATGAAGTCTATGCGATCACGGCGTACCTTCTGTATGTCAACGATCTGGTCGACGAAGACTTTACGCTAAGCAATGACACCTTTCTGGATGTCGAAATGCCGAACGCCGACAATTTTTATATGGATGACCGCGCCGAAACCGAAATTCCGCAGTTTTCGGTCGCTGATGTGTGCATGGAAAATTGCAAGGAAACTGTTGAAATCACCATGCACGCAAGCGTGCTGGACGTGACACCAGACACCGAAGACGCGGTGGAAGAAGCGGCCATCGCGACTGACGCACCTGCTGCCGAAGCCGAACCAGAGGTCGTCGCAGACGCGGCGCCAGCCGTTGATCCCGCGCTGATCGCCGAGGGCGAAGGCCTGTTTCGCCAATGCAAATCCTGCCACGAAGTTGGTGACGGTGCGCGCAACAGGACAGGTCCGGAACTGAACAACATTGTCGGTCGCACGATTGGTGGTGTTGATGGCTTCCGGTATTCGCGCGGGTTTACTGAAGCCGCCGATGCTGGCGAGATTTGGACCACCGAATATCTTTCGGCGTTCCTGATGGACCCGCGCGGCACCATAAGCGGCACAAAAATGACGTTCCGCGGGCTGCAAGACCAAGCGCAGGCAGATGCATTGATCGCATATCTGACCCAGTTCGAGGAATAACCAGCCGATACGATCCGTACAGCAAGCGAAGGAAGGGAAGGCCATGCGCACCATCGTGCGAAACTTTGTCGGGGCGATACTTTTGGCGCTTGGGACACTTTCCGGGGCTTGGGCGCAAGATGATGGCCGACATTATCTTGCGCTTCAGATCAGCGACAATGATGTGCAGAAAATGAACACAGTGCTGAATGTCGCAGTGAACGTATCGCAACACTATCAGGAACAAGGCGAAGAGGTCGAAATCAGGATCGTCGCGTTCAATGCGGGTCTGCATATGTTGCGCACCGATACGTCACCAGTCCTTGCGCGGCTTACGGCGTTTGAACAGTCGATGCCGAATGTCAGTTTTGCAGCCTGCGGGAATACGATCGACGCAATGGCCGCGACCGAAGGTGCCGCACCGCCAATATCGGATCACGCCGAACGGGTGCCTGCTGGCGTGGCCGAATTGATGATGCTGGATGAAACCGGATGGACGGTAATCCGCCCTTGATAAAAATCACGGCGGCACACGCCGCCCTGCGCAACCCTGCAACTAGGAGGACACATGATGAAGAAATTTATGATTTCCACTGCAATCTGTCTGATCGGCGCATCTGCAACAGCCCAGGATGCGACGACCTATCCGTTTGATGGCAGTTTCGAAGACGCGACATTTGCGGTTGAAAATGCCATCATCGGCAAAGGCCTGGTGATTGATTACGTCAGCCACACCGGTGACATGCTGAACCGCACGGCAGAGGACGTCGGCAGCGACGTGGTGATTTTTGAGGCGGCGGACATCTTTTTGTTCTGTTCCGCACAGTTGTCGCGCGACGTCATGGAAGCCGATTTTATGAACATTGCGCATTGTCCCTACGGGATCTTCGTGGCCGATCGCGGCGGGGACGTTTTTATCGGACACCGTAACTATCCCGCTGGCGAGATGCAGCAGGTCCAGACCCTTTTGACCGACATTATCCACGACGCCATCGGCGAATAGGACGCGTATGAACTATTATAGCTATTTCGAGGCCGCGCTGACCCGGCTAAAAGACGACGGCAATTATCGGGTTTTTGCAAATCTCGAACGGCACTGCGGGAATTTCCCCCATGCAACCAGTCGCGGTGACAAAACCAAAGATGTCACGATTTGGTGTTCGAACGACTATCTGGGAATGGGCCAGCACCCCGCAGTGATTTCTGCCATGCATACCGCCCTTGACACTGTGGGCGCTGGTGCTGGCGGAACCCGCAACATTTCCGGCACCACATTTGAACACATCCGCCTTGAGGCCGCGTTGGCCGATCTGCATGGCAAGGAACAGGCGCTGTTGTTCACGTCAGGCTATGTGTCAAACTGGGCCGCGCTGGGGACATTGGCCGCAAAGATTCCCGATTGTCTCGTGCTGTCAGACGCCCTTAATCACGCCAGCATGATCGAAGGCATCCGCCATTCCAAAGCGGAATGTCAGATTTGGCGGCACAATGACGTGGACCACCTCGCGGAGCTTCTGGCCGCGCAACCGATCGACCGCCCCAAACTCATCGCCTTTGAAAGCGTCTATTCGATGGACGGCGACATCGCCCCTATTGCTGAAATCTGTGACCTTGCAGAGAAATATGGCGCGATTACCTATCTGGACGAGGTCCACGCTGTGGGGCTTTACGGTCCGCGTGGTGGGGGGATATCCGAACGCGAAGGCCTGATGGACCGCATCACCGTGATCGAAGGGACATTGGGAAAGGCCTATGGTGTGATGGGCGGCTATATCGCCGCAAGCGCGGCGTTGTGCGATTTCGTGCGCTCATTTTCCAGTGGATTCATTTTTACGACAGCACTGCCGCCCGCGGTCGCCGCAGGGGCACGCGCATCCATTGAACATCTCAAAGCCAGCGATGCAGAACGTGTTGCCCAGCAGGCCAATGTGGCTGCGGTGCGTGCGGGGCTTGATGCTGTCGGCATTCCCCATATCGATAACCCCAGCCACATCATCCCGGTCATGGTAGGCGACCCGGTCAAATGCAAATATCTGTCGGACATATTGCTGGCCGATCACGGCATCTATATCCAGCCAATCAATTACCCGACCGTGCCAAAGGGGACAGAGCGGCTGCGGATCACCCCGTCACCGGTTCATTCAGCCGATGACATCAGCCGACTTATTCTGGCGTTGGAAATACTTTGGAAACAGTGCCAACTGGCACGCATGCCCATGGCCGCGCAATAGCGTTTGACGGGTACAAACGCCTGTCATACCCGCAAAACGGGGGGGCGCATGCAGGCACAGCGTATTGATACCTGCACAGACGGCGCGATCCTTGTCACTGTTGGGCAATGTGGCTGGGTGCTACCGCCACCCATCTTGGGGTGAAACGCCGCGCACACGCCCAAAGCGGCGCAGGCATTATCCGTCTTCGCCGACAAATTCAAAACGCTCACCGCGCCGCGCGACACGGCCCAGACCGCCATTGGGCAGGTGGAAGCCGACCATCAGCATTTGACTTTGCGCAAGCTGATCAAGCAACGACATCCGCGTTTGGGCTGCTGTAGGGGCATCTTGGTCCGATCCCGATAACCAATCAGGTCTTTCAAACGCGACATGGTGGTTTAAAATACTGTCGCCGACGATCATCACTGGGTCACCGCCGACGCGGACCTCGAACGCCATGTGGCCGGGCGTATGCCCCGGCGTCACGCGTGCGGCAACGCCAGGCAGAATTTCTGCACCGTCGCTGAACAGATTGATCTGGTCTCGCAGTTCCGCCAGTCGGCTACTGGCACCCACAGCAAAGATCTGCCGCGCGGCGTCGATTGTGGAAACGGTGTTGGGGTCGGTCCAATAGTCCCATTCGGTGCGGCCCATGTGATAGGCGGCGTCAGGAAACACAAAATCACCAAAATCATCAAGAAGCCCCCACAGATGATCCGGATGCGCATGGGTAAAGATAACGTCGGTGACGTCAGACGGGGCGACGCCCAGTGCATCAACCGCGTCCATCAGCGTGCCGGCGGTTGGCATAAAGTCCGGACCAGCGCCGACATCGAACAGCACGGTGCGACCATCTTGCCGCAGCAGCGTGACATTGCAGTCAGGTTCTAAAGTGTCACCTGAAATGCCGTATCTGGCCAGTATTTGATCGGCTTCGTCCATTGGAACATCACCCAAAGAAAACGACTTTGGCAGTACCAAATGCCCGTCGCTTAGGGTGTCCAACCGGCTGTCGCCTGCGGCGAATGTTGTCTGCGACCACCCCACCTGAGGTGTCAAGAACGACGCTGCGGATCCAGCCAACAGGGTACGGCGTGTAATGTGCATGATAACCTCATATTCATTTTGATGAATATTATGCACATAACCGCGTAAAAGAAACTGTTTTCGGCAGCGGCCTATCTTTTTTCAAGGAATTGGTAGGCATCTAGAATTGTTTTGGTCAGCGCTTCGAAAAATCCGGGCACGGTCACATCAATAAGGCCTGTGTGTGCGCCTGTTTCATCTGTGATGCTGTCATCAGATGTTTTCACCACAATCAGATCGCTGGGCGAGGCAAGTAGTTCGCGGTAACTTGCGCCTTTGCCATGTTTCAAAACGTTGATCGCCAAATAGTACCGGTGAAAACGATCAGCAAGGTCGGGCTGCTTTGCGTCAAGCAGCAGCGCGTTTAATTTGCGTGAAAACGGGCCGCGCCGGAAATGGTGCTGCATCCGCGATTCAAATAACGAAAAGACGTCAACTGCCGCCGTCTCAAGCGCGACGGTGGCAGCGCGCTGTTCCGCGCGTTGGGCGTCTGACGCGTCCGGTACGTCCAAACGTGTCAACGTATCTTGGTGCGTCTTTGCATGTGTCTGTGCCGCGGCGACCAGTTCGGGAACGCTTTGTGAAGCTTCCATTGTTCATTCTCCTTATTTTCACCCTCCCTTAAGCTATGCGGCGCGGAATGATAGTGGTTGAAACATGGCGGACCCCACGAATGCGCATATCCGCAATCCAAACGACCATCACTGTGGGCGCGCCGTGCTGTGAAATTCACACCCTGTTCAGAAACAAATGCCGCTGATCAGCAAAAATCGACCGTTATTGCGCGCGCATCTGCAGGTGGCCCTTGGCGGCCCCGGTCTGCACGGCTATCACGATCATCCGACCGCCACACAAGGAAGCCGCTATGAACGATGTCGCAGAACGTATCGCCCGCACCATTGCAACCGATATCGGGGCGCGCCCCGAACAGGTGATTGCGACCGTCGCCTTGCTGGATGGTGGCGATACGGTTCCGTTCGTTGCGCGTTACCGCAAAGAGGTGACAGGTGGGCTTGATGATACCCAACTTCGTCAATTGGCCGAACGTTTGGGATATCTGCGTGAACTGGAAAAGCGCCGCGCAACCATTCTGGGCGAAATCACAGGGCAGGGAAAACTGACCGATGCGCTGGCTCGCGCGATCGCGACCGCGGATACAAAGGCTGTTCTTGAGGATCTGTATTTGCCCTACAAACCCAAGCGCCGGACAAAGGCGATGATCGCCCGTGAAAACGGCCTCGCGCCGCTATTGCAAGCGATTATGGCGGATCGCAAGGCCGATCCGGTGATGCTTGCGCAGGGGTATATTTCCGAGGCGGTCCCCACTGAAAAAGACGCGCTGAACGGTGCGCGTGACATCTTGACCGAGGACTTGGGTGAAAACGCGGCCCTGTTGGGACGGTTGCGCGAGGTGATGCAAAAAGAGGCCTTGGTGACCGCCCGGGTCAACAAAGGCAAAGAAGAGGTCGGCGCAAAATTTTCGGACTATTTCGCACATAGCGAAAAATGGGCCACCATTCCGTCGCACCGCGCGCTTGCTATTCTGCGGGCCGCAAAAGAAGAAATCGTGACGGTTGATATCGCCCCGGACGGCGACGCGGGGCTTGACCGGATGATCGGCATTATCGCTGCCGAAATCGGCATTCCGGGCCAAGGTCCGGGCGACATTTGGCTGCAGGCCGCCGCTGCATGGACATGGAAAGTCAAACTGAGCCTGTCGATGTTTATGGACCTGATGACGGACATGCGCCGTCGGGCCCACGCGACTGCCATCGACGTTTTTGCGCGTAACCTCAAAGACCTGCTTTTGGCGGCACCGGCCGGTGCGCGCGCAACGCTTGGTCTTGATCCGGGAATCCGGACCGGCTGTAAAATCGCTGTCGTGGATGAAACCGGCAAATTGCTGGACACGGCAACGATCTATCCATTTCAGCCGCGCAACGATCTGCGTGGCGCAGAGGAAACGTTGCTGCACCTGATCCGCAAGCATGGCGTCGCGCTCATTGCGATCGGGAACGGCACCGCCAGCCGCGAATCTGAACGGCTGGTTGCGGATGTTTTGAAAAACCTGCCCGCAGGGATTTCACGTCCAACGCCGGTGATTGTGTCCGAAGCAGGGGCATCGGTCTATTCAGCGTCGGAACTGGCCTCGCAAGAGTTTCCAGATATCGACGTGTCCATTCGCGGGGCGGTGTCTATTGCGCGCCGCTTGCAAGATCCACTGGCCGAGCTTGTCAAAATCGAACCGCAGGCGATTGGGGTTGGGCAATACCAACACGACGTTGACCAGCGCCAGCTTGCGCTTTCGCTGGCGGCGGTGGTCGAAGACGCGGTGAACGCCGTTGGGGTCGATCTGAACATGGCCTCTGCGCCACTGCTGTCACATATCGCCGGGTTGGGGCCATCGCTTGCGCAAAATATTGTGGCCCACCGCGATGCAAACGGTGCGTTCCCCACGCGCAAATCCCTGCTGAAAGTGGCTGGATTGGGTCCAAAAGCATTCGAGCAAAGCGCGGGGTTTTTGCGGATCACCGGTGGCACAGAGCCTTTGGACGCGTCATCCGTCCACCCCGAAGCCTACGGTGTCGCCCGCAAGATCGTGCAGGCGTGCGGCCGTGATGTGCGCGCGATCATGGGGGACAGCTCTGCGCTTTCTGGGCTGAATGCCGCGCAGTTTGTTGATGATAATTTTGGGCTGCCCACCGTGCGCGATATCCTTGCCGAACTGGAAAAACCGGGCCGTGATCCGCGCCCGGCTTTCAAAACGGCCACGTTCGCAGAAGGCATCGACAGCATCACGGATTTGAAACCGGGCATGTCGCTTGAGGGAACAGTGACGAATGTCGCGGCATTTGGTGCCTTTGTTGATATCGGGGTGCATCAGGATGGGCTGGTTCATGTCAGCCAGCTTGCCGATAAATTCGTCAAAGACCCACACGAGGTTGTCAAAGCCGGCGATGTGGTCCGTGTCCGCGTGACAGAGGTTGACGTGCCCCGAAAACGTATCGGTCTGACGATGCGCACGGACAACAGCGCTGATGCGGCACCGCGTGCGCAAAAACCGGCGAACCCAAAACAGGATCGAAACGCGCGGTCAACTGCGGGGCCCAAACAGGCCACCGCCGATACGGGCGCACTGGGTTCTGCACTAGCCGAGGCTCTCAAGCGCCAAAATCGCGCATAGCTGATTCACGTCACGCAAAAGGTGCGAAGCTGCGCTTGGGTGACGTAAATCAGCCCACAGGAATTTGGCATTTTATCTAAACGATTGCCACGCCCTACCGTTTCCCTGTCTAAGTATCGGTATGGCGTCAGTGACGGGTCGTCTTGTATCTGTATCGGACTGATCAGATCAGCCGTCATTGACGCGATTTCGCCTCAGACGCGCAAAAAATTGAAAATCGAAACCGTCATCGACGTACACCAGACCTGTAAAGCGACACCCAGTGTAGAGACGAGGAGCGAATAATTGACCGATCGCGTTGACGAATTATTGAAGCGTATCAGTAGTATGGAAAATGACCTCGCGCAGGAACTCGATCGCCGCCGTGATAAATTCCGTTACCGTATCGCGCAAGGTCGGGTGATTTTTGATCGTGAGGTCCGCCAAAGGCATCGGGCGCTCAAGCAAAAACTGTGGTCCTATGTTGCAGGTGCCCGCCCTCTTGTCGTCTTGACGGCTCCGGTGATCTATTCAGTGATCATTCCATTTGTCCTGCTTGATTTGTTCGTGACGCTTTATCAGGCCATATGTTTTCCGGTTTACCGGATCGAAAAAGTGCGCCGCGGCGACTATATTTGCTTTGACCGCAAACATCTTTCCTACCTGAACGGACTGGAAAAACTCAATTGCCTTTACTGCTCTTATGGCAACGGTTTGCTGGCCTATGCGGTGGAAATCGCGGGGCGCACCGAAAGACACTGGTGTCCGATCAAACACGCAAAACGCGTCGCAGGTGTACATCAATATTACCCTGCTTTCCTAGAATATGGAGATGCAGAGGGATACCAACGGCAACAAAAACAAGCGGGCCAACATGCACCCCCCGACGGGGAGTGACCAGTCTGGGCCGGAATGATTTTGACAGAAAATTAGTTGTGTTTTCATGAATCCCCGATCCAAATCCGCCGCGATCCTTAACGGCTTCACAGCCTCGCACCGTGGCCGTTGGGTGACTACGTATGGGGTAGTGGGTTTTGACCGCGGCGCGATTGAAGAAAAAACTGGCCCTGCCTCTCAAGTCGTATGCGTTCGCGCGGCAGTCGGTAGAAACCGATGGCACACGACAAAACTCCGTTTGTCGAGGGCTATCCATATTCTTGACGATATTCGCGATGACCTGCCCCCCAAATCTCCCTTAGTCGTCAACAGGGTTCGCATGGCGCAGGTCAAGAGTGCTTCCCAAGGGGATAAACCGGCCCGCAAATTCAAGGTATTTCCGCAACGCTACGCGTATCATACATGGGCGTCATAAACACCGGGGCCATAAACCATTCTTAGAACAGTGTCTTCTGTGGTCTATGGCGGAGGCTCAGGGATTCGAACCCTGGGAGGACTTTCACCCTCGTCGGTTTTCAAGACCGGTGCATTCGACCACTCTGCCAAGCCTCCGTTGGGGGCTCTTTAGCGGGTGTTAAATGATTCGAAAAGCAACTTCACGTCTTGGGGAAATCCGCCGAGTTTTTGGCCATACCACTTCCATAACCGACTTGGGGGCGTTATCGTTGCGCCAAGCAGGCGTTGAGATCAGAGGCGCGCGGTAAAATATGCACGCATGTTTCTTGGCGGGGATGAAATAATAGAGCTGAAAATCGGCTGAACTCCCTTTTTATAAGGGTGAAACAAGGGGCGAATTATGACGGGCAGGGTGATGACAGTCAGTAAGCTTTCGGTGGTATTTGTCGCGGTAATCGGGATGGCGGCTTGTGATGAAGGCGGTGGATTTTCGTTGGGGGCGTCCGAAAATGGTGGCGTAGATGCACCACTACAGCGCGCAACGCAGGTGTCACAAACCGAACGCGACGTTGAGCGGCCCGATATTTTCGAAGTAAACGACCGCGGACTTTGGGATGGCCGTCCGTCTTTGGGTGGCGTTTGGGTGGCGCACCCTGATGCCCAAGATCCAGAGCGGGTGATAATTCGCAATACCGATACTGGTCAATCGGTCGTTGGTGCCCTGTTCCGCCGCGAACGTGAAAACCCCGGTCCGCTCTTGCAGGTGTCATCGGATGCCGCCGAAGCTTTGGGGCTTTTGGCCGGCGCGCCGACTGCGCTCAGCGTTGTTGCTTTGCGTCGCGAAGAGATAGAAGTGCCTGTTGATGCCCCGTTGCCGCCAGAAGACAACCCTGTCATCGCAAGCCTTGCAGCACCCGTGACCGTGCAAGCCGTCGCGCTTGATGACGCGCCCATTGCCGCCACCGTTGATCCGATTGCTGGCGCTGCCGCAGCGATTGATGCGGCAGAGGCTGGTGCGATACTTGCCACGCCAGTTGTTGCGCCTGCGACAGTCGCGGCAGCAACGACACCTTTGGCGCAGATTGGTGTATTCAGCGTTGAAAGTAATGCAAACACAGCGGCACAGAAAATCCGCGCTGCTGGAATTGCTGCATCGGTCGAGCCGCAAGATGCGGGCGGACGAACCGTTTGGCGGGTGGTGGCCGGACCCGTTTCAGATGACGCAACCCTTGCACAACTGAAATCTCTTGGCTTTGTCGATGCGTTCGTTTTGGACGCCGAATAATCATTTAACTATTGGAGGGTTGATCTGATGATCCTATCCACAATCCGCACGGCTTTCGTTTTTGTCTGCATGGCGGCAACGGCGGCGTCTGCGCAGACTTTTGAAACCAGTGCGACAGCGGCCTATGTTTTCGACCAGACGACGGGCACCGTCCTGCTGGCCAAAAACGAAGATATGCCCCTGCCGCCAGCCTCGATGTCGAAATTGATGACAGTTTACATGGCATTCGAGGCGCTAAGAGACGGGCGTTTGGACATCAACGATGAATTGCCCGTATCGTCGCATGCCGCAAACTATGCCGGTTCGTCGATGTTTCTGGATACCACGGACCGTGTACGCGTCGAAGACCTGCTGCGTGGCGTAATCATTTTATCCGGTAATGACGCAAGCGCGGTATTGGCCGAAGCCTTATCACCCGATGGTACCGAGGCGGGTTTCGCACGCATGATGACCCAACGCGCGCAGCAACTTGGGATGGAAAATTCGACGTTTACCAATTCAAACGGGTGGCCTGCGGCGGGGCACCGGATGTCGGTCGAAGACTTGGGCATTCTTGCTGATCACCTGATCCGCGACTTTCCGACGTACTATCCGTTGTTCGCCGAGCAAGAGTTTGCATTTGATGGGCGGGTTCCATCCAATACCCGCAACCGCAACCCGATTTTGGCGTTGGGCATTGGTGCCGACGGCCTGAAAACAGGCCATACCCAAGAGGCTGGCTATGGTCTTGTCGGGTCGGCAAAGCAAGGCAATCGCCGGGTCATTTTCGTTCTGACGGGGCTTGCGTCTGAACAGGCCCGCGCCGAAGAAGCCGAGCGGATTGTGAACTGGTCATACCGTCAATTCGCCCAAAAAGATGTGGTGTCGGCGGGCAACCGGATTGCAACAGCCAACGTCTGGATGGGGCAGGTGCATTCCGTCGGCTTGACGGTGGCCGAGGATTTGTCGCTTTTGGTGCCAATCCTGAACCAAGGAAATGTGGATGCACAGGTGGTGTATTCGGGTCCGATCGCAGCCCCGATCAAGGCCGGTGATCAGCTGGGGGAACTTGTGATTAACCTGGATGGTCTGCCTGAAAAACGCGTCCCTTTGGTGGCCGATGTGGACGTGGCGCGCGGTGGCTTTACATCGCGCCTACGGACGGCCGCCACGGTGCTTTGGGGGAAATTCGGCCCCCAAACTGATGCGGCTTCCGAAGAGGCATGACCGCCCCGACCTTTATCACATTCGAAGGCATCGACGGTTCGGGCAAGTCGACGCAGGCGCGGATGCTGGGGGATTATTTGCGCGGGCAAGGCCGCGACGTCGTGCTGACCCGCGAACCGGGCGGTAGCCCCGGCGCCGAAGAAATACGCCAGCTTTTGCTGACGGGTGATCCAGACAGATGGTCCGCCGAGACAGAGATATTGTTGTTCACTGCCGCCCGTCGGGACCATTTGGAAAAAACGATCGAGCCTGCATTGTCGTCCGGGAAAACCGTGGTCAGTGATCGTTTTGCTGACAGCACCCGTGTCTATCAGGGGGCGACGCGCGGTGACCTGCGGGCCATGGTCGACAATTTGCATAGCCTGATGATCGGGCGCGAACCTGATCTGACGTTTATTATCGATATGGACCCGGCGATGGCTTTGCAGCGTGGGCTGGCACGCAAATCAGGCGAAGACCGGTTCGAAGACTTCGGGCTCGGGTTTCAGGAAACCCTGCGTCACGGGTTTTTAGCTTTGGCGCATGCGCATCCAACGCGCTGTGTCCTGATTGACGGAAACCGTGCGTCTGATGCGATCGCGACCGAAATCGCAGCACACCTATGAACGACGACGTTATCCCCGAACCCGACCGCATTGAAGGTGCGCCGCATCCGCGCGAAACGCAGGTTCTGTTTGGTCAGCCCAAGGCCGAGGCCGATTTTCTGGATGCCTTTCAATCCGGCCGGATGCATTCGGGATGGTTGATCACTGGACCGCGCGGTGTGGGTAAGGCGACGCTCGCGTGGAAAATCGCGACCTTTCTTCTTGCCGATGAAGGGGTTGGGCTGTTCGGCGATCCCACCCTAGCGGTTGATCCGCAGCATCCTGACGCGCGGTTGATCTACGCTGGTGCGCACCCGCGGCTTTCCGTCATACGCAGGCCATGGGATGATAAGACCAAAAAACTGCGCAATGAAATCACGGTTGATGCTGTGCGTGCGCTGAAACAGTTTTTCCAAATGTCGTCAGCCGATGGCGGGCGTCGTGTGGTGATCGTTGACGCAGCGGATGACCTGAACCGAAACGCCGCCAATGCCATTCTGAAAGAACTGGAAGAACCGCCCGCGAACACGGTGATCCTGTTGATTGCGCACCAACCGTCAGGGTTGCTGCCCACAATCAGGTCACGGTGTCGGGAACTGCGGTGTTCCACCCTTAGCGCGGATGATCTGCACAGCGCGTTAGCGCAGGCCGGGCACCCGGTGTCCAACGCCGACGGTCTTGCGGCGCTTGCGGGTGGTTCTGCGGGGGATGCGATCCGGCTGCTGAACCATGACGGTCTGGCACTTTATACCGAAATCGTGCGTCTGTTTGACGGTATTCCGCGCATTGATCGCCCTGCGGCACTGCGTCTGGCAGAAAGTTGCGCAGGTCGCGGTGCTGAACTGCGCTTTGGGATGACGCTTGATCTGATTGACCTGTTTTTGTCGCGTACCGCGCGCGCAGGCGTGCTGGGTGAACCCCATGTGCAGGGCGCAATGGGCGAGGCGCGCCTGCTGGCGCGGCTGTCACCCAACGACCTGATGGCGCGTAAATGGGCGCAACTGCAACAGGATTTATCCAACCGGTCGCGACATGGACGCGCTGTGAACCTTGACCCTGCCGCGCTGATCCTTGATATCATTTTCAAGATAGAAGAGACGGCGCAGGGCGTCGCAGCAGCCTGAAAGCCGCGTCATGAAACAACCGACCATTGTTGACAGCCACTGCCACCTGGATTTTCCGGATTTCCAAGACGAATTGCCCGACGTCATCGCGCGTGCGCTGGATGCGGGCGTTGAACGGATGGTGACAATTTGTACAAAGCTGCGCCTAGAACCGCAGGTGCGTGCGATTGCGGAAACTTATGCGCCCGTTTTCTATGCCGCGGGAACCCACCCTATGAGCGTGGCGGACGAACCGCTTGCATCGGTGGATGCGTTGATTGCGATGGCCGCACATCCGAAATTTGTAGGCATCGGGGAAACAGGGCTGGATTACCACTACACCGCTGAGACCAAGGCGATCCAACAAGAAAGCCTGCGCATCCACATCGCCGCCGCCCGCGAAACAAAGCTGCCTTTGATTATTCACGCACGCGCCGCTGATGACGATATGGCGCAAATCCTGTCCGAAGAATACGCCAACGGCGCCTATAGCTGTGTGATGCACTGCTTTTCGAGCTCGGCGGCGTTGGGCAAGGCCGCGCTTGACCTTGGGTTTTATCTGTCGATGTCGGGCATCGCAGCATTTCCCAAAAGCCAAGACCTGCGCGACATCTTTGCCAGCGCGCCCATCGACCGGATTTTGGTGGAAACCGACAGCCCCTATCTGGCACCACCCCCGCACCGGGGGCGGCGCAACGAACCGGCCTATACCGCACTGACCGCCAAGATCGGGGCGGCGGCGTTCGACATGGACTATGCCGATTTTGCGCAAAAAACGACAGCCAACTTTGACAGGCTGTTCTGGAAGGCGGCATTGTAATGGATCAGCTGCGCGTCACAATCCTTGGTTGTGGGTCGTCCGGAGGCGTGCCGCGGCTGGGTGGATTATGGGGCGAGTGTGACCCTGAAAATCCGAAAAACCGCCGGCAGCGCTGTTCTATCTTGCTGACGCGTTACAACGGGCATAGACAGACGCGCGTGTTGATCGACACGTCACCGGACCTGCGCAACCAGCTGTTGACCAATGACATCGGGACGCTGGACGCTGTGGTTTACACCCACGAACACGCCGATCATGTCCATGGGATAGATGATCTGCGGATGATCGTCTTTAACACGCGCACCCGTCTTCCTGCTTGGGCCAGCCCGCAGACCGCCGCCGAATTGCGCGCGCGCTTTGCATATATCTTTGAAACGCCGCCCGGGTCATCTTATCCGCCTGTCTGTGATTTGCACACGATCAATGGCGCGATAACGGCAACAGGGGCAGGGGGGGACATCACGTTGACGCCCTTTATGGTGAGTCACGGTGATATCGACGCGCTTGGTTTTCGGATCGGTGACGTGGCCTACATCCCCGATGTATCGGCAATCCCAGAGCCAGCATGGGCGCATTTGCAGGATCTTGACTGCTGGATCATCGACGCCCTGCGCCGCGCGCCGCACCCCAGCCACTCGCATCTTGCGCAAACGCTTGACTGGGTTGCACGCGCGCAGCCCAAATTGGCCGTGCTGACCAATCTGCACAATGATATGGACTATGCTGCCGTGGCAGACGAAACACCCGCACATGTTGTCCCTGCTTATGATGGCATGACACTGTCGTTCGACATGCGCTAGGGCCGGTTTCGCGCCGCTCGCATACCACTTATCGGCACAGCCGCCCAAAGGACTGCCCACCATGAGCGTACTTCTTGACGTTATCCTTCCCGTTTTCATCGTCATCGGGTTCGGCTATTTGGCGGTCTGGAAAGGCTATTTTAGTGATAGCGGCGTTGACGGGTTGATGAAATTCACCCAAGGCTTTGCGATCCCGTGCCTGTTGTTTCGCGCAATATCCACATTGGACCTGCAGCAAAACTTTGATTTGTCGCTGTTGTTTTCGTTCTACACCGGGGCCTTGGCCGGGTTCTTTGCAGGATTGTTGGGCGCAAGGTTTTTGTTCAAGCGCGACTGGGAAGAAAGCGTTGCGATCGGGTTTTGCGGGCTATTCTCGAATTCACTGCTTTTGGGTTTGCCGATTACCGAACGTGCTTACGGCGCGAATGCGCTCGAGGCGAATTACGCGATCATCGCGATCCATTCGCCGTTTTGCTATGGGGTCGGGATCACCGCGATGGAAATCGCGCGCAACTGGGGCGGCAGCGTCGCGGCTTTACCCCGCAAAGTGCTGACCGCGATGTTCCGCAACGCGCTGATCGTGGGAATTACGCTGGGGTTTATCGTCAACCTTGGCCATATCACGGTGCCGGGTGCGTTGGCGGATGCACTGGACCTGATTGCACGGGCTGCGCTTCCTGCGGCGCTGTTTGGTTTGGGGGGCGTGCTTTACCGTTACCGTCCCGAAGGTGACATGCGCGCGATCCTCTATGTTGTTGCGATCTCTTTGGTGCTGCATCCGGCGATTGTCTGGCTGCTGGCTGGGTTCAATGACCTGTCTGAGCCCGCGACGCGGTCGGCCATTCTGACCAGCGCGATGGCGCCGGGGGTAAACGCATATGTCTTTGCGAACATGTACGGTCGCGCGCGCAGAGTGGCCGCTTCTGCGGTTCTCATGGGGACGGGGTTGTCGATTGTGACGGTCTGGTTCTGGCTGCACGTCCTGCCATAAAAAAGCGGGGCACAGGGCCCCGCAAATTCATGATATTGTGGCGCCATCAGTTCGGAGACAAACCGCGCAGACGCTCTGATCTGCGGCGCAGCAATTCGACCGTTGCCAGCAGCAGGATCGACACCCCGACCAGCACAGTGGCGACCGCCAGAATTGTCGGGCTGATCTGTTCGCGCAGGCCCGTAAACATTTGCCAAGGCAGCGTCTTTTGGGCTGCGGCACCGACAAACAGCACAACGACCACCTCGTCAAATGACGTGATAAACGCGAACAACGCCCCCGAAATGACGCCAGGCAAAATTAGCGGCATCTGCACGCGAAAGAAGGTTACTGTCGGCGTTGCGCCCATATTGGCTGCAGCCCGTGTCAGGGACTGATCAAATCCGACCAGTGTGGCCGTGACGGTGATGATGACAAACGGAATACCCAAAGCCGCGTGGGCAAGGATCACCTTGATATAGCCGCTCAGGGCTTTGGACATGCCAAGGTTATCTTCCATCCACAGGCCCATCTGGCTGTAGAAAAAGAACATCCCCGTTGCTGAAATGATCAAAGGCACGATCATCGGGGAAATCAAAATTGCCATGATCGCCCGGCGGAACGGCACATGTGACTGTGACAAACCGATCGCCGCCAGCGTGCCCAAAGAGACAGAGATGATCGTCGCAAAGGGCGCGATGATCAGCGAGTTTTTCAGCGGGCGTATCCAGTCCTGGTTGGTGAAAAAGTCGCGGTAATGCTTTAGGGAATATCCTTCCGGGTCCAGCGCCAGCATCTTTGGCGTGAAGGTAAAGAAGTTCTCGGCGTTGAACGACAGTGGAATAATAATGATGATGGGCGCGATCAGGAAGAACAGGATGAACCCCACAATCACCCGAAAGCTATAGTGCCAGATACGCTGACCCGTTGTTGCATAGGTAGGTAGTGCGCTCATCGGTTAGCCCCCCAGTTTCACGTTGTCGATGCCGACGATACGGTCGTAAGCCCAGTACAGCGCCAATACGATCGCCAGCAAAATGGTTCCAAGCGCGGCGGCAAGGCCCCAGTTCAAAGAGCTGGAAATATGATAGGCGATCCGGTTCGAGATAAAGACGCCTTTGTTCCCGCCAACGATTTCCGGTGTGATGTAGTACCCGATCGACAGAATGAACACGAGGATCGACCCCGCGCCAATCCCCGGCACCGATTGCGGAAAGTAGACGCGCCAAAACGCGGTCCAGTTTGTGGCACCCAATGATTTTGCCGCGCGCAAAAAGCTGGGTGGAATGGTTTTCATGACCGAATACAGCGGCAAGATCATAAACGGCAGCAAGATGTGGGTCATGGCGATGATCGTACCCGTTGCATTGTTGATCAAGGCAAGCCGGTTATCGTCACTCACGATGCCAACCCAAACCAGCAAGTCATTGATAACCCCTTGGTTTTGCAACAGGACCTTCCATGCAGATGTGCGCACCAAAAGCGATGTCCAGAACGGTAGCAGAACGAGGATCATCAGCAGGTTGGCTTTGCGTGCGGGCAGGTTGGCCAGCATCCATGCCACCGGATAGCCAAGCAATATGCAGCTAACGGTGATCGTCATCGACATCAGCATCGTGCGCCAGAACAAGGTGATATAGATTTGTTCATTCTCTGGCTGCCATTCAGGCCCATCGGGTGTCTTTTGCAGATCAATCGCATTCAGGAAATAGCCATTGGTATAGGCAGGGCTGTAGGTATAAATTGTGCTCCAGACTTCTGGGTCGGCCCAATCCTTTTCGATGTCCTCAAACGTGGCTTTCACGTTTTCCGTTTCAAAGGCAGGGACTGCTGCGGCTGTCGCATTTACCAGACCAGCCAGTTCACCCTCCACCGACAGACCAGCGTTCGTGCGCAGATCCTGGTACAGCGCCAGATAGACGACGTTCCACGGTTGTTCTTCGGTCGGGCTGTCGCCGTCTTCGGACCGGATGACACGGGCAAAGTCGGCATACATGTCAGCTGTCTGGGGGAACGCGGCTTTGGCGGCCGGCGCGATTTTGAACCGGGGTTCGGCGCCGGTGCCGTCCCAATTTGCGCGTGCCGCAATCCATGACGGATCGGCAAAAAGGGTCACAAACGTCGCGGGCTCTTCCCATGCGGGGTCAAGCGCCACAAATTGATCGGTGTAAATCTCGCCGATGTCATCGACCTGACGGCCGGATTTACGGAACAGAGACGAAATTCCTGACATTTCATAGTTCAGGCGGCTGCCCAGTCGGGTATGATCTTTCAGTTCGACCGCAACCATGAGATCTTTGGCAAGCGCCTCGAAGACGGGTGTCGGTGGAACCGGGTCGGCCGCCGTGTCCCAATCATCCAGCGCCGCAACTGTGCGCGGAATGGTATCGCCCACGATCTGGTTCTCGACCGACCGGAACAGCATTTGGCCGATCGGGATGATGAACGTGAGCATGATAAACAAAAGCAGCGGTGCAACCAGCAGAAATGCCCGCAATTTTTGGCGGCGCAGCGCACGGTTGAGGCTCGCCTTGAGTGGTGTGCCGTCGGCGGCAAGAACTTGTTCTGCCATGTTTTAGACCCCTTCGACCAAGATGATCATACTTGTTGCATTTTCGCGGCGAATACGCGCGACCTCTTGGTAATCCTTGGAATAGTACAGCGCCTTGGCGCTTTCAAAATCGGGAAATTCAAAGATCACGTGGCGGTCAAAACTGGCCCCTTCGGGCACTTCGGACTGTCCACCACGGACAATCGGAATGCCGCCGTAGGCTGTGATCATGGGCGTATCTTTGATGATATACTCCTGATAGGCATCAGGATCGTTCACGGTGATATGACCGATGATATAGCCTTTTGGCATGTTTATTTCCCGTAAGTATTTGGACGTAGGGTGGATTCAAACCCACCCTACAAAGCGTTCAGCGATTACTGCGCAAGCCAGCTCTGGAATTTTGCATCCAGATCGTCACGGTAATCAGCCCACCATTCGTAGTTATACAAGAAGGTGTTTGTCGCGTTCGCCGGGTCTGTTGGCATGTGTGGTGCCATTTCGATACCCAGTGTTGCGTGTTGACCAACCAGTGGCGCAGACGATGCACGTGCTGGACCGTACGAGATGTACTTGGCTTGGTCTGCAAGACGCTGTGTGTCTGTCGCAAAGCGGATGTAGTCCAATGCGCGGGCTTCACGCTCTGGGCTCAGACCTGTTGGGATGATCCAACCGTCAAGGTCGAACACTTGCGCGTCCCATAGCATGGCAACGGGCTGCTCTTGTTCAACAATCAGGCTGAACAGACGACCGTTGTATGTTGTGCCCATGACAACTTCGCCATCTGCCAACAATTGTGGGGTATCCGCGCCAGCAGACCACCAAACAACGCTGTCCTTGATTGTGTCGAGCTTTGCAAATGCCTGTGCTTGGCCTTCTTCGGTTTCCAGCACGTCATAGACGTCTTCTTTTGCGACACCGTCACAAAGCAAAGCCCATTCCATGTTGTTGATCGGGCGCTTTTCCAGCGAACGCATGCCGGGGTATGCTTCGAGATCGAAGAATGCGCAGATTGATGTTGGCGGTGTGTCGCCAACCATGTCGGTGCGGTAGCCTGCGGTTGTCGAATACACGATCTGCGGGATAAAGCAGTCAGACACCAGAAGTTCACCGAAATCCTCGGAAGCCGGGGTGCCGTCATCGCCATCTGCCAACATTTCGTCGGCGTCGATTTCCATCGCAAGGCCTTCGTCGCACAGGCGGATTGCGTCGGATGCAACCACGTCAACCACGTCCCAAGTGACGTTGCCCGCTTCGTTCATCGCACGCAGCTTGGCCACGGCCTCGTTCGAACTTTCGTCGTTGACGATCGTGACGCCGGTCGTTTCCATATAGGGGTCGTGATACGCCGCCTGTTGCGACGCAGAATAGGCGCCGCCCCAGCTAACAATTGTCATCTCATTTGCCATGTGGCTTTCTGCGAAGACGGTTGTACCCGCCAACGTCAGTGCCGAAGTGGCCATGAGTGCTTTGGTCAATGTCATAGTAATCTCCCGTTATTATACCCGGTTTGGTTATTTCGAGCCGGCCCTCCGGGTGAAGGCAAGCTCTGTCTCAGCCGTTACGCGTCAAGCGCGCGGCAATCCTCGGCAAGCCAGCCAATTTCGATCTGGCTTCCCGGTGTCAGGCGGACCTGATCAGGGGCGTTGCGTGATTTGATGATAAAGTTATCAGTGCCCGCAACCCGCAGTCGGGTGCGGAAAATGTCGCCCATGTAAATGAATTCCAACACTTCGGCTTTCAGCGTCAGCGCATCGGGGCTCATCCGTGATTTGTCGAATTCGACACGTTCCGGGCGGATCGACACTTTGGTGCGTTCGCCAACCTTGCTGACGTTGACAGGGATCGCGTCGATCACGTCGCCGCTGTCCAGCTTGACGATACACGTGTTGCCACGAATTTCCTGAACAATGCCTTCCAGCGTATTATTTTCGCCAATGAACTGCGCGACAAAGCTGTTTTTCGGGGCTTCATACAGTTCGTCCGGCGGCGCCAGTTGTTGTATGCGCCCGTCGTCAAACACCGCAACGCGGTCCGACATGGTCAGGGCTTCGGTCTGGTCGTGGGTCACGTAAACCACGGTAATCCCCAGCTTGTGCGCAAGGTTGGTGATTTCGAACTGCAATGTTTCGCGCAGCTGTTTATCCAGCGCACCAAGCGGTTCGTCCATCAGGACCAGTTCAGGTTCAAACACCAATGCGCGCGCCAAAGCGATCCGCTGCTGTTGTCCGCCAGACAGTTGGGTCGGTCTGCGGCTCGCGAACTCGTGCATCTCGACCATCTCAAGGGCGCGCATGATTTTTACCTCACGCTCCGACTTGCCGATCTTGCGTACTTCCAACGGGAAGGACAGGTTTTCGGCAACGGTCATATGCGGGAACAGGGCGTAGTTTTGAAACACCATCCCGATGCCGCGTTTGTGAGGCGGGATATCATTGATCGAAACGCCATCGATCCGTATCTGCCCATGTGTCGCGGTTTCAAACCCGGCCAGCATCATCAGGCAGGTGGTCTTGCCCGATCCCGATGGCCCCAACATGGTCAGGAATTCGCCCTTGGGCATGGAAAGGTTAAGGTCTTTTACAACGAGTTTTTCACCGTCGTAGCTTTTCTGGACGCGTTCAAATTCGACGAACGCACTTTCGCTTTTGGCTTCTGACAAACCAGTTCCCCCGCGGATTGGCACAGTACGACTCCAACTAAAACGGTCCTGACCCCGTTTTGCAACTTGAAACACCTGATTTTTCGGTTTCCGGTTGGATGGGCTGATTTTGTGAAGATACGGAGTGAAATTCGCTTCTATAGTTGCAAATTCGGTCGTTTTGTCTGTTTTGAAAAAGATAACGCACGCCTTGATTGTATGTGGTTTCGCGGACTCGCTGATTGATCTGCATAGTTAATGGGCAGGTGGTCGAAAAAGGGGCGGAATTTGATTTGCTATGATTAAAATCTGACGTTTACAGTTGCGAATAATTCTCATATTCAAGTAAAGAATCTTAGTTTCGGGAGAGTTCTGATGCGCTATGCGATCAAACGCACGATTTTTGGGCTGTTGTTTGCTGCGGTTGCAGTGCAGGGGCGGGCCGATACGTTCAAGGCGGTCACAACTTTTACCGTCATTGCAGATATGGCGCGCCATGTCGCAGGCGATGCGGCCATTGTCGAAAGCATCACCAAGCCCGGCGCAGAAATTCACGGGTATCAACCGACACCGCGCGACATTATTCGTGCCCACGACGCCGATCTGATTTTGTGGAACGGTCTGAACCTCGAGATTTGGTTTGCGCAATTTTTGTCTAACTTGGGCGATGTACCCAGCGTGACCGTGTCTGACGGCATCGACCCGATCAGCATTTCCGGCGGCGATTACGATGGCAAGCCAAACCCCCACGCGTGGATGAGCACGGACAACGCGCTTATTTATGTCGACAACATCCGCGACGCATTTATGGCGCATGATCCCGAAAACGCGCAAATCTATGCCGCCAACGCGACCGCCTATAAGGCCGAAATCGTCGCTGCGATTGATCCGCTCAAGGCGGCGATCCTTGCCGTTCCAGCCGATCAGCGGTGGCTGGTGACCTGCGAAGGCGCGTTTAGCTATCTTGCGCGCGACTTTGAGATGCACGAACTGTTTTTATGGCCGATCAATGCTGACAGTCAGGGCACACCGCAGCAGGTGCGCCGGGTGATTGATGCTGTCCGCGACCATCATATCCCGGCCGTGTTTTGCGAAAGCACGGTATCGCAATCGCCCGCCCAGCAGGTCGCCCGTGAAACCGGTGCGGCCTATGGTGGCGTGCTTTATGTGGATAGCCTGACCGAAGAAGACGGGCCTGTGCCAAGCTATATTGATCTTTTGCGCGTGACTTCGCAGACAATTGCATCAGGTATTACGCAATGACACAAAACGCAGGCATTATCGCAAACGACGTTACCGTCACCTATCGCAACGGCCACACGGCGCTGCGTCACGCAAGCTTTGAAATTCCGCGCGGCACGATCACGGCCTTGGTGGGCGTCAACGGTGCCGGAAAATCGACGTTGTTCAAGGCGATCATGGGCTTTGTTCCTGCGTCCGGCGGCACCATCAGCGTGCTTGGGATGCCAGTGAAGGAAGCGCTGCGCAAAAATATCGTCGCATACGTCCCGCAGTCCGAAGAGGTGGACTGGTCATTTCCTGTGCTGGTCGAAGACGTGGTGATGATGGGCCGCTATGGCCACATGGGTTTCTTCCGCCACCCAAAGCAGGGCGATCACGACGCGGTCACATCGGCGCTGGCACGTGTTGGCATGACCGAATTTCGCCACCGTCAAATCGGCGAATTGTCAGGCGGTCAGCGCAAGCGCGTGTTTCTGGCGCGCGCACTGGCCCAGGAAGGTCAGGTGATCTTGCTTGATGAACCGTTTACCGGTGTGGATGTGCAGACCGAAGAGGCAATCATCCAGCTGTTGCGCGACATGCGCGACGAGGGGCGGGTGATGTTGGTGTCGACACATAATCTGGGGTCTGTTTCCGAATTCTGCGATCGCACGGTTTTGGTGAAAGAAACGGTGCTGGCCTACGGGCCAACCGAAACCACCTTTACCCGCGAAAACCTTGAACTGGCTTTCGGTGGGGTGTTGCGGCATTTTGTGATTGGCGGCTCTGATTTACACGACGACGATGATGCCCGCGAAATCCGGGTGATCACCGATGATGAAAGGCCTTTTGTGGTTTACGGACCCGATACCGGTGGCGACACATGATCAGCACCCTGCTCGAACCTTTTACCTACGGGTATATGTTCAACGCGATGTGGGTCAGCGCGTTGGTCGGCGGGGTGTGCGCATTTCTATCGGCCTATCTGATGCTGAAAGGGTGGTCGTTGATCGGGGATGCACTGTCCCATTCGATCGTGCCCGGCGTGGCGGGCGCCTATATGCTAGGGCTGCCATTTGCGCTTGGTGCTTTTGCTGCGGGCGGGCTGGCGGCCGGCGCCATGTTGTTTTTGAACCAACGGTCGGGTTTGAAGGAAGACACCATCATCGGCATCATCTTTACATCCTTTTTTGGCCTTGGTCTGTTTATGGTATCGCTGTCGCCGACATCGGTCAGCGTTGAAACGATCACCATGGGCAATATCCTTGCGATTACGCCGTCCGATACGCTGCAACTGGCGATCATCGGATTTGTGACGCTCGCGGTGCTGCTTGCCAAATGGAAAGACCTGATGGTCACCTTTTTTGATGAAACCCACGCCCGATCCATCGGGCTGCGGGTGGACCTGCTGAAGGTTGTGTTTTTTACACTGCTTTCGGCATCCTGCGTTGCGGCTTTGCAAACAGTGGGGGCATTTCTGGTCATCGCGATGGTGGTGACGCCCGGTGCCACGGCGTACCTGTTGACCGACCGTTTCCCGCGCCTGCTGATGCTGAGCGTGGCGATCGGGGCTGGCACCAGCTTTTTCGGCGCGTACATGAGCTATTTTGTCGATGGGGCAACGGGCGGGCTTATTGTGTCATTGCAAACGCTCATCTTTCTTGTGGTGTTTGTCGCGGCACCAAAGCACGGGTATCTTGCCGCCCGTCGCCGCGCAGCAGAGGCCCTTAGGTCATGATGGATACCCTGCTGTTCCCGTTCCAATTCGCTTTTATGAACAAAGCGTTCCTGATGATCGCGATCATCGCGGTACCCACCAGCCTGCTGTCTTGTTATTTGGTGTTGAAAGGGTGGTCGCTGATGGGCGATGCCATCAGCCACGCGGTGCTGCCCGGCGTTGTTCTGGCCTATGTGCTGCACATTCCACTGATCATCGGGGCGTTTGGGGCAGGGATGCTATGTGCGGTGGGGACCGGTTTCCTGTCGGAAAACAGCCGGATCAAACAAGACACAGTCATGGGGATCGTGTTTTCAGGCATGTTTGGTTTTGGTATCGTGCTTTATACCAAAATCAGCACAGATGTGCATTTGGATCATATTTTGTTCGGCAATATGCTGGGGGTGGGGGCCGCTGACCTGTGGACGGCCGGGACCATCGCGGCACTTGTCGCTGCTGTGCTCTTGGCAAAGCGGCGTGATTTTCTGCTTCATGCATTTGATCCGGTACAGGCCCAAGCCGTTGGTCTGCGGGTCGGGTGGCTGCATTATGGATTATTGGCAATGATTTCGCTGACGATTGTGGCGACCCTATCGGCGGTCGGGATCATTCTGGCGATTGGCCTTTTGATCGCGCCGGGTGCGATTGCATTTTTGCTGACCAAACGGTTCTCGGTTATGTTGCCTCTGGCGGTCGCGGTGACGTTATTTGCCGGATTTGCGGGTGTTTATATCAGCTTTTTCATCGACAGCGCGCCTGCGCCGACGGTCATTCTGGTGCTGACGGTAATTTTCATCGGTGCCTTTATCCGGACCAGTCGCAAAATGCGCAGCGCGACCCACACAGCTTAATTAACATTGAAACCCTGCGCTTGGCATGAAACCTTATGCGCAGGCGAACGAACGGGCAGTATCGATGAATGAGCTATGGGAGGGATTGGTCGCCGGGTTCTGGCTCGTGCTGACCCTGGATCCCGATTTGGTCGACATCACGCTGCGGTCATTACAAGTCACCGTGACAGCGACATTGATCGCCTCGTTCATTGCGCTTCCGTTTGGGGCGTTTCTGGCGATCCGGCGGTTTCGCTATCGGCGGGCGACGATTGCCATATTGAATGCAATGATGGGCCTGCCACCCGTTGTCGTGGGGCTTGTGGTTTATCTGCTTTTGTCGCGGGCAGGGCCGTTCGGGGTGTTGGGTCTATTGTTCACACCCACCGCGATGATCATCGCCCAAGTCATTATCATCACGCCACTTATCGCGTCGATCGCCCATCAGGCGATCCGCGATATCTGGGCCGAATACCATGATCTGCTGATTTCATTTTCGACAACAAAGCGGCAGCGGATCCGGACGCTGATCTGGGACGGACGGCGCGCGCTATTGACCGCTGCGCTTGCGGGCTTTGGCCGCGCCATCGGCGAGGTCGGCGCGATTATGATCGTTGGCGGAAATATCGAACATGCCACACGGGTGCTGACCACCGCCATTGCTTTGGAAACCGGCAAGGGCGATTTTTCATTGGCCTTGGGGCTGGGGTTTGTTCTGATCGCGCTGGCGATTGTCGTCAACCTTGCCATCCACGCGGTGGGCCGCACCGAAAGCGAGGGCAAATGGTAACGGCTATTTTGCCCATGCGGGCCTCTGCCGCCACCGTAAAGCGGCGCGGGAAAATCCTGCTGGGACCTGTTGATTTGACCGTCGGGCCAACAGGCATCACCATGGTGATGGGGCCAAACGGGGCGGGGAAAACAACCCTGTTGCGCACGTTGCACGGGCTAGAGCGCCTATCGGGCGGATCCGTGTCGTGGCAGGTGCCGCTATCCGACGCGCGCTTGCGGCAGGCCTTTGTATTTCAGACACCGATTATGCTGCGCCGCAGCGTCCGTGACAATTTGACCTACCCGCTGGTGCTGCGCGGGGTTAGTAAACCTGACGCGCGTGCATTGGCCGAAGACTGGGCAAGACGCGTAGGTTTAGGTGCGATGCTGGACCGCCAAGCCCCCCTGTTGTCGGGCGGCGAAAAGCAGAAACTGGCCTTGGCCCGCGCCTTGGTGCTCAAGCCCGACATCATTTTCTTGGATGAACCCTGCGCAAATCTGGACGGTCGCGCCATTCGCGAGATCGAGGCCATTTTGCTAGCGGCCCGTGACGCCGGCACGCGCATCTTGATGGCGACGCACGACATCGGGCAGGCAAGACGCCTTGCAACCGATATTGTGTTTTTAATGCATGGGGTTATCATTGAACACGCCCGGGCTGATGACTTTTTTGCGGGGCCGAAAACGCCGCAAGCTGCGGCGCTACTGAATGGAGATATTGTAGAATGATCAGAGTCCTTGCCTGTGTGCTGGTGCTAAGCGGATCAACCGCATTTGCGGAAGATCTGAAAATGGCCGTCACCACATCATTCCACAACTCGGGCCTTGCCGAGATATTGTTGCCCGCGATCAAAGAAGACACCGCGATTGATGTACAATTGTTGGTTGTTGGGACGGGGCAGGCGCTGCGCCTTGGCGAAGCGGGTGACGTTGATGCGATTTTGGTGCATTCGCGCACCGCAGAGGATGCATTCCTTGCGGCTGGGTACGGCACGCACCGCCGTGAAATCATGTACAATGATTTTGTGTTTATTGGCCCGGACAGCGACCCTGCCGCGATTGCCGACGCATCGGATGCCGCCGATGTGCTGGGGCGTGTCGCCCGAACCGAAGCCGTCTTTGTCAGCCGAGGCGACGACAGCGGGACGCATAAGATGGAACTGTCGCTTTGGGATTCCGCAGGTATCGCGCGTGGCGGTGATTGGTATCGCCCTGTCGGCGCTGGCATGGGGGCCGCGCTGAACACGGCTGCGGCCATGGATGCATATATTCTTGCGGACCGCGCAAGCTGGCTGAACTTTGAAAACCAAGGTGACTTGGCGCTGTTGTTCGCAGGCGATCCGGTGCTGTTCAACCAATATGCCTACATCCCGGTCAACCAGAACCTGCACCCGCATGTCAAAGCAGAGCTGGCGCTGGCGCTGGAGGATTGGCTTACATCACCGCGCGCAGCAGACCTGATCAACGGCTACACAATCAACGACCAGACCTTGTTTACTTTCAACGCCCAGCCCACGATGTAAGCAACCCCATCTGCAACAAGAGCCGCATCAATGATGATGGTGCGGCTCGTCCTCGTCCAGCGATCCATGGATTGCAAACTGATCAAGCCCGGCAGACTGCGGTTCCGTGATCCGGTAGCTTTCTTTGACGCCCGCAGGCGTCAATTCGCGGCTGACCATGATCAGCGCGTTCGGCGTCTGCCCATCACACAGATCAATCATTTGCATGACTTCTTCGGCGGCGACACCGCGGGCTGCGGCCTGATCCGGCGCGCCGTAATGGCTGACAAAATGCGCCGCGAGCGCGTCAATCAGGGCGTCAACCTCCGTGTCTTCAATCTTGGTCACTGCGACAACCGTTGCCCTGCCAAATGTCTCAAGGCCAAGCCAGCCGTTCGCAAAGGCTTGCCTTGCCTTGCCGCTTAGGTCGCCGTCGGACCAGTTCGAAAATTCAAAGCCACCTGATATGCACCATTCGCCTGTGCGTGCAGGCGTGTGAAAGATCATCTGGTCGCTTTCGTCAAAGTGGATGGCGCGGGCAAGATAGCGATTGGTCATAAGGTCTCCAGCACGTCAGTAAGGGGGGTCACGGTGGTGATATCACCGGATTTGCGCAACAGGCCAAAATCGGCGTCCAAGCCGATGGCATCGCCATCTTTGTGCCATAGCCCGCTGAATTCATTGTGAATCGGTTTCGCGCCTTCGTCCATCCAGCGGTTAATCCAAACAAGCGTGTGACGCGCCCATGCTTCAAGCAGGTCAATCGCCGCAAGATCGCCGCAGCCTTCGGCATAAAGCGAGGTGACATCGGGCGTATCACCCGGTGCATCGTTGGCGTCCCAGATCGGGACAGTCACACCGACCACCAACCAATCGGGGGTTTGATCGGGCGGGCAGGTGGCGGCGACAGCCCGCAGTCCGCCACAGGCGGCACCATTCACCATGATCGTACCGTCCCATTTGATATGCACGGCGACTTCGGGTGGGGCGATGGCCCCGAGCGCGTTTTGAAACCCGATGCCGCAAACCGGCAGCATCGCCATAGCCGCAGTCAAACTGACCTCTGGCGCAAAGACAATCGCGGCATGCAAGGCGTTGCCGGTCAGGTTGTAGACCAGCGTGCCGCCGTCGCACCCTGCGCGCGCCATGTCAACGGCCACGGTCAATGGTGCGTCGACCGTGGCTTGGCCATGCAGCAGCGGTGGAAAGCTGGGCAGGCTCATGCGTTGCCGTCAGCGATCAGTTGCCGGGCAACCGTGCGGAACGCCTGCGCTTGGGCCGAGTCAGGCTTTGACACCACGATCGGCGCGCCGCCGTCAGCAGCCAGCCGGATATCAAGATGCAATGGCAGTTCCGCGAGCAGCGGCACACCCAGTTTCGCAGCCTCGGCAGCAACGCCGCCATGGCCAAAGGTATGTTCTTCATGGCCGCAGTTGGTGCAGATATGGGTGCTCATGTTTTCGATCATGCCGATAATTTTGGTGCCCAGTTGATTGAACATATCAATCCCCTTGCGGGCATCCAGCAGGGCCACGTCTTGGGGTGTGGATACGATCACGGCACCGGTCAATTCAAACTTTTGCGCCAATGTCATTTGCACGTCGCCTGTCCCGGGCGGCAGATCGACGATCAGCACGTCCAGCGCGCCCCATTGGACCTGGTTCATCATTTGCTGCAGCGCGCCCATCAACATCGGACCCCGCCAGACAACCGCCTGATCTTCGTTTTGCATCAACCCCAGTGACATCATCGTGACGCCGTGGTTGCGCATTGGCAGGATCGTCTTGCCGTCGGGTGACGCAGGCCGCCCCGACACGCCGAGCATCCGCGGTTGCGACGGGCCGTAGACATCCGCATCAAGCAAACCCACGCGCCGCCCTTCGGCGGCGAGCGCACAGGCCAGATTTGCGGAAACAGTGGATTTTCCAACGCCGCCTTTGCCAGAGGCAATCGCCAAAATCCGGTCGACGCCCGGAACCTTTTGCGGGCCTTTGGGTTCTGACGGACGCCCCATTTTTAGATCCGGCGGCGCGGCCGGCGCGCTGTGGGCTGTCATGATCGCCGACACTTTGCCGATGCCCTGCATCGCTTTTAATGCCGCCTCTGCTGCGGCGCGGACAGGTTCCATCTGCGATGCAATGGACGGTGCAACTTCAAACACAAAGCGCACGTTGTTGTCTTCGACAGACAGCGCCCGGACAAGACCAGCTGCCATGATATCGGTGCCGGTTGCTGGGTCTTCAATCGTTTTCAAGGTCGCAATGACCGTATCGCGGGTAATGGTCACTTAGTCGTCCTGCCCTGAAATTGTGCCTGTCACGGTATGTTCAAGTGCAAGACCATCAATGGTCAGGACCATCTTGGCCTCAAGGGTTTTGCCGGACGTGGGCGCATTGCGCATGGCTTCTTCGATGGCTTGCTGGGATGTGACGCCGACTTGCTTTAGAAATTTGCGCATCGACATGTTGAAATCTTCGCTCATGGATATGTCCTTTGTTAATGGTCGCGGCGCTTTGACAGATAGTCATCTGTGCTGCGCGGGCGCGGGCGTTCCGTGCCCTGGAACGGGTTGTTCGCAGAATGATATTGTGCCTGAATCCGGCAATTATCACACATTTGGATCATTCTGGCCGCATCCGGGTTCGCAAACATCGCGTGTTTTCCCGCCAGCTTTTCGGTGATCATCTCAATCGTGGATTTCACCCCGAACAGGTTGCCGCATTCGACGCATGCAAACGGTTCCTCTTCGTTCAGGACGACTTGGGTCAGGGCGACATCGGCAAGGTTCAATCGCGGTTCCAGCGTGATCGCCTTTTCCGGGCAGATATTGCTGCAAAGCCCGCATTGCAGGCAGGCATCTTCTGCAAAGCGCAGTTGCGGCATATCGGGGTTGTCGGCCAGCGCACCTGACGGGCAAAGCGACACACACGACAGGCAAAGCGTGCAGGCATCGGTATCGACGATCACTGCGCCATAGGGCGCACCGTCCGGCAGTGCGATGGCCACATCACCGCGCAACGCCTTGGCGGCGGTACGGGTCACCTGCCGACGGTTGCCCATCGGCAGCATCGCGTTCGCAATTGCCAATGCAGGGGGCGCGTCGAACAGGGCATCGCTCAGTGCGTCGGGGTCCGCAAGGTGAAGCAGTGGCACCGGCCGGTCGCTGATGGCCGACGCCAACGTAGCTTCGCGTGTAATTGTGTCGCGATCAGACTTTGGCGCCAGCAAGATGGCGACTGCCGCAAACCCCGCCCCGAAAGCGGCAAGGATTTCCGCATGCCCAAATCCGGCCAGCGCAGAGACGTCCAGCGGAATGACGTCGCTGGGCAAACCACGTCCGTAACGCGCGGCCAACTGGATCATTTCCGTGCCATATACGTCATCGTGCACCAAAAGCCGTGGGTTTGCGCCGCCCGCCTTACGGAAGGTACTGGCCAGCGTGTTGATGCGCAGGAAAATACTGTCAACGGGGGGCGCATCGTATGTGATGGCGCCCGACGGGCATAGCGCCGCGCAGGCGCCGCAACCCGCGCAAATCATCGGGTCAATCGCAACATGATCACCGGCTGATGTGATCGCACCCGTCGGGCAGGCATTCAGGCAGTTGGAACAGGCGGGTTGTTCAGCACGCGAGTGCGCGCACAGGCTTTCGGTCAATTGGACATAAAGCGGTTTTTCGAAGGTGCCGATCATTTGGGCCGCGTCAAACACCGCCTTTGCGACGGACGGCGCGTGCTTTGGATCAGCGCGTAAATACCCGTCACGTTTTTCATGTGCCGAAAACAGTGGCGTGTCGCCCGACAGGTCCAAAATGATGTCGCATTCCGATTGCGCGCCGTCTTGTGGGGCGCCAAAGTTTAATAGGCCGCGTCCGCCCGGTTCCAGCAACTGAAGGGCGTCAAACCGTGTCTTGAAACGTCCAAGGCTTCCGGTCGCCTGCGTCAATCGGCCCTTGATCGTGTCAAACGTGCCCGTCAGCGGGGCGTCGCTGTTGTCGGTCAGCAGCAAGGTGATGCTCAGCACGTCCGCTAGCTGTGCTGCTGCATCAATCGCGACCTGACCCGCACCGATCACCAGACACGTCCCTTCAGAGGTCACATCGCGAATCTTCGGGGCGTGCTGGGGCAGCATGGCCGCCGCCGCAAGTGCCGCCATTTTTGGCGTCTTGTTATGCTGGTCTGCGGACCAACCCGCCCTGTCACGCAGATCCACAAAACGCGGCGGCGCAATTTCCATATCCGCAGCAAGCGTTTCAAAGCGGCCCTGCTCTTGGCCGCATGCGATAATGGCAGTGCCCGTTGCAATCGCGGATGCAGCGGCGTCGAATTCGCGCGTGCACAGCGCGGTGTGGATTTTTGAACAGCCTAACCCGGTCGCTGCGGCAATACCGTCGGCGTCTATGCTTTGGGTTCCCGCGCAATTGCACAAAATCAACTGGTTTCCCTTGGGGGCGTGGCTTGTCATTGGTTTTCTCTCCCGGCTCTGCGTGGCCGCATTCGTGCAAGCTTAGCTATTGCGTGCGGGACAGGCAAACCCCTAAAGTGCAAAGGTTAATGCTGCAAGGCAGCATAAGCATGTAATAATAAAGCTTTTTTCATCGACGGTTATGGTGCAACATATGATTCAAACCTGAAGGAATGAAACGTGTCGTCGAGCCAGCCCCAGTTTCAGTCAATGCCGATTGGCGTTGTTTTGCGTCGTACACCGGGTGTCACCCGCTGGGCGAAATGGGCGTGGCGTGCAGAATCAGTTTTGCCGGGCGCGGCACCCGCTCAATGGAAACTCTTGCGCGAAATCGGCGGCAGTGCCGAATTTCATATCGGGACTGTGCAGCTTGATTTGCACGCCGCCGATTCCGAAGGGTATCTGGCTGGCCTCGCGGATAGCGAACCATCGGTTTATGTTGTTTTGCGGCAATCGGGACATGCAGAGCAACCCTATCAGATTGCGCTTGTCACCGCGTCACCCTTTGAGGCGCAAGATTACTGTGACAACGGTGATGACGTGGTGGAAAAGGTGCCGATGCCGGCCGGGCTGATTGCATGGGTTCGCGCCTTTGCGCAGGCCAACTACGAGGATACGCCATTTGTAAAGCGCCGGCGCGATCGCAAGGACGTGGATGGCGTGGAAAACGGTGTTGGCGACGCGCGCATCACGCAGTTGACCGATGTGTACCGCGCGCCATCACGCAAGGGGGGCGCGGCATGACCCAAGATTTCTGGTCGCGCCGCAAGGCGCAAGTCGCCGCAGAGGTGGATGCCGAATCGAAACCCGCAGACGATGTTCAGCCCGATCCCGAGCTGGCGGATGCCGAAGTTTTGGCGGCTCTTGATTTGCCTGATCCCGATACGCTGATGTCGGCTGATGACGTGAAACGGTTTATGGCAAAAGCTGTGCCCGAACATTTGCGCCGGCGTGCGTTGCGAAAATTGTGGCGGATGAATCCTGTTTTGGCCTGTCTGGACGGCCTGAATGATTATGACGATGACTATACGGACAAGGGCCTGGCGCCCGTGGCGGTGAAAACTGCCTATCAAGTCGGTAAAGGCTTGATGTCGCACATAGAAAAACTTGCGTCAGACGAAAAGTTAATGCTATCAAAGGCCGAGAATACAGAAGAACATCAACCCGTTGTGAAGGAAGACCCGCCAGTGATCACGCAAGCCCAGCCAATGGAGCAAGCCGATCAAGAGCCTGCGATTGTCCGTCGCCGGATGCGGTTTGACTTTGATTCTGGGGCGCAGGCATGACCGCTTTGGCGCAGCAGATCGAAGTTGATGCAGAGGATCGGCTTCGCGCGGATTTGTATAATTTTATCGGCTTGCTTTTGGCAGGGCCGCCTGACGAATTGCTGCTTGCGCAATGCGCCGCATTGTCAGGTGACGCAAGCCCGCTTGGGCGGTCGATCAGTCAGTTGGCGCAGGTCGCTGCGGTGACAAAGCCGAAAACGGTTATCCGCGAATTCAACGCCCTGTTCATTGGATTGGGCCGCGGGGAACTGCTGCCATTTGCGAGCTATTACCTGACCGGGTTCTTGAACGAAAAGCCGCTGGCGGCGTTGCGGGCAGACATGGCGGCACGCGGGATCGCACGCGCCGCAAATGTATACGAACCGGAAGACAACATCGCATCCCTCATGGAGATGATGGGGGGGCTGATTGTCGGGCGGTTTGCGGGTGGACCTGCGAACCTGCAAACGCAAAAGGCGTTTTTTAACAAGCACGTCGGTTCGTGGGCGAAACATTTCTTTAGTGACCTGGAAGCAGCAAAAAATTCGGTCCTCTACGCCTCGGTTGGCGCGGTGGGGCGTGAACTTATGGAAATCGAACGCGAAGCGTTTCGGATGATTGCGGACTGATCCGCGCAATGTGGCGGCGCGTCCGTCAAACGATGAAGGGGACCAATCTGATGGCACAGACAAAAGAGGATGGCAGCAGCCGTCGCGATTTTCTGAAACTTGGTGTGGCCGCGCCAGCAGCGATGGCTGTCGCCGTGTCCGGCAAGCAAGTGCAAGCACAACCCGTGGACCCCGCGTCCAACAAGATGCAAGACACTGCACATACCCGTGCATATTTCGAAAGCGCCCGTTTCTAAGGGCACAGTGACGCAACCCAGCAAGCCCGCAAATGCGGTGCCCGCAAGGGAGGAAAGACATGTTAAGAAAGAAGACCACAGCTGTATCGCAGCGCGCGGGTTTCCAGACACCAAGCACCAAGGGTGCGATTGACCGCCGCACATTTCTGCGCGGTTCGGGGCTGACGATTGGCGGATTGACTGCAATTGCCGCAACCGGCGGGACAGTGACCGCAGCAAACGCGCAAGAGGCCGTCGCGGGCGCTGTCCAGACCATCAAATCTGTCTGCACCCACTGTTCGGTTGGCTGCACCGTTATCGCAGAGGTCGATAACGGCGTTTGGGTTGGTCAAGAACCCGCTTGGGACAGCCCCTTTAACCTTGGTGCGCATTGCGCCAAAGGCGCCGCTGTCCGCGAACACGCACACGGCGAACGCCGCCTGCGCTACCCGATGAAAAAAGAGGGTGGTGAATGGGTCCGGATCAGCTGGGAAACTGCGATCAACGAAATCGGCGACAAGATGTTGCAGATCCGCGACGAAAGCGGCCCTGACAGCGTCTATTGGCTGGGATCGGCGAAGTCGAACAACGAACAGGCGTATCTGTACCGCAAGTTCGCGGCCTATTGGGGCACCAACAACGTGGACCACCAAGCCCGGATTTGTCATTCGACAACTGTTGCCGGTGTCGCGAACACATGGGGCTACGGCGCCATGACAAACAGCTATAACGATATCCATAACTCCAAGGCGATCTTTGTGATCGGGGGCAACCCTGCCGAAGCACACCCTGTGTCGCTGCAGCACATCTTGAAAGCCAAAGAGCAAAACAATGCACCTTTGATCGTGTGCGACCCGCGCTTTACGCGCACGGCGGCGCATGCTGACGAATATGTACGCTTTCGGCCCGGTTCTGACGTTGCCCTGATCTGGGGTATCCTTTGGCACATCTTTGAAAACAGCTGGGAAGACGCAGAGTTCATCCGCACACGCGTGTGGGGCATGGACCAAATCCGTGACGAAGTGAAAAAATGGGCCCCAGAAGAAGTTGAACGTGTGACAGGTGTTCCGGGCGAACAACTGCGTCGCGTTGCCTATACACTGGTCAACAATCGCCCCGGCACCGTGATCTGGTGTATGGGTGGTACGCAGCACACAACCGGTAACAACAACACCCGCGCTTACTGCGTTCTTCAGCTTGCGCTGGGGAATATGGGCGTGTCTGGCGGCGGCACCAACATTTTCCGCGGTCACGACAACGTACAGGGTGCGACCGATCTGGGCGTGCTCGCGGATACGCTGCCCGGCTATTATGGTTTGGCGCCAGGGGCATGGGCACATTGGGCCCGCGTTTGGGACGAAGACCTGAATTGGCTCAAGGGCCGCTTCTCGGATGCGTCATACGGCGACACGTCGATGATGAACCTGAACGGGATTCCCGTCAGCCGTTGGATTGACGGTGTGTTGGAAGACAAGGAAAACATCGACCAGCCGGACAATACCCGTGCGATGGTTCTGTGGGGCCATGCGCCCAACTCGCAGACACGTCAAAAGGAAATGAAGACGGCGATGGAAAAGCTCGACCTGATGGTCGTTGTCGATCCCTACCCAACAGTGTCGGCTGTTATGCAAGACCGCACCGATGGTGTTTACCTGCTGCCTGCATGTACACAGTTCGAAACACGTGGTTCCGTGACTGCGTCCAACCGATCCTTGCAGTGGCGTGACAAGGTTGTCGAGCCTTTGTTTGAATCGCTGCCCGATCACACGATCATGGCGAAGTTTGCAGAAAAGTTCGGGTTCCACGACAAAATCTTCCGCAACATCGCGATTGATGAAGGTGGTGAACCCAATATCGAAGACATCACCCGCGAATTCAACCGCGGCATGTGGACGGTCGGCTATACCGCCCAAAGCCCGGAACGCATGAAAATGCACATGGCGAACCAGCACACGTTTGACAAAACAACGCTGCGCGCGGTGGGTGGACCTGCTGACGGTGATTTCTATGGCTTGCCTTGGCCTGCTTGGGGCACACCTGAAATGAACCACCCGGGTACGGCAAACCTGTATGATATGTCGATCCCGGTTGCCGAAGGTGGCCTGACTTTCCGCGCACGGTTTGGTGTGGAACGTGACGGTGACAACCTGCTGGCCGAAGGCGTCTATAGCAAAGGGTCTGAAATTCAGGACGGCTATCCAGAATTTACGATGCAGATGCTTGTCGATCTGGGCTGGGATGTGGATTTGACCCCATACGAGCGGTCAATGATCGAATATGTTTCGGGTTTCCGTGACACGCGCCCCGGCACTGAAGAAGTCGGCGAAACGTCGCAGACCGGTCAAATTCCATCCGACTACAACGACAAGGTCGGTGGTGTGAACTGGAAGACCGACCTTTCTGGCGGCATCCAGCGTGTTGCGATCAAGCATGGCTGTGCGCCATTCGGGAACGCAAAAGCCCGCGCTGTGGTGTGGACCTTCCCCGATCCGGTTCCACTGCACCGCGAACCGCTTTATAGCAACCGGCGCGATCTGGTGGCGGATTACCCAACCTACGAGGACAAAAAGTTCTGGCGGGTGCCAACGCTGTACAAGTCGATCCAAGAGAACGACTTTTCACAAGAATATCCGATCATTCTGACCTCTGGTCGTCTGGTTGAATACGAAGGTGGCGGTGACGAAACCCGGTCGAACCCATGGTTGGCCGAACTGCAACAAGACATGTTCATCGAAATCAACCCGCGCGACGCTAACAATCTGGGTGTACGCGACGGGGCTGACGTTTGGGTCGAAGGCCCGGAGGGCGGCAAGGTTAAGGTGATGGCGATGGTGACCGAACGTGTGGAAAGCGGTGTCGCGTTTATGCCATTCCACTTTGGCGGTCACATGGAAGGTGTTGATTTACGGGATAAATATCCTGACGGCGCCGATCCTTATGTTTTGGGCGAAAGCACAAACACCGCACAAACATATGGCTATGATTCAGTGACCCAGATGCAAGAGACCAAAGCGACCCTCTGCAAAATCTGGACAGCGTAAGGAGAAGTAAGATGGCAAGAGCAAAGTTCCTGTGCGACGCCGAACGCTGCATTGAATGCAACGCCTGTGTGACCGCATGTAAAAACGAACACGAGGTGCCTTGGGGCATCAACCGCCGCAAGGTGGTAACAATCAACGACGGTAAACCGGGTGAACGCTCGATCTCGGTTGCCTGTATGCACTGTTCTGACGCGCCATGTATGGCTGTGTGCCCAACAGATTGCTTCTACCAAAGCGAAGAAGGCATCGTTTTGCACTCCAAAGACTTGTGCATCGGTTGCGGTTATTGTTTCTACGCCTGCCCATTCGGCGCGCCACAGTACCCGCAAGCCGGTAACTTTGGATCACGCGGCAAGATGGACAAATGCACATTCTGTTCCGGTGGCCCCGAAGAAAACCACTCGGCTGCGGAATTTGCAAAATACGGTCGCAACCGGATCGCCGAAGGCAAACTGCCGATCTGCGCAGAAATGTGTTCGACCAAAGCCTTGCTTGCCGGGGACGGCGACATGGTGTCCAGCATCTATCGCGAACGGGTTGTCGCACGGGGCTTTGGCTCTGGCGCTTGGGGCTGGGGTACAGCCTACGACCAAAAGGGCGGTTAATTCGCCATCGGGGGCAGGTGATACATCTGCCCCCTTGTTTTCTTAGAACGCAGCAGGGGGCGTTGCCATGATCCGAGCATTCATCACGAGCTTAGGACTTTGTCTGTTTGCGCTGACCGCGCAGGCACAAGACGCTGTTGCGCCTGACCGCACTGCGACGGGTGGCGCACAAACACTGAGCGATATCTTAGCGCGACAAGACGCAATGAAAGTTGATGACAGCTTTCGCAGTGAAAACCTGGGCAGCGCTGATGCCGCCGCTGATATAACACAGCAGCTTGGCACGCTTGGCGGTCAATCGGACCCTGATCTTTGGCGCGGCGTGCGCTATGACAGTTTGGACATGACCACGCAATCACGCGGCCCTGCGGGGGGCGTGTTGATCCAAGACGGGGGTATGTGGTGGCTCAAGTTTCGTGAGGGTCCGCTGCGCACCTACGGCGGTTTCTTGTTGCTCGGGACGATCGGGTTCTTGGTCCTGTTCTACCTTATCCGCGGTAAAATTCGCATTGATGGCGAAAAGACCGGGCGGAAAATCACACGATTTAAGGCGGTTGAACGCTTTGGCCACTGGCTGATGGGCGGTTCGTTTATTCTGCTCGGCCTGACCGGGATTGTCACATTATTCGGGCGCGTCTGGATCATTCCGACATTTGGGCACGAAAGCTTTTCCATCTTGGCCGTTGGGTCAAAGTGGATCCATAACAATATTTCGTGGGCCTTTATGATCGGGCTGACGATGGTTTTCTTTATGTGGGTGCTTGAAAACATCCCCAACCGTCATGACCTGAAATGGATTGCTGTCGGGGGTGGCTTGTTCAAAAAGGGCGTACACCCGCCAGCCAAGAAATTCAACGCGGGCCAAAAGGTCATCTTTTGGTCGGTGATCTTGCTGGGCAGCTCGATTTCTGTGTCGGGCCTGTCGCTGTTGTTCCCGTTTGATTTGCCGATGTTTGGCGCGACCTTCGGGCATCTCAACGATTTTGGGCTTCCGCAGCTTGTCGGTCTTGGGCCTTTGCCAACGGACCTGACACCACAAGAAGAAATGCAATATGCCCAGCTTTGGCACGCGATCGTCGCCTTTGTGTTGATGGCGATCATCATTGCCCACATCTATATCGGCTCTGTCGGTATGGAGGGCGCGTTTGATGCGATGGGCGACGGCGATGTCGAAGAGCAATGGGCGCGTGAACACCACAGCCTTTGGGTGGACGAGGTGAAGGCAAAACAAGCCAAAACCAATGCCACGCCAGCGGAATAAGAAGGGGAAGACGATGAAAACCATGCTTCTGGCCTTCGCGGCGGCGATACTTATTTCGATCATTGCCTTCTATGGCCTGCACGCCATCGGCTTTAGCGCAGCTGACAGCACCGTCAGCGACAATGTGCGCTTGTCCGAATAGGTTGCCCGATTGATCCTGCGCCATCCCTGAAATCAGGGGTGGCGCAGTTTTTCTAAATCGATATAGTTTTCGCAAATCATGGGAGGTTTGCAATGAAAACGATCAAAGGACCCGGACTGTTTTTGGCACAGTTCGCGGGGGACCAAGCGCCGTTCAATACGTGGGACGGGATTACGAAATGGGCTGCGGATTGCGGGTACAAGGGCGTCCAAGTTCCAAGCTGGGACGCACGTTTCTTTGACCTGTCCAAGGCGGCGGCGTCGAAAGATTACTGTGATGATTTCAAGGGCCAAGCAGCGGTGCATGGTATCGAAGTCACCGAACTTTCAACCCATCTTCAGGGACAACTGGTTGCTGTAAACCCAGCCTATGACACAGCATTCGACGGCTTTGCCGCAGCCGAAGTGCAAGGCGACCCCAAAGCCCGTCAAGCATGGGCTGTCGATCAGGTCAAAATGGCCTTGTCCGCATCAAAGCATTTGGGTCTGACCGAAATGGCAACCTTTTCTGGTGCGCTTGCATGGCCTTATATTTATCCGTGGCCGCAGCGCCCGGCAGGGTTGGTCGAAGCGGCGTTTGACGAATTGGCCGCACGCTGGCGTCCCATTCTGGATCACGCTGAGGATTGCGGCGTTGATCTGTGTTATGAAATTCACCCCGGCGAAGATCTGCACGATGGCGTGACCTTCGAGATGTTCCTTGAGCGCGTGGACAATCATGCCCGCTGCAACATGCTTTATGATCCGTCACACTATGTGCTGCAATGTTTGGACTATCTCGACAATATCGATATCTACAAAGACCGGATCAAGATGTTCCACGTCAAAGATGCCGAGTTCAATCCGACAGGTCGGCAGGGCGTTTATGGCGGCTATCAATCTTGGGTCGATCGGGCGGGGCGTTTCCGCAGTCTGGGCGACGGACAGGTGGATTTCGCCGCGATCTTTTCAAAAATGGCGGCCAATGATTTCAGCGGCTGGGCCGTTGTGGAATGGGAATGCTGTTTGAAGCACCCCGAAGACGGTGGGCGTGAAGGTGCGCAATTCGTGAAAGATCACATCATTCGCGTCACCGAGCGTGCATTCGACGACTTTGCCGGTGGCGCCGTGGATGACGCCACCAACCGCCGGATGCTTGGCATCTGACGGCCCCGCCGGGGGGAGTATTTTGAACAAAGCGAGGGAGGGTCGATAATGCGACCGATACGACTTGGGATGGTAGGCGGCGGGAACGACGCCTTTATTGGGGGTGTGCACCGTATTGCTGCGCGCATTGACGGGCGCTTTGATCTGGTGGCGGGGGCACTGTCGTCTACACCAGAAAAGGCGCAAGCCTCTGGGGCTGCTCTGGGGCTGTCACCAGACCGCACCTATGACGACTTCAAGGCGATGGCGATCCGCGAAGCGCGCCTGAAAGACGGGATAGAAGCGGTTGCGATTGTGACGCCAAACCATGTGCATTATGCGGCAGCGCGCGAGTTTCTCAAGCGGGGGATACACGTGATTTGCGATAAGCCGCTGACAGCAACGATGTCCGATGCGCGAAAGCTGGCAAAGGCCGTCGAGGATAGCGATGCGCTGTTTGTGTTGACCCATAATTACACCGGTTACCCCATGATGCGTCAGGCGCGCGAAATGGTGGCCAATGGCGATTTGGGGAAACTGCGTCTGGTTCAGGTCGAATATGTGCAAGATTGGTTGACCCAGCAAGATGACAGCAAACAAGCCGCTTGGCGAACCGATCCGACACGATCCGGCCTTGGCGGATCGACGGGCGACATCGGAACACATGCGTTCAACTTGGCAAGCTTTGTGAGCGGGCTTACGCTCGACAGTCTGAGTGCGGATTTGCAGAGCTTTGTGCCGGGACGTCTGTTGGACGACAACGCACATGTCATGATGCGCTTTGAAGGTGGCGCGCGTGGTCTGCTTTGGTGTTCTCAGGTGGCGCCGGGCAATGAAAATGGCCTGCGGTTGCGGATTTTCGGCGATAAGGGTGGGCTGGAATGGCATCAGGAAAACCCCAACCAGCTTTGGTTTACGCCGTTCGGTGAACCAAAGCGGTTGCTGACCCGCGGTGGGGCAGGCACTGGTCACGCGTCGGCCAGGGTGACGCGGACACCGGGTGGCCACCCAGAGGGCTATCTAGAGGGGTTTGCCACCATCTACAGCGAGGCAGCCGAAGCGATCGAGGCACACCGTACGGGACAACCCGTAAGCAAGGATGTGATTTATCCGACCATTGCCGACGGTCTGCTGGGCATGCAATTTGTCGACGCCTGCGTACGGTCATCGAAACGTGACGCGGCGTGGGTGAAGCTAGCGGGCTAACTTGCGCGCGATATCTTCTGACAAGGCCAGCAACGCCGCTGCTTGCGCGGCGGCGATGCTGCCAAGTGATTGATCCGCCATCGGTTGGGCCATCGCAAAACGGTGGGTGCTATTGGGAAAGTTTATTCCGTCTCCGCCGACAAAATACTGACCGGTTAACCGGAACATGCCGTCAGAGCCCGCGATCATTTGTGTCACGCGGATATCAACGGCGACGTCGGCAAGCCCGGCAAAGGGCCAAGGATCAGGGCCAACATCAGTATTCAAAATATCGCCCAACGTGTCGGTAATGACCAAGGTCACCGCCCGCTCTGGGGCATCCGCCCACAGCACATCCTCGTTGGTTTCGATCAGCCCGGTGGCACCTTGTACGGCAAGTTCTTCGGCGGCTGCATAGCTGGGCAAGGAAACCGACCGTACCATTACGCTGCTGACGAGCGGGCGCAATTCAAGCTGCGAGGGGAGCGGTTGCAGTGCAAGCCGGTTGGCAGGGGCCGCGCAGGCCGCAAGTCCGAGCAAAGCGATTGTTGTCATCTGTTTCAGCATGTTAGCGTCCTGTCAGCAAAGAGCTTGGGTTGCGTTGTATGGTGCGCGCGAGCGACGTTAACGCATCCGCAGCGGATTGAATGTCGCGTAATGTCGACAGCGTTTCGGCGTTAAAGCGTGACCGTTCGCCATAGCTTTCAATCACCGCTTGGGTTTGCGATACCAACCCATTCGCACGCGCCGATAGTTCCGGCAGTCCGGCAACGGCTTCTTCGATCGCGCGTGCCGCTTCGTTGGCTGATGCCAGCGCGGCATTGACGTTTTCAATGGCGCCACCTTCGCGGACCTCTGCCAAAAATATCCGCATTTCATCAAGCGCGCCACCCAAAGACCGCGGCAGGTCTTTGGTATCATCGCTTGCGATAAGTGCGTCAATCGACGCGAGCGTACTATTGACCGATACAACCAGTGCATCGAGTTCCAAGGCGTTGGCTTTTGCTGTCAGCGCTTCGATGTTTGCGGTGATTTCTGGTAGGTTGCGGGTCGCTTCTTCGATATTGTTTGCAGCCTGTGTGGCTGTCGTCACCGCAGAGTCGATATCTCCCACAAGGTCAAGTTCGGTAACGCGGCTCACAATTCCATTAAGCTCGTTAATCACGCCTCTGAGATCTTTTGGCACAGCTTGCACGTCTTGCGACGCGACAAGCGCACGGCTTTCATCAAGGAGCGCGACCAGCGATTGGGGTGCCGCGCGCGTGTTGTCATCATTGGCAAGACGTTCGATGCTATCCATCAGGTCGATCGCGCCGTTCATCAGCTCTTCGACGGGCAGCGCGTTAATGCGCGCAAGCACGCCTTCGGCGGTGGCTGCAACATCGGAAATATTCGATTCCGTGGTTGGGATGACAGGGTACGGACCCGTCGTCAGCGCCATAATGGCAGGGAGCGCATCATCGACCTGCACAAGTTCAACCATCAAGGTTCCGGACAGAATGTTACCCGTTACCATGCGGGCACGCAGTCCCCGACTTACAAAGTCCGATAGCAAAGCAGCGGCATCATCCGTCGTCGATCCTTCAGGCATACCCAATCGGACCGGTTCGATGGCCAGCACGGCTTGCAGTCGCACCTGCGCACTGTCACCTTCGCCCACGATGATCGCGTTGATGGCGTCCACAACGCCGACACGGATCCCCTGAAATCTGACTTCGGACCCGACGGTCAATCCGCTGACGGATTCTTCGAACAGCACAGCGACCTTAAGCGTTTCAGCGTCGGGATCTGAAAACAGGCTGTCGCGTGCGGTTTGCTCATCGTAGAAAATCGAAAAAATCTGACCGTCTTCGATCGGAGTGCCGCCGGATACGACAGTGTCGAACGCGATGCCCCCTTCGATGAGAGATGCAATGGAGTTCACATCAAGCGATACACCGCTCGCGCCAAAGGATAGCGAAAACCCTGACGTGTCCCAAAAACGCGTACTGCTGGTGATGCGTTTGTCATATGGGCTTTGGATAAATGCAGAGACGATGACTTCGGTGCCATCAAAGTTGAGTTCGGGTGCTTCGAGGTATCCAACCTCGAGGCCCTTGTGCAGGATCGGGGCGCCAGCAGACACAGAGCCGCCGTCCTTGGTACGCAGCACAATGCGTGTGCCGCGTTCGCCCGCGCGCGTCAAAATCGGCGTTTCCAGCCCGACAAAGTTATATTGGGCAACATCCGCATCGGAATCCCAGTTGCCTTCGATGTAGACACCCGACAGCACCGTATCGAGCCCGGTAATCCCGCGGACTGACACGTCTGGACGCACGACCCAAAACTGCGCATCATCGTCCAGATAGGGTGCGACGGTTTTATCGACGCGCGCGTGCACCAAAACGTCCCCTAAACCCGGTGCGAATTCGACGGTTTCAACTGTCCCGACTGTCACGTCACGGTATTTGATGACCGTTTCACCCGCGGTAACACCCGCGGCGTTTTCAAAGCTGATGGTGATCAGCGTCCCGCGATCTGTATAGCTTTGCCATGCGGCGCCCAGCGAAATCGCTAATGCCAAGATCGGAACCAGCCAAACAAGGGATAATCTTTGCAATACCGGACGTTTGACCGGACGTACATCAAGAGGGGCTGGACCCGTGGATTTTGTGTCAGTCATGATTACGTCCTGTCGGTGTCCCAAATCAAGCGCGAGTCAAAACTAAGCGCAGATAGCATTGTAAAGATGACCGATATCGCAAAGCTGACGGCAGCGATACCGGGATTAATTGTGGCAACTGTGTTGAGCTGGACCAGCGCCGATAAAATGGCCACCACAAACACGTCGATCATCGACCATCGACCGATAAACTCGACCAGTTCATAGGCCTTGTGGCGCCCGTGCGGATTGCTGATCGACCTGTTCTGCACGCTGAGGGCCAGATAGATAATGGCAAGAAACTTACCAATCGGGATAACGACCGACGCAAAGAAAACGATAAACGCAATGCCCCAAGATCCGTGATGTGCCAGATCAACGGCACCGCCAATGATCGTGCTTTCGCTATGTTCGACCAACGTGTTGGTCAAAAGCATCGGATAGATGTTGGCAGGAATATAGGCGATCATGCCCGCGATCAGCCATGCCCAGACCCGCTGGATGCTTTGCGTGTCGCGGCTTTGCAGACGTCCTTCGCAGCGCACACAGACGGGCGTCCCCTGCGGGTGGACCTGTCCGCAACGCTGACATGCAACCAAACCCGCCTCGCGGGCGGTGATCATGGTGTCGCGTGATCCAGTGCTTCCCAAATCGAATACCTACAAATCATCTGATCTTTTAGAACTGTGATGATCACAACCCCTGCAAATGCCCAAAACGCGGGTCCGATAGTCACCGCAGCAAGCCCAGCGACTTTTATCAATGCGACAGTTACACCGACAATGAAAATCTCGGCCATGCTCCATGGGCGCAACCGCTCTGCTAAGCCAAAAGCGCGGCGCGCACCAGTGTGAACAGGTTTGCCCCAGACCAACGGCCCCAGCGCATAGATCAGCGCTGCAAGGCGGATCATCGGGATGATGACAATGAAAAATGCCACCGCGACAGCGAGCGGAATTGCGTACCCCTTGTTAAAGGCAAGAATAGCATCAAGAACCGATGTCGCGTTATGAAGCCCTTTGGCGTCCAAGGTCAGGAATGGAAAACTGATTGCGGCCATAAGCATGATAAATGCGCTGAACGCGAGGCTAAGGACGCGCCCGATCGCGGCGGGTTGCGACGTCATCAGAACGGTGCCGCAGCGCTGGCAATAAGCCCGCGCACCATCGGGCAGATCCTGCGCAAGATGCAGTGTGTCGCACTGATGACAGGCGATTAAATCGTCAAGCGGTGGCAGTGTGCTGGACACGTTGTCTGCGATCCTGTGGTTCCGCCGGGGCTTGCCCCTTGGCCGTGGTGAAGCTATCCCGTCTGCGGTAACATAGGGTAGGGTGACCTACCAGACAACGCAACATAGCGAGAAAACTCAAATTGTCCCAGACCGTTTTTTCACCCCGCCCCGCGCCCGTTATTCCCATTGCAGGGCAACATGCATTTCCTGTGAACCGTATTTTCTGCGTTGGCCGAAACTATGCGGCCCATGCTGCGGAAATGGGGCACGATGTCGATCGCGAAGCGCCGTTCTACTTTAATAAATCGGCCCATGCGCTTTTGCTGTCTGGTAATGTCATGCCTTACCCCCCGCGCACAAACGATCTGCACCATGAAATGGAATTGGTCGTGGCGATCGGTGCAACCGCCCAGAATGTGGCCATGTCTGACGCGATGGACGTTGTTTTTGGCTACGCCTGCGGGCTGGATATGACGCGCCGTGATCTGCAAGCCGCCGCCAAAGACAAACGCCGCCCATGGGATACGGGCAAAGATTTCGAAAACGCAGCGATCATCGGGACGATCACACCAGTTGCCGATTTTGGACCGATTGGCGCGCAGGCGATCTGCTTGACCGTGAACGGCGAAACCCGGCAAGAGGCGACATTGGCCGACATGATCTGGTCTGTGCCCGAAATCATTGCTGACTTGTCGACACTGTATACGTTGCAGCCCGGTGATCTGATTATGACAGGCACGCCAGCGGGTGTCGGACCTGTTGTGGCTGGTGATACATTGCGCGGCACGATCGGTGACCTCGCGCCGGTCGAGACCACGATTGGGTGACCTTGTTGCATTTTTTCATCCGGATGCTGGCGCGGCTGATGGCGATCCTTGGCGGGCTGACGCTGTGTGCTGTGATCGCCGCAGTGTGTATCAGCGTTGCAGGCCGCGAGGTGGCTGACGCCGCCCATGCTGGCTACCTCGGTTCTGCGGGGCGGTGGCTTTTGGATCACGGACTTGGTCCGATTTTAGGTGATTTTGAATTGGTCGAGGCTGGCGTTGCATTTGCCATCTTCGCGTTTTTACCAATGACCCAGCTTTCTGGGGGGCATGCCCAGGTTGATATCTTCACGACACGTTTAAGCCCGACAACCCAGCGCCGGATCGATGCGTTTTGGAGCATTGCAATGTTATGCGCGACGTTGCTCATCACGTGGCGTTTGTTTGAAGCGTTGCAAGATAAATATCGCTATGGCGATACGACCTATCTGATTCAACTGCCAGTCTGGTGGTCCTATGCTGCCTGTTTCGGAGCCAGCGTGGTGGCAAGCATCGTCGGGTTTTACTGCGCCATCATGAAAACCTGGGGGCAAGATCAATCATGGTAAGCGATCTTACGCTTGGCTATCTTTCCTTTCCGGTTCTGCTGCTGTTGATTTTTTCGCGTGCGCCCATCGGGCTTGCAATGTTGATCTGCGGCATTGGCGGGCTTTATTTCGCTACCGACGGGACAACCGTTTTCATGGCGCGGCTCAAATCCGAAGTCTATTCGACGTTTTCAAATTATAACCTGTCGATTATTCCAATGTTCCTTTTGATGGGGCAATTTGCCACCCTTTCGGGTATGTCGCAGGCGCTGTTTCGCGCCGCGCAAAGCTGGCTGGGGCATCGTAAGGGCGGTATGGCAATGGCTGCGGTCGGGGCCTGTGCAGGGTTTGGCGCGATCTGTGGATCATCTTTGGCGACAGCTGCCACAATGAGCAGGGTAGCCCTGCCAGAGTTGCGCAAATTCGGGTATTCCGGTGGGTTTTCGACAGCTACCTTGGCGGCGGGCGGGACGCTTGGCATCTTGATCCCGCCCTCGGTCATTCTGGTGATCTATGCGATGCTGACAGACCAGAATATCGCAAAGCTGTTTGCCGCGGCGGTCCTTCCGGGGATTTTGGCCGCCATCGGATATATGGTCACCATCGCAATTTATGTCCGAATGCACCCTGACGAGGCTGGCACGCATCCTTGCATGCCTTACCGCGCGCGGTTCAAAGCGGTGATTGCTGTATGGCCCGTTATCGGCATTTTCGGATTAGTGGTTGGTGGCATCTACAACGGCTGGTTCACCCCGACAGAGGGCGCAGCGGTCGGGGCGGCAGGGACCGGCATCGTTGCCTTGATGTCGGGCAGTTTGAATTGGGGCACATTTCGTGACAGTATGGTTCAAACCGCCACCAGCACCGGACTGATCTTTTTTATCGTGTTGGGCGCCGCGTTTTATAACGGCTTTCTCGCGTTGACGCATGTGCCGCAGGAATTGTCGATGTGGGTGACGGGCCAAGGGTTCAGTCCTTGGGTTATCATGATTGTAATCTTGATGTTCTATCTGATCTTAGGTTGCGTGATGGACAGCCTGTCGATGATACTTTTGACGGTTCCGATCATCTGGCCGGTCATCAGCGGATTGGAATTTGGATTAACCACCGAAGAGCTCGCGATCTGGTTCGGCATAATCGTATTGATTGTGGTCGAAGTCGGGTTGATTACGCCGCCCGTGGGGATGAACCTGTTTATCATCAACAGCATGGACAAGCAGACCCCCATCACCGCGACCTATCGCGCGGTGATGTTTTTCGTGGCATCTGACATCGTCAGGGTCGCAATATTGCTGGCCTTTCCAGTGATTACGTTGGTGGCAATCAGGTAATGACGTCAGGGGCGTCGCGCCGTGTGCGGATTTTGATCTGCCCGAGGTCCTGTGCAGCACGAATAACCTCGGCTAGCGCATGCTCTGGTGCCTCGTGCAGCCGATGTGGATCGGTTTCCAACCTTTCCAGATAGACCCGCAATGTCGCACCTTGGGTGCCTGTCCCTGACAGCCGATAGACAACACGTGCGCCACCCGAAAACATGACCCGGATACCCTGGCCGTTGGTTACACTGTCATCGACTGGATCACGATACGAAAATTCGTCAGCGTTGGTGACCGTCATATCGCCCACATGATGACCGGGCAGCGATGAAAGCTGGCCACGCAGGTGGTCCATCAGCGCATGCGCGGCGTCGCTGTCCACATCTTCATAATCATGGCGCGAATAGTAGTTGCGCCCGTATGTTTGCCAATGCGTATCCATGAGCGCAGCGACGGATTGCCCGGTTTTGGCAATGATGTTCAACCACATCAAAACCGCCCAAAGCCCGTCTTTTTCGCGCACATGGTCTGATCCTGTCCCCGCACTTTCTTCGCCACAAAGGTTGACTTTGCCCGCATCAAGCAGGGTGCCAAAAAACTTCCAACCGGTTGGTGTTTCAAAACAAGGGATACCTTTCGCGCGTGCAACCCTGTCCACTGCGCCAGAGGTGGGCATCGATCGCGCAACACCCGTCAAACCTGCCTTGTACCCTTTGGCAAGATGCGCTTGCGCCGCGATCAGAGCAAGACTGTCCGACGGGGTCACATAGGCACCGCGCCCGACGATCATGTTACGGTCGCCGTCTCCGTCGCTCGCTGCACCAAAATCGGGTGCATCCGGCCCCGTCATGATCGCCATCAATTCATGCGCCCAGATCGGGTTCGGGTCAGGGTGGCCGCCGCCAAAGTCCGCAGAGGGGACACCATTGATGATGGTGCCTTTTGGCGCACCAAGGATGTCTTGCAATATCTTGGTGGCATAGGGGCCGGTGACCGCGTGCATCGCATCAAACTTCATGCGAAACCCGCGCGAAAACAGCGCGCGGATTGCGTCAAAATCAAAAAGTTCACCCATAAGATCGGCATAATCGGCAACCGGATCAACCACGGATACTTTCATCGCACCAAGCATGCTGTCGCCTATCTGCGACAGATCCACATCATGCGCGTCCAGAATCCTGTATTCGGTCAAACTTGAGGTCTGCGCGAAAATTGCATCGGTGACGGCCTCGGTGGCAGGGCCACCGTTCGCCATATTGAACTTAAGCCCGAAATCCGCATCAATGCCGCCGGGGTTATGGCTGGCAGACAGAATAAACCCGCCATCAGTGCCGTGCGTGCGGATCATGTGTGATGCGGCGGGGGTGGATAGAATTCCGCTCTGGCCCACGATCACATGTGCCGCACCATTGGCCGCCGCCATGCGCAGAATGACTTGGATGGCGCGTTCGTTGAAATAGCGACCGTCGCCCCCAACGACAAAGGTCTTATCCGCTGCGCCCCCGATCCCGTTCAAAATTGACTGGACGTAGTTTTCTAGAAAATGCGGCCCCATGAAAAGGCGCGTTTTCTTGCGAAGCCCCGATGTTCCCGCCTTTTGACCATCAATGGGTTGTGTCGAAATTGTATGTGTATTCATTTTGTTACCTATTTCAGCGCGCCCGGCACGGGTTGCCCATCAAAAATAAAATCGCATGGCAGCGCGCGATCGGTCACGCGCTGCGCGTTTGGAACATCATTGCCTTCAGCCCTGCGTGTCGCGACCGCGCGCGAATAGCTAAGGCTGAGCCAGCGGTGGATAAGGCGCGCGCGCAGTTCTGTCATCGGGACTTCGAGCCGCGCAGATACATCCCAAAGCGGCGCGAGCGCTGTCCATGGGGCCTCGTCAAACATCAGATAATTGCCTTCGACGATCACAAACTGAACGTCAGCGGGGACAACGATTGCGCCTGCGACCGCAATATCGCGGGTGCGGTCAAAGATCGGGGCGTATACTTCTTCGCCCGTTTTCAATGCTTGAACGAGCCGGATGAACCCGCCCGCATCAAATGTCTCTGGTGCGCCTTTGCGCTGCCCCAGTCCTTTGGTTTCAAGCACGGCGTTGTCCAGATGAAAGCCATCCATCGGGACCACCACTGATTTGTGCCGCTGCGCGTTCAATCGGCGCGCCAGTTCGATTGCCAGTGTCGTTTTGCCCGATGCAGGCGCACCCGTGATCGCAACCAACTGGCGCCCGTTGGTTTTATCAAGCAGGTGTTCGGCAAGCGTGTTGATATGAAGTGTCAGCGTATCCAATGGTTTACCTGCCTGTGTCCCGGGCTTTGACCCGTTTTATCCAAGCCTAGACCGAGACGCATCATGTTGCGACAGGTTTTTCGCTTTCGGGCGACCTTACGCGTAACAACGCCCATCTGGCGTGGTCATTGCGCGCACGATGTCTTAGGCTATAGGCGATAGTGATCGATAAATGGATGTTTTTAATGCTGAGACGGGCCTGGCGCATTTTTCTGGAAGTTTGGGAAATAGCCGGCGAAAAGCATTTAGGGCTGGTTGCCGCGGGTGTCGCATTTTTCGGGATATTCGGAATTTTTCCCGGGATTGCGGCGATCATCGCGATTTTCGGTCTATTGGCGGACCCCGTGGTGATTTCCGAGCAGCTTGTCTTATTGGATGAAATCATACCGCCTGACGCGTACCGTCTTTTGTCGACGCAGATTAACCGGCTGGTTTTGGCGCCGCCTGATACATTGGGTTGGGCAACGGTTGTGTCGATTACCATCGCGCTGTGGTCGTGCCGCGCCGGGGTGGGGGGGCTGATCGGCGGGTTGAACGCCATTGCCGGGCAACGTCAGCGCCACGGCGTGATGCAGGTTTTGATTGCCTTTGCTTTGACGATTGCATTGGTCGCGCTTGCGATCGTGGCATTGTTTCTGGTGGTGATCCTGCCCATCGTGCTTGCGTTTTTCCCGGTCGCTGCGTCAACGGCGTGGCTGGTCGAAGGTGCGCGCTGGCTGATCGCGCTTGGCGTGTTGTTGGTGGGGCTTAGTCTGCTTTATCGTTTTGGCCCGGCCCGGATCGGTGGGCGTGGGCGCTGGTTGACTGTGGGCGCGTTCGCGGCCGTGGTCGTGTGGGTCATCGCGTCTGCGGCGTTGTCCTATTACCTGACCAACTTTGGTAGCTACAACGAGGTATACGGATCAATCGGTGCCGTGATCGGTTTGCTGCTGTGGCTGTATGTCAGTGCGTATCTTATTTTGCTAGGGGCCGCGCTGAACGTCGCTGTGCATGGCTATGATGTGCCCCCATCACTGGGAAACACATCGTATATTCAATAAACTAGGTGACGGCGGCACGTGTCTGGAATGCGGGTGTATCCCAAAGCTGACGTTGCATGACGTCTGCGACAATTTCCAAGGCCCGGTCGATGTCTTGGCTATCAATGAACAGTGGCGTGATGCCAAACCGCATGATGTCAGGCGCGCGAAAGTCACCAATCAGACCTTGGGCAATGCAGGCCTGCATCGCGGCATATCCGTGTTCAAACTGAAACGACACCTGGCTTCCGCGTTGCATGGGGTCGCGCGGGCTGGCGAGTGTCAGCATCGGGCAGGCGGCTTCGACCCCCGCGATGAATTGTTCGCTCAGCGCGATTGATGCGGCACGCACAGCGGCCATATCGACCCGATCCCAGATATCAAGCGCGGCTGACAGTGCGGCCATTTGCAACACAGGTGGCGTACCCACACGCATCCGTTCGATGCCGCTGCCGGGACGGTAATCCAGATCAAACGCAAAGGGGCTTTCATGGCCAAGCCAGCCGGATAACGCCGGTTGGCAACTGTCGATGTGGCGCGGAGCAATATAGATAAACGCGGGCGCGCCCGGCCCCCCGTTCAGGTATTTATAGGTGCAGCCGACGGCAAAGTCGGCGTTGCAGCCTTTTAAATCAACAGGTAATGCGCCTGCGGTATGCGCCAGATCCCAGACCGTGATCGCGCCAACGTCATGGGCTTGTGTCGTCAGTGCGGCCATGTCGTGCAGCCGCCCGGTGCGATAGTCGACTTGTGTCAGCATCACGACGGCAACCTCGTCGGTTATTGCCGCTGCGACGTCCTCGGGCGCAACAATGCGCAGTTGCAAACCCCGATCCAGCGCTTTGATCAGACCTTCGGCCATGTAGATATCAGACGGAAAGTTGCCGCTGTCGGTCAAAATCACTTTGCGGTCCGGGACAAGGTCAAGCGCGGCGGCAAGGGCCTGATAGACCTTGATCGACAGGGTGTCGCCTAAAACAACATGGCCGGACGCCGCGCCGATCAGCCGCCCGATGCGATCGCCCAAGGCGCGCGGTTGCTGCATCCATCCCGCACGGTTCCAGCCGGTAATCAGCATTTCGCCCCATTCATCGATGACTGTCTGCGCCACGCGCGCTGCTGCGGCTTTCGGTCGCGGCCCAAGAGAGTTACCGTCGAGATAAACCAGACCATCGGGCAAATGGAACTGTGCTTTGGTGTCATGAAAATTCGTCATATCCCCACCCATAACGCCAAGAGCGCCAGTGTGGCTGGGATGGCTTGAAAGTAAAATGCGCTTTTTACGCCCGTCGCAAAACCAACAGCACCTGCCACCACCACGCACGCCAGACTGAAAACAGTCAGTGTGATGTTTTCCATCGCCAGCCCGATCAAAACGCCCGCTGCCAGAAAGCCGTTATACAGACCTTGATTAAAGGCCATGACCTTGGATGCGGTCGCAAATTCCTGGGTGGTGCGAAAGACGCGATGCCCGCGTGGTGTGTCCCAAAACACCATTTCCAAGACCATGATATAGACATGTATCATCGCAACAAGCAGCGCTAGCAGAGTGTAAAGCATCCGTATTCCTTTTCCCGTCGGGGCTGTTCGCACATGATCGCAATGTAGGGCGAGTTTGGCGACCCACACCAGTCCCTTTGCACGGCATTGCGGCGGTATTTGCGGATGTTTCCGGTATGCGCCGGGCGGTCCGAGTATATGTGATGGACAACCATAGCCCCCCGGGGCAGTGTTTGAACCATGAGATGGATCGATATACCCCCCGTTTGGCTTGGACTGGCGTTGGCATGCGCATGGGCGATTGCACGCGTGCAACCGGTGTCACTGCATATCGACGGGCCGTTTACGGATCTTTTAGGCGGGCTGCTGGTGGGGGCAGGGGTTGTTCTGATGGTGCTCGCATTTGCCGAGCTTCGTAAAAAACGAACGACTGTGATCCCGCACCGCGCGGCGACGCATCTTGTCACCACGGGGATATTTTCGCGCAGCCGCAACCCTATTTATCTGGGCGATGCGCTGGTTCTGGCGGGGTTTGCGTTGCGCTGGGGCGCGCCTGTCGCGCTTTTGCTGGTGCCGCTTTTTATCGCAACCATTTCCCAGCGATTCATTATCCCGGAGGAAGACAGGTTGCGCAGAAAATTTCACGCTGACTTTGCAAGATATTGTCAGAAAACACGCAGATGGGTGTGACTGTTAGCGTATGACATAAGAAAAACAGGGGTTTACTAGTTGTAACATGCGGGTTCGCCTTATAACAAATTGACGACTGCTGACTGATAAATGGGGGATTGTCTGTGAAAATCGGCTCACCGAAAGAAACGTTTGAAGGCGAGAACAGGGTCGCGATGACCCCGGCCTCGGCCAAAGATTTACAAAAACTTGGCTATGATTGCATCATCGAAACCGGGGCCGGTCTGGCCGCAGGTTTTTCTGATCAGACCTACATTGATGCGGGCGTCGAGGTTGTGAAAACCGGCGCCGCGCTATTTGAAACGGCCGACATCGTCGCCAAAGTACGCCCGCCTTCAGACGCAGAAGTGAACCTCCTGCGCGAAGGTCAGACGCTGATTTCATTCTTCTACCCTGCGCAAAACGCGGCGTTGATGGACGCAGCAAATGCCAAGGGCGCGACCGTTATTGCGATGGACATGGTTCCACGCATCAGTCGCGCGCAAAAAATGGATGCGCTTTCGTCAATGGCGAATATTGCTGGCTATCGGGCCGTGATCGAGGCCGGCAATAACTTTGGCCGTTTCTTTACAGGGCAAATTACTGCTGCGGGCAAAGTTCCGCCTGCAAAGGTTCTTGTTGTTGGTGCAGGTGTTGCTGGTTTGGCCGCGATCGGAACAGCAACCAGCCTTGGCGCGATCACCTATGCTTTTGATGTGCGCCCCGAAGTCGCAGAGCAAGTGGAATCAATGGGCGCGCAGTTCGTCTTCCTTGATTTCAAGCAAGAACAACAAGACGGCGCGGCGACAGGCGGTTATGCCGCTGTGTCCAGCCCAGAATTCGCGGCGGCGCAGTTGGCCAGGTTCCGTGAAATTGCGCCTGAAATGGACATAGTGATCACCACCGCGCTGATCCCTGGGCGCGACGCGCCCGAGTTGTGGACCAAAGATATGGTCGACAGCATGAAACCGGGGTCGGTGATCATCGACCTCGCGGCAGAGCGTGGCGGCAACTGTAAACTGACTGTCATGGACGAAAAGATCGTGACAGAAAACGGCGTCACCATCATAGGCTATACGGACTTTCCAAGCCGGATGGCGGCGCAGGCTTCCACGTTGTACGCGACAAATATTCGTCACATGATGACCGACCTGACACCCGCCAAAGACGGCGTACCTGCGCACAACATGGACGACGACGTCATTCGCGGTGCGACCGTCACCCACGCAGGCGCGGTGACTTTCCCGCCACCCAAACCCAAAATCGCGGCCATCGCGGCCGCGCCCCGCAAAGAAGCGCCCAAAGCCCTGACCGCCGAGGAAAAGCGCGCCAAAGAAACCGCAGATTTCAAGGCGCAGACCCGCAATCAGGTCACGCTGCTGGCTGTGGGTGCTGCTGTTTTGCTGGGCATCGGGCTTGTGGCCCCGGCCAGCTTTATGCAGCACTTTATTGTCTTTGTTTTGTCGGTGTTCATCGGGTTCCAAGTGATCTGGAATGTATCGCATTCGCTGCACACGCCGCTGATGGCTGTGACCAACGCGATTTCGTCGATCATCATCTTGGGTGCGCTGATGCAAATTGGTTCAGGGTCGTTCCTTGTGATTATTTTGGCGGCGCTTGCAGTCTTTATGACGGGGATCAACATCTTTGGTGGTTTCCTCGTGACACGGCGCATGCTTGCCATGTTCCAAAAGTCTTAAGGGAGTAGGAAAAAATGAGTTTAGGATTTACAACAGCGGCCTACGTCGTCGCAGCGGTCCTTTTTATCCTCTCGCTTGGGGGGCTTTCGGGGCAAGAAAGTGCAAAACGCGCGGTGTGGTATGGTATTGCGGGCATGGGTCTTGCGGTGTCGGCGACGCTGATGGGGCCGGGTAGCGGGCTTTGGCTTTTGTCGCTGATCTTGATCGCGGCGGGCGGCGCCATCGGCTATGTTTTGGCCACCAAGGTCCAGATGACCCAAATGCCGGAACTGGTTGCGGCGATGCACAGCCTTGTCGGGTTGGCAGCGGTGTTTGTCGGTTTTGTCGCGCATTTTGAAATTGGGAACGTCATGAGCGGTGCGCATGGCGATGATTTGGGCACATTCGGGGCGTTGATTGCGCACAAATCTGCGGTTGAAATCAATATCCTGCGGGTCGAGCTGTTTTTGGGTGTGTTTATCGGCGCGGTCACGTTTACAGGTTCGGTCATTGCCTATGGCAAATTGGCGGGACGGGTAAATTCCAAAGCGACAAAACTGCCGGGTGGGCACATGTTAAATGCTGCTGCCGCAGCGATTTCGGTCGTTGCTTTGATCTGGTATTTCAACACCGGTGGGTTCTTGCCGCTGTTCGTGATGACCTTGGCCGCGCTGTTTATCGGGTATCACCTGATCATGGGGATCGGCGGCGCGGATATGCCAGTCGTGGTGTCCATGCTGAACAGCTATTCCGGCTGGGCTGCTGCCGCGATTGGTTTCTCGCTTGGAAATGACCTGTTGATCGTGGTCGGCGCATTGGTCGGATCGTCTGGCGCGATCTTGTCCTATATCATGTGTAAGGCGATGAACCGCAGCTTTGTAAGCGTGATCCTGGGCGGCTTTGGTGGCACCAAAGGCCCGCAGATGGCGGTTGAAGGCGAGCAGATTGCCATCGACGTGGATGGCGTCGCCACAGCCTTGAACGAAGCTGACAGCATTATCATCATTCCGGGCTACGGGATGGCTGTTGCGCAGGCGCAGTCTTCGGTTGCGGAATTGACCCGCAAGCTGCGTGCGCAGGGCAAGAACGTGCGTTTTGCGATCCACCCCGTTGCAGGGCGTTTGCCGGGGCACATGAACGTGTTGCTGGCAGAAGCCAAGGTGCCTTACGATATCGTCATGGAAATGGACGAAATCAACGAAGACTTCCCAACCACGGACGTCGCCATTGTCATCGGTTCCAACGACATCGTGAACCCCGCAGCACAGGACGATCCAAACAGCCCGATTGCAGGGATGCCGGTTCTTGAGTGTTGGAAAGCTAAGCAAGTGTTCGTGTCCAAACGCGGTCAGGGCACCGGGTATTCCGGCATTGAAAACCCGCTTTTCTTTAAGGAAAACACGCGGATGTTCTATGGTGATGCCAAGGCATCTTTGGACGCGCTACTGCCCAAAATCGACTAAACGACCTGTGATCCAAGTCAGGAACAAAATTGCCCCGCCGATAGATCCGGCGGGGCAATTTTATTTTGCGCAAGGCAGACTGCCCCGCTGTTACAGCGATAATTAATGGGCGATCGCCAAAAAGCGATCACGCACACTGCGCTGTGTGATCAATCACGCCATTCGTATCGTGATAATGTTACTGTTTTCCCGACGGTATACAGCGATGCATCATTTAGACTGATGGTCGCGGCCTACGTTTGCAGGACCGATTTCGCGGTGTTTCCCGTTGAACCGTCGTCGGGCACAGATGTTCCCCAAATCGACCACAAGCGCATGGTGATGGATGATGGGCCGACCATCATGGGCGGCTACCGTTACACGTTGGTCCCGCTGACAGCCATCAATGCCCACGAATACGTGGATCCAGCGCATCACGCAGTCCGTCACCAATATAGTTCACAGCGAGCACCGTCAGTGAAATCGCCAGTCCGGGCCAAATGACCCGTTCCGGAAAGGCGGTCATGCGGTCGACGCTATCGAACAGGATTTTACCCCAAGTGGGAAAATCTGATGGAAAGCCAAGGCCAAGAAACGACAGCGCGCTTTCGGTGATGATTGCAGTAGCAAGACCGAGCGTGGCAGAAACCATGATCGGCGACAGAACGTTCGGCAACAGGTGCCGTGTGATCATGCGGCGGGCAGGGGTGCCGATTGACCGCGCGGCCAGCACGAATTCACGTTCCTTGAGCGCCATAACATCGCCGCGCACAATCCGCGCGGTTTGCATCCAAGATGTAATCCCAATGCCGGCCACAATCAGGATGAAAATTCCGCTTTCGGGTCCAAAGGTTGCACGCAGCGGATCACGAAACAGCAGCATCATCACCAGAAGCAGCGGCAAAAGCGGAAGCGCCAGCACCAGATCGGTAAATCGCATCAGCAGACCGTCCAGCCGTTTGAAATATCCAGCAACGACACCAACAAACGTCCCGATCACGACCGACAACACCATCGCCGTCCACCCCACGGCCAACGACACCCGTCCACCTTGCATGATATTGGCCATAATATCGCGACCAAGGTTATCCGTCCCCATCGGGCGCGCCCAACTGACCTTTGCGTTCCCATCAAACAGCAACATATATATCGGCCGCACATCCTTGTTACGGATATCGAGCTTGCCGGGATCAATGTTCCAGATGACCGGCCCGACCGTCACAAACAAGGTGATGAAAATCAAAAACGCCAGACCCGCGACCGCGCCTTTATGGGTTTTGAACTGGTCCCAAACGTCCCACCACTGGTTGCGTGGTTTGACCACAGTTGTCACAGTTGTATCAGTCATAGCGGATCCTCGGGTCAAGAATGCCGTAGAGAACATCGGCGATCAGGTTCATCATGACGATCAAAACCGCCAACAAGAAGGTGATGGTCATCACCATCGGAATGTCGTTCCCTTGCAGTGCGATAATCAAGAGCTGCCCCAAACCGTTCACTTTGAAAATTTGCTCGGTGATGATGGCGCCGCCAAAGATCGCCGGGATCCCCAGTGCGATCACGGTAATGACAGGGATCATCGAATTGCGCAGGACATGTTTGAGGACGACAACGCTTTCGGACATGCCTTTGGCGCGTGCGGTGCGTACGTAGTCTTGGCCAAGATTATCGAGCATCGAGGCGCGCATATAGCGGCTGACCTGTGCCGTTGTCTGCAGTGCCAGCACCATGACCGGCATCACCATTTGACGCAGTTGGAACAGGAAGCTGTCCCAATCGTTGACAACATGCGTGGTGTCATAGATCGACGGCAACCATTTGAGCTGGACAGAAAAAATGACAATCAGCAGAACACCCGAAAAGAACGGAGGGACCGAAAATCCGATCATCGACACAAACGTGCCCGCCTGATCGAAAACGGAATATTGGCGATAGGCGCTGATGATCCCGATGGGCAGCGCGATCAGCACACCGACGACATAAGACATTCCAACCACCCATAAGGTCTGGGGCAGACGCTGCGCAATAGTTTCAAAAACCGGGCTGCGCGACTGGAAACTGATAATACGCTGGGCGCCATCGGCAAAGTTGGTCCCAAAGGTGCCGTCGATCCAATATTGCGGTTCAACGATAAAGAACTGTTTCAGCCAGAGCGGAAAGCGCACGTACCAAGGTTCACCCAACCCCAGCGCAAGGCGCATCTTTTCTTTGACCTCGGGGGGGATCGTCAGCGGCATCTGCGCCATCGGATCACCGGGGGCGAGTTCAAGCAGCATGAAAATCACAAAAGCGATGAACAAAAGCGTCGGAATCGAGATGAGCAATCTGCGAATGGTATAGATCAGCACGGGCAACGCCTTTGGTCAGAGCTTTGAAGGGAAGGCGGGGCAAATCAATCGCCCCGCCAAATCGTTTCCACAGGGTGGGATTATACCCGCCCTATGCAAGTGTTAGCGGTTGTCGCCGACGCGGTACCAGTCGGCTGCGTTCCACAGTTCGCTGTCCCATGTGTTCAGCGCGACACCACCGAGCGAGTTTGCATGTGCAGACACGCGACCACGGTCAACCAGTGGCAGGATCGTCATCGTGTCTTTGGTCAGCATGTCGTTCAGCGCGATTGCCAACCGGCTCCGCTCTGCCTGATCGGCTGTTGCGCTCAGTTCGGCAACCAGTGCGTCATAGGCTGGATCACAGAAACGGTTGATGTTTTCACCCTGCCACTGCGTCTCGGGGCGTGGTGCCTTGTCACATGTGTACTGCGCCAAATAGGCTTGCGGGTCGGTCCCATCAAAGTTGTTCGCGTACATTTCAACGTCTGCATAGAAACGCTGGAATGTGTCAGGCGAACCTGGATCACCGCCGAAGAAGACCGAAGAATCGATGTTGCGCAGTTCGGTTTCAACACCGATTTCGCCCCACCATTCTTTGATCAGCGCCTGGAAATCCTGACGCACTGCGTTGGTCGAAGATTGGAACATTACACGCAGTTCTACACCGTCTTTTTCACGGATGCCGTCGCCGTTGCTGTCAACCCAGCCCGCGCCGTCAAGAAGCGATTTCGCGCCTTCGATATCTTGGACCAGGCAGCCTGTGTTTTCTGTGGATGCGTAAATCTCGGGACCGGGAACAAGGTTACAGGTTGGACGCCCTGCCTGACCGTAGCCAACCTCGACCAGCAGATCGCGATCAATCGCCATGGACAAGGCGCGACGCACGGCTTCGTCGCTCAGGAATGGATGCGGCGCAGCAGCGGTCGAACGCACGCCTTCTTCCAGCGATGGGGACGGGTCGGTCATGTTAATTTCAATACGCTCAACCAGCGTACCAAACGCAGATACAGGTGTACCAACGCCTGCTTCAGCCATGGATGCGATCACATCAGGTGCCAGTTGCAGGTTCCAGGCGTAATCGAATTCGCCGGTTTCAAGAACCGCGCGCCCTGCTGCCGTCGCGTCGCCGCCACCTTTGAACGTCACGGTCGCAAATGCTGGCTTTGCCGGGTCACGGTAGTTTTCGTTCGCAACCAGTTGGATCACGTCGTTTGTGCGGAAATCAGTGACCACAAAGGGGCCGGTCCCAATCGGGCTAAAGTTCGCATCAGTACATTCTGGTGCTTTCGCGCCCAGACAGTCTGCAAACTGTGCGGCTTGAATGATCGGGGACTGACCGCCCATAAACGGCTGGTATGGGTTTGGCTGTGGACCAGCAAAGGTTACTTTGACCGTCAGGTCATCGATGGCTTCGACGGAATCGACACCTTCGAATTTGGAAAGCTGCGCGCAGCCACCTTCGGGGTCCATGCAGTATTGTGCGGTGAACAAAACGTCAGCAGACGTCACGGGGGTTCCGTCAGACCACAGCAGCCCATCCTTGAGCTTCCAAGTGATTGATGTCAGGTCTTCGGACACGCCGCCATTTGCGACGGTTGGAATTTCTGCGGCCAGATAAGGCACCATTGCGCCGGTTGTGTCATACCGCGCGAGCGGCTCGATCACGAGGCTTGCCGCTTCGATGTCTTTCGTCCCACCTGACAGGTAGGGGTTCATGATCGAAGGCGCTTGCCAATAGATGATGTTAAGCTGACCATCGCGGCCGCGTTCGCCTTCATGCGCTTCGGCGAATGCCATCGGCGCCAGCGAAACAGTCGCAACAGCGCTCAGCAGAGCTGTCTTGAGTTTCATGTTTTCTTCTCCTTGTTGATGCTCTTTTTAACCTCGGGCCCCGCCGTTTAGCCGGCAGTGGTGGTATCATTATACAGATGACATGCGGTAAACCGTCCAGGCGCGACCTCGCGGTAGTCGGGTTCGATTGTTTTGCAGATATCCATCACCGACGGGCAGCGCGTACAAAAGTTGCACCCCTTGGGTGGGTTCGCGGGGGACGGCACATCACCTTGCAGGATGATGCGTTCGGTTTTGGTCGCAAGGCTGGGATCAGGTTCCGGAACCGCCGACAAAAGCGCCTTGGTATAGGGGTGCAAGGGTTCACGAAACAGCGCCTCGCGCGGGGCGAGTTCGACGATTTTGCCTAAATACATCACCGCAACGCGGGTTGCGATGTGGCGCACCATCGACAGGTCATGACTGATAAACAGATAGGTCAGACCGAACTGTTCTTGCAAATCTTCCAGCAAGTTCACCACTTGTGCCTGAATAGAGACATCCAAGGCGGCAATCGGTTCGTCGCAAACGATAAATTTCGGGTTTAACGCCAGTGCGCGGGCGATGCCGATACGCTGGCGTTGCCCGCCTGAAAACGCCTGCGGATAGCGTTTCGCGAATTGGCGATTCAGCCCGACAGCATCCATCAGCTCGCCCACTTTTGCGCGCTTTTCTGCTTCGGACATGTTGGTATGTTCGTCCAGGGGTTCCTTGATAATGGCCTCGACTGTCATCCGCGGATTGAGCGAGGCTTGCGGATCCTGGAACACCATCTGCATGGCGGGCCGCATGGTGCGCAGCTTGCGTTGCGATGTGGTCCCGATCTCGCGGCCGTCAATCGAAATCGACCCCGATGTAATATCGTAAAGCCGCAGTACCGCGCGCCCGCATGTGGATTTGCCACATCCGGATTCACCGACGAGACCAAGGGTTTCACCTTCCATCACGTCGAAACTGACGCCGTCGACCGCTTTCACTTCGCCGACGCGCAGACGCAACAAGCCGGCGTGGATCGGAAAATGCATTTTCAGGTCGCGGACACTGACCAACGGCTTTGCAGGTGTATCAAGCATTGCGAGGGGCTCCGGTCCGGGCATCATAAAAACAAGCGGCGTCATGGCCCCCACCCAGATCGTAGCGGGGCGGGTTTTCTGCGGCGCATCGATCAAACGCCACATCGCAGCGATCGCGGAACGGGCACGACTTTGGTGCCGCCATCATGATGGGCGGCTGCCCTTCGATGACGGTCAGGCGGGGCGCGCGTTCACCGTGAATCTTCGGAATCGTTTTGAGCAAGGCACGCGTATAGGGGTGCTGTGGATCACGAAACAGGTCCTGAACAGGGGCGTGCTCGACCACCTGGCCACCATACATGACCATGACCCGGTCGGCGATGCCGGCAATCACGCCAAGGTCGTGGGTGATCCAGATCACGGCCATACCAAGCTTGCTGCGCAGATCCTTCATCAGTTCAAGGATTTGCGCCTGAATCGTCACATCCAGTGCCGTGGTCGGTTCGTCTGCGATCAACACTTGCGGGTCGCACGCCAATGCGATGGCGATCATCACCCGCTGCCGCATTCCACCCGAAAACTGGTGCGGATAGTCATCCAAGCGGCGCTTTGCGTCCGGGATGCCGACCAGTTCCAACAATTCCTGGGCGCGCGCTTTGGCCTGTGCTTTTGACAGGCCCATATGTTTGCGCAGGGGCTCCATGATTTGCAGACCCACCGTAAACACAGGGTTCAGCGACGTCATCGGGTCTTGGAACACGAAACCGATCTTGCCACCGCGTACGGCGCGCAGTGTCTCGGCATCAACGTGCAGCAAATCCTTGTTGTCAAACATCACTGACCCGGCCCGCACGTCGGCGGGCGGTGATGGTAACAGTCCCAAAAGGGACATCATCGTTACGGATTTACCCGATCCGCTCTCGCCTACAACACCCAGCAATTCGCCAGGGCGCAGCGAAAAGCTGACGTCGTTCACGGCGTGGACTTCGCCGGATCGGGTTTTGAAAACAGTTTTGAGGTCCCGGACATCCAGAACAGGCAAAGCCCCATCGGGCATATAGAACCTCCCACTTGGTTCAGATTATTATTTAGCACTTGTACTAATTATTAAGCAGTGCGCATTTTTACCAAACGGTAACATTTATTTTAGCCGCCGCAAGCCGTTTCCGGTTTGCACCTGCCTGTCAGGCGCGCAAGACTGAAGTTGCCACGTGTTTGAACAGGTGCACGAACAAGTGGCGGATAATGCAGCACAAGAAGGATAACACATGACCCTCAGCGCGCGGGCTTTAATGGATCGTTTGGTTGCGTTTCCGACGGTTAGCCGGGACAGCAATCTTGAACTGATTGATTTTGTACAACAATATCTGGAAGATCAGGGTGTGTCATCGGTGCGTGTCCCCAATCATGATGGCACCAAAGCCGCCTTGTATGCGCATGTCGGCCCGCAGGTTGATGGTGGCGTGGTGCTGTCGGGGCATACGGATGTGGTGCCGGTAGATGGTCAGAATTGGGACAGCGACCCGTTCACGGTGACCGAACGTCAGGGGCGGCTATTTGGCCGCGGAACCTGCGATATGAAAGGGTTCGATGCGCTTGCGATTTGGGCGATAACACGTGCGGCACGCCTTGAAATTAAGCGACCGCTGCAAATTGCACTGAGCTATGACGAAGAGATCGGCTGTACCGGTGCGCCGCCGATGATTGATCACATGGTCAGCATGGGAATGCCGCGCGGTGACACCGTGATCGTGGGCGAACCGTCGATGATGAAAGTCGTGACCGGCCATAAAGGTGGCATGGGCTACAAGATGCACTTTCATGGGTTCGAAGTGCATTCTTCGCTGCTTCATACGGGTGTCAGTGCCATCATGATGGCCGCAAAGTTGATCGAGTGGGCGAATCAAATCAATGCTGAAAACGCCGCAAAAGCACCGTCTGTGGTCGACGCAGAATTTGTGCCACCTTACACGACATTACATGTCGGCATGATTTCCGGTGGAACCGCCCATAACATCACGGCGAAGGACTGCTATTTTGACGTGACCTTTCGGGTGGTGCCGGGCGAAAGCATCAGCGCGTGGCGTGATCTGTTTCTTGCGCAGGTTGCAACGCTGGATGCGGCGATGAAAACCTTACATCCGGATGCCGGGATTTCATACGAACAGTTTTTTGAACTGCCCGGCCTTGCACCTGAAAAGGACGGCTCCGCCGAGGCGTTGGCGCGTCAACTCACCGGCGCAAATGCCAGCAGCGTGGTTAGTTACGGCACAGAAGCTGGGCATTTTCAGGCCCGAGGCTATTCCGCGGTTGTTTGTGGCCCCGGCGATATTGCACAGGCGCATCAGCCCAACGAATACATCACAGTTGATCAATTCCAGCAGGGCGAAGCCTTTATGCGCGCCCTTATCGAAAGCCTGACCAAGTGACTCCATTCCCCATTGCTATCGAAAATCGGGTCACATACCCCGAACCCCCGCCCAAGCAGGCGGATGTTGTGGTGATTGGGGGCGGTATCATCGGCGTTATGTCGGGGTGGGAACTGGCCAAGCGCGGTCAAAAGGTCGTGGTGCTGGAAAAAGGCAGAATCGCCGCCGAACAATCCTCGCGTAATTGGGGATGGATCCGGGCGCAGGGGCGCGATGCTGCCGAAGTTCCGATTCTGTTAGAATCGGTTGCGATGTGGCGCGAGATGGCAGCCACCCTCGGTGAGGATATCGGGCTACGCCAAGGCGGCGTCAGTTATCTTGCCGCAACGCCAGCAAAGCTGGCCCGCTATGAAAACTGGCTGCCAACGGCCAAGGCGCACGGGCTTGATACGCGTATTCTGGGACGCGAAGAGACAGCAAAACTGTTTTCCGGTGCGGCTGTTGATTGGGCAGGCGCCCTTTGGACGTCCAGTGATTTGCGGGCCGAACCCTGGACAGCCGTTCCCGCGATTGCACGCGCGGCGGCACGCGACGGTGTGATTTTTGTCGAAGGCTGTGCAGCGCGGATGATCGACACCACCGCCGGGCGCGTTTCTGGCGTCATCACCGAGGCCGGACCGATTGTCACCTCTGCCGTCGTGGTTGCGGGCGGTGCGTGGTCGTCGCTGCTGTTGCGCCGGCACGGCATTGCTATTCCGCAGTTGTCGGTACGCGCAACCGTTGCTGCCACGGGCGTATTGGCCAATGTACATGACGGCGCGGCCGTGGACGACAGGCTGGCCTTTCGGCGGCGGCTGGATGGCGGCTATACCCTTGCCGCGTCGGGATTTCACGAGCTATTCGTCGGTCCTGACGCCTTTCGCGCGTTTGGCCGATTTGCCCCACAGTTGATGCAAGATCCGCTAGGCACGCGTCTGTTGCCGGTGCCACCAAAAGGCTACCCCGATGCATGGACGACGGCGCGGCGTTGGTCCGCAGATACTGTCAGCCCGTTCGAAAAAATGCGTGTGTTGAATCCGGCGCCGAACAAGGGAAAGGTTGCAAAAATGGCCAAATCTTTTGCAGATACCTATCCGCAGCTTGGCAAAATTACGATCAAAACAGCGTGGGCGGGGATGATCGATACCATGCCTGATGTGGTTCCCGTCGTTGATCATGCTGCGCAGATGCCGGGGCTGACCATTGCCACGGGCATGTGCGGTCACGGGTTTGGCATCGGTCCCGGCTTTGGTCGCATTGTTGCCCAGCTTGTCACCGGCGAAACACCCAATCATGATATCAGCCGGTTCCGGTTGTCCCGCTTCTCGGATGGGTCCAAGCTGGTGCTTGGTCCAAACCTTTGACCCCGTCGTGACCCAAGGTCGCGCAACCTTTCATGGAGATACCAAATGCCCGTCAAAAATCGCTTTGCTGAATTGCTGCCAGAAATCACCGCATGGCGACGTGATTTGCATGAAAACCCCGAAATCCTATTTGAAACACACCGCACCGCTGCGGTTGTCGCCGAGAAACTAGCGGCATTTGGTTGTGATGAAATCGTCACCGGCATCGGACGCACCGGCGTTGTGGGTGTGATAAAGGGAAAAACAGATACCTCGGGCAAGGTGATTGGCTTGCGTGCCGATATGGATGCACTGCCGATACATGAACAGACCGGGCTGGCGTATAAGTCAAAAACGGATGGTGCGATGCATGCCTGCGGCCACGATGGGCATACCGCAATGCTGCTGGGGGCCGCGCAATACCTGGCCGAGACCCGTAACTTTGACGGGACCGTGGTTGTCATTTTCCAGCCCGCCGAAGAGGGCGGCGGCGGTGGTCGCGAAATGTGTGAAGACGGCATGATGGACCGTTGGAACATTCAAGAAGTCTACGGGATGCACAATTGGCCCGGCAAACCTGTCGGAAGCTTCGCGATCCGTCCGGGCGCGTTTTTCGCGGCCACGGATCAATTCGAAATCACGGTCGAGGGATTGGGCGGGCATGCGGCAAAGCCGCATCAAACGGTCGATTCGATTGTGATTGCGGCGCACCTCGTGACCGCGCTGCAGACCATTGCCAGCCGCAATGCGGACCCTGTCGATCAGGTGGTCGTGTCGGTCACGTCGATCGAATCGTCATCCAAGGCGTTCAATGTGATCGCACAACGCGTCCATTTGAAAGGCACGGTGCGCACCATGTCGAAAGAGATGCGCGACAAGGCCGAAACGCGCCTGAATGCGATCAGCGCTGGCATTGGTGCGACATTTGGTGCCGAAGCACGCGTCACCTATCACCGCGGCTATCCGTGCATGGTAAACCATGAGGAACAGACCGCATTTGCCGCAGACGTCGCCACAGCGGTGTCGGGCGCATGTGAGGATGCCCCGTTGGTGATGGGCGGCGAGGATTTTGCCTATATGCTCGAAGAACGCCCCGGCGCCTATATTCTGGTGGGCAACGGCGATTCAGCCGACGTGCATAATCCGCACTACAATTTTAATGATGATGCGATTCCAGCCGGGTGCAGTTGGTGGGCCGAGATTGTCGAAAAGCGGATGCCTGCTGCGTAAATCAAATGGGTGGGCATCCCCCACCTATCGTCAGCCGCCCGTGTGTGACATGTGGCGGCTGACTTGACCGTCGACCTTTTGCCGCGAATAGTCAAAATCGTGCCCTTTGGGTTTAAGGGCAATCGCCGCACGAATGGCTGTATCGAGCTCGGCATCTGATTCCGACCCCCGCAATGGTGCGCGCAGGTCTGAATGCCCTTCTTGCCCCAAACAAGTATAGATTTCACCGGTGCATGTGATCCGCACCCGGTTACAGCTTTCGCAAAAGTTATGCGAAAGCGGCGTGATGAATCCGATCTTTTGGCCGGTGGCGTCAACACGCACATAACGGGCTGGTCCGCCGGTTTTCTCGGTCAGGTTCGTCAGTGTCGATCGCGTCGTCAGTTGCGCACGCAGGTCCGCCAGTGACCAATACTGGCCAAAGCGGTCTTCGTTGCCCAGATCCCCCATTGGCATCACTTCGATGAAGGTCAGATCCATGTCGCGCGACGCGCACCAGTCGGTCAGGGCAAACAGTTCGTCTTCGTTAAAACCTTTGAGAGCGACAGTGTTGATTTTGACGCGCAGCCCTGCCTTTTGGGCGGCATCGATGCCGCGAATGACTTGGGGCAGGCGACCCCAGCGGGTGATATCCGCAAACTTTTTCTCATCCAAGGTGTCCAAGGATACGTTGATCCGCCGCACACCTGCGGCATAAAGATCGTCGGCGTGTTTTTCTAGTTGGCTGCCATTGGTTGTCACGGTCAGTTCTTGCAAGGCTCCGCTATCGAGATGGCGCGACATGCTGCGAAAAAATGTCATGATATCGCGCCGCACCAAAGGTTCACCGCCTGTGATCCGCAGTTTGCGCACACCCAACCGCACGAATGCAGAGCACATGCGATCCAGTTCTTCGAGCGTCAGAAGATCCTTTTTGGGCAGGAACGTCATGTTTTCGGACATACAGTAAACGCAACGAAAGTCGCACCTGTCGGTGACTGATACCCGAAGGTATTCGATAGCGCGCGCAAAGGGGTCAATAAGGGGTAAGGTCATGCCGGCAGCCTAAGGCTGCGCGATGATCTGCGCAAGTCGCATCAACGTGGTTGAAATATCGTGCTTTGCACCCTAAGTTTTGCGCATGAAAGCAAAATTTTTCCTCCCGTTTGTTGCGCTGGCCGCATGTACCGAAGTTCCTGTGGCGGTCGCACCACCAGAGGAAACCGCGCCGACAGTGGCCATTTCACCACCACCGGCCCCGCCTGCGAATGCGACGACTGTCGATCAGTTTGATACGACAACGGCGGCGGATCGTGCGGCGGCAATCGCGCCGGTTGCGGTGTCAGATGTGTCGTTGGGTGTAACCGTCGCGTCGCTTGGATCACCCGCAGAGCCGGGGATTTGGCTAAAAACCCCGTTAGTAACGGCCGTTAGCGCGGGCCGCGTGATCTACAAAGGTAAATCCGTGAACGTCGAACTGCGTCCATCTGGTGGGGCGGCAGGGTCGGGAAGCCAGATCAGTTTGGCTGCGATGCGCCTGATCGAAGCACCGCTCACCAGCCTTGCGGAACTCACCGTATTCCGAAACTAGGGTAGGTCAACACCCGCCCTAGGATTCCAATTTGCGCGTCGCCTCTTTGACCGCAGAGGGTTTCATGTCTGCACCGTGGAGAGTGACAAAGGCCTGAACGCGCGCGGGGTCATGTTTGGCTAATTCGGCCAACCAGCCGCCGATCGCTTTTTGGATAAACCAATCGTGATCGGTTACATAACCCGCAGCCCAGTCCAGCACCCGTTCACGGATGGCGATGTCGTCAGCTTTGGGATTGTTCATTTTTGTCCAAGGCAGCGTCATCATCAATGCTGCGCGACGCGTCCACATCTGATCAGACTTTGCCCAGCCTGCAACCTGATCCAAGCGCGCAGGGTCTGCGACGAGCCGCTTTGCCCCTGCAACACAAACGTGATCGGCGATGGTGGCACCGTCCAAATCAGCGACCCATGCCGCAATCAGATCCCATGCCGCCGTATCGTCGGGGCGGATACGCGCCTGCGTCAGCAATTTAGCCGCTGCAATCCGGCCTTCGTGAATGTTGCTTTTCCAAAGACCGCGCGCCACGGTCAGGCGCGTTTCCAGATCCATAATGGCGCGCCATTCCTTGACCAGATCATCAAGCGCGGTGTTCGAGATCCCGACATAAGGCCGGTCAATTTTGTGATAGCGGTGCAGTTCCGACGCTTTGGCGGTATCGCCTTCGGCACGCAGCGCCGCGATGGCAGATTTTGTTGTGGTCATCTTGGCTTGCTCAGCTTCCATGTCAGGTTTGCGCGAACGGCGGGCCATTCATACGCAAGAATTGAATAAACGCAGGTATCGCGGAGCGACCCGTCGGCGGTGATCATATGGGCGCGCAGCACCCCATCCAGTTTTGCGCCCAATCGTTCTATCGCGGCGCGGCTTTGATGGTTCATATAGTGTGTGCGAAATTCGACCGCGTTGCAGCCTAAATCATCAAAGGCATGCCCGAGCAACAGGCGTTTTGCCTGCGTGTTCAAGGGGCCGCGCTGTACGGATGTGCCGTACCATGTACTGCCAATTTCAAGGCGGTGGTTTCGCGCGTCAATATTCATGTAGGTGGTCATGCCGACAGCACGGCCATCAGGTGTCATGACCGCAAATGCAATCATGCTTCCCGCCGCTTGCAGGTCCAGACGGCGTGCGATTTCGGCGGACACCGTATCGGGGTGCGGAACAGACGTGTACCATGTTTTCCACAGATCATCCGCGGCAGCAGCCACAGCCAAATCCGCCGCATGGCTTTGCGCCAATGGTACAAGTGTGACCGCGCTGTCGCACAATGTGATCGGGGCAGGGTGTATCATTCCACCGTCACTGACTTTGCCAGATTGCGCGGCTGGTCGACGTCAGTCCCTTTGGCAATGGCGGTATAATAGGCCAACAACTGCGCCGGAATTGCATAAAGGATCGGGGCAAGAAACGGGTCGATTTCCGGCATGAGGATCGCGTCCCAAACACCATCGCCGGCCTCTGCTGCGCCTTTGGCGTCGGTGATCAATAGCACGTTGCCACCGCGTGCCATGACCTCTTGCATGTTCGACACCGTTTTGTCGAACAGCGCATCACGCGGTGCCATCACAATCACGGGGACGTGTTGATCGACCAATGCAATCGGCCCATGCTTCAATTCCCCCGAAGCATAAGCTTCGGCGTGTATATAGCTGATTTCTTTTAGTTTTAATGCGCCTTCTAGTGCCAGCGGATACATTGCACCGCGCCCCAGGAATAGAATATCCCGCGCCTCAGCCAATTTTGCGGCGACTTCGCGGGTTTTATCCTCGATGCCAAGCGCAAGGTTCATCAGGCCTGGCAGGGCGCGCAGCGCCGAAAGTTTTTCCGCAAGACCGGCATCATTGATCCGACCGCGCGCATGGGCTGCATCCAGCGCCAGAATGGCAAGTGTCGTGAGCTGACATGTGAATGCTTTGGTCGACGCGACACCAATTTCGGTCCCCGCGAGGATCGGCAAGGCAAGGTCGCTCTCGCGGGCGATCGAACTTTCTTGGGCGTTCACGACCGACACGATTTTGGCGGCTTTGCCTTTCATATAGCGCAGGGCCGCAAGCGTATCAGCGGTTTCACCCGACTGACTGACAAAAAGCGCGACCGTACCCGGCGTGACCGGTGGTTCCCGATACCGAAATTCCGATGCAACATCGACCTCGACGGGCAAACCGGCGATTTGTTCGAACCAGTATTTTGCGACCAGACAGGCGTAAAACGCTGTACCGCAGGCGACCATTGTCAGCCTTTCGACCTGCGTAAAATCAAGGCCCGTATCCGGCAGGGTGACAGCCGTGGCATCGCCGTTGATGTAATGCGCAAGCGCACCTTGCAGGACCGTCGGCTGTTCGGCTATTTCTTTGGCCATAAAATGCTTGTAACCCGCCTTATCAACCTGCGCGGTCTCAAGGTGGATTGTTTTGATGTCGCGCGTGACAAACGCGCCTGCCGCATCGCGAATTTCGACCGAGTGCCGTGTGATGACGGCCCAGTCACCTTCCTCGAGGTAGCTGATCTTGTCGGTCATCGGCGCCAAGGCAATGGCATCAGACCCGACAAACATTTCACCTGTCCCGTAACCGATGGCAAGCGGCGACCCTTTGCGGGCGGCGATCAACAAATCATCGTGGCCATCAAACAGAAAACACAACGCATACGCCCCCTCAAGACGCGCAATGGTACGTGCGGCGGCGTCGACCGGACTGTCGCCTTGGTCGATGTAATGCTGGGTCAGCAGGGCAACCGTTTCCGTGTCGGTGTCGGTTTCGAACGCGATCCCGTTTTCCGCCAAATAGGACCGCAATTCGCGGAAGTTTTCGATAATTCCGTTGTGGACGACAGCGACACCTCCGGCGCGGTGCGGGTGCGCGTTCACGATGCTAGGCACGCCATGCGTTGCCCACCGTGTGTGACCTATTCCTGCCTTTCCCGCGAGCGGATCATGCACGAGCAGGTCGGACAGGTTGACCAATTTGCCAACGGCCCGGCGCCGGTCAAGTCGCAAGTCGTTGATTGTCGCGATGCCTGCGCTGTCATAACCGCGATATTCAAGCCGCTTTAGGGCATCGACCAACATCGGTGCAGCTTCGTGATTTCCTAGTACGCCTACAATGCCACACATGATCAGTTTCCTTTTGCTTTGCGCGCACGCAGCTTTTCGAACAGGCGTACTGCAAATTTAGGTTTGTTTTCTTGACGGGCGCGGCCCAGTGCCAGATCGCCGTCGGGGACATCACGGGTTATCACGGATCCGCTGGCCGTCATGGCAGCCGCGCCGATGGTCACAGGGGCCACGAGCATGGTGTTGGACCCGATAAATGCATCGGCGCCGATCATGGTTTGGTATTTGAAAACGCCGTCATAATTGCAGGTGATCGTGCCTGCACCGATGTTGGCGCGCGCACCAACCGTGGCGTCGCCAATATAGGACAGGTGATTGACCTTTGCGCCCGGTTCAATCTGGGCATTCTTGATTTCGACAAAATTTCCCACTTTGACGTTCTCGGCCAATTCGGCGCCAGGGCGCAACCGGGCATAAGGGCCAACAACGGACCCACGCGAAACATGGCAGCCCTCAAGGTGCGAGAAAGCGCGGATGGTTGCGCCGGACTCGATCGTGACGCCGGGGCCAAAAACAACGTTCTGCTCGATGAGTGTGTCGCGTCCGATCACCGTGTCATGCGCGAAAAATACGGTTTCGGCGGCGCTCATGGTTACCCCATCCGCTAGCGCAGCTTCGCGCGCGCGTGATTGAAAAGCGGCCTCTGCTTGGGCCAATTCAGCACGCGAATTGATGCCCAGTGTTTCGGCTTCGTCGCAGCGCACCACGGTGGCAGACAGACCGCGCAACCTTGCAATTGCGATGGTGTCTGTCAGGTAATATTCACCGGCCGCGTTATCATTTTTTACCGCGTCAATAAGGTTAAAAAGGATCGCAGCATCGGCGCATATCACGCCGCTATTACAAAGCGTTACGGCCCTTTCTTCGTTTGTCGCATCCTTGAATTCGACTATCCGGTCAAGCTGGTCATTGACGACGATCAGGCGCCCGTAGCGTCCCGGATCTGCGGCCTCGAACCCGAGCACGACAATGTCATGGGTCAATCGTGCGGCGGTCATTGCTGCCAGCGTTTCCGCGCTGATAAACGGTGTGTCACCGTATAGAACAATCACATCACCTTCAAACCCCGCCAATGCATCGCGGGCCTGCGCGACGGCGTGGCCCGTGCCCAGTTGTTCCGATTGCAGCGCGATCAGCGCGTCGGGGTCATATGCCTTTGCCGCCTTTTCGACGGCCGATGCACCGTGACCTGCAACCACAACTGTTCGTTCCGGTGCCAACGAATGGCCTGCCTTCATCGCATGGACCAGCATCGGTGCGCCTGCGATTTGATGCAAGACCTTGGGCAGGTCGGAATTCATCCGCGTGCCCATACCTGCGGCGAGAATAATCAGTGCGCGTGCCATGCTCTTTGCCTTTTTGTTTCCTGTGTCTTCTACTGCTGTTTTTACAGACCACAAGGGTGGGGGGCTTCACATCAGTTTACATCGCGTTACAGATGAGCGGGTGAATTATTTATAAAGGCTGCCACATGCGCACAGTGATCTTTGACCTCGACGGCACGCTTGCCGATACCTCCGGCGATTTGATCGCGGCGGCGAATGCCTGTTTTCGGGGGCTGGGTTTGGGTGATTTGCTTGATGCATCCCAAGACGCGGCCACGGCGTTGCGTGGCGGGCGGGCGATGCTGACGCTGGGGTTTTCGCGGGTGGACGGGGTTGCCGACGATGAAGTTGCGCGACAATATCCAATCTTGCTCAAGGCCTACGCGCAGGATATTTGCCGCCATACGGTGATGTACCCCGGTGCGATGGATGCTGTCTTGCAGCTCAAATCTGATGGGTATGCCGTGGGGATCGCGACCAATAAACCCGAAGCTTTGGCCGATACGCTCTTGCGCGAACTTGGGGTCCGTGATGATTTTGCGTCTTTGATCGGCGCGGATACACTGCCCGTGCGCAAACCTGATCCGGCCCATCATTTTGAGGCAGTGCGCCGCGCCGGGGGTGATCCGAAGCGGTCGCTTTTGGTAGGTGACACCGCGACAGATCGCGACACATCGCGCAATGCAGGGGTGCCTTCGGTATTGGTTACTTTTGGTCCCGGACGCCACGATGTGCTGGCGCTTGATCCTGAGGCAACGATTGATGACTTTCGACAGTTACATGGCGTGGTCGGCAATTTGATCGGCTAGTCGCTGGTGCAAAAAATATGGGTCGATGGGCGGATGATGACAGAGATTTTTCAGGGCAGCTTTACACAGCAGGAACCGATCCCGCCCGAGGCGATCGCCGCCGCAAACGTTGTCATGCAGCATGGACGCTTGCACCGCTATAACACCATCGCAGGCGAGGTGGCCGAGGCAGCATTGCTGGAAGAGGAGTTCGCGGCAAGCGTCGGCGCGCGGTATTGCCTTGCCGTTGCTTCGGGTGGTTTCGCGATCACGACCGCATTGCGCGCGATAGGCGTCGGGCATGGTGACCGGGTGATGACCAATGCGTTCACGCTTGCGCCGGTGCCGGGTGCAATTGCCGCGGTGGGTGGGGTGCCGGTTTATATCGATGTGACCGAAGACCTGGTGATTGATCTTGATGATCTCGCGGCAAAGATCGAACCGGGGGGCGTCTTGTTGCTGAGCCACATGCGTGGACATATCTGTGATATGCGCCGCCTTATGGCGATGTGTAATGCGGCATCAGTCACGGTGATTGAAGATTGTGCGCATACGATGGGTGCCGCTTGGGACGGTATACCCAGCGGCAGATGGGGCCGGTTTGGGTGTTACTCAACGCAGACCTACAAACACATAAATTCAGGAGAGGGGGGGCTGCTGGTTTCCGACGATGCCGAAGACATGGCGCGCGCGATTGTCCTATCGGGCAGTTACATGCTGTTCGACCATCACCGCGCGGCGCCGCCACCGGACGTTTTTGAAAAAATCAAATACGACACCCCGAACATTTCAGGGCGGATGGATAATTTGCGTGCGGCGATTTTGCGGCCGCAGTTGCGCGATCTGACACGCCAAACCCGGCGCTGGAACGCGCTTTACCATGCGCTTGAGGCCGGTCTGCGCAATACACCCGGTCTAAAGCTGATCGATCGTGACCCCCGCGAGCAGTTTGCCGGGTCGTCTTTCCAATTTCTGTTATTGGCGTGGCCGGAACATGCCGTCGCAAAAGTGCTGCGGCGCTGCGCGTCGCGCGGCGTCGAGATGAAGTGGTTTGGTGCCGCAGAGCCAATTGGCTATACGTCGCGCTATGACAGCTGGCGCTATGCCGCCAGTGGCCCGATGCCGAACACAGACCGTATTTTGGCAGGGCTGGTTGATATGCGGCTCCCGTTAACGTTTGACGTCGACGATTGTGCGCAGATCGCGCGGATCGTTCGCGCCGAAGTCGTTCAGGCATATCAGGAGCTAAACGCACGATCTGATTTCTGACCATGGCGGGTTTGACGCCCGGGATTTTTGCTGTCGGATAGGCGCTAAAATATGTGGTCTGAATTTTGTCTCACTTCTGACCGATTTCGCTGTATGTTCGCCACGAAAAAAGGGGACGTCATGTCTTTTAGTTGGCCAACATGGGAACAGTTTATCTACCGCGTCGTACGGTTGCGCCGTGTCGTGGTGTTGGCCGTGTTTGCGGCGATTGTGGTGGCCATCCTGTACGCCGCGAACGTGACCGTACCTCTAGAGAATGTAATGTTCATACTCGGCCTCGTCGCGTTAAGTGTCGTTTTTCATGTCGCGCTGTTTCCCAACGTACCGTTAGAGACGATGAGCATAGCCCCTGCGATGACTGCGTTTCTTTTGGCGTTGCCGCGGCTCGCAACACTCGCAAGCGATGCGCCGGTGCAGTATCGCGATGCGGCGCATGTCCTTATCGTTGTGATGGCCGTCATTGCCGCTTTTGCGGGAACGCTCGTCTTAAACGTTTTGCTGTCCATGTTGCTTTACTGGGGCAAAGCGATGAATTGGCGTCTGAATGCGCGGGCAGAGTTCCCGATGTCCGTAAAGGCCGCACATTGTGCGTTTGGTTTGCGCCCCGATCAGTTGCGTGGACGCGTCCTGACGGGAAGCGCAGATGCCAACGGCTTTTTCGATGTGGCTGTGATGTCGCACCATCTAACAGACCCAGAAAACGGTGATCAGCCTCTTATCATCAAAATTGATGCGAAAATATTGACATCGGATCAATCGACCCACGAGGTGATGCTGGTTCTGGCCAGTGGGCAAGTCACTGTCTGCTCTTACCATTTCACGCCCACGGTCACGGGGTGCCGCGTCGACGTGTCCGAAATACCCGGTGATTTTACGATCGGGATGCATGTGCTTTTTTGGCTGACGGACCAACAATTCGATAACCTGATCGAAATGGCCGATATTGCGACGCGAAAATGCCCGCGTGCGAACGGGGTGTCGCATGCGGTATCACTGTTTTCTCTTGCCGGGATTGTGCTGTCGCCGCGTCGTCCGGCGTTGGATTGACGTCTTGGGTATCGGTCTCAATTGTCCTAATTTTTCGGGGCCGAGAATGGCACGACATGTTGACCCGCAATGCCGCGGGCGGTATGCAGCCATGAATGAATTCTAGGTGTACAGTTGTGTGTGCCGTGTCACAGGGGTCGCATTATGCAAGAAATGCTTGCTGAATATCTGCCAATCATGATTTTCTTGGGGCTGGCAATTGCGCTGGGGCTGATCCTGATTTTAGCAGCAGCGGTTTTAGCTGTACGTAATCCCGATCCGGAAAAAGTGTCGGCATATGAATGCGGTTTCAACGCTTTTGACGATGCACGTATGAAATTCGACGTGCGTTTCTATCTGGTCTCGATCCTGTTTATCATCTTCGACCTTGAAGTCGCGTTTTTGTTCCCTTGGGCGGTCGCGTTTAAAGACATCAGCATGGTTGGTTTCTGGTCAATGATGGTGTTCTTGGGTGTGCTGACCGCAGGGTTTGCCTACGAATGGAAAAAAGGCGCGCTTGACTGGGAGTAATCAAAGTCAGCTGGATTTACTTATTAAGTGCCCATCGCAGACGCGGTGGGCATTTTGCTTTGTGCGATCGTCATGCCATTCTCGTATATGACCGGCGCAAGTGGATACATGCTTTTCGACCGATACATCGCGACATCCGCTTGAGAGAGGAGTGCCTGCCAAGAGGTGTTGGGTTTTGCTGTCGCAATGCCGATGGCAAGCCGGACCTTATGCCACCCGTTTGCGAGGCGAACGGGGGATTCCGTGCTTTCTAGGATGCGGTCTGCAAGCGCTCGTGCGGCTTCAAGGGGGTTGGTATCAATGATGAGACATAAAAACTCGTCGCCGCCCAACCGCGCGACGTGATCGGCTGCGCGTATTGCAAACCGAAGCCTGCTCGCGGTCACCTTCAGCGCGGTGTCACCTGAATCATGGCCTGCGCTGTCGTTCAATTGTTTAAATTTATTTACGTCCATGTAAATAAGCGCGGCTTGTCCAGACGAGAGCGCATTTTGTGTGACGGGTTCGGCAACGATCTCTTCCAGCGCTGCGCGGTTCAACAGACCGGTCAATTGATCTGTGCGGGCCACGGATCGTTCACGTAAAAAGGCTTGTGTTTGTCGTGACGACGCCATTCCAATGAAAATGCTTGTCGATAACAATAGCAAAGACACCCCGGCCAGAATAGGCATGCTGCGCCTTAATAGCCCGCTCCCAGGTGACGGGCGAGTCCAGGACACCCTTGCGACCTCGTGACCATCCATATCGCGCAGCGTTTCGAACTCTGTTTCGGCAGCCAGTTGCGCCGAAACGGGTCCGATCTTTAAATTGTTGACAAGAAGTTCCTCGCCGAAACCCGTTGCTGCGGCTTCCGTAAGAAAGATTCCAGAGATCATAATCGGTAGATTGCCAATATCGACTGCCGTGGTGTCCGCAGGCTGGATGCGTGAGGCTGCCACGACGGCAGGTTGTCCATTAATCCGTGCGAAATTGGCCGTCACGGCATCGGGGAGCGTTTCGGTTTCGTTCAAGGACGATATAAATGCAGCTGTTGCATCCGCGTCGATGACGGAAATGTCGGATCCGTCGCCGCCTGCCAAGTATCCGTAAATCGGCGTGCCGTCGGGGGCGACGATGAAAATGAAATCAAACGTATCGCCTTCGGTCGCGCCTGACCCGATATTGGCAAAAACAGCCTCATCGTTGCGTACGACAATCCAAAAATATGCCTCGTCCCAAATTGCGTAGTCCTGTGTGCTGATCTGCACCCGATTGATTTCCGCTTGAAGGCGCGTGTTGACCAGTTGGTGCGTATACTCTGCCGTCAGGGTATCGGTGGCTTTTGCCATCCAGATCGAAACAAGCGCCTGCGCGGCAATCGCGACAAAGCTGATGACCAACATCGACCAAAAAATACGGGACGGTCGCAATGGCGATCGTTTTTTATGCAAATAACTCAATCGCCACTCTCCAATTTCTACTTGGGTATCGCCAAATAGTTAACAATCCCTTGGCTCAATTTTGGCCGCAATGGAAGAATATACCCGATTTGAATTGATGGCACCTTTGGGTGCGTGCTGTCTTGACCTCTGCGGGGACCAAGCGTAGGTCAATAACCACAAAAGGTAGGCCATCGGTCTGCATGGGAACTGATAAGGAAAGACGTACTTATGGGGATCGCCACCGGCCTAAATGATGCGGGCGCTGATAAGGAAGTTGCCACCCAGACCTTGAACCGCGAGTTGCAGGACAAGGGTTTTCTTGTGACGAGCACTGCGGACATGATAAACTGGGCGCGCACAGGGTCGCTGCACTGGATGACTTTTGGTCTTGCCTGTTGCGCGGTTGAAATGATGCATACCTCAATGCCGCGCTATGATCTGGAACGGTTTGGTACAGCGCCGCGCGCTTCGCCACGTCAATCGGACCTGATGATTGTTGCCGGGACATTGACCAATAAAATGGCCCCGGCGCTGCGCAAGGTCTATGATCAGATGCCAGAGCCACGCTATGTCATATCGATGGGTTCTTGTGCGAACGGTGGCGGATATTACCACTACAGCTATTCGGTGGTGCGCGGCTGTGACCGCATTGTCCCCGTGGATGTGTACGTCCCCGGCTGCCCGCCAACAGCAGAAGCGTTACTTTATGGAATCCTGCAACTGCAGCGTAAGATTCGCCGGACGGGAACGATCGTTCGCTAACGCGATGAAAAGGACAAAACTATGACCGAAGCATTGAACGAACTTGGTGCTCTGCTGGAAACGAAACGTGGCGACAGCGTGCTGTCGTGGGACGTGACGCATGACGAATTGACCGTCAATGTGGCGCCATCCTCTTTGGTGAGCTTTGTGGACTTTCTGAAAACCGATCAGTCCTGCAAATTTTCAAGCTTGGTTGATATTACTGCGGTAGATTACCCAACGCGGGCAAAGCGGTTTGATGTCGTCTACCATTTTTTGAGTATGTACCAAAACCAGCGGATCCGGTTGCGCGTGCAGATTCGCGAAGATGAAATGCTGCCTTCGATTTTATCCGTGCACCCCAGCGCGAACTGGTTCGAGCGTGAAGTGTTTGACATGTTCGGCATCTTGTTCTCGGGGCATCCTGATTTGCGCCGCATCCTGACCGATTACGGGTTCCGGGGTTATCCGTTGCGCAAAGACTTTCCAACAACGGGTTACACCGAAGTCCGTTATGACGAAGTCCAAAAGCGCGTCGTGTACGAGCCTGTAAAGCTGGTGCAAGAATACCGCCAATTCGATTTCATGTCGCCATGGGAGGGTGCGCAATACATCCTGCCGGGTGATGAAAAGAAAGACGAGAAAGCAGGCTGATGGCCGCTGCTGCATCTCTGCGTGCTTGGCACAGATGTGGTCGTCGCGTTATCGCGGTGCGATTGGCGAAGGCTGATGTTCGTGCGCGCGCCGCATCAGGTGGCGGTGCATAGATGACGCAAACAACGCTTCTTTACGGTGTGGGCGCAGCAAAGGCGGGAACGTCTTGGCTTTATCGCATGCTGGCTGATCACCCTGAATGCAAGCTGCGCGCAGTCAAAGAAGCGCATTACTGGGACAGTTTTGACGACAAGCAGCGCGATTGGCAATTGCGCGCGTTTGCGCGCCGCTGCGATCAAATGTCCAGAATGCGTGCGAGCATGACGATTAAAGGGAACACCCTGCGTGCCGACAGTTTGCAGCGTCAGATCGATGAAATAATCGCCCTGATGTCAGTGATAGCCGGGGATCGCACGACCGATACCGCATATCTTGATTGGCTGGGGCAGGGCGCAAGCGACAAACGTTTGATGGCCGATTTGACACCAGCATACGCCCTGCTTGATACGGACCGTCTGACGCGGATGGTTGGCGCTAGCCCGGTGTCCAAAGTCATTTATCTTGTGCGCGACCCTATGGCACGTCTTTGGAGCCATGTGCGCATGCATGTGACCCGTGCGGGCAGTGACGACGCGCAAGTGCAGGCAGATGCAAATGCCCTGCTTGGTGACATCGTGGATGGCAAAAACCTACCGAATATTCTGGACCGGGGTGACTATCGCGGTGCGATCACACGGCTGCGCGCCGTTGTGCCGGCGTCTAGGCTGATGGTCGGCTTTACCGAGGTCATGTTTACGCCGACAGGTTGGGCGCAAATTTGTAAATTTCTCGGGATTACGCCGACTGGCGTTGACGCTGGTCGCAGGGTCCACGCTGGTGTAAGTGCGACGATGAATGCGGGACTGGCCAAGAGGGCAGTTGCCTTATTAAAAGATCAATACGAATGGGTCGCCGAACACGTCGGCCCGCTGCCCACTGCGTGGCAGACTAACCTTGCGAGGGCTGTGGCATGATGGACGGCGATATCCGTGTAAACACCTATGATGACGGGTCTACTGACGCCACGACGGGCGAACAGAAAATCCGTAACTTCAATATTAACTTTGGCCCACAGCACCCGGCGGCGCACGGCGTGTTGCGTTTGGTGCTTGAGTTGGATGGCGAAATCGTCGAGCGCTGCGATCCGCATATCGGTCTGCTGCACCGTGGCACCGAAAAGCTGATGGAAAGCCGGACGTACCTGCAAAACCTGCCGTACTTTGACCGGCTGGATTATGTGGCCCCGATGAACCAGGAACATGCTTGGTGCTTGGCGATCGAGAAATTGACTGGAACAGAAGTCCCGCGTCGCGCTTCTTTAATTCGGGTTCTCTATTCGGAAATCGGTCGGGTGCTGAACCACTTGTTGAACGTAACGACACAAGCGATGGATGTTGGCGCACTTACCCCGCCGCTCTGGGGCTTTGAAGAACGTGAAAAGCTGATGGTATTCTACGAGCGTGCCTGTGGTGCGCGGTTGCATGCGGCCTATTTCCGGCCAGGCGGCGTCCATCAGGATCTGCCAGATCAGTTGATCGAGGATATTGATACCTGGGCGGTGGAATTTCCCAAGGTGCTGGCCGATATCGACGGGTTGCTGACGGAAAACCGGATTTTCAAGCAGCGCAATGCCGATATCGGGGTGGTGACTGAAGAGGACATTCAGCAATGGGGTTTTTCGGGTGTAATGGTACGCGGATCGGGCCTTGCGTGGGATTTGCGCAGATCACAGCCCTACGAATGCTATGACGAATTCGAATTCCAGATCCCTGTCGGCAAAAATGGTGACTGCTACGACCGTTACCTGTGCCGCATGGAGGAAATGCGTCAATCCACATCGATTATCCGTCAGGCCTGCGAAAAGCTGCGCCATGAAAAGGGTGATGTGATGGCACGTGGCAAGTTGACGCCGCCAACACGCGGCGAAATGAAAACGTCGATGGAAGCGTTGATCCATCACTTTAAACTTTACACCGAAGGGTTCCACGTGCCTGCGGGCGAAGTATATGCCGCGGTTGAGGCGCCAAAAGGTGAATTTGGTGTCTATCTGGTTGCTGACGGATCCAATAAACCTTACCGCGCCAAATTGCGCGCGCCCGGGTATCTGCACTTGCAGGCAATGGATCATGTCGCAACGGGGCACCAACTGGCAGACGTTGCGGCAATTATTGGAACAATGGACGTCGTGTTCGGTGAGATCGACCGCTAATGGGTTCGATCACACTTGATATTTGGCTTATTGTCCTTGGGGCGGTTGCCGGTATAGCGGGCGCTTTGGTCGCACGCGGCAGCAACCGTTTCATCAAATCGGCCATCGCCGGGGCGATTGCCGTCATTGTTGCGACACTTTTGCGCAACATATTTTAGGATCGAAAGGTGATCACGTGACCCGCATTATTCCCATGGTATCTTTCTTGGCTTTGTCTGCGTGTGCAGGCGGGTTCACTATTCCTGACTTCCGGACATCCGCACCGCCGCCAGTGGTGCAACCCGCACCGGCACCTGTTGTTGCGGTCAACCCGCTTTCAGCCAAAGAACGTTTTGTGACAGCGACCGAACAAAACGGCTGTGTGCTAAATCAAAGCAATTCTGATGTGATCATGGCCAATGCGACGCTTTCCCAACAAGACCTTGCACGGGTGATGAGCGAACTAAAAGCCGAAGGCCGTGGGCGCGTGTCCACTGACAAAGCTGGTTTCGAGATCATTTCGAGCAATTGCGTTTAATGGAGGATGTCGGGATGTTGAATATTGGCTTGCCCAGCCTGCTGCTTCTGTTAGGTGGGCTTAATCCTGGTGGGATCGTCCCCACCGCCTTGTTTGCGCTGACCATGTCAGCTGCCGTAATGACTGGGATCAACTGATGCTACGCCGCCTTTACCACGACCAACCCGCCACGTTTGCATTTACGCCCGACAACCAGAAATGGGCTGAGGCGCAGATGAAAAAGTTTCCCGAAGGGCGTCAAGCCTCGGCGGTGATTCCGATATTGTGGCGCGCGCAAGAGCAAGAAGGCTGGTTGACACGTCCTGCCATCGAACACATCGCGACAATGCTTGATCTGGCATATATTCGCGTGCTGGAGGTCGCATCGTTTTATTTTATGTTCCAACTACAGCCCGTTGGTTCCATTGCCCACATTCAGGTGTGTGGTACGTTATCGTGCATGATCTGTGGCGCCGAAGATCTGATCGCGGTCTGTAAAGACAAGATTGCGGATAAGGCGCATACGCTGTCAGCGGACGGAAAATTTTCCTGGGAAGAGGTCGAATGTTTGGGATCGTGCGCCAACGCGCCGATGGCCCAAATTGGCAAAGATTACTACGAAGATCTGACCGCCGCGCGTCTGGGCGAGATCATTGATGAATTAGCTGCCGGCAAAGTCCCCGTACCCGGCCCGCAAAACGGACGTTTCGCAGCAGAGCCCTTGAAGGGGCTGACCAGCTTGCGCGGCTACGAAAGCGGGAAAACCAAATACAATGCGAGCGTCCAAGCCGCGGTTGATATCGGCGACACCGTCAAACGCATTGACGGCACAGAGGTGCCGCTATTGACGCCGTGGATCAAAGGCGCAGCGCCTGATGCTGTGACATCCAAGCCCAATGCAGCAGAACCCAAACCTGCAGCAACAAAACCGGCGGACAAAACCGGCATCACCAAGCAACAAGCCGTCGCAACGTCAAAGGGCAAGCCCGTCAGCAAGGCTGACCCTGCGACTGTGGAAACGAAACCAACCACTTTGGCCACGGCGCGCCCATCGGGCGCAGATGATCTGAAACGGATCAGCGGCGTCGGTCCAAAGCTTGAGGGCATTTTGAACGAACTCGGTTTTTGGCACTTTGACCAGATTGCAGCATGGACCGCAGATGAGATCACGTGGGTCGACAACCGCCTGAAATTCAAGGGACGTATCGTCCGTGATAACTGGGTTGACCAAGCGACGACATTGGCCAAAACGAAGTAAAGACGTCACAATTCGGTAAAAAAAACGATCTATAGTGATTTTGGTGCCGCAAAACGCGAATAACGTTAGATTTTGTCCCTCAAGCAGTCATTGTAGATGACGGTGAATGGGACGTGGACACGCGGCTTTATTCATTTCCAGTCAACACGAGAAGGTCGGTGAACGACCATTCGAGGGAGACCATAACATGGATGGATTGAAACCAGTCACACAGCGCATGATCGCTATTGCAGCCTGTTTCGGTATAGGCTTCACGATTTTGTTGCTTTTGTTTGGCGAGATGGGATTTTTTGGTGCGCTCCTGTCCGGCGCGATCGTTACTGCGGTCATTCTTTTTGTGATGATGCTGGGGTGGCTTGATCGGCTGGCGCCGCCCGGTGACGATAAATCTACGACGATCAGTGCCCCTGCAAAAACAACCCCTTCGCGCACTGTTGAACCGAACGCTGCGCCCGTGCCAGTCGACGACAGCGCAGATGCCGCGAATGCGATGCCAACAGACGTCCCGGCGCAGGTTGGCCCAGCGGCAGCGCCGCAAGCTGACACCGGTAAACCCGACGCACTTGCGGCACCACGTGCGGGTGGTGCTGACGATTTGAAGCAGATCAAAGGTGTTGGACCCAAGCTCGAGATGATGTTGAACGGGATGGGGATTTATCACTTTGATCAGGTCGCGGCCTGGGGTGCAGCCGAAGAAAAATGGGTGGACGAAAATTTGCAGGGCTTTAAGGGTCGTGCAACCCGTGACAAATGGGTAGAACAAGCCAAGACACTGGCGGCCAAATAAACCGTCATATAAAGACAAAGAAAGGCGGTGTCGCAGGGCACCGTTTCGCACATGAGCCAAGAACCAAATGCCGACCAAGCCAAAATAGGACGACGTACTGCGTTGTTTCTTGCGGGAACAGGTATTTTATGGATTTTGGCGACTTGGGCAGGGTCACATTTCGGTTGGTCCGTGCGGACCCGCGCGTTATTTGACCTTATTGCGCTTGCCGGATTCGGTTTTGCGCTATGGCTGACATTTCAACTCTGGCGGACGCGCCAGAACGACAAGGGCGAAAGCTGATGCTCAAAGACGAAGACCGGATTTTCACGAACCTTTACGGTATGCATGATCGGACCCTGAAGGGTGCGCAGACACGTGGCCATTGGGACGGAACCGCCGATATCATTAAAAAAGGCCGCGACTGGATCGTAAACGAGATGAAAGCCTCTGGTTTGCGCGGCCGCGGCGGAGCAGGATTTCCAACGGGTCTGAAATGGTCCTTTATGCCCAAGGAAAGCGACGGACGTCCGTCTTACCTTGTCGTGAACGCCGACGAATCTGAACCGGGCACATGCAAAGACCGTGAAATCATGCGTCATGATCCGCACACATTGGTCGAAGGATGTTTGATTGCGTCCTTCGCGATGAACGCGCATGCCTGCTATATCTACATTCGTGGTGAATACATCCGTGAAAAAGAAGCGTTGCAAGCCGCGATTGACGAGGCTTATGCCGCTGGTCTTGTGGGTAAAAATGCTGCCAAATCCGGCTGGGATTTTGACATCTACCTGACACACGGTGCCGGCGCCTATATTTGCGGCGAAGAAACCGCGCTTCTTGAAAGCCTTGAGGGCAAAAAGGGAATGCCGCGCATGAAGCCGCCGTTCCCTGCGGGTGCCGGGCTTTATGGCTGCCCCACCACGGTGAACAACGTCGAATCCATTGCGGTTGTTCCGACGATTTTGCGGCGCGGCGGCGGGTGGTTTTCGGGAATTGGGCGCGCGAATAACGCGGGCACCAAGCTTTTTGCGATTTCTGGGCACGTGAACAATCCCTGCGTCGTCGAAGAAGAAATGGGAATCACCTTTGAGGAGCTGATCGAAAAGCACTGCGGTGGCATCCGTGGCGGTTGGGACAATTTGAAGGCCGTGATTCCCGGCGGGTCATCCGTTCCGAACGTGCGTGGTGAAAACATGCGCGATGCGATTATGGATTTCGACGGGCTTAAGGAAAAAGGATCGAGCCTTGGCACCGCCGCCGTAATCGTGATGGACCAGTCCACCGATATGATCAAAGCGATCTGGCGTCTGTCGAAGTTTTACAAACACGAAAGCTGTGGTCAGTGCACGCCGTGTCGCGAAGGCACCGGCTGGATGATGCGCGTTATGGAGCGTTTGGTAAAAGGTGATGCATCGGTTGACGAAATCGATATGTTGTTCTCTGTTACCAAGCAGGTCGAGGGGCACACGATTTGTGCGCTGGGTGATGCGGCTGCATGGCCGATCCAGGCCCTGATCAGAAACTTCCGGGATGAAATTGAAGACCGGATCAAACATAAACGTGTAGCGGGGATTGCAGCAGAATGATCGTTCGGGGACTGATGATGGGCGCGGCGCTGACGCTTGCCGCATGTGCAACCGGATCCAAGGCGGCACGCCCGTTTGATGATCCCGCCGTGCAACAGCTGTATACGATGTCGACGCCAGTATATTACGCGACATTGAAGGTCGCGAACGATGTTGCGCGTAATTGCGCGCGCTATCGCTATGATGCCGTATTGGATGCGGAGCTGAATGAAAGACGCAACGAGGTCGGGCGTGGTTCATTGTCGGCGATTCCTTTGCGGCTTGCGATTGAAACCGAAACCGGTGTGGCCGAGCGTAGCTTTAGCGCGAAACATGGCGTTGATCTGACAGCAGCGGATTTGTGTCCGGCTGGCGACGCCGAGTTCCTTGAAGGTTCCGCGCTAAGTGCGTTGCTTATCCCGGTCTGACCCGAATGACCCTTCGTACCTTTATTGACGGGGCCGCCAGTTTCTGCGCGGCCCTTGTTACTTGCGCTGTCTGTGGTGTGCCGGCTTGGTTCACAATGCTTTCGGTGCGGGCGGGGCTTGCGCCAGTTTGGGCGTATGTCGCATCTGGCGCACTTGCGGTGATCGGCATGATCTTGTGCTTTGCCTTTCTGCGCAAGGCGTTGGCCGGGATATCACCGACACGTCAACGACGTCGTTAATGTGATCAGGCTGCGCTGGTGCGATCCGCGCTCGGCAGCGCTCGCACAAAGATATCATCGCAGTGATATTGAATATCCGCCCTCGCGACGCAATGTCTTGTTCGATCAGAGTGTGCAGGCAAGCTGCGCACGCAGGAGAACTGTTATGAATAAATCCACCATGTTTTTTGCAGCAATCGTCTGTGCATCTGTCGGCGCTGCTAGCAGCCTGTCCGCGCAGACCGCGCTCAAGGATGTGGCCGAAATTCGCGATGGCATTATTCACGTGGGTATGGCGTACGAAATTTCCGAGCAATGTGACGAAATCAGTGCCCGCACATGGCGCGGCCTGACATTTCTGCAATCGTTAAAAAACCGTGCTTCGGCATTGGGATATTCCGATGCGGAAATTGACGCATATGTTGATGACCGTGCCGAAAAACGCCGCCTTGAGGGGATGGCGCGCGAACAGCTTGCGATGCTCGGCGCTGTTGAAGGTGCGCCCACGACATATTGTGCCGTGGGCGCGGCGCAAATTGCGGCAAAGACCCGTGTTGGCTGGCTATTGCGGTAGACAGACATAATTGACACGAAATTTGGTGTCTTTTTTGCCAAACTGACTGGCATCATGTTTCCGAGCGCGTTAGAACGCCTCAGACGCGGTCCCACCTCGAACGCATGAGGCAGGCGCGAACGGGAATATAAAGGCACGCCATGTCTGATCTACGCAAAGTCGTCATTGATGGAACTGAGGTCGAAGTGGATGGGGCGATGACCCTCATTCAGGCCTGTGAAGAGGCAGGGATCGAGATCCCACGTTTTTGCTATCACGAACGGCTTTCAATTGCTGGTAACTGCCGGATGTGCCTGGTCGAGGTCGTCGGCGGCCCGCCAAAACCTGCGGCATCCTGCGCGATGCAGGTCCGCGATTTGCGCCCTGGTCCCGAAGGTCAGCCGCCTGTCGTGAAAACCAATTCGCCTATGGTGAAAAAAGCCCGTGAAGGCGTGATGGAATTTCTGCTGATTAACCATCCGCTGGATTGTCCGATCTGCGATCAGGGTGGCGAGTGTGATCTTCAGGATCAAGCAATGGCCTACGGCGTAGATTTCAGCCGGTTCCGTGAACCCAAGCGTGCGACCGAAGATCTGGATCTGGGCCCGCTTGTCGAAACCCACATGACGCGCTGTATTTCCTGCACACGCTGCGTGCGGTTCACCACCGAAGTTGCCGGCATCACGCAAATGGGCCAAACTGGTCGCGGCGAAGATGCCGAGATCACCAGCTATTTGGGTGAGACGCTTGATTCGAATTTGCAGGGCAATATCATTGATTTGTGTCCTGTCGGTGCGCTGGTTTCGAAGCCGTACGCGTTTACAGCGCGGCCTTGGGAGCTGACGAAAACCGAATCAATCGATGTGATGGATGCGCTTGGCGCAAGCATTCGGGTTGATACGAAGGGCCGTGAAGTGATGCGCATTCTGCCGCGCAACCACGACGGCGTGAACGAAGAATGGATTTCAGATAAAACCCGTTTTGTTTGGGACGGTCTGCGCAAGCAGCGTCTTGATACACCCTATATTCGCGAAAACGGCAAGTTGCGCAAAGCAGGCTGGGCAGAGGCATTAACCGCCGCTGCTGCCGCGATGAACGGCAAGAAGATCGCCGGGCTGGTTGGTGATCTGGCCCCTGTCGAAGCCGCATTCGCGCTTAAGCAGTTTGTCGAAGGGCAGGGTGGCGTTGTCGAATCGCGCACAGATGGCGCAAAGCTGCCCATCGGAAACCGGTCTGGCTATGTCGGCACCGCACGCATTGAAGATATCGACACCGCCGAGATGATTTTGCTCGTGGGCACAAACCCCAAGCTGGAGTCACCCGTGCTCAACGCGCGTATCCGCAAGGCTTGGTTGCGTGGCGCAAAGGTCGCGCGGATCGGTGCAGTGGCTGATTTGACGTATGATGTCACAGAGATGGGAACAGACCGCGCGGCGCTTGAAAAGCTTGCCGCGATGGATCATTCCGACAAGCAAGGCACCCGCAGCGTGATGATCGTCGGCCAAGGCGCGCTGCGCGAAGCAGACGGCGCCGCCGTTCTTGCACAAGCAATGAAGGCCGCTGGCAAAGCCGGTTCAAAATTCATGGTTTTGCACACCGCAGCATCCCGCGTTGGCGCGATGGATGTCGGGGCCGTGACCGACGGCGGAATGGATGCGATCAAAGATGCCGAGGTGATTTACAACCTTGGTGCCGACGAAGTCGACATCGCACCCGGTGCATTTGTAATTTATCAGGGCAGCCACGGTGACCGTGGCGCACACCGCGCAGATATCATTCTGCCTGCCGCCGCCTATACCGAAGAAAACGGTCTGTTTGTGAACACCGAAGGGCGTCCGCAGCTTGCAATGCGTGCCAGCTTCCCACCGGGAGAGGCCAAGGAAAACTGGGCGATCTTGCGGGCGCTGTCCGCAGAGTTGGGGGCGACACTGCCTTTTGACAGTTTGGCGCAACTGCGTCAGGCGCTGATTGCGGCGCATCCGCACCTTGGTGACATTGATGTTGTGGCCGAAAACGCGTGGCAACCTTTGCCCGTGATCAAGCCGGGCAAGGCAGATTTCGTTGGCGCCGTGCGCGACTTTTATCTGACGAACCCAATTGCGCGGGCATCGAGCCTGATGGCCGAGCTGAGCGCGAACGCAAAAGCGCGGGCAAACCCGCCGATCGCGGCAGAATAACACCGGGGCAATGACCCCATGAATTTCAGCCCGAAAGGGCTGGCATCGGCGGCGTAAGCGACATATGCGCTGCGTCAAAACAGGACACCGCCAATACGGTGTGAGGGAATAAAGATGGTCGAGTTCTTCACCAATACCAACCTTGGGATCGTCCTTGTGATTTTGGGCCAGTGTCTTTTGGTCCTGATCCCTTTGTTGGTCGCGCTCGCATTTTTGATGTACGCGGACCGCAAAATTTGGGCAGCCGTGCAGATGCGCAAGGGGCCAAACCAGGTTGGGATCTTTGGCCTGCTGCAATCGTTCGCGGATTTCCTGAAATACATCGTCAAGGAAATTGTCGTACCCGCCGGGGCCGATAAATTTGTTTTCTTCCTTGCGCCGATGATTTCGTTCGTGCTGGCCGTGGTCGCTTGGTCGGTGATCCCTTTCAACGATGGTTGGGTATTGTCCAACATCAACGTGGCCATCTTGTTTGTCTTCGCGGTGTCCTCACTTGAGGTTTACGGCGTGATCATGGGTGGTTGGGCGTCCAACTCGAAATATCCGTTCCTCGGGTCGTTGCGGTCTGCCGCACAGATGATCTCTTACGAAGTGTCGCTTGGTTTGATCATCATCGGTGTCATTATCTCGAGCGGGTCAATGAACTTTGGCGATATCGTCGAGGCACAGCGCGGCGCCGGATTGCTAAGCTGGTATTGGGTCGCGCACTTCCCGATGTTGTTCCTTTTCTTTATCTCGGCGCTGGCCGAAACCAACCGCCCGCCGTTCGATTTGCCAGAGGCGGAATCAGAACTGGTTGCGGGCTATCAGGTTGAATATTCGTCAACACCGTTCCTGTTGTTCATGATTGGCGAATTGATGGCGGTCGTGCTGATGTGCGCACTGATCTCGCTATTGTTCTTTGGCGGCTGGCTGTCCCCGCTGCCATTCCTGCCCGATGGCATCTTTTGGATGATCCTGAAGATGGCGATGTGCTTCTTCATGTTCTCGATGGTCAAAGCGATCACACCACGTTACCGCTATGACCAACTGATGCGGATCGGCTGGAAAGTTTTCTTGCCAATGTCATTGGGTTGGGTCGTTCTGGTGTCATTCCTTGCAAAATACGAAGTTCTCGGCGGCTTCTGGGCCCGCTGGACGATGGGAGGCTGATATGACCCAAATGGATTACACACGTGCTGCGAAATATTTCCTGCTTCAGGATTTCTGGGTCGGTTTTAAACTGGGGATGAAGTATTTCTTTTCCCCCAAGGCCACGTTGAATTATCCGCATGAAAAGGGGCCGTTGTCTCCGCGGTTTCGTGGCGAACACGCGTTGCGCCGGTACGCCAATGGCGAAGAACGTTGCATTGCCTGTAAGCTGTGCGAGGCCGTGTGCCCGGCGCAGGCGATCACCATTGATGCCGAACCCCGCGATGACGGTTCACGCCGCACCACGCGCTATGACATCGACATGACAAAATGCATCTACTGCGGTTTCTGTCAGGAAGCCTGCCCGGTGGATGCCATTGTCGAGGGTCCGAATTTCGAATTCAGCACCGAAACCCGCGAGGAATTGTATTACGACAAGGCCAAACTTTTGGCCAATGGCGACCGTTGGGAATCCGAGATTGCGCGCAATCTCGAGCTTGACGCGCCGTATCGGTAAGGGGCCAGGACATGGGCGCTTGGGGCGTAGGATCACTGGATAACGACGGCAGCCAAGATTGGCTGTCCGACTTTAGTGAGTTTGGTGCGTCAGCGGTGTCTGACATTCTATCTGCAAGCGCCGAAGGTATTGCCGACGGCTATATCGATGCAGATATCGGGTCTGCGATTGTCGCATTGGCCGAAGTTGTCTGCGCCGCATTGGGTAAGATGGATGAAAACCTGTCGGACCAATTGGCCGAACCCGTAGAAGACCACAAAGACGCGCTGCTTGATATCGATAACGTTCAGGCGCGGACCCTCGAAGGGCTTGAAGCCGTCATATCGGATGCTGACACTTCAGAACTCTACGATTTGTGGGAAGAGTCCGACGACTTTGATGCATGGTTAGAACATGCGAAGGTTTTGCAAGCGAGATTGGATGCCGCATGACCGACAACAATCCCTTTGAAGCGATGATGAAGATGAGCCAGGACTGGGCCAAGTCGATGAATGTCGACTTGGATGCGTTTACGCCAAAAGGTTTTGAAAACCTGTGGCCGACGATGTCCAAGGACACGATGGAGATGTTCTTTGGCAAGGGCGTGAACCCGGACGGGCTTGACGCCAAGACGCGGCTGCTGTTGACCCTTGCAGGGCTGACCGTGTTGGGGGCACAAGCCGAATCTCAGATCAGATTGACCGTGCGCCACCTGATCGAGGCGGGCGCGACAAAGCAGGAAATCGCGGAAACGATTGCCCAAATGGGAATGTTTGGCGGTGTGCCTGCCATGACAAAGGCCATGGAATTGGCAAATGAAGTGTTGGAAAAGGACGAAACCGCATGAGTGTTTTCGCGTTCACATTCTATCTGTTTGCGATCACCACGGTTGTGGGTGGTTTGTTCACAGTGATCAGTCGCAACCCGGTGCATTCGGTGCTTTGGCTGATCCTTGCGTTTTTGTCTTCGGCGGGGCTTTTCGTCACCTTGGGCGCTGAATTCGTCGCGATGCTGTTAATTATCGTCTATGTTGGCGCGGTCGCGGTGCTGTTTTTGTTCGTCGTGATGATGTTGGACGTTGATTTCGCCGAACTGAAGGCTGAGATGGCGAAATACATGCCATTGGCGCTGCTGATCGGGATCGTGATCATCATGCAATTGGCGCTGGCATTTGGCGTATGGGATTTCTCGGATGGTGTGAACGTGCGCGTTGCCGCACCAGCGGGCGATGCGGATAACACCGCCGCCCTTGGTATGCTGATCTATGACAAATACATTATGTTGTTCCAGTTGGCGGGCCTGATCCTGCTGGTCGCGATGATCGGTGCGATTGTGCTTACATTGCGCCACCGGGTCGACATCAAACGCCAGAACGTTATCGCGCAAATGCACCGCGATCCGGCCAAGGCGATGGAACTCAAAGACGTGAAACCGGGGCAGGGCCTTTAGGCGCTGCTGAAGATCCCGGATGACCGCTGGGATGCGACAAACAAAATATCGGGGAATATCCCCGGAGGGACGAATGAATGATCGGACTTGAACATTATCTGGCGGTGGCTGCAGCCCTGTTTGTCATCGGGATCTTTGGCCTGTTTCTGAACCGTAAGAACGTGATCATCTTGCTGATGAGCATCGAGTTGATGCTGCTTGCGGTGAACATCAACTTTGTCGCTTTCTCGAGCTATCTTGATGACTTGGTCGGACAGGTGTTCACCCTATTCGTGCTGACCGTTGCCGCTGCCGAGGCCGCGATCGGTCTGGCCATTCTGGTTTGTTTTTTCCGCAACCGCGGAACCATCGACGTTGAAGACGTCAACGTGATGAAGGGCTAACGCAAATGGAAACCACCATTCTTTTTGCCCCACTGGTGGGCGCAATCATCGGCGGCTTTGGTTGGAAGCTGATGGGCGAAACCGCCGCACAGTGGATCACGACAGGACTGTTGTTTTTGGCGGCTTTCCTGTCTTGGATTGTGTTCCTGACCTTTGATGGCACGACCGAAACCATCACTATTCTGCGCTGGATCGAAAGCGGCACATTATCCACCGAATGGGCGATCCGCATGGACCGGCTTACCGCGATCATGTTGATCGTGATCACCACGGTGTCTGCTCTCGTGCATCTTTATTCCTTTGGCTACATGGCGCACGACGATAACTTTAGCGAAGGCGTTGCGTATAAGGCCCGCTTTTTCGCCTATCTGTCGTTTTTTACGTTTGCGATGTTGATGCTGGTGACGTCTGACAACCTCGTCCAGATGTTCTTTGGCTGGGAAGGCGTGGGTGTCGCGTCATATTTGCTGATCGGTTTCTACTATAAAAAACCATCAGCGGGTGCAGCGGCGATTAAGGCGTTTGTGGTGAACCGCGTTGGTGACTTTGGTTTCGCGCTTGGTATTTTCGCGCTGTATATGATGACGGATAGCATCCGTTTTGACGATATTTTTGCGGCTGTGCCCGATCTTGCCGAACAGTCACTTCATTTCCTGTGGCGCGACTGGAATGCAGCGAACCTGATTGCGATGCTGCTGTTTATTGGTGCGATGGGTAAATCCGCGCAGTTGATTTTGCACACATGGTTGCCGGACGCGATGGAAGGGCCCACCCCAGTGTCGGCCCTGATCCACGCGGCAACCATGGTAACCGCTGGTGTTTTCCTTGTGTGCCGCATGTCGCCGCTGATGGAATACGCGCCGGAAACGACGAACTTTATCGTCTTCCTTGGTGCGACGACCGCATTCTTTGCGGCAACGGTTGGTTTGGTCCAGAATGATATCAAACGCGTGATTGCGTATTCAACCTGTTCGCAGCTGGGATATATGTTTGTTGCCGCCGGTCTGGGTGTCTATTCCGTCGCGATGTTCCACCTGCTGACGCATGCGTTCTTTAAGGCGATGCTGTTTCTGGGGGCGGGCTCTGTCATTCACGCTATGCACCACGAGCAGGATATGCGGAACTATGGCGGCTTGCGCCATAAGATTCCCAAAACGTTCTGGATGATGATGATCGGGACGTTGGCCATTACCGGGGTTGGTATTCCGTTCTTGTATATCGGCTTCCCTGTCGGGTTTGCGGGATTTGTCTCCAAAGATGCGATCATCGAAAGCGCTTATGCCGGCACCAATGGCGGCTATGCGTTCTGGATGCTGTTGATCGCGGCGTTTATGACCAGTTTCTATAGCTGGCGCCTGATGTTCATGACGTTCTTTGGAACAGCACGTGGCGACGCACACACCCATGATCACGCCCATGAAAGCCCCAATTCGATGTTGGTGCCGCTCTATGTGCTTGCGATCGGCGCGATTTTTAGCGGGATGGTCGGCTACGGCGCATTCTTCGGGCACACCGACAAGATCGGCAAGTTCTTTGGCGTTCCCTATGCAGAGGCTGGCGCGCATGAGGCTGTGGCCGAAGGCCACGATGTTGTTGCCGCAGAGGCGGGCCATGTTGTGGTCACGTCCGACGCAGGTCATGGCGAAGCGACAGACCACGGTACAGAAACGATGGATGCGAACGCTGGCGAACATCACTATGTGCTGACGGGGGCTCCGGGAGAGGGCGCAATCCATATGTCGCCAGACAATCACATCCTGACCGAGGCACATGAGGTGAATTGGCTGGTCAAGCTGTCACCCTTTATCGCGATGTTGGCTGGGCTTGGTTTAGCATATCACATGTATATCCGCCGTCCTGATCTGCCCGGCCGGTTGGCCAAGCAGCAAGCGCCGCTTTACAACTTTTTGCTCAATAAATGGTACTTTGACGAGCTTTATAATGTCGTCATCGTCCGGCCCGCTTTTGCGATTGGGCGTTTCCTGTGGAAGCAGGGGGATACGAAACTGATCGACGGCGGAATTAACGGTTTGGCCATGGGCATCATTCCATTCTTCACAAGGCTCTCTGCGCGTGCGCAGTCTGGCTATGTGTTCACTTATGCGCTGGCAATGGTTCTGGGGATTGCAGTTCTGCTGACCTGGGTCTCGATGACCGGAGGGGCAAACTAATGGGTAACATCCTTACACTTACGACGTTTATTCCGCTGGGTGCAGCCGTGATTTTGGCACTGTTCCTGCGTGGGGATGACGCCGCTGCGCAGAAGAATGCAAAATGGGTTGCAATGGCAGCCACGGTGGCCACTTTTCTTGCGTCGCTCTTTATCCTGAGCAATTTTGATCAGAATGACACGGGCTTTCAACTGGTTGAAGAGCAGCCTTGGTTGCTGGGGCTTCAGTATAAGATGGGCGTTGACGGGATCAGCGTTCTTTTTGTGATGTTGACCACATTCCTGATGCCGCTTGTGATCGCATCCTGTTGGAACGTCACTGCCCGCGTCAAAGAGTATATGATTGCTTTCCTGATCTTGGAAACCTTGATGCTGGGTGTGTTTATGGCGCTGGATCTGGTGCTGTTTTACATGTTCTTCGAGGCGGGCCTGATCCCGATGTTCCTGATCATCGGGATTTGGGGCGGTAAGAACCGGATTTATGCTTCGTTTAAATTCTTCTTGTATACGTTCCTCGGGTCGGTGCTGATGCTGGTTGCAATGGTTGCGATGTTCTCGCAGGCGGGTACGACCGATATTCCGACACTGATGACCTTCGACTTTGCATCAGAGAACTTCAGCGTTCTTGGCATCCACATCGTGGGTGGCATGCAAACGATGCTATGGCTTGCGTTTTTTGCCAGCTTTGCGGTGAAGATGCCGATGTGGCCCGTTCACACATGGCTGCCTGACGCCCACGTTCAGGCGCCGACGGCGGGTTCTGTCGTTCTGGCCGCGATCCTGCTCAAGATGGGCGGCTATGGATTCTTGCGGTTCAGTCTGCCGATGTTCCCGATCGGATCCGAAGTCATGGGGCCGTTGGTTCTTTGGCTGTCGGCAATCGCGATTGTGTATACGTCGCTGGTGGCGCTGGTGCAGGACGACATGAAAAAGCTGATTGCGTATTCGTCGGTGGCACACATGGGCTATGTCACGATGGGTATTTTCGCCGTGAACCAGCAGGGCATTGACGGTGCGATTTTCCAGATGATCAGCCACGGCTTTATCTCGGGCGCGCTATTTTTGTGCGTTGGCGTAATTTACGACCGGATGCACACCCGCGAAATCAGCGCCTATGGCGGTCTGGTGAACCGGATGCCGGCCTATGCGCTGATCTTTATGTTCTTCACGATGGCAAACGTGGGTTTGCCTGGTACATCAGGCTTCGTTGGGGAATTCCTGACACTGATGGGTATTTTTCAGGTCAACACATGGGTGGCAGCAATCGCGACGACAGGCGTTATCTTTTCGGCGGCTTATGCGCTGTGGCTGTACCGCCGCGTTGTCATGGGCGACCTGATCAAAGAAAGCTTGAAGACAATCACCGATATGACCACGCGTGAAAAACTGATATTCACACCGCTTGTTGTGATGACCATTTTGTTGGGTGTCTACCCGGCATTGGTTCTGGATATCATTGGGCCAAGCGTGACCGCGTTGGTTGACAACTATGAAACAGCTGTGGCGGGATTTAAGACCGTCGCCCAAGTTGCATCGCATTAAGGAACGGATGACATGATTTCCGCAGATATCCAAATCGTCATGCCCGAAATCCTGCTGGCTGTTTATGCCATGCTGGCATTGCTTGGCGCTGTTTACACGACCAAAGACAAGGCGGCACCGCTGCTGACTTGGCTGACATCAGGCGTGTTCGTTCTTTTGGCCGCTTGGATCGGCATTACAGGGCAGGGCACCCAGACGGCCTTTGGCGGCATGTTCAACGACGACGGTTTTGCCCGCTTTGCAAAGATCATGGTCCTGCTGTCCGCCGCCGCGGTTTTGCTGATGTCCGAGGCCTATATGCAGCGTCGTGGTCTGTTGCGGTTCGAGTATCCGATACTGGTGGCCCTTTCGGTGGTTGGCATGATGGTGATGGTGTCCGCTGGCGATCTGATGGCGCTGTACATGGGTCTTGAGCTGCAGTCGCTCGCGCTTTATGTCGTCGCGTCCTTGCGCCGTGACAGCGTCAAGTCGACCGAGGCAGGGCTTAAGTATTTTGTGCTGGGCGCATTGTCGTCCGGTTTGCTGCTGTACGGGGCATCGCTGACCTATGGCTTTGCCGGCACCACCCTGTTCAGCGGGATCATCGATGCAACGGCTCAATCGCCATCACTGGGGTTATTGTTCGGCATTGTGTTCTTGATTGCCGGGCTGGCGTTCAAAGTATCAGCAGCGCCGTTCCACATGTGGACGCCTGATGTGTACGAGGGATCGCCAACACCCGTAACAGCGTTCTTTGCGACGGCACCAAAGGTGGCGGCGATGGCGATGTTTGCACGGGTCGTGCACGATGCCTTTGGCGGTATTGTCGGTGATTGGCAGCAAATCGTTGCTTTCCTTGCCGTCGTGTCGATGTTCTGGGGCGCTGTCGCCGCGATTGGTCAAAAAGATATCAAACGCCTGATGGCTTATTCGTCGATTGCGCACATGGGCTTTGCTCTTATGGGGCTTGCAGCGGGGACTGCGTTGGGTGTGCAGGCGATGCTGATTTATATGGCGATCTATATCACCATGAACGTCGGTACCTTTGCCTTTATCCTTGGTATGGAACGTGACGGCCGCCCGGTGACAAACATCGAAAGCCTGCGCATGTACTCAAAACGGCAACCGCTGCGCGCCCTTGCGATGTTGGTGCTGATGTTCAGCTTAGCCGGTGTGCCGCCGATGGTTGGTTTCTTTGGCAAATTCTATGTGCTGCGCGCAGCTTATGATGCCGGTCTGGGCTGGCTGGCAGTGGCTGGTGTTGTCGCGTCTGTCATTGGTGCGTTCTATTACTTGCGTGTCGTGTTCTACATGTACTTTGGCGAGGAAGGCGACGCGCTGGACGGAAAATTGACCCCGGTACTTTGGGCGTTCCTGATGGGTTCTGCCGCGGTGATGGTGCTGGGTATTGTGAATTTGTTCGGGATCGAAACAGTGGCCGCAGCGGCGGCAGCAACGCTTGTCAACTGACAGCGCACACGCGCATTGGCCTGAAGGCTATGGGTGCATAATCCGCGACACTGTGGAAAGCACCATGATCGAGGCAGCGCGCCTTGCGCCAACGCTGGAACAGCCAACCTGGATCATGGCACATACCCAGACCGGCGCGCGGGGGCGGCGCGGGCGCGCATGGGTTGTGCCGCAGGGGAACCTGAATGCGACGTTGGTTTTTAAACCGAATTGCACCGCGCCCGAAGCTGCAAAGCGGTCCTTTATGGCCGCGAATGCCCTGTTTGCCGCACTATCCATCTATGTGCAGCCCGAAAAACTGTCGCTGAAATGGCCAAATGACGTGCTGCTGTCCGGCGGCAAGGTCGCCGGCATCTTGCTGGAAAGCAGCGGTCAGGGCCCCTACGTGGACTGGCTATCGATCGGGATCGGCGTCAATCTGCTGCATGTGCCGCAAGGTGTCACGCATGCGGCGTTTGCGCCGACAAGCCTGAAGTCTGCGGGTGGTTGGGATGTCACGCCCGAGGATTTTCTGGCGGTGTTGGCCGACGCCTACGCGACACAAGAAGATAAGCTCACGACCTTTGGGTTTCGCCGCATCCGCGATGACTGGCTATCCAAAGCCGCGCGTCTGGGCGAAATTATCACCGCGCGGACCGGCCAAGCCGAAATTGCCGGTCGCTTTGAGACAGTCGATCTTAAGGGGAACCTGATCTTGCAAACAGCGCAAGGTCCACGGGCGATATCTGCGGCCGATATCTATTTCTAGAAAGGAGCGCGCCATGCTTTTGGCGATTGATTGCGGAAATACCAACACCGTGTTTTCGATCTGGGACGGCACCGATTTTGTTGCGACTTGGCGCACCAGCACGGAATGGCAACGCACGGCCGACCAATATTATGTGTGGCTGTCGACACTGATGCGGTTTCAGAATGTTGATGCGGTCATCGACGAAGTGATCGTCAGCTCGACTGTGCCACGGGTTGTGTTCAACTTGCGGGTTCTGTCAGACCGGTATTTCAACTGTCGCCCGTTGGTGGTGGGCAAACCGGATTGTCTGCTTCCGATGCAGCCGCGCGTCGATGAGGGAACCCAAGTTGGGCCGGATCGATTGGTCAATACAGCCGGCGCGTTTACCCGGCATGGCGGCAACTTGATCGTTGTTGACTTTGGCACCGCAACAACCTTTGACGTTGTGGACACGGATGGTGCTTATGTTGGCGGCGTGATCGCGCCCGGTGTGAACCTTAGCCTTGAAGCATTGCACAATGCCGCGGCGGCGCTTCCGCATGTGGATATTTCCAAACCACAACACGTTGTGGGCACGAATACCGTTGCCTGTATGCAATCAGGCGTCTTTTGGGGTTACATTGGACTGGTTCGCGAGATATGTGCGCGGATCAAAGCAGAACGCGGCGTCGCGATGAAGGTTATCGCGACCGGGGGGCTTGCGCCCCTGTTCCAGCAGGCGGAAAACCTGTTCGACGTGTTTGAAGACGATCTGACGATGCACGGCCTGACCGTCATCCATAAGTATAATAAGGAAAATAAATGAGCGACCGCCTGATCTATCTGCCTCTTGGGGGCGCCGGCGAGATCGGCATGAATGCCTACGTCTACGGCTATGGTAAACCTGGCAAGGAACGCCTGATCGTTGTCGACCTTGGCGTGACGTTCCCCGATATGGACAGCTCACCGGGGGTCGACCTGATCTTTCCTGACATTAGCTGGCTTGTCGCACGCAAGTCCCAGATCGAGGGTATTTTCATCACTCACGCCCACGAGGATCACGTCGGCGCGATCGGTCACTATTGGGAACGTCTTGGCGCGCCTGTCTATGCGCGTCCGTTCACGGCGAATATTGCGCGGCGCAAACTGTCAGAGCATGGCCTGCCCGAAAGCGTGGTGACGGTTGTTGATGTCTATCCGCAAGTGATTGACTGCGGTCCCTTTAAAATTTCGTATTTGCCGATCAGCCACTCTATCCCCGAAAGCGCGGGCCTGTTGATTGACAGCCCGGCGGGGCGCGTTCTGCACTCTGGCGACTTTAAAATCGATGAAACGCCCGTTGTCGGTGACCCGTGGAATGCCGCTCTTTGGGAAGAGGTGTCAAAGGACGGTGTTAAGGCGCTGATCTGTGACAGTACCAACATTTTCTCCGAGGCGCCGGGCCGGTCGGAATCGACGATCGGTGATGCCATTGCCGAGATGATGAAAGACGCGTCGGGCATGGTGGTGGCCACCACATTTGCATCGAACATCGCACGCCTAAAGACACTGGCGATTGCCGCGCAAAAGGGGGGCCGTTCGGTCGTTCTGTTAGGGCGTGCCATGCGCCGTATGGTCGAAGCCGCGACCGAGGTGGGCATTTTGTCGGGCTTCCCGCCTGTGGTATCACCCGAAGACGCGTTGAACATGCCGCGCGAGAACGTGATGTTGCTGGTGACCGGGTCGCAGGGTGAACGCCGCGCGGCCTCTGCACAACTTGCGCAGGGTTCCTATCTGGGGCTGAAGCTCAAGGAAGGGGATACATTCCTGTTCTCGTCGAAAACCATCCCCGGTAACGAACGCGGTGTGATCCGGATTATGAACCAACTGTCCGAATTGGGCGTTGACGTGATCGATGACGCTGGCGGTAAATACCACGTATCTGGTCACGCAAACCGGCCGGATCTGGAAACCATGCACCAGATCGTCAAACCACAAATTCTGATCCCGATGCACGGCGAACATCGCCACCTGCGCGAACACGTCAAAGTCGGGAACAAAAGCGGTCTTACCGGGATCGTTGCCGTAAACGGTATGATGATTGACCTGTCCGGCAATGCACCCAAGGTTGCCGAATACATTGAAACCGGGCGTACGTATCTGGATGGCACCGCACAGTTCGGCGCGATGGACGGCATCGTCCGCGACCGTATCCGCATGGCGCTGAACGGGCATATGATCGTGACGCTGATCATCGATGAAAACGATGAGCCGCTCGGCGATCCTTGGGTCGAAATTTCGGGTCTAGCGGAAACCGGGCGCAACAACGCGGCCTTGGTGGATGTGGTCGAACAAGACCTGAGCCAGTTTATCAATCGCGCCGAAGCAAAAACGCTGCGTGACGATGTGAAACTGGAAAAAGAGCTGAAAACAATTGCCCGCCGTTCTACACAAGGCGAAATAGGCAAAAAGCCAGAAGTCACCGTGATCATATCGCGTCTGAGCTAACACTTTGGTCGGGGGTGACCCCGGCCAGCGCATTTCTTTTTCAGCGTATGTGAACAATCCATCCAAAAAATCAGTTGGTATGCGTATATGGAAACGATCAGCCGTCGGGCTGATCGACCCTTCTGCCCAGTAAAAATACTGTCCTGCCTAGATGCTGGTGTGGATGCATCATCCGTTCAGCCGGCCCGAATGCTGTTTCGGTGACGTGTTCTAACCCGATACAAACACGTCGCATGCGAACCAACTGATCGGCGGTGTTTAAACGTTAATCAACACCGCCAATGTGATCAGCTTTTCATCCGCTCTTCGAAGCTCAGTGCGATAAACGCAGGGGTATCGTCGCCCATGCCGACTACGGCTGGCCCGTTGTCACGGTATTGCTGCCGGTTGCGCGGTGGGCGGCTTTCGCGCGGTTGCTGCGCGGGCTCGGGTGCTGGTGCTGCGGGCTTTTCAGGCGCGGGTGCTGTCACGACTGGCGGTGTTGGCTTTGCGTCCTCTGCTGGTACAGCAGCAGCCGGCTTACGGTTGCGTGTGCGCGTGCGTTTGGGGCGTTCGGGGGCGTCGGTTGCGGGCGCCTGCGATTTCGGAGCCACATCCCCTGGCGCGTCTTGGCGCGGGATTGTCGTGTTCACCAATGCCTCGACATCGGCGAAATATTTTTCGTCGCGCGCGCCACAGATCATGATTGCAGTGCCCGTGCGACCGGCGCGGCCTGTCCGGCCAATCCGGTGCACATAGTCTTCGGCATGGCTTGGCACGTCAAAGTTAAACACGTGGGTCACTGCGGGAATATCAAGACCGCGTGCAGCAACGTCAGAGGCCACAAGAAAACGCAGTTTATTGTCGCGGAACGATTCCAATGTCCGTGTGCGATGGCTTTGGTCCAGATCTCCATGGATCGGCGCCGCCTCATAGCCATATTTATTCAATGACTTTGCGACAATATCGACGTCGGACTTGCGGTTGCAAAAGATGATCGCATTGGTGCAGGCGTCACCTTCGAGGTCAATCAGCTTGCGCAAAAGGGCCCGCTTTTCTGACGGCTCTTTCACCTTGTTCGTGCCGTGGAACATCACAACGCTTTGTTTGATGTTGACGTTTGTGGTTGCGGCGCGCGCGACTTCGATCTTGGCGGGGTTCGACAGGAATGTGTTGGTGATCCGTTCAATTTCGGGTGCCATCGTCGCCGAGAAGAACAGCGTTTGCCGCGTAAACGGCGTGCGCTTGAAAATTTCTTCGATATCGGGAATGAAGCCCATGTCGAGCATCCGGTCGGCTTCGTCGACGACCATGATTTTCACGTCGGTCAGAATAAGCTTACCACGTTCCAAGTGGTCCAGAAGGCGGCCGGGGGTCGCGATCAGCACGTCCACGCCTTTGTCGATCAACTGGTCCTGGTCTTTAAAACTGGTGCCGCCGATCAACAGCGCCTTGGTCAGTTTGGTGTATTTGGCGTATGCGTCAAAGTTTTCAGCAACTTGCGCAGCCAGCTCCCGCGTTGGGGCCAATACCAAAGACCGTGGCATCCGCGCACGCGCACGTCCACGCCCCAACAGCGTAATCATCGGAAGCGTGAAGCTTGCAGTTTTTCCGGTGCCGGTCTGGGCAATGCCAAGGACATCGCGTCCTTCAAGAGCTGGCGGAATTGCACCTTCTTGAATAGGGGTCGGGGTTTCGTAGCCAGTTTCGGCAACAGCCTTAAGAACCTTGGGGTCAAGGTTCAGGTCAGAGAATTTAGTCATGTGCGTCCTATTGATGCGGGTACGGTCCGCGCAGGTGAAAGGACGCATTATTTCCGAGCGTCCCGGCGTCGTTGGCAAATTTAGCCAAGTAACCCGATAGCGAAAATGTGCTTGTGCGTCAAGCGACGCGCCGGGTTTGGCGTTTACTGTTCGCTACCGGTGCGGAAATTGATCGCTGATCATGAGCATGTCAGATTGCCAAAACTGCTATAAGACAAAGCAAACGGCTTAAGATGTGATGATCACAGCATTTTCAAGAACGACCGCATTCCACGTTTGCGGGTCCAAGACGGGCGATAGGTCGCCGCGCAGCGTGATGCGGGCGCCTTCCTCAAGGCCGGCGGCAGGCGTTTTCAATGTCACTTGTAAGCTTGCGCCATGCGACGGGTCACCACAAAACGGGCACAGGCCCATGTCGGACACCAAGATCAGCTCAACAACATCTGCGCCGGGTGTGATCGGGACGACATAGCCGGTAATCACCATGTCGGGGACACCGTTGCGCAGGCTTTCAGGAAATGTCTTTTTGACCTCGTAGGATGTATCCGTCACGATTTCATCAATTTGGATATCGTTTAACATCGCCCAGCCATCGGTCTGTGCCCATACGGATGTGCTGCCTGCGGTCATGGCGAGGGTGAGGGCCGTGCTGCTGATGCGCTTCATATCAATTCTCTGCTTGGGGTTGGCTGCGGTTCACCACAGACTACACGGATTACCGTTTGTTAAAATGACAATTTTACGTGAACCGGCAAACGTCACAGCCCGGCGCAGGCTATGACGCTTGGGCATCACACCATCATTTCTTTTGTCGCAGTCAGTTTGATATCCGGGTAGTCGCGCCCGACACGGTCAATATCCCATTGCAACCGCGTCAGGTACACGGTGTCGCCGTCGTTATCCGTCGCGATGTGTTGCTTGTTGGCGGACGCGAATTTTTCGACGGCGTCCTTGCTGCCAGCGACCCAACGGGCCGATGTAAATTGCGAGGATTCGAAACGGACGGGCAGGCCGTACTCCAGTTCGATCCGACTGGCGAGAACTTCGAACTGCAATGCACCGACGACGCCGACGATAAAACCGGACCCAAACGTGGGTTTAAACACTTTGGCGGCACCTTCTTCGGCGAATTGCATCAACGCTTTTTCAAGATGCTTGGCCTTCATCGGGTCGCCCGCGCGGCATGTTTGCAGTAGTTCAGGCGCAAATGACGGGATGCCCGACACCCGAATTTCCTCGCCTTCGGTCAGGGTATCACCAATGCGCAACTGGCCATGGTTCGGGATGCCAATGATGTCACCGGCCCATGCTTCTTCGGCCAATTCGCGGTCAGCGGCCAGAAACATCACAGGGTTACTGATCGCCATCTGCTTTTTAGAACGCACATGCGTGAGCTTCATCCCGCGCAAGAAATGCCCCGACGCCAGCCGCACAAAGGCGACGCGGTCGCGGTGTTTGGGGTCCATATTGGCCTGCACCTTGAACACGAACCCCGTCACTTTGGGTTCTTCCGGCGCGATATTGCGCGGCTGTGCAGTTTGGATCTGCGGTTCCGGCCCATAGGTTGCCAAGCCGTCCATCAGTTCCTTGACCCCAAATGAATTCATCGCAGAGCCGAACCAGATCGGCGTCATTGAGCCATTCAACAAGGCCTCTGGGTCCAGTTTTGGCAAAAGCTCCTTGGCCATCTCGATTTCTTCGCGGAATTTTTCAAGCAAGTGCGCAGGCACGTGTTCCGCCAGCTTCGGGTCGTCCAATCCGTTGATCGAAATGCTGGCGGCAACCTTGTTACGGTCAGCGCGATCCATCAATTCAAGACGGTCGCGCAAAATATCGTAGCAGCCGATGAATTCGCGCCCCACCCCGATGGGCCAGCTTGCCGGGGTCACGTCGATTGCAAGGTTTTCTTGGATTTCGTCAATAATTTCGAACGTATCGCGGCTTTCGCGGTCCATTTTGTTGCAGAAAGTCAAGATCGGTAGGTCCCGCAAACGACAGACTTCGAACAGCTTTTGCGTCTGACTCTCGACACCTTTGGCACCGTCAATGACCATCACGGCCGCGTCGACTGCCGTCAGCGTGCGATATGTGTCTTCGGAAAAATCCGAGTGTCCGGGCGTGTCCACAAGGTTGAACCGGTATTTTCCAAAGTCGAAAGACATCGCCGACGCGGAAACGGAAATACCGCGATCTTTTTCCATTTGCATGAAATCTGACCGGGTACGTCGGGCCTCGCCTTTGGCGCGTACCTGTCCGGCCATCTGAATGGCGCCACCATACAAAAGGAATTTTTCGGTCAAGGTTGTTTTGCCAGCATCCGGGTGCGAAATGATCGCAAAGGTGCGGCGGCGGCCAATTTCAGGCGGAAGGGGCGGGCGATTTGTCATGGCAGATGCTTTATGCGGTCGCAAAGAAAAGGGCAATGCGGCATGCGCTTAACCTATTCTTTTCGGTTCGGCGCTAGACGTCGTGAAATGTATAAACCTTATCATATCCTCGTATTTCTTATGGCAACCGCATGCGGGGGCGGCGGCGGCGAAAGCGTCGGCAGCGGCATCGACCCAAGGCTTGCCCGTATCGATATATACGAAACCCAACGGGTGCGGGTGCTTGGTGATCCGGGTGCCGGTGTGATGGGCATGATGGCGACACCGGAACCCGCGATCCCAACGTCCGGTCAGGCACATTTTGATGGCTTCGTCACGATGCGCGTCGAAAATCCCGCGCAGGTTCTGGTGCTGTATGGTGATTCCGCCATCGCGGTGGATTTTGCGGGGAATACCGTCACTGGGACTTTGGACAATTTTTTTGGAACGACGGGACGTGGAAATGTTGCAGATTACGCGGGCGAGGTCACGATTGATGGGGGCACTCTTCGCGACGGTGTCAGCATCGACTACAGTGGGGTGTTAACGGCCGGATCAGATCGATTGGTTTTGGGCGGTACGGCCGACGGGCAGTTTTTAAACCAACCACTGACGGCGATTGCGGTCGCTGATCTAGAGGCGGGTGTCATCCACAATGGCACCTTGTTTGACGCCACGCTTATCATTGTCGGGGAAGGATCTGTCACACCTTAACTGGTCGACGCCCGTCGCAGGACACTGACGATATCGGTCTGTGCGGTCAATCCGTCTTGGACCTCGTAGTCCAGATGCCTGACACGATTGTGGATTGTCACATCGTTGGTGTCAGACAATGCGCCACGGCTGCGCTGATCGATGAAATGCGATTCCGCAGCAATCCCTTCGGCAAAAATGATGTAATGCTCTTCAAAGATCAGTTGGAAATACTCGATAAATCCGCCGTTGCGACGTACCACCGTCCGATCATCGACCAGATGCCGGGCTTTTATCAGGACCTCTGATCGGCCAGCCCCCAAAATATCTTCGCGCTGATAAATAAACAGCCGGTGATCAGGGCGCAGGACCAGATCATTTTCGTTGTGCAGCGCACCTTTTTTAATAAGAACCGGCGCGAATTGTCCGGTTGCGCGTAATGTGCTTTGGCCAATGATTTTGATGGGCTGGCGGCCGTGGTCACGCGTCAGCACCATGTCGCCTGCTTGCAGGGTTTCGATCGGGCGCATTTCGCCGGTCCCCATGGTGATATGCGTGCCGCGCGCGAAAGATCCACCAGCCGCTTGGGCAAAGCGCCGTGTGGCGGCATGTCTCTCGATCCCGATCAGACGGTAGTTGGTATTTTGTAAAATTTCACCCAATGGCAGGAGGTGAATGTCGGCGACCAGGTCGTCCGCCACTTCGACGAGGATCAGTAATTCAAGCGTGACACCGTCCGGGGCCATCAATGTCAGGCAGCAATCCACGTGCACCACGTTACCGTTCCCGTCAGCGCGCGACAGCCGCGTTTCGGAATTTTGCAACTTTAGTCCGTAACTGATTGATTTGGGTGCTAAACGGTATTGATCGTCCATGATCATATCATCAGCAAACGACATCGGTTCACCATAGCGCACGCCATGCGTTGCTGCGAAATCCGCAGCGCGAAAAACATCCACGACGAGGGTCTGGCTAGTCATGCGAAACCGTTACACCGACGCGCGGTCAAAGGGAATAGACCCTACCGATTTGTGGTGTTAGGTCTGTGTTTGAATTTTGGAGGGACATAAGATGGATCTGGGTATTAAAGGCAAACGTGCGTTGGTATGCGCGTCATCCAAAGGGTTAGGTCGGGGCTGCGCTGTCGCTCTGGCGGAGGCTGGTGTCGATTTAGTCCTGAACGCACGCGGCCAAGAGGCGCTTGAGGCGACGGCGGATTACATCCGTACAAACTACGGCGTCGATGTGACAACTGTTGCGGCGGACGTCGCAACCCAAGCAGGCCGCGAAGCATTGCTGGCCGCTGCGGGTGACGTGGATATTCTGGTCAACAATGCGGGTGGTCCGCCTCCGGGAATGTGGACCGACTGGAGCCGGGATGACTTTATTGCGGCTTTGGACGCCAATATGCTGGCACCAATCGCGCTGATGCAGGCGCTGATGCCCGGTATGATTGACCGTGGATGGGGCCGCGTCGTGAACATCACGTCAGGTTCGGTCAAGGCACCAATTCCGCAACTGGGTCTGTCGAATTCTGCGCGTGCCGGTCTGACGGGATTTGTTGCGGGCACGTCGCGTCAAGTTGCGCAATACGGTGTCACGATCAACAACATGTTGCCGGGCATTCATGCGACTGATCGCGCTGTCAGCCTTGATACAGGGGTGGCAACTGCGCAAGGCATCGACATTGCGGCCGCCAAGGCGCAGCGCCAGGCAACCATTCCCGCACGTCGCTATGGCACCGCGGACGAATTTGGCGCGACCTGTGCGTTTCTTTGCTCTCAGCATGCCGGATTTATCGTGGGCCAAAATATCGTCGCCGACGGCGGTGCCATTAACGCCACGATCTGATGGCCCAAGGATTTAGCCTGAAAGACCAGCTTTTTAACGCTGAAACAGTTGGCCTTTTGGGCGATCATTTTGAACGGGCGGGTGTTTTTAGTGCGGCACCGTTTGTCGCCGACGTCATGGCGCAGCTGCCGCCGCTTGAGCTGAAAGCACGGATAAACCTGATCGCGGAGGTTCTCGCGCGGCACCTGCCGCGGGACTATATAGCCGCCTGTGACGCCATCACCGCGGCCTTGCCGCCGCCGCTTGATCCGTCACGTACGGATGATGATTTCGGACATTTCATTTATGCGCCCTTGGGTGTGTTTGTCGAAACACGCGGGATCGAACGGCATCTGGACGAAAGCCTTACGTTGATGCAGGCGCTGACACAGCGGTTTTCAATGGAATTTTCGCTCAGAGCGTTTTTGAACCGTCACGAGGCCGCGACGCTGGAAAGGTTGCACGACTGGGTGCGCCACGACAATTATCATGTCCGGCGCCTGGTGTCAGAGGGAACGCGGCCAAGGCTGCCATGGGGGCAGAGCGTCGGTTTGACACAAGCACAGACACTGCCGCTTTTGGATCAGCTATATGCGGACAAGACGCGTTTTGTGACGCGGTCCGTGGCCAACCACCTGAATGATATCACAAAGTTCAACGGCGGATTGGTCATTGACCGGCTTGAACGGTGGCAGGGCGCGGGCGGGCAACTGGCGCCTGAACTGGACTGGATGCGCAAGCACGCCTTGCGTGGGTTGATAAAAGCAGGCGATCCGGCAGCGCTGCGCCATCTTGGCTATCTGCCCGACGCGCCGATCAACCTGACGCAATTCGATCTGAGCGAAACGGCGATCCCTATTGACGCGAGCTTGACGATCAACGCGTCCCTTACGGTCGCAACCGACACCCCGCTGATCATCGATTATGTGATTGATTTCGTGAAGGCGAACGGGAAAACCGCACCAAAAGTTTTCAAATTCAAACAATGCATCGCCAAGGCGGGAATCCCTGTCACGATCACCAAAACCCACCGTTTCAAAGGCGACGCGACCACGTTCCGGCTTTATCCGGGGGCGCATCAAATCCATCTGCAAGTCAACGGGCGTATCATGCAAAGTGTCGGATTTGATCTGACCTAAATCTTGCCCTGCCGTGCCGGGGTTGTTAGGTGCGGTATACCCAATAATTTTCGTCAGGGATCGCGCGCGCTCATGCAAACACCACGTCTCGAGATTAAGAACATCGTCAAAGCTTTTGGTGGTCGCCGCGTGGTCGACGACGTAAGCCTGACGGTCATGCCGGGGCAGGTGACCTGTTTGCTTGGTCCATCGGGGTGCGGGAAATCAACGACCCTGCGAATCATCGCCGGCGTCGAGATGCAAGACAGCGGGACCATCCATGTGGACGGTCAGCTTGTTTGTGACACCATCTATCGTGTGCCACCCGAAGGGCGATCAATCGGGTTGATGTTCCAAGACTTTGCATTGTTTCCGCATTTGACGGTGGGGCAGAATGTGGCCTTTGGCCTGAAAAAAGGAACCGAGGCAGCGTCGCGGGTGGAAAGACTGCTGGGGAAGGTGGGGATGGGGCGTTATATTGACGACTATCCACACCAGCTGTCAGGCGGTGAACAGCAACGCGTTGCTTTGGCGCGCGCCTTGGCACCGCGGCCGCGTATCATGCTGATGGATGAACCGTTTTCTGGTCTGGATGACCGCTTGCGCGACGATATCCGCGACGAGACGCTCGAGGTGCTTAAGGGCGAGGGGACAGCTGTTTTGTTGGTCACCCACGAACCCGGCGAAGCGATGCGCATGGCCGATGAAATCGCCCTGATGCGCGACGGGAAAATCGTACAGCAGGGGGCGCCCTATAATATTTACAATACGCCTGTTGATCGCAAAGCAGCAGCGTTTTTTAGTGATATCAATGTGATTAAGGGCGTCGTCGAGGGCGCATTGACAGACACACCTTTTGGTCAGTTTCTGGCGCCGGGCGTGGCGAACGGCACCGCTGTAGATATCGTTATCCGTCCGCAACATCTGAAAATCGATTTTGATCGCGCGGGGCGCGGTCCACACCCGACGGCAATTGACGGAACGCCGGCGCGCGGGGTGGTGCAGCGGGCACGGTTTGTGGGCGCGTCAAGCTTGGTCGAATTCAAAATGGATTACGATGGATCAACCTTGCGGGCGGTGGTGCCGTCGGTCTTTTTGCCCAAAGTCGGCACGCCGCTATGGCTGATGATCCGGCGTGACCGGTGTTTCGTATTTCCAAGCGGCTAGCTGCCGGTTTCGAAAATATCCACAGTTTCACCGCCCAATCGCACATAGCAGACGGTGGATGTTGCCGTGTTTTGGTGACAGAAGATCGGCAGATCATTTGCCACCGTTTTATTATAAGCCGCGATGTTCACTTCATAAAACCCGGGCCGCGCCAGAAGATCATTTACCAAAGGAAGTTGCTGACCGTGCGACACGTTGTTTTGGTCAAAAAGTCGGCTGGATGTGACGTCATGCAACAAGCGCTGTGTGCTTTCGGGGCCGTTTCCGTCGTAGATATACGTTGTAACGGGGGCGATTGTCGCAAATATGACCTCGCCCTGCTGGGTGGTCACGGTTGACCGCAAAACAGCGGCCTCACACTCGACTCCGATCAAGTCGAGCGTCAGCACGTCCGGGTGATTGGGATCGCTAAAGATGATGTTGCGTGTCTGGGTAAACGGGCACTGAAACGACGCCACCGATAGCCCGTTTTCGACAGCCGCCACGGTGGACATCTTTGGGTTTTGCGTCACGCCCGCATGTGGCAGGCATCCCGAGACGGGAATGCTTGCACAAACAAGAAAGACTTTAAACTTCACTTTGTTCCCATCCCATAAAAGTGAACACTCCGTGTCCTGATCAGGAACCTAACCTAAACGCGCGGCACGACCGCCGCGTCGTTTCGAAACCTTTGTCTTGCGATTGGGTAAATCGGCCATCACCGCCGCGCGCTCTGCAGGGGTCATCCGCGACCAGCCCCCGATTTCGTCGATTGTCCGCAGGCATCCGGTGCACAGTCGGCTTTCGGGCTGGATCACACAGATTTTGATGCACGGGCTGTCAATTTCCGCGCGCTTCCAGATTTGGTCGGTGTTTTCAGATTTGGTCACGCGTTTTTCCTAAGGTGTGCCAGCCTGTCCAGCATCCCCTGCAAGATATAGCTGGCCGCGACGTGATCAATGACCTCTGCGCGTCTTTTGCGTGATGTGTCCGCTTCGATCAGGGCGCGCTCTGCGGCGACAGTCGACAGCCGTTCATCCCAAAATACAATTGGCAGGTCCGTGAGCCGTTCCAAATTGCGTGCAAACGCCCGCGTTGCTTGACATCGTGGGCCTTCAGAGCCGTCCATATTCATTGGCAGCCCCAGAACGAGCCCTTTGATCTGGCGGGCGGTGGTAATCTCGAAGAGGCGCGCCGCATCAAGACCAAATTTCTTACGCTTGATGGTTTCCAGCGGCGTTGCCACCGAACGCGTCAAATCGGATACGGCGACGCCAATCGTTACTGTCCCAAGGTCAAGCCCGGCGACCGCACTAAAATCCGGCAAGGTCGCAGCAAAGGCCTGGGGTGTTTCGCAGATCATTCCACCAGCCCTGCCTGTTGTGCCGCGTTGGTCAGCGTGTCCATTGCGGCGGCATTGGTTGCGAACACTTGCTGGGCTTCGACCCAGACGGCACGGGCGCTGGAATCGTCGCCCAACACGCCGTAGGCCGCAATTAACCGCGCCCAGTCCGACGCTGGCCCGCCTTCGTTGGCCAGTCGGTCTGCGAGCCCGGCAACCATGTTCCCGATCATGGCGGCCCGTTCGTCATCTGTCATGTCTTTGGCGTTGTCGATGTCGGCCGCGGACGGGCCACGCACGGATGGCAGTGAATAGTCGATGCCTGCCCGAAAGGCGGCGTCTTCGATTTGTCCTCTGGCCGAGGTGACATAAAAGCTTGTGATGTCGCCGTTTTCTGCAATGTCACGCCACAGCCGCACTGCGATATCAGGGCGGTCGGTTTGGTTATAGAGCGCACCCATGTAATACCGCGCCGCGATATTTTGTTCATCGCGGGCCAATATGCTGCGCAGCGTTGTTTCTGCCTCGGGCGAGATCAGACCGTTTGCTGCTGTAACTTGCAAATCTGCCAAGATCTGCAGGTCATCGATGCTGGCCGCGTCACCAAGAATTTCCAGAAGATGCTCTTGGGCGCGGGTGGCTGCGGCAAAGTTGCGCAACTCTGACTCGTGATAGGCCAGACGCGCCCATGCTTCGGTGTCGTCGGGGCGTGTTTCGGCAATCACGCGCAGCTTTGCTATGGCGTTCAGATAATCCGCTGGGGCATCAACGGGCAGGCTGGGCGGTGCTGCCATTTCCAGTTCGGTCTGGGACGGGCGTGTGTTGCGCGCCTCTTGGCTGGCGGCAAGCCGCGCCTTTAACGGCAGGTCGCCATAGCCGGGCGCGCCAAGCGCACTATAAATCGCGAACGTCACCACTGACAGCGCGGCGACAATGCCAAAGATGATCGAACGGTTGGGGGTGGTTGTGCGCGAGGCGTCGGATGGCTCGTTGGTCGCGGCGATCAGACGGCGGGCGACTTCGGCGCGCGCGCGTTCGGCTTCTTCTTGGGGCAAGAGGCCCCGCGACAAGTCGCGTTCAATTTCATCGAGTTGGGCGCGATACACGCCGACATCTGGATTTTGGGTATGTTCGCGACGCGGTCTTTGCAGCGTTGCGGCAAGGATCCCCGCGACACCAAGCGTCAAAACACCGCAAATCAGCCAAAAAATCATCCCGTCCCATCCCTTTAGATCAAGGCTGACATAGCCTTCTGGAGCCTTGGTGAAAAGGGGGATGCGACGACATGGCGTTATGGGGGGTTTGCACCCATGTCGTTAATTGTTAGCCAGACGCCGCTGGCAGTATCCTCTTGGCACCCAGAAGGGTCCAGATAGGATGCAAGTCAAGTTCGGACCAAACAGGGAATCGATGACCGCATGAAACGTTATTCAGCTTTTGCCGTTGCTCGTGAGGCGATGCGCCAGCATACCGGTTGGGACCGCGCATGGGCAAAGCCCGCACCCAAAAAGAAATACGACGTCGTGATCGTCGGTGCCGGGGGGCATGGTCTGGCGACCGCTTATTATCTGGGTAAGAATTTCGGCATCACCAACGTGGCAGTGTTGGAAAAGGGTTGGCTGGGTGGCGGCAACACGGGCCGCAACACAACGATTATCCGGTCGAACTATCTGCAGGATCCGTCCGCCGCGATCTATGAAAAGGCGCGCAGCCTGTATGAAACCATGTCACAGGACCTGAACTATAACGTGATGTTCAGTCCGCGTGGTTTGATCATGCTTGCCCAAACGCAACACGAAATTCGGGGATATCAGCGCACCGCACAGGCGAATGCGTTGCAAGGTGTGTCGACAGAATGGATCGGCCCGGACCGGGTCAAGGAACTTTGCCCGATTATCAACATCGACGGGCCGCGTTATCCGGTGCTGGGCGGTTTGTATCAGGCGCGGGGCGGCACGGCACGGCACGACGCTGTGGCATGGGGCTATGCGCGCGCATGTTCCGCGATGGGGATGGATATCATCCAACAATGCGAAGTCACCGGCGTGCGCCAAAACGAAGGCAAGGTTGTTGGCGTTGATACATCGAAGGGGCCGATTGACTGTGGCAAACTGGCGATGGTTGTCGCCGGGCATGCGGGCGTCATGGCGCAAATGGCGGGGTTCCGGTTACCGATTGAATCTGTGGCCTTGCAGGCCTTGGTATCCGAGCCGATCAAGCCCTGTATGGACGTGGTGGTCATGGCCAACACCGTTCACGGGTATATGTCGCAGTCCGATAAGGGCGAAATGGTCATCGGTGGCGGCACCGATAGCTTTAACAATTATACCCAGCGCGGGTCATTCCATCACATCGAAGAAACCGTGCGCGCGCTGATCGAAACCTTTCCGATGGTGTCGCGGCTGAAAATGCTGCGCCAATGGGGGGGGATCGTCGATGTGACGGGCGACCGATCCCCGATTTTGTCAAAGACACCCGTTGACGGGGTGTTCGTCAACTGTGGTTGGGGCACCGGAGGATTCAAGGCAATTCCCGGATCGGGTTGGGCGATGGCGGAACTGATTGCAAAAGGTCATTCACCTTTGACCGAAGAATTCAGTATGTTCCGGTTCCGCGAAGGCAAGTTCATCGACGAAAGCGTGGCGGCCGGGGTGGCGCATTGATGTCAGAAACCATCAGAAAACGCGCGCCTGCCAATCACGTCAAATTTAAGGCGCCAATGTCGCCTTTGGCGGAACTTGGCCGACCTGAAGTTGAACATTCGGCTGTCCTTGGCCCAAAAGGCCGGGGGATTCTGGCTTGTCTAGCTTTGCGAGTGTGGACGGGTGATGGTGAGGCATCAACAAACGAGGATGCCACGACATGCTTGATTTCACTAAAAAAACCAAACGGAACACGGGCGGTTTCGGCTTTATTTTCGGAGTCGGCATCGCGTTTACAGCAATGCTGGCGGTCGTGTTCGCGATGGGGCAGGCCAACGCACAAGACGCGCCATACGGGCCAGCACCTATTCCATTCATCAAGGTTATGCCTTTGGACGAATAATTCTTTTCATCTTTCCTCTCCCCAAGACGTGAAAGGCGGGCGCAGCAATGCGGCTGCCTTTTGCGTTTTGGTTGCGACATCTTCCCCAAACATCGAGGCCCCAACATGCTGACCCTTCAGTGTCCCTATTGCGGCGTGGACGCCGATGAAACCGAATTGCATGCCGGGGGGCAGGCGCATCTCAAACGCGAGGGGCCGGGATCATCCGACGATGATTTTGAGGATTACCTGTTTATGCGCGAAAACCCGAAGGGCGTTCATTTTGAACGTTGGCGCCATGCCTATGGTTGCGGGAAATGGTTTCTGGCGGCGCGCTGCACCGCCACCCTAGAAGTATTCGGCACCTATCCGGCGCAATCCACACAGCCACCGCAAAGCATCACAGAGACGATCGCAGGCAAGCGCCCCGGTTGGTCGAAGGGAACCTTTCAATGAGCACCCGTCTTTCCGGCATGGGCCGTCTAATCAACAAAAACAAACCGCTGTCATTCAAGTTTAACGGCAAGAATTTGCGTGGCTTTGAAGGCGATACGCTTGCCTCTGCGCTATTGGCGAATGACCAGTTGCTGATGGGGCGGTCGTTTAAATATCACCGTCCGCGCGGCGTGGTGGCGTCGGGTGCCGAAGAACCTAACGCGCTGATGAACCTTGGAGCGGGTGGCCAATTCGAACCGAACCAACGCGCGACGACCACCGAACTTTTTGATGGTCTGACTGCGGCGTCCCAAAACCACTGGCCAAGCCTTGAATTTGATGTCGGGGCAATCAACACACATTTCGCGCGGTTCCTGCCCGCGGGCTTTTACTATAAAATGTTTATGTACCCGCAGGCCTTCTGGAAACATGTCTACGAGCCGGTCATTCGCCACTCTGCGGGGCTGGGTAAAGCACCAAAAGACCGTGACACCAGCACATACGAACACTTTCATGTCCATGTTGATGTCTTGGTTGTGGGCGGCGGCATTGCGGGCCTCGCTGCTGCACTTGCGGCTGCTGAAGCCGGTGCGCGTGTCCTGCTGATGGAACAAACCGCACATTGGGGCGGTCGCGCGGTTGTCGATGAGCCCACAATCGAAGGCATGCCTGCCCAGGATTGGGTGAAGGAAACAGTCGAAGTCCTTGAAAATATGCCGAATGTTGACTTGCGTTTGCGGTGCATGGGCGCGGGTGTTTATGACCATGGCTATGCGCTGGGCTATGAAAGGTTGACAGATCACGCGCCTGATACGGACGGCCCGCGACACCGCCTGTGGCGCATTCGCGCCAAGCAAATCATCACGGCGACCGGCGCGATCGAACGCCCGCTGTCGTTTGCCGGTAACGACGTGCCGGGTGTTATTCTGGCTGCGGCGGTGCGCGATTATGTGGTGAATTTTGGTGTATCGCTGGGCGACCGCACCGTTGTCGTGACCAATAATGATGATGCCTACCGGACGGCATTGGTGCTAAAGCGCGCAGGCCTAGAGATCCCGGCGATCATCGACGCGCGCAAAGATGTCGAAGGACCGTTGATTGACGCGGTGCGTGCGTTGGGTATCAGGGTCGAGGTTGGCAAAGGCATCGCCAAGGTCAAAGGTGGCAAGCGCGTCACATCCGTCGGGATATGCACGCAAGCCGGCGAGGGCGCAGTCATCGAAGAGATCGCGTGTGACTGCGTGGCGATGTCGGGCGGTTGGTCGCCCGTCGTACACCTGTGGTCGCATTGTGGCGGGAAACTGTGCTGGGACGCGGATCAGGTGATGTTCCGCCCCGATCACGAAAAGCCCCCCACCGGTGCAAACGGCGCACCATTTGTCATCGCGGCGGGCACTGCCAACGGCCATTTGTTTACCGCCGAAGCCGTCGGCGATGGATGGGCGGCGGGGCGTGTTGCGGCCAAAGTGGCCGGCCATAGCAAACGTGCAGGACAGGCCCCCTTGGGCGAGGATGACGCCGAGGGACCGATTTCACCGGTTTGGATGATGCCGCAAGGGGCAAGCCATGCCCTGCGCGCGAAGGCGTGGTTGGATTTTCAAAACGACGTCAAAGTGTCCGACGTGCAGTTGGCCGCGCAGGAAGGTTTTGAAAGCGTTGAACACGCAAAACGCTATACGACATTGGGGATGGCAACCGACCAAGGTAAATTAAGTAATATCAATGGTTTGGCCGTGCTTTCGCAGGCGTTGAATGCAGACATTCCAAATGTCGGCACCACCACGTTCCGCCCGCCATATACCCCCATCTCGTTGGGTGCGATTGGCGGCTCTGCCCGCGGTGATCTATTCCAACCGATCCGCAAAACGCCCGTATCGGCATGGTCGAATGCGCATGGGGCAGACAACGAACCTGTTGGTCAATGGCGCAGGCCCTATGCGTATGTGCGCCCCGACGAGACAGTGCATGACGCCGTCAACCGCGAGGTGGTGAATACGCGCACCAACGTCGGGCTGCTGGATGCATCCACACTGGGCAAGCTGATCGTCAAAGGTCCGGACGCCGGAAAATTCCTTGATTTGATGTACACAAACGTGATGTCGACATTACCGGTCGGAAAATGTCGTTACGGGCTGATGTGTTCGGAAAACGGGTTCCTGATGGATGACGGTGTTGTGGTCCGCATGGACGAAAACACCTGGCTTTGTCACACCACAACCGGGGGTGCCGAACGCATTCACGCCCACATGGAAGACTGGTTGCAGTGCGAGTGGTGGGACATGCAGGTTTACGTGGCAAACGTCACCGAACAATACGCGCAAATCGCGGTTGTTGGCCCGAATGCCCGCAAATTGTTGCGCAAACTGGGTGGCGATATGGACCTGTCCGCCGAGGCGCTTCCATTTATGCAGTGGGCCAAGGGCAAGATTGGCGCATTTGATGCGCGCGTCTTTCGGATCAGTTTTTCGGGAGAATTGTCATACGAGGTGGCTGTGCCCGCTGGTCAGGGCGCCGCATTCTGGGATGCGCTGATTGCAGCCGGTGAAGAGTTCGGCGTGATGCCTTATGGCACAGAATGCCTGCATATTTTGCGCGCTGAAAAGGGCTTTATCATGATCGGGGATGAAACTGACGGAACAGTGATTCCGCAGGATTTGAACCTGCAGTGGGCGCTATCCAAAAAGAAAGACGATTATCTGGGCAAGCGCGCCCACACGCGCAGCCACATGGCCGACCCGAACCGCTGGAAACTGGTCGGGCTTGAGACCGTCGATGGGTCTGTTTTGCCAGATGGTGCGTATGCGATTGCTGATGGACACAATGCGAACGGGCAACGCAACACGCAAGGCCGGGTCACATCAACGTATTATTCCGCGACCCTCGCGAAGGGGATCGCGATGGGGCTGGTTTTGCGCGGGCCGGACCGGATGGGCGAGGTGATTGAATTCAACAAGCTTGACGGCACAACGGTCGCCGCCAGAATTGTTGATCCGGTGTTTTATGACAAAGAAGGGGCAAAGCAAAATGTCTAATGCGGTCAGTGCTTTGAACGGTAAAGTCGCTGCGGGAGAGGTCACAATCCGCGAGGCCGGGTTGCGGGGGATGATCACGTTGCGCGGGGATCTATCCGACAGCAAGGTGAAATCCGTTTGCACGTCCCTGACGGGGTGCGATTTTCCAACAAAAGGGGGTGTCAGCATTGATGGTGACAAAGGCCTGTGCTGGATGTCGCCGGACGAATTGCTGATCCTGCTTCCATACAGCGCCGTTTCTGATGCTTTAGCATCAATTGATAAGGCATTGAAGAAAAGGCATTATTTGGCGGAAAATGTATCAGACGCCCGCGCGCTCGTTTCTGTCGAGGGCGCCTATGCGCACGATGTGCTTGCCAAGCTTGCGCCTGTCGATTTGCACCCGGATACCTTTAAACCCGGCCAATGCCGGCGCAGCCGGATTGGCCAAATTGCTGCGGCATTCTGGATGCGTGACGCAGATACGTTTGAATTGATTTGTTTCCGGTCGGTCGCTGATTACGCCTTTGATCTGCTTGTGGCGTCGGCACATGCCGGTGCTGTTGGCCACTTTAAAACCGCTTAGCGTCACTGGTTCGCGTCGTACTCTGCCCTGGCTGCGTTGACCTCTTGCAGGTTGATGCAGGTCCACTTGTAAATCGCACGGTACGGCGCGAGCAGGGAACGACCAAGCGGGGTCATCGCATATTCAACGGCAATCGGGGATGTATTGCGGACGGTGCGGGAAATGATTCCGTTGCGTTCAAGTTTGCGCAACGTCTGCGTCAACGACTTTTGCGATACACCCTCTAGACATCTTTTAATGCTGTTAAAACGGTGTGGCCCGGCGTCCAGAACCGTCAAAATCATCATCGACCATTTATCTGCGATCTCGGCAAAAAGAAGTCGGTTGGGGCAGTCAACGGTGAAATGACGCGTTTCGCTGGTGTCTTTGGGCATAAGGTTTCCTTTGATACACTTAGTGTAGGAATAGTGCCTAATTGAAACCAGGTCTACAAAATATACTTAGGTGCGATAGCAATAGGAGCATCACCAATGTCACTCGACACACCCGCCACCTCGGCCGAAGTCGCACCTCTTTTCCGTCCGTTCAAGCTTGGCGGGTTGAACCTCAAAAACCGCATCGTCATGGCACCGATGACACGTGCGATGGCCCCGAACGGGGTTCCGGCGCAGCAAAACGCCGACTATTACCGCCGCCGTGCGCAAGGCGGGGTTGGCCTCATCCTGTCCGAGGGCACCGTGATCGACCGGCCATTGTCGCGTAACGAACCGGGCATTCCTTTCTTTCATGGAGAAAACGCGCTGGCTGGCTGGAAAACTGTCATTGATGCTGTCCATGATGCAGGGGGCCGGATGGGACCACAGCTGTGGCACACATCCACCGCGCCAAGCTCCAGCGGATGGACGTCTGAGATACCGATGGAAAGCCCTTCTGGTTTGTTCGCGCCGGGCAAGCCCAGCGGTAAGGCCATGACCGAAAGCGACATCGCGGATACGATCGCAGCATTCGCAAGCGCTGCCGCTGACGCAAAGCGGCTTGGTTTTGACGTGGCCGAACTGCATGGCGCGCATGGCTATCTGATCGATCAGTTCTTCTGGTCCGGCACCAACCAGCGCGCCGATCACTGGGGCGGTAAAACGTTGCCAGAGCGGTCGCGCTTTGCGGTCGAGGTGGTCAAAGCTGTGCGTGCGGCGGTCGGCCCGGATTTCCCGGTGATCTTGCGGTTAAGCCAATGGAAACAGCAAGACTATGCGGTGCGGTTGGCCGAGACGCCAGCCGAAATGGAAGCATGGCTTGCGCCGCTCTCGGATGCAGGTGTGGATATTTTCCACTGTTCGCAGCGCCGCTTCTGGGAGCCGGAATTTGCCGACATCGATGGTGAAGACGGCTTGAACTTTGCCGGTTGGGCCAAAAAGATCACGGGCAAGCCCACGATCAGCGTTGGATCTGTTGGGCTGGACGCGGATTTCTTTACGGCCTTTGCCGGCGGTGGGTCTGCGAACGTTGGGTTGGACAAGCTGCTTACGCGGATGGACCGTGACGAATTTGACCTGATTGCGGTCGGGCGTGTGCTGCTAAGCGATCCGGATTGGGCCGAAAAAATTCGGACCGGTGATACCGACGCCCTGATCGGGTTTAACCCAGCCGATTTAGGCAAATTGACCTGATGTGACCCCATCGCGGCGGGCGCCCTACACGGTCGTGCTGCCGCAGATGGAACGATGTAAGCCGATTGGCGTTAGGCCTGTAAGAAAGGCCTAACGCCATGACCCCACCCATGATTTTCATCCCCGGACTTTTCGAGACGCCCGACATTTGGGCGCCCACTCAAGCCCGTCTTGGCCTGTCTGCCGCCCGCTGCCTGAACCTGCCGTTGCCGGGTCACGACCCGACGCGTCGCGCGCTGACTGTGGCGGAATGGACCAACGACGCGTCGGCCCGTATCGCAGACTTTGCGGGTGGCGAGCCTGCGATGATTGTGTCGCATTCCACAGGCGCAATGCTAAGTTTGCTTTTGGCGCAACAGAACCCCGCTGCGATTGACAGTATTGTAATGGCCGGCGGTCTGACGTGTGGACACCGCGGCCGCGCCGCATGTTTTTCAACCGAAGTGATGAAGTGGCCAAAAGTGGCGCGCCCATTGTTTGGTGTCTTGTGGCGCTATTGGCTGTCGAACCGCACACGCTTTGAACAGGGGCTGCGCAGTGTCACAACGCCTGCCGTCGCGGCAGAGTTTTCCGAACAGATGCGGTCATCGCTGCAGGCGTGCCGGGCAGAAGACATTCGACTGCTTGCGGACTGGGTGTTGCGGCATTCTTTAATCGACGTGCTGGAAAATATCTCGACGCCCGTGCTTGCCGTGATCGGAAGCGCGGATGCCGTGGTGCCAGCGCGGCACCAGTTGAATATCTTGCGCGGGGTGTCCCATGCGCAGGGGTACCTGATGGACGCCGGACATTTGCCGTTTCTTGAAAACCCGCGTGCCTTTGACAGCGCGTTACTGGGGTGGATGACAATGCGTCAGGCGGCGCGCCCATTTGCAGCTGCTGCCTGACAGATGTGCATCGGCGCACAGGTGATTGTGAACGACCCGCCAAGACCGATCTAACCCTTGACCTCTCGCAACCATGTGACATGTATCAATGCATACTGTCCCTAACACAGAAAGTAAGAAAATGGCTTTTACACTCCCCGATCTTCCATACGCACACGACGCTCTTGCATCAAAGGGCATGTCTGCTGAGACGCTCGAATTTCACCACGACCTGCACCACAATGCCTATGTGACCAACGGAAACGCCGCGATCGCCGGCACCGAATGGGAAGGCAAGTCCCTTGAGGAAATCATCACAGGCACCTACAACCCGACGGCTGTGGCGCAGAGCGGTATCTTCAACAACATTTCGCAGCTTTGGAACCACAACCAATTTTGGGAAATGATGGGTCCAAACGGCAATGCAATGCCTGGCGAACTTGAAAAGGCGCTTGTCGAAAGCTTTGGATCCGTTGACGAATTCAAAAAACAGTTTAGCGCAGCAGGCGCTGGGCAGTTTGGTTCCGGCTGGTGCTGGTTGGTGAAAGACACCGATGGCGCGCTGAAAGTGACCAAAACAGAAAACGGCGTGAACCCGCTTTGCTTTGGGCAGACCGCGCTGCTGGGCTGCGATGTTTGGGAACATTCCTATTACATCGACTTCCGGAACAAGCGTCCGGTCTATCTGACGAACTTCCTTGATAACCTTGTGAACTGGGAAAACGTCGCGGGCCGTATGTAATTTCCCATCGTGTCGCGTGTTTTTGGCCTGCCGCAATTTGCGGTGGGCCTTTTTTATGGAACGAACGGCGTGACCTTAGGGTTGTGTCAGTAATCGAACCAGAACACGGAAGGACAAGTTATGGCAGATCGCAAACGTTCCCAAGATGGCACGTCAGACACCGAACAAGAGGTGAATGGGGCGCCGCAGTCGAACGCAGTTCCGGGTGCACATGGTGGCGCTGACGGTTCGGACCGCCGCGCAACGGGCGTTTCTAAAGTCCGTAGCCAGCCTAGCGAAATAGCCCCGTCAGAGGATGTGTCTGATGACTGAGATCGCAAAGGGCACATGGGTATTGGTCGCGGATAGTGAAAAGGCGCTGTTTCTTGAAAACCAGACAGACGCTGAAAATCCGCATTTGCAGGTCGTCAGAAAGAAGGAGCAAGACAATCCTTCGAACCTTGAACAGTCCGCTAATCGCCCCGGCCGGATGAACGACGGCGGCCCCGGCCAAAAGTCGGCTTTTGATGATACTGATTGGCATGAACTTGCAAAAGACCGTTTTGCCGTCGAATTGGCTGACCTTTTGTATGGCCATGCGCACCGCGGTAATTTTTCGCAAATCGTTCTTGTTGCTGCACCGGGGGTGTTGGGTGCATTGCGCGACAACCTGCACCAAGAGGTGAGTGACAAAGTGATTGGCGAAATTCCAAAAACACTGACCAATCATCCGTTGAACGAAATCGAAAAAATCGTGATGGCGGACCTCGCGGGTTAATACCGGATGGACAAAGACTTAGACCCGTGGGACACCTGCGGGTCTTTTGCTTTGAGGCTACTATGTCCGGACCTTCACGAAACGAAATTCACGCGGCAGCCGCGATGCTGCGGGGGGCTGTCGTGGAAACACCTGTGCTGCCGCTGACATCGCATCGGTGGGGCGGCACGCTTCCTGACTGCGCCAGCGTCACTGTTAAGCTTGAATTGTTTCAGCAGACGGGATCGTTCAAGGCGCGCGGCGTTCTGTTGGGTATCCGCAAGTTAACCCAAGACCAACGCAAGGCAGGTGTCGTCGCCGCGAGTGGTGGCAATCATGCGCTCGCGGTGTCTTGGGCCGCGCATGCCGCAGGTGTCGACGCGGTCATTTGCATGCCCAGTACCGTGGACCCATCGCGGATTACCGGCTGCAAAGATCTGGGTGCCACTGTCGAACTTTATGACGATATGCCTGCGGCATTTGCCGCGATGAACGCTGCTGCTGACGGTGGGCGCACGCTGATGCACCCGTTTGAAGGGTCACACATGACGCTAGGGGCCGCGACATGTGGGTTGGAGTATGTGGATCAGGCCCCGCAAATAGATACATTTGTTGTGCCCATCGGCGGTGGCGGCCTGATAAGCGGTATGGCCTGTGCAATCAAACAACTGCGGCCGGGTGCCACCGTGATCGGGGTGGAACCTTATGGTGCTGACGCCATGTTCCGCAGTTTTGAAGCGGGCAGACCTGTCACGTCGGACCGCATCGATACCATTGCCGATAGTCTGAGTGCGCCATATGCGCTGCCTTATTCGTTTTCCGTCACCAAAACCTATGTGGACTGCGTCGTGCGTGTTGACGATGATGAATTGCGGCATGCGATGAACCATTACCAACGCATCTTGCGGCTGACCGCAGAACCGGCTTGCGCCGCGTCACTGGCCGCAATCCTTGGGCCTTTGCGCGATGAGCTGGGTGGTCGGCATGTTGGCATTATCGCCTGCGGATCGAATATTTCCATCAGCCGCTACACAGCAATTATGGGGGATCTGGCGCAGTGAATGACAGCACCAAAGGGATCGTCGCGATCATCGCCACATGTGTGATCTGGGGGTTGTCCCCGATCTACTACAAAGCCCTGAGCCATATTCCACCGCTTGAGGTGTTATCACATCGGGCCGTGTGGTCGTTTTTGTTCTTCGGGGTCATCTTGGTTATGCAGGGGCGGTTCAAACAAATGCTTGCGCTGATCCGTGACCAAAGTGCGCTGATGGTCGTCGCGGCTTTGATGATTTCCGCGAATTGGTTTTTGTTCATTCTGTCATCGCAAATTGATCGCTCCACCGAGGCAAGCGTGGGGTATTACATCTATCCGCTGCTGTCCGTCTTGATCGGGCGCTTTGTCTTGTCCGAACCGTTAAGCCCATTGAAATGGATTGCAATCGGGCTGGTCTTTGCGGCGGTGACCGTGTTGACCGTAGGCTTAGGTGTTGTACCGCTTGTGGCGCTGTCTTTGGCGGTGACATTCGCCATCTACGGGTTGATCAAAAAAGGCGTGTCCGCTGGGCCCGTTCTGACGGTCGCCGCAGAGGTGGCATTGGTGCTGCCATTGGCCGTTATCTGGCTGGCAGGCGTTCACTTCGCGGGCTTCGAAGGGTTCAAGCCGACGACAGGTGGCGCGTTCGGTCAGAACTGGCATGACAGTATCTTGCTGATATGCGCCGGACCGATCACATCGATCCCGCTGTTGATGTTCAGCTATGGCGCGCGCCGCGTGTCGATGGCGACCACAGGCATCGCATTCTACATCAATCCGACGCTGCAGTTTCTGGTCGCCGTCCTGATCTTTGCAGAGCCATTCGGCACCGTGCATATGGTCGCATTTCCAATGATCTGGGCGGCGGTGATCCTGTATTCGGTGACCGCCATCCGTCAGGATAAAGTGGCGCGCAGATTGGCCTCTAATGCGGCGACGTCCGGGACGATTGTCACATAAGACAGGATATCGTCGCCAGCAAAGCCTTGTTTGACGACGTGTTCCAACAATGTCCAAAGCGGGTCCCAGAAACCGTCGGTATTCAGCAGCACGATCGGTTTCGCGTGCAGTTTGAGCTGCCGCCATGTGAGCGCCTCAAAGAACTCGTCCAGGGATCCAGCCCCACCCGGCAGGACGACCACCGCATCGGCGTTCATGAACATGACCTTTTTGCGTTCGTGCATGGTTTCGGTAATGACAAAACTATCAAGGTCGCGCTTGCCGACCTCCCAATCCAGCAGGTGGGTGGGGATGACCCCAAAGGTTTTGCCGCCCGCAGACTGCACAGCATTCGCCACCCGACCCATCAACCCGACATCACCTGCGCCGTAAACCAGCCGCCAGTTGTTGCGGACCAGCATTTTGCCGGTTTCATCGGCAGCTACAGCATAGGTGGCGTTGGACCCGTCACGGGACCCGCAATACACACAGACAGATTTTTGATATGTTGGCATGATATGTCTTTTCTTACAGCTTCACTTTGACGCCTGAGGGTGGCGTTGCTACGGTAGGTGCACCATGTGAGGTGGTGGAGCCAATTACAATGGGCCGATCAGGGGAATTGATGTGAATAAGGCAACCAAATCAAACGCAATGCCATTGGTGCTTGGCGCGTTAGCTGCAATTGTGTTGGTTGTTGGCATTGTCATTTTTGTCCCCCAAGCACCTGTGCCGCAAACGTCAGGGGAGGCAGTTGTCGATAGCGGTGCCGCCGACACGGGTTTTGCCGCAGATACGCCCGCGTTACCTGTCCCGCAGGCCCCGCGGTTTGATACATTTCGCGTCGAAGCGGACGGCAGCATGGTTGTAGCAGGACGTGCAGAGCCGGGGCAGGTTGTTGCGATTGTACTGGGTGGGGATGTGATTGACACTGTGACGGCCGACGCATCGGGTTCTTTCGTCGTCTTCCCGACCGCTAGTCCATCGCCAGATCCACGGTCCCTGACTTTGGTGGGGGATCCGGACGGTGCGGCGTTGCGTTCCGACACAAGCTATATCGTGGCCCCGATTGCGCAGCCACAGGTCGTCATCGCCCAAGTCGCGCCGCCAGCCCCGGACACCGCACCCGCACCACTTGATCGTCCTGACGCGCCTGCGATGGTTGCCGAACCGTCCCCGACAGCGCCGGCACCACAGACGTTGCCAAATTTGGGCACGCCATCCGCCACGTTGCCGCAGGTCCCTGTCGCGCCGACTGTCTTGAAAGCAGACGGCGACGGGGTGCGTGTTGTTCAGTCAGGGCCAGACCTGTTGTCCCCCAATGTTGCGCTTGATGCGATCACATACGATCCGCAAGGCGAGGTGCAGCTGTCAGGCCGTGCGGTCGGTGACGGATCAGTGCAGGTCTATCTCGATAACCAGCCTGTGAATGCTTCTCCGGTGACGCAAGGGGGTGATTGGCGCATCGACCTACTGGATGTGGCGACAGGTGTTTATACATTGCGTGTCGACGAGGTAAACACGGATGGTGCTGTGGTTTCGCGCATTGAAACGCCATTCAAGCGCGAAGAACCGCGTGATGTCGCCGCAGTCTTGGCAGAAGAGACATCGCAAGACGGGTTCGACGTTGCCGTGCGGACGGTGCAGCCGGGGGCAACGCTTTGGGCGATTGCAGAGGAAACCTTGGGGAACGGCATCTATTATGTGCAGGTCTATGAAGCCAACGCCGATTTGATCCGCGATCCTGACCTGATTTACCCCGGTCAGATTTTCCGGATGCCTGACGTCAATCAATAGCGGCATAGGGCTGGTGTTTCTGAAGGGGCCATCCTAACTAAAGGGGCCATCAGCTGGAGTGCCAATGCGCCGTTTATCCACCACATCTGAAAATCTTGAAAATTCCAATGTCAAAGGATGGGCTGTCATCCGCAGGGTCGCGCCGTATCTTTGGCCAGACGGAGAGCCATGGGTAAAGCGCCGGGTCGTCATCGCGCTAATCATACTTTTCACCGCAAAGCTGATCGCGGTCGCAACGCCGCTGTTTTACAAACAAGCCGTGGATGCTTTGGCGCAGGACGGTGCGTCCGCCGCGACCATTCTTGGTTTAGGCGCGGTAGGGCTGACGCTGGCGTATGGATTGGCCCGCCTGATGAACGTCGGTTTCCAGCAGTTGCGCGATGTTATCTTTACCCCGGTGGGACAGCGCGCACTGCGTCAACTGGCGCTTGAAACCTTTACCCATATTCACCGTCTTTCGATGCGCTATCATATCATGCGCAAAACGGGCGGGCTGAGCCGTGTGATTGAACGCGGCGTCAAGGGCGTCGAATTCCTGCTGCGTTTCTTGCTGTTCAGTATCGGACCGCTTGTGCTGGAACTGCTGATGATTGCCGGCGTTTTGTTTTTTCTGTTTGATGTTTGGTACTTGGTCGTCGTTTTTGTCACCATCGCGCTGTATGTGGCCTTTACATTTACCGTCACGGAATGGCGGGTCAAAATCCGCAAAGTGATGAATGAACAAGATACCGACGCAAACCAAAAGGCGATCGATAGCCTGCTGAACTTTGAGACCGTCAAATATTTTGGCGCCGAAAAGTGGGAGGCCGACCGCTATGACAGCGCAATGGCCAAATACCAAAAGGCCGCGATCACCACAAATTATTCGCTGGCTTTCCTGAATTTCGGACAGTCGCTTTTGATCACAGGTGGTCTTGTGGCTGTGATGGTCATGGCTGCGATTGGCGTTGAAAAAGGGACCCTGACGGTCGGCGATTTTGTCATGGTCAATGCTTATATGATCCAGATCACCATGCCGCTGAATTTTCTGGGCACCGTGTACCGCGAAATACGCCAAGCGTTGATTGATATGGGGGATATGTTTGATCTGCTGGAACAACCCGCCGAGGTTCAAGATCGCGTTGGTGCCACCCCGCTCAAGGTTTCGGGCGGCAGGGTCACACTGGACAATGTCGTTTTCGGGTATGATGATGCGCGCCCGATCCTGAAAGGGGTCAGTCTGACGGTCGAACCCGGTCAGACAGTTGCGATTGTAGGGTCATCCGGTTCGGGAAAGTCCACCATCGGTCGCTTGTTATTCCGGTTTTACGACGTGAATGCGGGTGCATTAACCATTGATGGCCAAGACGTGCGGGACGTGACCCAAGACAGCTTGCACGCACAAATCGGCGTCGTGCCGCAAGACACGGTGCTGTTCAATGACACCGTGCATTATAACATCGCGTATGGCCGCCCGACCGCCACCGAGGCCGAGATCGTCGCGGCCGCCAAAGCCGCTAAAATTCATGATTTTATCATGAGTATGCCCGACGGCTATCAAACTACAGTGGGTGAGCGCGGTCTCAAGCTGTCGGGCGGCGAAAAGCAACGTGTTGGTATCGCGCGCACGCTTTTGAAGAACCCTCCGATCTTGCTGTTGGACGAGGCGACATCGGCGCTTGATACGCAAACCGAAATGGAAATTCAGGCCGAACTTAAGGAAATGGGCGAGGGACGCACCGTGATCACCATCGCCCATCGGCTGTCAACAATTGCTGATGCCGATTTGATCGTTGTGCTGGAAAACGGCGTGATCGTCGAACAAGGAACCCAAGACGCGCTGCTGGCCAAGGAGGGGCGTTATGCGCAATTATGGAACCGCCAATCCGAAGAAACCGTTGCGCCAGTTTAACGTGACCCGGCCAATTGTTTATCGGATATGACGCATTTCGGCAGGGTGATGGTGCATCTACGCACATCCCTTCGCGCTTTTTTCGAAGGTTGAGGTGCCGGTAACCTGTGGGTACGTTCAGGGGAAATTTTCAGTTAGGTCCTTCCATGCCCATGTTGCGCGCTGCCCTGATCCTCGGGCTTCTTTCTGCTGTCGGTCCCTTTGCAATCGATATGTATTTACCCGCTATGCCGAGCATCTCCGCGAGCTTGGACGCAGATGTCGCCTTGGTCCAGATGACACTGACCGCCTATTTCGTGGCCTTCGGGCTGGCGCAATTGTTTTACGGGCCTTGGGCAGATCAAGTCGGTCGTAAAATACCGCTTTATTTTGGGCTTGGTGTCTTTTTGATGGGGGCTGTGGTCTGCGCGGTTGCGCCGACCATCGGCTGGCTGATTGCGGGCCGGATCATTCAGGGGTTAGGGGGCGCCGTCCTGATGGTGGTTCCGCGTGCGATCATTCGCGACATGCATACCGGGACACAAGCGACAAAACTGATGGCGATGGTTATGCTGGTCATTTCTGTTTCGCCTATGCTGGCACCTTTGGCGGGCAGTGGCATGATTGCGATTGGCGATTGGCGCGGTATTTTCTGGATACTCGCATTGGCGGCGATCCTAAGCCTGACCTTGGTCGGGACAATTCTGCCTGAAACGCTCGCACCGGAACACCGGGTGCGTGTCAATCTGCGCAACCTTTGGCAAGGCACCAAGGTGTTGGTGCGTGATCCGGTCTTTATGGGGCTGACGTTTATTGGCGGCTTTGGATTCGCAAGTTTCATGGTGTTCATCGCCAGCGCCGCATTTGTCTATACCGAAGAATTCGGGCTTAGCCCGACGGGGTTCAGCATTGCATTTGCTGTGAATGCGCTCGGGTTTTTCGGTGCGTCGCAGGTGGCGGGGCCGATGGGCGAAAAATACGGGATTCTTCCAGTGATGCGCTGGGCCATCATGGGGTTTGCAGGGTTTACTGTCGCGCTCTTTCTGGTTGGTCTTGCCGGCTTTGCAACGCTGCCGGTGATCATTGCCGGCCTGTTTCTGGCGAACGCGTGTTTGGGGTTGATTTTGCCGACAACAATGGTTGTGGCGCTTGATCCACATGGTGATATTGCCGGGCTCGCGGCAAGTCTGGGCGGCACGTTGCAGATGGTTGCTGCGGGTGCGATGGTTGTGGTGACCGGGTTGTTCTTTGATGGCACGGCAGTCCCGATGGTCGGGGCGATTGCGTTGTGTGCTGTTTTGGCGCTGGTTCTTGCGCTGCGGACGTTCGCCGTGATGTCACGTACATCCGGTTCGACGGCGTAACGGGTTACAAAACTTCGTGTGTTTGGGATTAGGTGGCTATTTGGGCGCCTTCTGACTTGTCCACGTGGCGTGCTTCACGATATGAACGCGCCAACAGCATTTTGCTGATGCGTTAAATGGGGGCCAAGGTGAGCAACTCGGACAGTTTTATCGATGAAGTCACTGATGAAGTGAAACGCGACAAGCTATTTGCACAAATGCGCCGTTATGGCCCAATTGCGGTGCTTCTGATTTTGGCTCTTGTGGGTGGTGCGGCTTGGACGGAATATCGCAATGCGCGCGACGCCGCCGCCGCTGCCGCGACAGGCGATGCAATTTACGCTGCGATTTCAGAAGCTGATGCGACAGCCCGCGCTGCGGCGTTGTCAGCGTTGCCAGTCGCAGGGGACGCGGGCGCCATTGCTGCGCTTTTGGCGGCTGCGGCGCAGAATGAAGCAGGCGATACAGATGCTGCGGCCGCGGCGCTGAATGCCGTTGCCAGCAACGCCCAATATCCGCAAGCCTATCGCGATTTGGCTGCATTCAAAGCGGCGATGATACCCGGCGATGATGTGGCAGCGCGTATTGCGGCCCTTGAAGAACTGGCGCGCCCTGGTCAGCCTTATGCCCCGCTGGCACGCGAACAGATTGCCTATGCACAGCTTGAAAGTGGCGACACGGTCACTGCCTTGGCGACGATGCGCGAAATCGCAGAAGATGCGGCCACGTCGCAGGGCTTGCGTGATCGGATGCAAACCTTGATGCTGTCGCTCGGGGAACCGATGCCGCAACCAGTGACGCAGTAGGCCCGGATTGGAACGCACCGTGACAGTAAAAACAATCATTGGCGCAAGTCTATTGCTCGGCTCGTTGGCAGCATGCGGCGAAAAAGACGTGATTCTGCCCGGTGAACGCTTTTCGCTGCGCAATGCGCCGGTATTTGAAAATACAGTGCAAAGCGTATCGATACCCGTTGCGCAAGAAAATATCGACTGGACGCACCGCAATGGCAGTCCGTCACATCAAATTAGCCACCCAGCGCTTGGGCTAAGCCTGCGCGAAGTGTTCGCAGTGCCGATCGGAGAGGGCGATAGCCGCCGCGCACGTATTACGGCTGAACCCGTGGTTGCAGGCGGTGTGATCTATACCGTTGATGCACGTGGCACTGTCACCGCGACGTCGGCTGCGGGGCAAACGCTGTGGTCACGTGGTTTGGTGCCGGCAGCTGATCGGGTCAGCGATGCCTCTGGCGGCGCTGTGGCGGTCGGTGGTGGCCGGGTCTATGCCGCAACCGGATACGGGGAAGTCACATCGCTGGACGCCGCGACAGGCGCTGTGATCTGGGTTCAGGATTTGGGCGCCCCGGCACAGGCGGCGCCAACACTGCGTGGCGATTTGCTGTATCTGGTTGCGCGCGACAGCACCGCGTGGGCGTTGGATGTCAACGACGGGCGCATTCGCTGGCAGGTCAGCGGAACACCTTCGCAAGCCAATTTCGATGGCGGGGCGTCACCCGCCGTATCAGGCGAGACGCTGATTTTGCCATTCCCGTCGGGTGAGGTGATAGCGACCTATCCCGACGGCGGGTTGCGCCGCTGGTCGACCGTGATTTCGGGCGATCGGTTGGGCCGCGCCGTTAATCTGGTCAGCGGAATTGCCGCTGACCCTGTGATCGTCGGTAACCGTGTTTATGTCGGGAACTTTTCCGGGCGAATCGTTGCGCTCGATTTGACCGACGGCAGCCGTTTGTGGACAGCCCCAGAGGGCGCGATTAGCCCGGTTTGGCCGGTTGGTGACGCTGTGTTCTTGATCAATGACCTGAACGAATTGGTCCGTTTGAACGCGACAACAGGCGACCCGGTCTGGCGAGTGGGCTTGCCAAATTTCACCGATGGCAAAACGGCCCGCCAGCGCGCTGTTTTTGGGCATTATGGGCCGATCTTGGCTGGTGGCCGCCTGATTGTCACCTCGTCTGATGGCGTGATCCGACAGTTTGACCCGACCTCTGGTGCGTTGATTGGTACTGTTGATTTGCCCTCTGGCGCAGCCACTGCGCCTGTTGTTGCGGGGCAAACGCTGTACGTCGTCAGCAAGGACGGCAAATTGCACGCTTTCCGTTAAGCGCTGATTGGTGTATCGGCGGGCCTCAACATCCGTCAGGAGCCGAATAAATGAGTTTTACCCTTGCAATTGTGGGCCGTCCAAATGTGGGCAAGTCGACGCTGTTCAACCGTCTGGTTGGAAAAAAGCTGGCGTTGGTCGATGATCAGCCGGGGGTAACGCGTGATTTGCGCGAAGGCGAAGGGCGGATTGCCGACTTGCGCTTTACCGTGATCGACAGTGCCGGCCTTGAAGAGGCCACTGACGACAGCCTGCAGGGCCGTATGCGCCGCCTGACCGAACGCGCTGTGGAAATGGCCGACGTCTGTCTGTTTATGATCGACGCCCGTGTTGGTGTGTTGCCCGCAGATATGGTTTTTGCCGAAATCCTGCGCAAGAAAAATGCCAACGTCATTCTGGCCGCCAACAAAGGCGAAGGCCGCGCCGCTGATAATACCATTCTTGAAGCCTATTCGCTTGGCCTAGGCGAGCCGATCCGTATGTCTGCCGAACACGGCGAAGGCATGGGCGAATTGATGGACGTTCTGCGCCCGATCTTTGATGCCCATGAAGAACGTGCCGCGATTGACGCCCCAGAGGTGGACGTGGACGTCGGGGACGATGACGAAGACGCGCCGCGCGTTCCGACCAAAGCAAAACCTTTGCAAATTGCTGTTGTCGGACGCCCGAACGCAGGCAAGTCCACACTGATCAACAAGATCATCGGTGAAGAGCGGCTGCTCACTGGCCCCGAGGCCGGCATCACCCGCGACGCAATTTCCGTGCAGCAGGATTGGGACGGCGTCCCGATGCGGATTTTTGACACTGCGGGTATGCGCAGAAAGGCAAAGATCCAGGAAAAGCTGGAAAAGCTGTCGGTGTCTGACGGGTTGCGTGCTGTCAAGTTTGCCGAAGTTGTTGTTGTCTTGCTTGATGTTGAAATTCCGTTTGAACAGCAGGATCTGCGGATCGCCGATCTGGCCGAACGCGAAGGCCGTGCGGTGGTGATCGCAGTCAACAAGTGGGACACAGAAGACGAAAAGCAAGACAAGCTGAAGGAGCTGCGCGAGAGCTTTGAGCGGCTGCTGCCGCAGTTGCGCGGCGCACCTTTGGTGACGGTCTCCGCCAAAACAGGCAAGGGGATCGATAAGCTGCAACAGGCGATTATGCGGGCGCATGATGTCTGGAACCGCCGTATCACCACGGCCCAGTTGAACCGCTGGCTGGTGGGTATGCTGGAGCAGCATCCGCCTCCCGCGCCGGGCGGCAAGCGGATCAAACTGCGCTATATGACCCAAGCCAAGACGCGACCACCTGCGTTTGTCGTGATGACGTCGCATCCCGATCTGATGCCAGAAAGCTATAAACGCTATTTGGTCAACGGGTTGCGCGCTGACTTTGATATGCCGGGTACGCCGATCCGGCTTTATCTGCGCGATCAGGGCGACAAGAACCCTTACAAGGATAAAAAGTCGTCGCAGCCATCGCGTTTGTCAAAGCACCTTAAGAAATAACCTGGCGTTGGCTGACCATCAGGGTCAGCCCCGCCAGAACCATCGCACCCAAAGCCGCGAGCAGTGTGACCGACATTTGATCGCTGCCGTTGGCAACGATAATGCCCACCAATGCCCAGATCACGGCAAGCCCGTAGGCGGGACACCGGGTTTTGGTGATCACAAATGTGGCCACCGTTAACGCGCCGATGATCCCTGCGTAGGCCCAATAAACCTGACCCATCAAAACGCCGTATCCGGCTGCGGTTGTGCCCAGTGATACAAAGCTCGCCGCAGTAAGCCATCCAGCGTACAGCCCGACAGGGACTTTGAACGCCCAAAGATCATGCGGTGCTTTGAACAGCGCAACAATTGCTGATCCTGTCATGACAAAAATCAGGATGGTCGCCCAAATCGCGCTCGTGTTCGCAACAGCGAGCCACGGTGTACCGACAGCAAGGCTGACGATCAACGCGGGGCGCGCACGGTCCCAGCCCGGATGATCGGCGCGTTGCCAGACGCCATAGATCGCAGCGCCAACCAACCCTGCGTAGATCAGCCCCCAAATCGCAAAAGCATAGCCCGCAGGCTGAACGGGTGGGGCAATTTGTGGAATCGGCAATTGATCCGCCCGAAAGCCTGAAAAAGGGCGGGTTAATGCGGGCGACACGACAAATGTCACCGTAAAGAAAAGAGCCAGGTACGCGCGGAGATGTTTCATGGTTCACCAGATAGGGTCAATTCGCAGATATCAAATGCACAGTCAGGAATAGCTGACTTGCGCGGCCAGATGCTGTGTTCCAGCATGTTGCCATTGATAGGGATGAATTACCAATGAAACGCATCGCGATTTTTTGCGACGGGACATGGAATCGCCATGACGCCGCGCACCCGACCAATGTTGTGCAACTGGCGCAGGCCGTGAAACACACATCAGACGATGGCCACAAACAAGAAGTGTTTTACGTTCTCGGTGTCGGTGCAGGCCGCGGATCGACAAAATTAGCGCGCTTTGCAGATCGCAAGATCGGCGGGGCGCTGGGGATCGGCCTTGTCGAGAATATAGAGGATGCTTATCGCGGCCTTGTGTTTTCCTACGAGCCGGGTGACGAAATATACATCTTTGGGTTTTCGCGTGGTGCGTATACGGCACGGTCATTGGCGGGGTTGATCCGGTCGTGCGGGATACCTCCGCGCGGCAATGTCCACCGGATCAACGATGCGATTGCCCGGTATAGATCGCGTGATCCCAATACCAAACCGGACGATCCCGCCAGCTTTCTATTTCGCGCTGATTTCGCACCCTTTACCGCAACCAGCAACGCGGAATGGAATTGGCGGCTGAAGACGCGCCCGGGTCTATGTGTCAATCTGGAAATCAAATATCTGGGCGTGTGGGATACCGTTGGTGCGCTTGGGGTGCCGGCCCATTGGTTGACGGCAAAGTTTTTCAATCAAAAGTACCAGTTCCACGATCAGCACCTTAGCACCATGGTGAAATCTGCTCGGCATGCGGTCGCAATTGATGAACACCGCAAAACGTTCCCGCCTGCGCTGTGGTCTGAAAAGTTGGGGGTCATGAACCGGATGGCTTTGGGGGTAGAAAGCGATGTCGCGCTTGACCCGCGCAGCCGCGATGACTGGGCATACCGTCAAGAATGGTTTCCGGGTGATCACGGATCGGTTGGCGGTGGTGGCGACCGACTAGGGTTGTCGTCGTTTGCATGTGACTGGATTGCCGAAGGGGCGCAGCGCGTCGGGCTTGAGATGGACCCGCGTGTCTTGGACGCGATCCGCAACACACGAAATATCCGCGAACAGTTATGCAATAAGTCATCGCTTGATTTGATATCACGGCTGATGATGCGCAAAAAAGTTGACCGCGATGGTCCGATAACGATCGAAGATCTCAGCCAAGTCGCGATTGATCGCATTGCCTGCGACAAGGACTATCAGCCGAAAACTCTAAAAAACGTGCTGAAAAAACTGCAAGAGCAGATCACCCAAGATGATCTGCTCCCACGTGCTTAGGCCAATTGGCCGTCTGCGTTGATACGGGTTTTGTTGCCCAGGTAGCGGTGCAAAACGGCAGGCAGATCAACGGATCCGTCTTCCTGTTGACCGTTCTCGACCACCGCAATCAGGCAGCGCCCAACCGCAAGGCCGGAGCCGTTCAGCGTATGCACGAACTCTGGCTTGCCGCCACCCGAGGGTTTGAACCGCGCATTCATACGGCGGGCCTGATAATCGCCCGCGACCGAGATTGACGCGATTTCGCGGTAGGCATTTTGACCGGGCAGCCACACTTCGATGTCGTGGGTTTTGCGCATACCCGCACCCAGATCGCCTGTGCATAACACCACCGTGCGGTAGGGTATGCCGAGTTTATCCAAAATTGTTTCGGCCCGCTTTGTCATCGCGTCATGTTCTGACGCGCTGTCTTCGGGTTTGGTGATGCTGACCATCTCGACCTTTTCGAACTGGTGCTGGCGCAACATGCCGGATGTGTCGCGCCCGGCAGAGCCTGCTTCGGAACGAAAACACTGTGTATGCGCGACAAAGCGGCGGGGCAGATAGGATTCGTCGACAGTTAACCCATTGACAATATTTGTCAAAGTGACCTCGGCGGTGGGGATAAGCCACCAACCGTTGGTGGTTTGATAGCTATCGTCGCCGAATTTGGGCAGCTGGCCGGTGCCGTACATCATTTCTTCACGCACGAGTACGGGGGTGATGGTTTCCGTAAGCCCGTGTTCGTCGACATGGGTGTCGAGCATGAATTGCGCAAGGGCGCGGTGCAGGCGTGCGACGGCACCCGACAACAGCACAAACCGGCTACCCGACAGTTTTGCTGCGGTCTCGAAATCCATGCCCGGACGGATTGCGGGAATGTCGTAGTGTTCGACGGGGGTAAACGCAAAGTTGCGCGGGCTGCCCTGACGGTTGATTTCGACGTTGTCGTTTTCGTCTGCACCGTCTGGAATGGACGGATCAGGCAGGTTAGGGACCGCCAACAGCATGTCGTTCAGGGCGACATCTTGGGCCTTGGCAGCGTCGTTCAATGCCGCAATTTCGGCTTTCTTTTCAGCGACCAACGCGCGCAGGCGTTCAAATTCAGCGTCGTCGCCACGCGCCTTGGCGGCGCCCACGTCTTTGGCGGCTTTGTTGGCGTCGGCTTGGGCGGTTTCGGCGGCCAGAATGCTGGCGCGGCGTGCCTCGTCCAAGGCCAAAATATTGGAGGACACAGGGGCCATCCCACGACGAGACAGGGCCGCGTCAAAGGCAGCGGGGTTGTCACGGATGGTGCGGATATCGTGCATGGCATCGGTCCTTTTGGCGTTACAAGTGGCGCTGATATGCCCGATTGTGGGGGGCAAGTGAACCGAAAATTGGGGGTCGGCATCGCGTCGCCCCCGGCGCACGGTCCGAAGGCAGACCCGCGTTGGGAACTGGGCAGCAGGATCGCACCGCGGTCACTGTCCGTTTGGCGCTGGCTCGGACGATGCTGATCCGCCGCTCGGGGTCTTTAAAGACGCGTTTTGGGTGCGGGTTCTCTTGAGGAATCGCCAGAATTTGGTTCGCCCTTCGGCTCGATCAACAAAACCTTCACCTCGTGTTCGGCACGCGGTCTATGCACAACCCCTTTGGGCACGATGAACAGCTCACCGGCTTTTACAACTTGCGAGGCTTGCCCTTCGATATCCATGATCATTTCACCTTCCAGCACATAGAAAAAGTCGTCTGTGTCGTCATGTTTATGAAACGCGTATTCGCCTTGAAGTTTTACGACCATTACGTCGTTTTCATTGTAATCGGCAATAACATGCGGATCCCAATGGCTATCGAACATAGCAAGCTTTTCTGAAAGTTGGATTGGTTTCATGGCGCGCACCTTTCTAAATTGCTTCGTCACAAAGTGGACGAGACGCGCGGTTTGTTCAATGTCCCATCCGCATGATGCCAATCACCCGCTTCGCCGTCACACCCCAAAAGCACCGCGTTAGATGCCGCCCAGCCGGCGCGTTCCAACATCCGGTGGCGTCGGTCGAAATAACGGGCTGTCGGGCGGGCATTGCGGGCTGATTTGGTGCCGCGGACCGCTATCCACTTGCATCTCGTTGCCAATTGCTTATCTCGCGATTAACGTGCCGCCACTTCTTGGGTGGTGAGACCCGCAATATATAAGGATTTGGCTATGAGACCTGTTGACCTGATGTTTATCGTGACGCTCATCGGGATCATGTATCTTTTGGTGTTTCGTCCCCAGCAGAAAAAGCTGAAGGAACACCAGATGACACTTGATGCGTTGCGCCGGGGCGACCAGATCGTCACCCAAGGCGGGATCAAGGGCAAAGTAGTCAAAGTGAAAGACGACAACGAAGTTGAAGTCGAAATTGCGGCTGGCGTGAACGTCCGTGTGGTCAAATCCACCATCGCTGCGGTTCTGAACAAAACCGAACCTGCGAAATCCTGATCCGCCAAAGGACCGCGTCATGCTGAATATTTCTACGCCAAAGCAGATTTTGATCTGGGGCATCGTTGCGGTTGGATTGCTGTTTGCAATGCCAAACACATTTTATTCGCGGGTTGAGGCGCATAATGATGCGGTTGCAACGATCGCGGGTGGGCAGACTGATGCGGCACTAGAGGCGGATGCGGCGCTATGGCCCCGCTTTTTGCCATCGAACTTGGTCAACCTTGGGCTTGACCTGCGCGGTGGGGCACATTTGCTGGTCGAAGTGAATGTCGCCGATGTACATGCGACATTCCTGGAAGAATTCTGGCCCGCAGTGCGCGATGCCCTGGCGGTTGATCGTGACACCGTCGGGTTTGTGACCCGCGAAGATGGCCCGGTTGATACGTTGCGGGTGCGGATTTCCCAAGAGGCAGGGGCGGCACGTGCGTTGGAAATCGTGCGTGGATTGGGGACGCCTGTGGCGTCTTTGACCGGCGGCGCGGCCAGCAATATTGATGTGTCGATCAATGGTCCGATCCTGACGATCGAGCTGAGCGAGGCTGAAAAGGTTGCGATGAACGATCGCACGATGGGTCAGACGCTTGAAATCGTGCGGCGCCGGATTGACGAGGCCGGGACACGCGAGCCATCGATCCAGCGTCAAGGCACCGACCGCGTGTTGATCCAAGTGCCCGGTGTCGGGTCGGCGCAAGAGGTGATCGACCTGATCGGGACCACCGCGCAACTGACCTTTAACGCGGTGATTGCCGTGACCGGAGATGCAAATCAATCGCCCGGCACCGGCAACATCATTGCGCCGGACGCTGAAAACCCCGGTCAGTTTTATATCATCGAAAAACGTGCTGTCGTGACTGGCGAAGAATTGGTCAATGCGCAGCTTGATTTCGACCAAAACGGGTCACCTGCGGTTGCGTTCCGGTTCAACACGGCTGCGGCCCGCAAATTTGGCGACTATACGTTAGAAAATATCGGGTCGCCCTTTGCCATTGTTCTGGATGGCGAGGTGATATCGGCGCCACGCATCCAAAGCCACATTCCGGGTGGATCTGGTATCATCACGGGTAATTTTGGCGTCGAAGAGGCCACCAATCTGGCCATTCTTTTGCGCGCCGGGGCGCTGCCTGCGAAATTGACCATTTTGGAAGAACGCACAGTTGGACCCGAATTGGGGCAAGACAGCATTGATGCGGGCAAGATTGCTTGTATCGTTGCGGGTATTGCGATTTTGATCTTTATGGTTCTGTCGTATGGGCTTTTTGGCCTGTTTGCGGACATCGCGCTGATCGTGAACGTCGGTCTGATCTTCGGATTGCTGTCGATTATCGGCGCCACGCTGACGCTGCCGGGTATTGCAGGGATCGTGCTGACCATCGGGATGGCTGTCGATGCAAACGTCATTATCTTTGAGCGCATTCGCGAAGAATTAAAAACCGCCAAAGGAGCTGCCCGTGCGATTGAGCTTGGGTATGAAAAGGCGATGTCGTCGATTGTTGATGCCAACATTACCACCTTTATGACCGCTGTGATCCTGTTCTTTGTCGGGTCAGGCCCGGTCAGCGGTTTTGCGGTGACTTTGGGCTTTGGTATCCTGACGTCGGTCTTTACCGCCATCTTTGTGACCCGGTCGTTGATTTCGATCTGGTTCGCTCGCGCCCGTCCTAAGACAATCGAGGTTTGATATGCGCCTAAGACTTATTCGTGATAATACCTCGATCGATTTCTTCAAACACGCAAGGGTGTGGCTGGGGATTTCGCTGGTGATGATGGTTGTCGCCATGGGGTCGTTTGCCATGCGCGGGTTGACCTACGGGATCGACTTTCAAGGTGGTACAAGCATCCGCACCCAGTCTGAGTTGCCTGTTGATGTCGCCGCTTACCGTGCTGCGCTTGCGCCGCTTAATCTGGGTGACGTATCCATCGCCGAGGTGAATGATCCGACGTTTGCGGACAATCAGCACGTGTCGCTGATCCGCATTCAGGCGCAAGAAGGTGATGAACGCATCGCGTCCGAGACAGTAGACGCGATCGAGGCGGCAATGCACACGGTCGACCCCGCGATGACGTTTCCATCCGTTGAATCCGTGGGTCCGAAAGTGTCGGGAGAGCTGATCAAGACTGCGATCATGGCGGTGTCTCTAGCGGTTGGCGCGATTTTGATCTATATCTGGGTGCGGTTCGAATGGCAGTTTGCGGCCGGTGCTGTGCTGGCGCTGTGTCACGATGTGTTGCTGACAATCGGTATCTTTTCCGAGATCGGACTGACATTCGATCTGACCATTATTGCGGCTTTGCTGACGATCGTGGGGTATTCGATCAACGACACGGTGATCGTGTTTGACCGGGTGCGTGAAAACCTGCGCAAATACAAGCAAATGGAACTGAAGGACGTTCTGAACCTGTCGATCAACGAAACCCTAAGCCGGACGTTGATGACATCAGGCACCACATTGATTGCGTTGATCGCCCTTTATACGCTGGGCGGTGATGTCATCCGCGGCTTTGTGTTTGCGATGATTTGGGGTGTGATTGTCGGGACGTATTCGTCGATCTTTGTGGCGTCCACCATTGTGTTGGTGTTGGGCGTGAAACGGGACTGGTCGAAAAAAGACCCGGCGGCCGGTGGCCGTTACGCCCATATTGATACCTAAGGAGAGGCCATGCGTCTGAACGAAATCCGCTATAACGATTCGGCCCCGGTCGATGGCTATGGGCCGGGTTTCTTTCGGATCGGCGGCACGCGTTACGATGGCGCAGTTGCGGCGTTTGCGTCCGGGGTGAAACCGTGGGGAGGTTTCGCTGATACCGCGACGCTGCTGGCGCAGGCCGACACGCTGGATGTGTTGTTCATCGGAACCGGTGCGGAAATTGCGCATTTACCGGTCGATTTTCGCGCCGCCCTAGAGGAAGCCGGGATCGGTGTAGAGGCGATGGCATCCCCAGCAGCCTGTCGCACCTATAACATCTTGTTGTCCGAAGGGCGCCGCGTCGCTGTTGCCCTGATCCCCGTTTGATGCTGCATGTCAGCCATGTGACCTGTGCCCGTGGCGGCGTGCCTGTCTTGTCCGACGTCAGTTTTGATGTGGATGCGGGGCAGGCGCTTGTTTTGCGGGGGCCCAACGGCATTGGCAAAACGACCCTTTTGCGCACCTTGGCGGGATTGCAGCCAGCACTTTCAGGCCGCATTGCTTTCCCCGAGGATCAAGCTGCCTATGCCAGCCACGCCGACGGGATCAAGTCTGCGTTGACGGTGACCGAAAACTTGAAATTTTGGGCGGATGTGCATGGGGCCGATGTGCCCGGTGACATTTTGACCATGTTTGATCTGGTTGATCTGCGCGACCGTTTGGGAGGGACATTGTCCGCCGGACAAAAGCGCCGGTTGGGTTTGGCCCGCCTAGGGGTCATTGGCCGCAAAGTCCTGTTCCTTGATGAACCGACGGTGTCGCTAGATGGGTTTTCGGTGCGGTTATTTGCAGATTGGTTGCGTGGCCATCTGGCAGCGGGCGGGGTGGCCGTCATTGCCACCCATATTGATTTGGGGATTGATGCGCCGGAACTGGACCTGACGCCGTTTCAGGCCGCGCCCGATACGGGCGGCGGGTCGGACGAGGCATTTTTATGATCGCGCTGTTGCTGCGTGACCTGCGGTTGGCTGTGCGGGCAGGGGGCGGCTTTGGCCTTGGCCTCGCGTTTTTCCTGATTGTGGTTGTGCTGGTGCCCTTTGGGGTCGGACCGCAAAGTGATGTGCTGACGCGGATCGCACCGGGGATATTGTGGGTGGCGTCACTGCTGGCGGCATTGTTGTCGTTGGACCGCATCTTTGCCCTGGATTTCGAGGATGGATCGCTGGCTTTGCTGGCGACTTCGCCGCTGCCGCTTGAGGGTGTTGCCCTGGTCAAGGCGCTTGCACATTGGATCACCACGGGATTGCCACTGACGATCGCGGCCCCGATGCTGGGTTTTTTGCTATCGCTGGCGCCAAGCGCCTATCCTTATCTGCTGGTTTCGCTTTTACTGGGCACGCCTGCGCTGTCGATGATCGGCACCTTTGGTGCGGCACTGACTGTGGGATTGCGGCGCGGTGGGCTGTTGATGTCGCTTTTGGTGCTGCCTTTATACGTGCCGACGTTGATATTTGGGGCCGAGGCGGTGCGACGTGGCGCCGAAGGGTTGGACCCGACCGGCGCTTTGATGTTGTTGGGCGTGATCACGGCGGGCAGTTTTGCGTTGCTGCCGTTTGCAACTGCGGCCACGTTACGCATCAATCTGCGTTGAAGGCGCGCACTCGGAAGGTTAGGTAAACGGTATGTCGATCTGGGAATATGCAAATCCAAAGAAATTCATGGGCTGGACCGCACCCGTGCTGCCGGTGGTTTTCGGGCTGGCGGCGCTGTGCCTGATTGTCGGGCTGATCTGGGGGTTCTTTTTTACGCCCGATGATTACCGCCAAGGATCAACGGTCAAGATTATTTACCTGCATGTCCCTGCGGCGCTGATGGCTATCAACGCGTGGATCATGATGTTGGTCGCCTCGCTCATCTGGGTCGTCCGGCGGCACCATGTTTCGGCGTTGGCCGCACGGGCGGCGGCGCCTGTCGGGTTGACCATGACGTTGATTGCCCTGTTTACCGGCGCGATTTGGGGTCAACCGATGTGGGGCACGTATTGGGCGTGGGACCCGCGGCTGACATCGTTCCTGATCCTGTTCCTGTTCTATCTGGGCTATATCGCCCTGTGGGAAGCGATTGACGATCCCGACACTGCCGCCGACCTGACATCGGTGTTGTGCATGGTAGGGTCCGTCTTTGCGATCCTGTCGCGCTACGCGGTGTTGTTCTGGAACCAAGGGCTGCATCAAGGTGCGTCGCTGTCGATGGATGCAGAGGAAAACGTGGCGGATGTATTCTGGCTGCCGCTGTTGGTTTGCATCGCGGGCTTTGTGCTGCTGTTTATCGCGCTGGTGCTGCTGCGCACCCGCACTGAAATTCGTGCCCGTCGTATCCGGGCGTTAGAAGCAAGGACACGCCGTGCCTGATCTTGGAAAATACGCTGTTGAAGTCACCGCCGCATACGGAGTGAGTATTGTCTTGCTGTTGGGCCTGTTGGCCGGCAGCTGGCGGCGGTCTGTGCGGGTGCGCGCCGCCTTGGAACGGATTGAAAATAATGGCTAAAATATCTCCTTTGGTGATTTTACCTCCGCTGATTTTTTCGGCGCTTGCGGGCATGTTCGCCTTTAGCATGTGGCAGGGAAAAAGCGATGATTTGCCGTCGACATTTGTGGGGCAGCAGGCGCCCGGTGTCCCGCTTGAGGCGGTGACAGGCACGGTGCAACTAACTGATGCGGACCTGCGCAGTGGTGAGATCACGTTGGTGAATTTCTGGGCCAGCTGGTGTCCGCCCTGCCGCGCTGAGCATCCGCAACTGTTAGAGCTTGCTGAACAAGGATACCGGGTCGCAGGGATCAATTTCCGCGATGCGCAGGATCAGGCGTCTGCATATCTCACAGATTACGAAGACCCGTTTTTTGCCACTGGATTTGACCTGCGCGGCAGAGTGGCAATCGACTGGGGTGTCACGGCGCCGCCCGAGACATTCATCGTCGACGGCGACGGAACTGTGCTGTTCCGCTTTGTCGGGCCATTGGTCGGGTCGGATTACGAGCAGCGGTTTTTGCCAGAGTTGGCCAAGGCGATGGGCCAGTAACGTCAACCGGCGGCCATTTTCAGGTTTGGTCGCCAGTTGTTTCGCTTAGCTCACTTTCTTGCCAGCAATCGAAAGCGCGGGCTTACCAGCCTGAGAGTTCGCTGTAGCAGAAACTTTGGCCTTTTCCTGTTTCGGCTTTTTGGTTTCTTTTTTACTGTTTTTACCTTTGGACATTTTTAGTGCTTTCACTGTGCAGCTGCCCGGTGTCGGAACGACACGGGATCACGCTGTTGGTGTGCAGGGGGTCGCTTGCGACTCGCGATTTTGGTGCCCACCGACTGTCACGCGCAGAGTATAGCAGAGAAATGCAAAGATGGCGCGAAATCGCACATTTCGCCAAGCGTCACCTTTGTATCTGGAAAACGCAGGGTCATCGATTGCGGCGCCCGCCTGATAGGGTCGTTGGTCGCGTCAGATAGCGATAAGCGATTTTTCCCAAAATTGGCGATGGACCAAAGCTTATGTCCCAAACGGTCCTTCGGCCGATTGCGCTGCAGGTAGGTCGATCAGCGTCAAAGTCTCCATGCCGCCAATGATCGAATCGATGGCGATTGTTGCCAGGATCATTCCCATCACACGGCTGATAACGCTGGCTCCTGTATTGCCGATGATCCGGTGTACGTAGGTCGCCATCAGCAAAAGCCCCAGCGTTATGCCCATCACAACGATCAGCAGCGCAGCAGTCACAGCCTGTTCACCAAGCGCTTGTTCGTGGTTATCGGTCAGCACGACCACCGCCAGCATCGCGCCGGGTGACGCAATCGAAGGCATTGCCAGCGGAAACACTGCCCCCGCAAGATGGTCTTTGCCGGCTTCTTCGATTTCGGTGTCGGGCTTGGAATGGCCGAAGATCATTGTCAGCGCAAACAGGAACAAAATGATACCGCCCGCAATCTGAAATGATCCAAACCGTAATCCCAAGGTTTCGAGCACCGCCTGCCCCCCGATCAGGAAGGCCAAAAGCACCAATGTGGCGATAAAGACCGCCCGCACGGCGTAGCGACGATGTAAACGGGCAGGGACGGTTGCAACGGCGAACAAGAACACCGGAATGGACCCAACCGGGTCAATGACCACGAAAAGCGTGATGAATTCACGAAGAAGGTTGGACCAATCCACTGGGTTCTCAATTCTGACGGGGGCGCAAATTTTAACTAGCGAGACAACCGGCGGGAATCAACGTGTGACGGTTTCGATGACGCGGAATTTATGCAGGGGTATGATCGTCGGCATGACAGCACTGCGGGTTATCGGTGTCTTGTCAGGGCTTAATTCATCGTTTTGCCAGCGGACAAGAAAAAAGCCCGGACAAATGTCCGGGCTTTTTGCGTTGATTTGGTTCGCGGTTAAGACGACTTGGCCAAGTTGCGCAGCACGTAATGCAATACGCCGCCATTTTCGACGTATTCAATTTCGACGGCGGTATCGATCCGGCATTTGACAGTGATGTCTTTCACGGTGCCATCTGCGTAGGTGATTTGCGCGGTCATGTCTTGCAGGGGTTTCACCGCATCCAGCCCTTCGATGGTGACGGTTTCTGTTCCGGTCAGACCCAGCGTTTTACGGGTGTCACCGCCTGTGAATTCGAACGGCACCACGCCCATCCCAACGAGGTTGGAACGGTGGATGCGCTCGAAGGATTCCGCGATCACGGCTTTGACGCCGAGCAGGGCTGTACCCTTGGCGGCCCAGTCACGCGACGACCCAGCGCCGTATTGTTCGCCCGCAAAGATCACCAGTGGTGTACCGGCATCCTGATAGGCCATTGCCGCATCAAAGATCGAGGTCTGTGCGCCGTCCGGGCCGTTGGTATAGCCGCCTTCGACGCCATCCAGCATTTCGTTTTTGATGCGGATGTTGGCGAATGTGCCACGCATCATCACCTCGTGGTTGCCGCGCCGCGAGCCGTAAGAGTTGAATTCGCGCACGGGTACCTGACGGTCAAGCAGGTACTGGCCTGCAGGGGTGGTGTCTTTGAACGACCCGGCCGGGCTGATGTGGTCGGTGGTAACCATGTCGCCCAATACGGCCAGGACTTTAGCATCAACCACGTTGTTGATTGTGCCTGCGTCCTTGGACATGCCTTTAAAGTAAGGCGGGTTTTGGACATAGGTCGATGACGCGGGCCAGTCGTATGTTTCCGAATCGGTGGTTTCAACCGCCTGCCACTTTTCGTCGCCTTTGAAGACGTCGGCGTATTTCTTGATGAATGCCTCGCGGGTCACGGTTTTTTCGACCAGATCGTTGATTTCCTGATTGGTTGGCCAAATGTCTTTGAGGTAGACATCGTTGCCGTCGCGGTCTTGGCCGATCGGGTCTTTGGTGATGTCGATGTTCATGTCACCGGCCAGCGCGTAGGCAACCACCAGCGGTGGTGATGCCAGATAGTTGGCGCGCACGTCTGGTGAAATCCGGCCCTCGAAGTTGCGGTTGCCTGACAGGACAGAGGTCGCGATCAAGTCACCCTTGGCGATGGCGTCGGACAGTTCTTTTTGGATTGGGCCAGAGTTGCCGATACAAGTGGTGCAACCATAACCGACAAGGTTGAACCCGATTTTGTCGAGATCTTCTTGTAGACCGGCAGCCTCGAGATATTCGGACACAACCTGCGATCCGGGCGCGAGCGATGTTTTGACCCAAGGTTTCCGGTTCATGCCCAATGCGGCCGCTTTGCGGGCCACCAGACCCGCGCCGATCATCACGTAGGGGTTGGATGTGTTGGTGCAAGACGTGATGGATGCGATCACAATTGACCCGTCGTGCAGCGTATAATCTTCGCCTTCGACTTTCTGGCTTTTGTGATGCCCTTCGTCGCCGGGGATGTGGTGTGGTGCGACGGGTCCACCTTCAGATGCCATTTCGGCCTTTTCAGCGGCGGGCACTGCCTTTTCAGGGCGTTGACCGGTGATATATTTGCCAAATGCGCCTGCGGCTTCGGTTAGCGCGATGTAATCTTGGGGCCGCTTCGGACCCGAGATTGCAGGCACGATGGTGCCCATATCGAGGTGCAGCGTTTCGGTATAGACCGGGGCGTAATCGGCACCGCGCCAGAAACCGTTTTCTTTGGCATAGGCTTCGACCAGTGCGATGCGGTCTTCATCGCGACCTGTGTTGCGCAGGTAACGCAGGGTTTCATTGTCGATGGGGAAGAAGCCACATGTTGCGCCGTATTCTGGCGCCATGTTGGCGATGGTCGCCCGATCGGCCAATGGCAGCACGTCCAGCCCTTTGCCGTAGAATTCAACGAATTTGCCGACAACGCCAAGGTTGCGCAGCATTTCGACGACTTTCAAGACAAGGTCGGTGCCTGTTGTGCCTTCGACCATTTCGCCGGTCAGTTCAAAACCCACAACTTCGGGGATCAGCATAGAAACGGGTTGGCCCAGCATTGCGGCTTCGGCTTCGATCCCGCCGACACCCCAGCCCAGAACGGCAAGCCCGTTGACCATGGTGGTGTGTGAATCAGTACCCACCAGCGTGTCAGGATATGCCACGTCGACGCCGTTCTGGTCTTTGTCAGTCCAGACTGTCTGCGCGAGGTATTCCAGGTTGACCTGGTGACAGATGCCTGTGCCCGGCGGCACAACGCGGAAATTGTTAAACGCGCCTTGGCCCCATTTCAGGAACTGGTAACGTTCCATGTTGCGTTCGTATTCGCGGTCGACGTTCATCTGAAATGCACGCGGGTTGCCGAATTCGTCGATCATGACAGAGTGGTCGATGACCAGATCCACAGGATTTAGCGGGTTGATCTGCTGCGCGTCGCCACCCAGCGCGACAATCCCGTCACGCATCGCCGCAAGGTCAACAACAGCGGGAACGCCGGTAAAATCCTGCATAAGCACCCGGGCAGGGCGATAAGCGATTTCGCGAGGATTCTTGCCGCCATTATCGGCCCAGGCCGAGAACGCCTTGATGTCATCAACCGATACCGAAAATCCGCCGTCTTCGAAACGCAACAGGTTTTCCAGCACGACCTTTAGCGCCGCGGGCAATTTCGAAAAGTCACCCAAACCTGCGGCTTGGGCGGCGGGGATGGAATAATAGGCGACCGATTGGTTGCCAACGGTCAGGGTTTTACGGGTTTTGGCGGTGTCTTTGCCGACTGTGATCGTCATGGCTATCCCTTTCAAGGCAGTTGCTGTGCAAGGCTTCTTAAATGGGTTTTGCACGATGCCGGGCAACCGATCAAGTGGGTTACACGTATTTGTGTATACCGTTGCATACAATTATTCCCATTTAAACCTGTTGCCGCTGAAACATATATAACAAACTGTTCTCAAATCATTGATTGGTTATTACACAGTCATCGCGCTAAACCTGCGTCCAACTACTGATTGGACTGACGATGCGTGCCCCGCTTTTATCTTTTGCCTTGTTTGGCTTTGTTCACCTGACCCCGCAGGTCGCGCTGGCTGATCAGGTTGTGATCGAATTGTATACCTCACAGGGTTGCTCTTCTTGTCCGCCAGCTGACAAAATATTGCACGATTTGGCGCAGCGTGACGATGTCATCGCCTTGTCGCTGCATGTCGATTACTGGGATTATATCGGATGGACCGACGTGTTTGGGCGCGCCGAAAACACCGCCCGACAGCAGGCTTATGCGCGCGCCGCAGCAGCGACGACTGTTTACACACCGCAAATGATCATTGATGGCGTCGATCACGTCATCGGGTCGCGTCCGATGCAGGTGATGGATCTGGTGCAAAAACATCGTGCAGAACAGAATCCAGTGACGGTTGATCTGGTGCGTTCTGGCGATGATCTGCAAATTTCTGCCGTGTCGACCTATCCCGGTGATTATATGGTCGAAATGATCAGATATATCCCCGAGGCAACGGTTGATGTCGGTCGCGGCGAAAATGCAGGAATGAGCCTGACATATACCAATATCGTCAGTTCGCTTGAGCAGATTGCGACATGGGACGGTGTGAACGCACTTAATCTATCTGTGCCGGCAGCTGGCAGTGAGCCTGTGGTCATTCTGGTGCAAATGAATGGTCACGGGCCGATCGTCGGCGTTGCGCGGCTGCGCTAGCTATTTCTCCGCTGTTTCCACCGCCTGTGGACCCAAAACCACTGTTCTGGATTGCGCGTGACCTGTGCCTCCAGCCGCGCTGTGATATCTACCATCATGTTCTGCGGGGTATCGAGAGCGATGGGTGCTTCGACCTCGACGTTGAACGATAGGCCGTCGGGTTGTCGGATGCCAAAATAGGGAATCACCACAGCACCAATTTTGATCGCGATGTCCGCCGCAGAGGTCGCTGTGTGGGCCGGGTGACCCAGGAATGGAATTGCCGGGCCAGATGCCGACACATCGAACAACAGCGTGCCCATGCCGCCTGATTTCAGGTGCCGCACAAAACCCATTGTGCCCTTGCGCCCTTGGGCAAACACGGGGCCACCCCACGATGTCATTGTCTGCGCGTAATGTGCGTTAAAAAAAGTGTTTCCCATCGGTCGATACAGTCCGCCGATGTTATGCCCAAGCGCCGTAAGGACATGGCGTGGTGCCTCGTGATTGCCGAAATGTCCGGTGACGAAAATGACCGGTCGCTTTTGCGCGGCAGCGTCTGCGAGGGCCGCAAGCCCGGCACCGGTGGCCTGTGTGGCCTGCAGGCGTTGCCCGAATTCGCGCCACGAATAGTTTTCAATCAACGTGCGCCCAAAGTTGTCGCAACACCCATTCGCGATTTCGCGCCGCTGTTGCGCGGGCATGGCGGGGTAAATCATTGCAAGATTGCGTTCGGCCCGTTTGCGATATCCGGCCAACGGCGCAATACCGCCGCGCAGGATACGTCCCATGGCTGGCACACGCTGTTCATATGGCATACGCATCACGACCCCGATGACCGCACGCAACACGCGGTCGGCCAGCCAGTCCGACGTCTTGGTTTCACGCTTACCCATGCGACACGCTGTGCATAGGACGATCGCATATTAAGGAGCAAAGCGGCTTAAGGAACATGCCCCAAGATTTAATCACATCATATGGCAGTGTCTACGCGCTATTATTCGGCGTCGTCTTCACCCGGATCAATGAGCGTGATGACCCCGCTTTCTGCCATCTCGCGAATTGCGGTTGTGATTTCCGACAATGCGGCTTCAGCGTCTGATTTTTTTATGCGACCCATTTCCATGGCGTCTTCGCGGATTTGCGCAGCCATCCGTTGCGAAACGCTGCCAAGGATGAAGTCCGCCGAGGCAACCAGTGGTTCATCGCCGGCAAGCCCTGCGGCGATCGCCCGGGTCAACACATCGTTGTCGACCGAACGGATACAGCTTGGGATATCGGTGGGCTTTACCCGAAGTGCGATATCTTTGAAGGTAAAGATCGCCTTGCGTACGTCACTGGCGAATTCGGGATCCTTGACCCCCAATCCTTCAAGCACATCTTCGCGTGTTTCGGTCACTGTCGAATTCAGAATTGCGCCCAACCGCTGTACCGGCGCCTTTTCAAACGCGACTTGTGCGGGACGCGCATAATCTTTGGCGAGCGATTTGCCGATTCTTTTGACGGCATCGGGGGATATATCGGCGGTAAGTGACATGGCATAAGTGATCCGACGGGCGCGTTCCCCGGGGGTTTTCACCAATGCCTCGGCGGCTTGCCCGACAGGCAGCTTTGACAGGGCGACAGCACATATTTCAATGCTTTCTGCCATCATGATGTCAACAATGCGCGCGATGGGCAGGTCGATCACAAGCGGCCAATGGTCGCCATTGCGCACGCTGTCCATTTGGTTGCGCAGCCGCCCCGCAAGGGCAGGGCTAAGATGATCGGCAAGCGCGGCGATGGCCCCGTCGCGTGTGCCGGGCGCTGAAAGTCCCACCGCGTCCAGTTCGCGCACAAACTCTTCGGCGACGGCAGCAACCGTGTCACGATCAACAAGGCGAATCGCCCCGAGTTCGTCGGTCAAAAGTTCCTGAAGCGATTCGGGGAGTTGTGACAACGATAGGTTGCCGCCATCGCTGATCATTAAGTGAACGACCATCGCCGCCTTGCGGCGGCGAGAAAGCGCTGATGGCTGAGGCGTATCAAATTGAAAATCCATACCCCGTCTTACGCCGATGAGGTAAATGAACTGTTAGTCGTTGCGCTTAAGCACCGGGATGCGTGACCATAATCGACATTTTTTTCAATTGCTTCACCGTTTCAGGCTCCAGTTCGGCGTGGTTCGCAGTGCTGCGGTGTAAAAATTCTATTTTTTCGCTGATGATTGCGATCTCACTATCAGAGAATTCGCGATCATTTCGCGCAAACCCACATATGCTTAGGCTATTCTCAGATTTTGTTGCAGAGACAAGCCCATAGGATAGGCCATAGCTCGCCGCCTTTACCAGCACGCCAGCAGGGTCTTCTAGGTCTGACCACCGGGCTGAACCGATATTTTCGAATCCCCAGGCAACCATCGGATCCGACATCACCAACCCGTTTTGTGAGTAATAATCGAGCCACACTTTTGGGTAGGACTGAAACATATACATTGGCGTTGTGTATTCAATATGCAAACCCAGCGCGTAACCTGCAGGCGCTAGTTGGCCCAAATCGCCGAGTGTTTGACTGATTTCAAATTGTGTATGAGACATATTGTGTACTCGCTTTCCAGTTGCCAAGCCGCACCGAAACCACTTAGTGTCTGTCTTGGCATTGCGTATCTGCAGTCTACAGATAACAGTACACAAGCAACAAGGCCTTTGTCACACCGCAGAGGTCCGAGGTATATTTGATGGCCACACTTTTAGGTCCCGACGAGATTGAGCAGTTAGCACCGTCTGGATATTATATTGCGCTACGGATTGGGTTCGCCTTTCCGATGGAGGAGGTGAATGCCTTTCCTGCTGAGTGGGTGCGTCATTACACGACCCAGCGGTTTATGCTTTTTGATCCAATCATTCGATGGGCTTACAGCAATGTCGGCGTGTGTCGCTGGAGCGAAATCACCCTTGATGATCCCAAACGCATTATCGCGCAGGCGAAAACATTCGGGCTGCGTTACGGCGTCACGATATCTGTATTTGACGATAGCGTTGATGCGCAGCGTTCGTTTGCATCCTTTGCCCGCGCAGACCGTGAATTCACCGATCTTGAGGTGAAGCTGCTCAAGGCACTGTTGCTGCGACGTCACAGTGAAATGGCTCCGCCAACCAATCTGACCCGCGCTGAACTTGAAGCATTAGGCATGGTCAAGGATGGAAAGCGACTGAAGGAAATCGCGTATGAGTTGAGCGTGAGTGAGGGTGCTGTCAAGCAGCGGCTCAAGAACGCGAAACTGAAACTGGGGGCGAAGACCGGAACCCAAGCTGCGGCCTTAGCAAACCAATATGGTTTAATCTGACCCGTCGGAATAAATTTTTCTCACATTCATACAATTTGAAGCTAATTTGATGTAGTCACAGGGGCTGTGACAATCATCAGATGAAAAGTTGCGGCACCGTCGCTTATGGGTAGAGAGAACCACCATGGAAAATATTACGTTTAACTTAGTACAACTTCACCAATACGGCACCGCGTTTTACGAGTTCCTTGCATTACGCAAACGGTTTTTCGTGGATCAGCTGGGGTGGGACGTTCCGCACGACGATAAGGTTGAGATGGACCAGTACGACAATCCCAACGCATACTATTCATTGGTGTTAAAAGACGGAAAGGTGGTCGGCGGTATGCGCGCGATGGCGACCACAGCGCAATGGGGATCGCATACGTATATGTTGCGCGACGCGGTAGCCGGAAAGTTGATCGGCATTCCAGAAGACATCATAAAGGTCGCCACTGTTACGCCAAACGTCTGGGAAGCAACGCGTGTCGTCATTTCCGATGAGCTTACTACACATGCGGAAAGGTCAGAGTGTTTGGGTATGGTTCTTGATGGTATCGTTGACCAGGCCACTGCGGGTGGTGCAACAGAAATCATGGCGCTATGCCCACCAGTGTTTGCACGGACTCTGCGTCAGCTTGGATATCATGTGGATTTGCTTGGTGAATCATACGTAAATTGCCATGATAACCGGCGTTACGTCGCAATGAGCATGCCAGCCATACGGCGCAAGGAGAAGACCTCGCCGGTCACACAAGTTTCCAAATCTGGCCCAGCGATGGCACACGCACCGGTCCATGCGCCGTCTGTAAAGTAATCATATGATGTGACCGGTCGGGGTGGGGACTTGCGACCGGTCACGTCACGTTTAGCTATTGCCGAAAACGCGTTTGAAAATCGTGTCGACGTGTTTGGTGTGATAGCCAAGATCGAATTTTTCTTCGATCTCTTCTGCGGAAAGTGCCGCGAGAACGTCGTCGTCACCAAGCAGTTCAGTTTTGAAGTCAGCGCCTTTTTCCCAGACTTTCATCGCGTTGCGCTGGACGAGCTTATAGGCATCTTCGCGGCTGACGCCAGCTTGGGTCAGTGCCAGAAGAACACGCTGTGACATCACTAAACCACGGAATTTATTCATGTTTGCCAGCATGTTGTCGGGATAAATGACAAGTTTCTCGATCACGCCTGCCAGGCGGTGCAGCGCGAAATCAAGGGTGATTGTGGTGTCTGGCCCGATGGCCCGTTCGACCGAGGAATGGCTGATATCGCGTTCATGCCAAAGGGCGACGTTTTCCATCGCAGGCACAACGGACATCCGCACCAAGCGCGCGAGGCCGGTCAGGTTTTCCGTCAGAACCGGGTTGCGTTTGTGTGGCATCGCAGAGCTGCCTTTTTGACCGGGGCTAAAGAACTCTTCGGCCTCCAAGACCTCGGTGCGCTGCATGTGGCGGACTTCGATGGCGATGTTTTCGATGCTGGAGGCGATCACGCCCAGTGTGGCAAAGAACATTGCGTGGCGGTCGCGGGGAATGACTTGGGTGCTGATCGGTTCTGGTGTCAGGCCCAGTTTTTCGCACACGTGTTCTTCGACGGACGGGTCGATGTTGGCGAATGTGCCGACTGCGCCGGAAATAGCCCCGGTTGCGATTTCAGCACGTGCCGCGACCAGGCGGGCGCGCCCCCGGTCCATTTCCGCGTAAAACCGCGCAAAAGTCAGACCCATGGTGGTGGGTTCGGCGTGGATGCCGTGGCTGCGGCCGATGCGCACCGTGTCCTTGTGTTCCAGTGCGCGGGTTTTCAGCGCAGCAAGCACGCGGTCCATGCCGGTCAGCAGCAAGTCCGTTGCGCGCACCAGTTGCACGTTGAATGTGGTGTCAAGCACGTCAGAAGATGTCATGCCTTGATGGACAAAACGGGCCTCTGTGGAACCGATGTGTTCGGCGAGGTGGGTCAGGAAGGCGATAACGTCATGTTTGGTGACGGCTTCAATTTCGTCGATGCGCGCCACATCGAATTCGACGTCTTTGGCCTTCCAGACGGCGGCGGCACTTTCGGCGGGTATCACACCAATCGCGGCTTGGGCGTCGCAGGCGTGCGCCTCGATCTCGTACCAGATTTTGAATTTGGTGGCGGGTTCCCAGATAGCGGTCATTTCCGGGCGTGAATAACGAGGGATCATGAGGTAGCACCTTTTATTGGGGTGGGCAGCGTATTTCCCCAGCGTCATAAGGGGCGCAGCCCCAAGGCTCAAGGGAGAGATGACAGCAATGTTGACGGCGCGCGATTTCAGCGGGGTTTGGCAGCTAGAACGCACGATAACCGATGCGTTGAACCCGCATGCCGGCCGCTTCGCGGGCACGGCCACGTTTGCCGCGGATGATGCTGGCGTCTTGGCTTACATTGAAACCGGTAAGCTGCTTTATGGCGACGCCGCACCGATGGTGGCGACACGGCGGTATCGGTGGCTTTTTGCAAACACGGGTGTTGCGGTGCAGTTCGCGAACGGTGCGCCGTTCCACAGCTTCGTGCCCGCGGGACATGCGGCCGGCACGGACCATCCTTGCGGTGCAGACTTTTATCAGGTGCGTTATGATTTTACGTGCTGGCCCCAGTGGCGCGCGACATGGGCGGTGAAGGGGCCGCGCAAGAATTACGTATCCGTTTCGCATTATGCGCGGGCGGCGTGCTGACGCCCGCCCGACGGATCGGTGCCTTGTTTTCAAAAACCTGACCTCTGCATGATGGACGGCATTATGCCAGTGTGGTTGTCACATGGTTGCTGCGCTCAAGGGTCCGGTGGACCGGGCATTTGTCGGCAATTTCCAGCAGCCTTGCGCGTTGGTCACTGCTTAGGTCGCCAGAAAGCGCGATGACCCGCGTGAAATGGTCGATTTTGGCGCCCGGATCAGCGGCGTCTGCTGCGTGTTCTTTGGCGTGGCTGACATCGACGCGTACGCCGTCCAGCGGCCAACCCTTGCGGCGCGCGTACATGCGGATCGTCATCGACGTACACGCCCCAAGACCGGCTGACAGGAATCCGTAGGGCGTAAAGCCTTGTCCTGTTCCGCCGACTTTGATTGGTTCATCGGCCAGTACGTGATGCGGTCCGCTTTGGATGTCTTGCAGATAACCGTCAGGGTCGGCTTCGGTCGTGCGTGTGATCCCTTCGGGGATGTCGGGGGCCACCGCGGTTTCGGGCAGGTCAAGGTAGCGTTCGGACCACGCCGCAATGACACCGGCCGTGTATTCGGCGTCGGTGGCACGGGTAATCAAATGGTCGGCATCGTCAAGCGTGACAAAGCTTTTGGGGTGTTTGGCGGCCATAAAAATCTGCTGCGCGTTATCAATGCTGACTTCGGCATCGCGGGGGCTGTGTAGCACCAAAAGCGCGACCTTGAGATGCGCAATGGCATCGCCCAGTTTAACAGATGAAATATCATCCACGAAGCCTTTGGTGATGGTGAAGGGGCGGCCGCCTAAGCTGACTTTTGCGTCACCTTTGGCGTGGATGTCTGGCAGGGCGTGGCTGAAATGCGTGGTCACGTGACTGGGGTCATAGGGTGCGCCGATGGTCACGACAGCCTTGGCTGACGCAATCGCGCGCGTTGCCTTCAGAACAGCAGCGCCGCCCAATGAATGCCCAATCAGAAGGCTTGGGGCCATGTTGCGTGCTTGCAATGCCTGCGCTGCGGCAACCAGATCTTCGACGTTGGAGGAAAAGTCGGTGTTTGCAAATTCGCCTTCGGAATGGCCAAGGCCGGTAAAGTCAAATCGCAATACGGCGATGCCCATGGCCGCGAGCCGTCCCGCGATGCGGCGCGCAGCGGTGATGTCTTTTGAACATGTAAAACAATGCGCAAACAGCGCGGTGGCACGCTGTGTCCCGTGCGGCAGGTCAAGCCGTGCCGCAAGCGTATCGCCTGCATGCCCCTGAAATGTCAGCTTTTCGGTGCGCATCGTCCGTCCTTTGCTTTGCCCAAATCCTGCACAGACTATGGCGACCGGCTGCACAAGGGACAACGACATTCATGGACATGTCGCGCGAAGGTGAAAGGTGATGCCATGAAAAAGCTTGTGAGGGCAGTTGGGACGCTTGTGGCGCTCGCGCTTTGTGTGCTGGTCCTGTTGGGGTTTGCGGGTCGGGTCCATCCGTTGGGGGACACGATATCGTTGTTGCGGTTGCCGCTTGGGGTGATCTGTTTGGCCACGGGCGTACTGCCGTGGTCACGCGGGGTCCGTATTGCCCTGCTTGGGGCTGGTGTTGCGGGGATTGTCACCACGGTGCCTGCACTGTTGCATCAGCCGATACCGGGGGATTTCACGCTCTATAGCAAGAACTTGCTTTATAGTAACAGCGACCGCGAGGCTTTGGTGCAGGATATGCGTGCGAGCGATGCGGATGTACTGACACTTCAAGAGGTAGGGCGGCGCAACGACGTGTTTTTGACAATGCTTCTGCCGGACTATCCCCACCAACACCTGTGTCGGTTTGCGGGTTGGAGCGGCGTTGCCGTGTTATCGAAACGACCTTTTGTCAGTCCGCCGCAATGTTCTGCGCTGACAGGTGTTGCGGCGGCGCAGGTCGACCATGATGGTCGTCGCGTCTGGGTCGCATCCGTGCATCTGCCGTGGCCATATCCCTACCTTCAAGACCAATCAGCGCGCGCGGCGGTGCAGTTGTTAGAGAGGCTTGATGGGGCGGTCGTTGTTGCGGGGGATTTCAATAGTTTTCCGTGGTCATCGTCGCTGCGCGCCATCAGCATGGCGGCAAGGGCGCGCAGTGCGGGACCTTTGCGGCCAACGTTCGACTTGGGCGGTGTCCCGCTTTTTCTGGACCACGTGTATGCACCGGGCGGCGGGCAGGTGACCTATCGCCGGTTGCTTGGATCGGACCACCTTGGCGTGTTGGCGCGGGTCCATGTGACCCCCCGCTAAATGAAAAAGGCACCGCTTGCGCAGTGCCTTTTCCCAATCACGTAACTGCAAGATTAACAGCTGTAATACATTTTATATTCGATCGGGTGCGGCGTGTGCTCGTAAGCGTACACTTCTTCCCACTTCAGCGCCATGTAGCCTTCAAGCTGCGATTTGGTGAACACGTCACCCTGCAGCAGGAATTCATGGTCTGCTTCCAGCGATTCCAGCGCTTCGCGCAGGCTGCCACAAACAGTTGGGATCGCTGCCAGTTCTTCTGGCGGAAGATCGTACAGATCTTTGTCCGAAGAGGGGCCGGGATCGATTTTGTTTTTGATACCGTCAAGGCCAGCCATCAGCAGTGCAGAGAAGCACAGGTAAGGGTTGGCTGCCGGATCAGGGAAACGGGCTTCGACGCGCTTGGCTTTGGGGGATTCGGCCCATGGAATACGAACGCAACCTGACCGGTTACGTGCAGAGTATGCGCGCAGAACCGGGGCTTCAAAACCTGGGATCAGGCGTTTGTAGCTGTTGGTCGAAGGGTTGGTGATCGCGTTCAGTGCCTTGGCATGCTTGAGAATACCACCGATGAAATACAGCGCCTCTTGGCTGAGGTCCGCGTATTTGTCGCCCGAGAACAGCGGCTTGCCATCCTTGAAGATCGACATGTTCACGTGCATGCCCGTGCCGTTGTCGCCAGAGATCGGCTTTGGCATGAATGTCGCGGATTTGCCGTAAGCCTGCGCGACGTTATGGATCACGTATTTGTATTTCTGGATTTCATCCGCCTGATGGGTCAGCGTGCCGAAAATCAGGCCAAGTTCGTGCTGGCAAGACGCCACTTCGTGGTGGTGCTTGTCGACCTTCATGCCCATCCGCTTCATGGTGGACAGCATTTCAGAGCGCATTTCTTGCGCGTCGTCGATCGGGTTCACAGGGAAATACCCGCCCTTGATACCGGGACGGTGGCCTGTGTTGCCCATTTCGTATTCGGTGTCAGAGTTCCAAGCACCGTCAAGCGCGTCAACTTGGTAGGACACTTTGTTCATCGACACCTGGAAGCGCACGTCGTCGAAGACAAAGAATTCAGCTTCTGGGCCAAAGTAGGCTGTGTCGCCGATACCGGTGGATTTCAGGTATTCTTCGGCTTTTTCGGCTGTCCCGCGTGGATCGCGGTCGTAGGCTTCCATTGTGTCTGGTTCAACCACATTGCAGTGAATGCAAATGGTCTTTTCAGCATAGAATGGGTCGACATAAGCGCTGGATGCTTGTGGCATCAGTTTCATGTCGGATTGGTCGATGGATTTCCAGCCAGCGATGGAAGACCCGTCGAACATAAAGCCTTCTTCAAGGAAGTCTTCGTCGACGAGGTCGGAAACGACAGTCACGTGCTGTAGTTTGCCGCGCGGATCAGTGAAGCGGATGTCGACATAGTCGGCTTCCTCATCCTTGATCAGCTTGAGAAAAGCTTTGTTGTCCATTTTAGTAATACCTTTCTTAACGTATCTGTTGGTATCTGGCCCGGCCGCAAACATAGTTGCGCCTTGTCTGGTCGACGCGGCGGTGGTCCGGGGCGGGTGTTTAGAGTGCGTCGTCGCCAAATTCGCCGGTCCGGATACGGATGGCTTGTTCTACGGACGACACGAAAATCTTACCGTCGCCGATTTTATCGGTTTTCGCGGCACCAATGATGGCTTCGATGGCGGCATCGACCTGATCGTCGGGCAGTATAACTTCGATTTTGATCTTTGGCAGGAAATCGACAACATATTCTGCACCGCGGTACAATTCTGTGTGGCCTTTTTGACGGCCAAAGCCCTTCACCTCGATTACGGAAAGACCTTGCACGCCGACATCCTGGAGCGCTTCTTTCACTTCGTCGAGTTTGAATGGTTTGATGATCGCTTCGATCTTTTTCATTGGCCGCGACTCCCCTTGCGGTGTTTCATGATGGTCAGATCATTTTCGTTGCATCTGGACAATTCGTGGCGGACGTTCAGGGGGAATGCAAAGGGGTAAACTGTGCGGAGTGATTAAAATTTAGGCATGTTGGCGCGATATTGTGCTAAATACGAACTTGGGGTGGCTGATGACTGATTTACTGACCGCTGCGCAAATGCGCGCCATTGAGCAGGCTGCGATTGCATCGGGCGCGGTGACGGGCCTTGAATTGATGGAACGCGCGGGGCGTGGTGTCGTTTCGGCGATATTCGAGCAGTGGCCGGAGCTGGCGCCGTCATGGGGGCCAACCCCCAAACCCCTGGAGTATTTTTTGCAAGATGATGAGAAGGGCAAGCAGAGGGCGGTTGTTTTGTGTGGGCCGGGGAATAACGGCGGTGACGGGTTTGTTGTCGCGCGGCTGTTGTTTGAGGCCGGCTGGGATGTGGAGGTGTTCTTGTACGGCAATGCCGCGAAGCTGCCGCCGGATGCGCGCGTGAATTATGAGCGGTGGGCGGCGTTGGGTCCTGTGCGTGATATGGCGGCGTGCACGTCGGAACGCTGGATCAGGAGACCGCTTGTGATTGATGCTGTGTTTGGCATCGGCGTCAACCGCTCTCTTCCTGACGTGCTGCGCGACGTAATGATGGCGACTGTGAATTGCCCGCGGGTCGCGATTGATGTGCCAAGCATGTTGTCGAGCGATACGGGGGAGATGCTGTCGGTGATGTGGGATGCTGTTGGCGCATCGCGCCTGACTGTTACTTTCCACGCCCGAAAATTGGGCCATGTCTTACGATGCGGTCCCGAAAATTGTGGCAAGCTGCGGGTTGTTGATATCGGGCTTGCGCATCACACTTTGGCGCACCACACTTTGGCGCACCACGCGCATGTGGATCTGACGCAATGTCGCGCCATTGGCGCGTTGGGGAAGGGTGTTGGTCACAAATATTCCCACGGTCACGCCTTTATGATTGCTGGAGGGGTGGGTAAGGGCGGCGCTGCCCGGCTTGCGGCGCGGGGGGCTTTGCGGATTGGGGCGGGGGCCGTCACGGTGGGGTGTCCCGAGGCCGCGTTGGTTGAGAATGCAGCGCAGTTGACGGCGGTGATGTTGACGGCTGTCAGCGATGCGGATGCGCTGTCTGCGGTTTTGGCGGATGCGCGGATCAATGCGGTTTGTGTCGGGCCGGGGCTGGGGTTGGATGCGCGTGGAGCGGGATTGGTTGCATCCGTCTTGGAAAGTGGGCGTGCGGCGGTTTTCGATGCCGATGCGCTGACGCTGCTGTCAAGGGATGCGCGATTGTTTGCCAAGCTGCGGCCGGGTTGCGTGTTGACGCCGCACGCGGGCGAATTTGCGCGGCTGTTTCCGGATATTGCCGAAAAACTGAATGCGCCTGCCATGAAGGGCCTCGCTTATTCAAAGGTAGATGCCACGCGTGAAGCGGCCAAGCGGGCAGGGTGCGTGGTGCTGTTCAAAGGGCCCGATACGGTGATTGCCGATCCGTCTGGGCAGTGCAGTATCAATGCGTCTGTCTATGAACGTGCGGCACCGTGGTTGGCAACGGCGGGGTCGGGCGATGTATTGGCGGGCTTTATCACCGGGCTTTTGGCGCGCGGATTTGCACCGATGCAGGCGGCGCAAACAGGGGCGTGGTTGCATACGGAATGCGCATTGAAATTTGGGCCCGGATTGATTGCCGAGGATCTGCCAGAGCAGGTTCCAGCGGTTCTGCGCGATCTGGGCGCATAATTCTGCAGGTTGGACCGATAATCGCGATTTTTCCTCTCGCATCCCGCGAACAGCTTTGCTAGACAGCGGCCAACCGCGGGGTAGGCTTTAAGACCTGCCCCGTTTGATCATGCGGGTGTGGCGGAATTGGTAGACGCACCAGATTTAGGTTCTGGCGCCGCAAGGCGTGGGGGTTCGAGTCCCTTCACCCGCACCATAATAAAGAAGGACAGCATATGTCGGTCACTGAGACCCTGAACGAAGGCCTAAAGCGCGGCTATTCCATCACCGTTACCGCGGCTGAGTTGGATGCACAGGTTGTAGAAAAGCTGAAAGAAGCACAGCCGACCGTTGAAATGAAGGGCTTTCGCAAGGGTAAAGTACCTATGGCCTTGCTGCGCAAGCAGTTCGGCCAGCGGATGATGGGCGAAGCGATGCAAGACGCCATCGACGGCGCGCTGACCAAACATCTGGAAGTTTCGGGTGATCGTCCTGCGGCGCAGCCACAGATGAAGATGACCAACGAAAACTGGAAAGAAGGCGACGACGTTCAAGTTGACGTCACTTACGAAAAGCTGCCCGAGATTGCGGATACCGATTTCAGCAAGATCGTTCTGGAGCGCCTGGTCGTGAAAGCGGACGACGAATCAGTCAAAGAAGCGCTGGATAACTTGGCGGCTTCGCCACAGGCTGTGACCTATGAAGCGAAAAAGACCCAAGCCAAGAAAGACGACCAAGTTGTGTTGGATTTCGTAGGTAAAGTTGACGGCGTGGCCTTTGACGGCGGCGCGGCCGAAGATTACCCACTGGTGATCGGTTCCAACTCTTTCATTCCGGGTTTCGAAGATGGCCTGTTGAAGGTCAAAGCCGGTGACGAAAAAGACATCGAAGTGACATTCCCAGAGGATTACCAAGCGGAAAATCTGGCGGGCAAGAAGGCTGTCTTTACGTGCACAATCAAAGAAGTGCGCGCGCCTAAGTCACCTGAGATTGATGATGAACTGGCCAAAAAGTTTGGTGCAGAGGATCTTGAGGCCCTGAAAGCGCAGATTTCCGAGCGTCTGGAAGCCGAATACACAGGTGCGTCACGTGCAATTGCAAAACGCGCTTTGCTGGATGTGTTGGACGCGCAGGTGTCGTTTGATTTGCCGCAGTCGCTTGTCGATGCAGAAGCAAACCAGATTGCGCACCAGTTGTGGCATGAAGAAAACCCTGACGTACATGGTCATGACCACCCAGAGATCACCCCGACAGACGAGCATAAGACATTGGCTGCGCGTCGTGTAAAACTGGGCCTGTTGTTGGCTGACATCGGCCAAAAAGCCGAAGTGAAAGTGACCGATCAGGAAATGACACAGGCGATCATGAATCAGGCACGTCAGTACCCGGGCCAAGAGCGTCAGTTCTTTGAATTTGTGCAGCAGAACGCACAGTTCCGTCAGCAATTGCAGGCGCCAATGTTCGAAGACAAAGTGGTGGACCACATTTTTGCGAATGCCAGCGTCACGGACAAAGAAGTTAGCAAAGACGACCTTCAGAAGGCTGTTGAAAAGCTCGAAGAAGAGTAAAATTTTCACATATTCGTTGAAAAAGACGCCCAAATCGGGCGTCTTTTTTTTTGATTTTTTGATAAAATTATTTACGGTGACGCCACGTCCGGATGCGTCATATTTGCGCATACCATTCATCTATTTTTTTATCGGAGAGTTTTATGAAAACGCTTATCTTTGTCGCGATTGCGACGGTTGGTTTCACGTCAGCGGCGATGGCATGCCCGGACTATAATGCATCGCCAAGCGCATCTTACCAGGTATCTGGCAAGCGACTTTATCAAGAACAGCAGTTTGACGTCGTCGCCGGTGGCGAGAATTATATCTGGAATTGTTCGAACGTGCGCCCCGGTACCGATACAGGTGCGGGCTATTTCACGACGGCACCGGATTTTTCGTTTCAGGTGTCTGGCATGGGCGCATACCAACTGGTGATCAGTATGGTTAGCGAATGTGATTCCGCATTGCTGATCAACACGTCGTCGGCCAACTGGTATTACGACGATGATGACAATGGCAATCTGGACCCGCGGATTGTTTTGACGCGGCCCGTTGACGGGCGCATTGATATTTGGGCGGGGACGTATGATGGCGAATACTGCAATGCGCGGTTGTCGCTTGAAACATTCGATCGCTAGGCGGTTTATGTGCCCGGCACCTTTGTTGGTGCCGGGCAATATGTTTAAAGCGCGATGCGGAATTGGGCAAAGCCGGTGTCGCTGTTGCCTGCGGGCGTAATGTTCATGCCAGCGATACTATCAGCGTAGGTTGCCCCGGCAGGTCCGGTTTCAAAGATCACCGTCGTGTCCGCCAACGGCGCAAAGGACCAGTTGCCATCGGCGCGCGGGCTGACGGTGCCTTTGTCGACGATATAGCGCACGATCACGTCGCGGTTGGTGTCGGGGCCTTCGAAAATTACGGTAGAGCCATCTGCACCCGGGAAGCTGCCGCCGCCAGTTGCCCGGTAATTGTTGGTGGCCACCACAAATTCCTGTGACGGATCAATCGCAGCCCCGTTGAAGCGCAGATTCACAATCCTGTTGGTGTCAGGCGCGACAACCGCGCCGTCACGGTCGAATTTCGCGGGTTGTGACAGGTCGATCTGGTAGGTCACACCGTCAATCACATCAAAGTTGTAGCTGGGGAAATCGGGGTTCAGCAAGACAGCGTCTTGCGCGCCAGCGTCGATCTGGTTGAACATGCCGGCAGAGCGTTCCAACCAGTCTTTGACCTGCGCCCCGGTGATTTTGACCGCACGAACTGTGTTCGGGTAGAGGTAAAGATCGGCGACGTTTTTGATCGCCACATCGCCCACGGGCACGTCGGTGTAATATTCAGGGCCACCGCGCCCGCCTGCCTTGAATGGCGCCGCAGCGGAAAGGATTGGCAGTCCTTCGTAAGGGGTGCCGACCATTTGGTCGGCGATATACCAAGTTTGCGCGTTTGACACGATCTGCACCGACGGGTCATCGGCGACCAGTGCAAAGTAGCTGTGCAGCGGTGCATCTGTTTTGCCAACGGCGGTGCGGACATAGGTCAGGGTCTGGTCATGGATATTCTGGATTGACGCAAGCACGGGTGCGTAGTCTTCGACCAAGGGTGTGATGCTGCGGTCTTCTTCGCGGCGCGAAATCGGCCGTGCCTCGGAGGTGTGCGACAGGATGCGCCAACCGTTGCCGTCGCGTTCCAGCAGCAGATCAACAAGTCCCATGTGGCTGCCCCAAAATCCGCCCATTACGGCGGGTTTGCCGCTGATTGTCCCAGATGCGACATCAACCCCGGGCAGATCGTCGAAGGTAGAGGAGGGGAACACAAGATGGCTGTGCCCGGTCAGGATCGCGTCGATTCCGTCAACGGCGGCCAAGGGGATGGCGGCGTTTTCCATCCCGTCTTCGGCGTCTGCTGCCCCTATGCCAGAGTGGCAGAGGGCGACAATGATGTCCGCACCCTGTTCTTTCATTTGTGGCACATAGGCGCGGGCCGTTGCGACGATGTCGCGGGCTTGCACGTTCCCTTCAAGGTGCTTGCGGTCCCAGTTCATGATTTGCGGTGGTACAAAACCAATTAGCCCGATCTTGATGGGATGTGCGGTGCCGGACCCGTCGGTGATTGTGCGCTCCAGGATCACATATGGTGGCAGCAGGGTGGTATCAGCTGTGGGGGTTGCGCCCATTTCCTTGACCACGTTGGCAGAGACAACAGGGAAGGCGGCACCGGCGACCGATTTCATCAGGAACGGCAGCCCGTAGTTGAATTCATGGTTGCCCAATGTGGAGGCGTCAAAGCCCAGCGTGTTCATTGCGGTGATGACGGGATGCATGTCACCATCCTTCATGCCGCGTTCGTAGGCGATGTAATCGCCCATCGGGTTGCCTTGCAAGAAGTCGCCGTTGTCGAGCAAGAGCGAGTTGGTTGATTCGGCGCGCACCCCTTCGATGATGGACGCGGTACGTGACAAGCCGACAGTATCCACGGCTTTGTCGGCGTAATAATCGTATGGGAACACGTGGACGTGCAGGTCAGTGGTTTCCATCAGCCGCAAATGCGCCTGATTGGTCGCGGCATTGGCGGAAAATGGATGCAGCGCGATCAGCCCGGCAGAGCCCGCAAGAAAGTGGCGACGATTTAAGCGAAGTGACATGAGATAATCCCCCGGATTTCAAGATATAGGTCCAGTAGACATCTGGACGGGGATTGTAACAAGAGGGTGATTTTGCACCGGATTTTTTGACCTTCGCAGTGCTGGAAAAAACCCGATGCGGGACAGAAACTCAGGCGGGCTGCGGTGTTTTTCGCCCTGTACGATTGATCCTTGTCAATGCGCCTGTCCTTGCTGCTGTGCGAAGATCTGGACGTGCAGGTCAGCCAAGGCAAGGAGGTCACGCTGCTATTATGATGTAGGTGTCGCGCGATCAATCGGGCAGGCATCTTTCTGATCTGGAAACCCCCCATCTAAAATCCGCAATCGGGCACCCTGAGGCGGTTGGGGTGCTGACATCGCGACCGATAATCCATGCCAACAAAGGCTCTTTGTTGTTCGGGCGATGCGCGCAAAACCCGCTGAAGATTAGTCAAAACCAGGAGAAAATAATGTACAACTATCATTCAATGCGCCGTTTCATCGCGGCAATGACGATGGTGACAGCCGTCGTAAGTGGCAACGCCGTTTTGGCCGATGACGACGAGATCGCGCAGTTTGTGCCCTTCGGCTATGGGATGCGAAATGCGCCGATGATGGCAATTCAGGTAGACACAAACGACGATGGTATTGTCAGTGCATCCGAAGCATCCCAGCATGCGAACGCGGGGTTTATCCTGTTTGATAGCGACGGTGATAACCAAATCACCGAAGACGAATATATGGACAGTTCGCCAGTTGGCATGCCTGTGGGGCGGCGCGTCACGGAACGTCTTTATGTTAACCGTACGGAACGTTTCAAAGGGATGGATGCCGATGGCGATGGTCACCTGACATTAGCGGAGTTCATGGCCAAAGCACAGCAAAGCTATGAGGCCGCCGACGGCAACGGTGATGCCGTCGTGACTGTGTGGGAATTTCGTGCGCAGCAAAACCCGTTCTGATCAACGCGTTCCGCCAAAAGCCACGGCATGAAAACCCGCAGCGGTTCCGGGTGAGGCACCGTTGCAACGACGCATTAGGTCAGAACGTCTAAAACGAAAAAGGCCGCCCCATTTCTGGAGCGGCCTGATTAGTCTTACAAGTTCGGGACGAAATTATTCGTCGTCGCCAAATTCGTCGGCTGCGCCGCCGATATCGTCGAACAGTTCCTGAATTTCGAATTCAGCGGCTGCTTCTTCTTCGGCGGCCAGTTCTGCGATTGATTTACCGGCTGCTTGCAGCTCGGCTTCTTCGGCGGAACGGGCAACGTTCAAAGAGACTGTTGCGCTGACTTCGGGGTGCAGGTTGACGGTGACGTCGTGCAGGCCCAGGTCTTTGATCGCGCCAAGCAGGACAACCTGCTTTTTGTCGACGGAAAAACCAGCTTTGGTTGCGGCTTCGGCTGCGTCACGTGTTGTGACCGAACCGTATAGCGCGCCGCCGTCAGATGCAGAGCGGATGATGACGAAAGTTTCGCCGTCCAGCTTTTCAGCCAGCGCTTCTGCTTCTTTTTTGCTTTCGAGGTTGCGTGCTTCCATCTGTGCCTTGTCAGCTTCAAAGCGGGCCAAGTTGGCCGCGTTGACGCGCAATGCTTTGCCTTGTGGCAAAAGGAAGTTGCGTGCGTAGCCGTCTTTCACAGAAACGACTTCGCCCATTTGACCCAGTTTGGCCACGCGTTCGAGGAGAATGATATCCATGTGATCGGTGTCCTTACTTTACGGCGTATGGCAGCAGGGCCAAGAAACGCGCGCGTTTGATTGCCTGAGCAAGCTTACGCTGGTTTTTAGAGCCAACTGCGGTGATACGGGCGGGAACAATTTTGCCGCGCTCAGAGATGTAGCGCTGCAGCAAACGTGTGTCTTTGTAGTCGATCGTTGGAGCGCCTTCACCATCAAATGGGTCAGACTTGCGACGACGGAAGAATGGTTTTGTAGCCATGATTGTTGTCCTTATCTAAGATCTGATTAGCGGCGCTCGCGGCGTTCGCCACGTTCTTCGCGTTTCTGCATCTGGACGGAAGGGCCTTCTTCATGTGCGTCGACCTTGATGGTCAGTACGCGCATAACGTCGTCGTGAAGACGCATCAGGCGTTCCATTTCCTGAATCGCAGCTGCAGGCGCATCTGTGCGCAGCAGGGCATAGTGTCCCTTGCGGTTCTTGTTGATCTTATAGGCCATCGTTTTGACGCCCCAGTATTCGTTTTCCAGCAGCTTGCCATCATTGTCAGCAAGAACGGTTCCGAAGTGTTCGATAAGGGCTTCAGCTTGCGCGTTGGAAAGATCCTGACGCGCAATCATGACATGCTCGTATAGCGGCATGCGTACTCCAGTTCATATATCAGCGCATTTCAAAGTGTGGGGCAGTGACCCTTTCTGTACCCCACCCACGAGAGACTGCGCAGTTCAACATTACACAGAAAGGTTGCGGCCTTATACAGTGGGGCCCAAACGATGCAAGTCCGTAGTCTATTTTTTATTGACGATATGACGATTGTTTCGGGTTTTTTTATATCGCCACACCCTTGCCCAGATGTTGCCCCGATCTGGTATTAGCGAGGCATTAAATAAAAAGACCAAAAGGAGCCGTCGTGATGTCTGACACACAAGAGTCATCAGTGGACGTTCGGAGTTATATGTCAAAAACGGCGAAGTTTTCCATCGATGAAGTATTTTGGGGCTATCAGGTGCGATCCAACATGTCGCCTGACATCGGCGTAATCGTGGGACAAGTCCTGTCGTACTTCCTGGGTGCGTGTTTCCTAACTGCTGCGGCCGGTATTTTGCTGATGCCGGTTTTGATGTTTGACGGTGAGATCGGTGTTATTCGCGTCGGTGCGGCCGTTTTGTTCGCGGCGGTGGCAACATATTTGCTGTGGTATGCAAGCCGCGGCACCAAACCCGAACTGCATGTTGATACAAGCGTGGGCGAAATTCGCGAAGTGATTTGCAACCGCACCGGAAAACCAACCACAGTTGCGGTGTACGGTTTCGACAGCATCGCAGGCGTGAATATCGAGGAAAACCCGTCCCGCGACGGTGCCGTCCTTGTTTTGCAGTATCGGACAACAGATCAGGTCATTCGCGTTGCCGAAGGCACTGAAGCCCAGCTTATCAGTCTGCGCGATCGTCTAGCCCAAGATTTGCTGGTGTCGCCGCGATCTGCTGCCTGACTTTTGGGCGCTTTAGTGCGCGTACCCTGTGATGTCGAACACAAGTTGTTCATTATTGCAGAATTGCCTTGAGCAGTGAGATAGCTTCATTAGGGGACACATACGCTCACAAATGGAGATCCAAAATGAAAAACGTCCTTCTCGCGACCGCACTGTTTGCTGCCACCGCAGCGCCCGCTTTTGCTGCACCTGAGGCTTATACGCTTGATGCAAGCCACAGCCAGATCGTGTTCACATACAACCACCTTGGCTATTCGACCGGCGTCGGCATGTTCTCTGGCTTTGACGGCGAGATCAGCTTTGACAAAGAAGACCCTTCTGCGTCCAGCGTCACCGTTTCTTTTCCCGTTCGCAGCATGCTGACAGGCTGGGAAGCCCGCTTTGAACACTTTATGACCGCTGATTTCTTTGATGCGGCCGACGATGAAATGGTCACATTCACCTCGACAGCGATCGAAGTAACAGGCGACGACACCGCGCTGATCACGGGTGACCTGACACTGAACGGCGTCACAAAATCTGTCGTGCTGGATGCGAAATTGAACCAAGCGGGTATGCACCCGATGGCGAACCAAGAATGGGCCGGCTTTGACGCGACGACAACACTGTTGCGTACCGATTATGGTCTGGGCGCATTTGCACCCTACGTCAGCGACGAAGTCGAAGTGAAGATTTCTGTTGAAGCAATGAAAGCTGAATAAGCAAAATCGTTTTACGTGATTTTGGCGGCGCCTCTGGGATACAGAGGCGCCGCCTTTTTTTATGATCGCGTTGCCGAGAGGTTGATTGTCACAGCAACATCAAAGCCAAGGTTCGTCGCATCGGCCATGCTTTGCCCGACCTGAAAATCCCGCCGGTCCAGCAGAAGCGATCCTGCCATTGTCGCGGTGTCACCGTTCAGGTGAAGAACAAAGGGAAGGGTGACGGGCACAGTTATTCCTTTGACTGTTAATGTCCCGTTGGCCACGTAAGTCGTTCCGTCGGCGGTGATATCTGCGTCAAAAGTTGCTGTTGGAAAGGTTTCGGCCGCGAAGAAGTCTTCGCCCATTGCCTGACCCGACACTGATCCCAAATGCAAAGAACCGATCGCGATTGTCGCGGTGACGTGGCCCATCACGCCGGTTGCTTCTGGATCGAAGCTGATCGCGGCGGTCCAGTCATCGAACTGGCCTGCGACGGGATTGCCGAGTTGAGTAATCGTGATGGCGACCGCACCGTCTGTCACCGTCCAATCCGATGCCACAGCTTCGAGCGTCGCGGTTGGCCCGCCCACGTTTTCGGACAACACGCCGGTTGCCGCGGCCCCGGCAGCAGCGACTGCATAGATTGCGACGGCGATGATTGGCGCAGCAAAGCCGCTGTGCCGGGAGGAGGTTTCTGGCAGAACCGCGTCCTTGAACATCATGCGGCGCAGCGTGGCGTCTTTATCGATGAGGTGGTGTTTCAGCGCCCCGACAAAGTGCAGCAAGATCGACACAATCATGACTTTGCTCCACAACCAGTGTAGCCCGGCGAAGACTGCTGCGATGCTTTCGCTTTTGGGCACAAACGGCAGGTCCTGCCCGATGGGAAGCAAAATCGGGGCAAAGCCGGCTGTCGCTGCGTGGTGCAACCAGCCAGTCAGCGGTACGGCAACCAATGAAATGTAGAGCAGCCAATGGACGATATGGGCGACCATTGTTTCGACGCGGCGGTCGGGATGCAGGTCGCCCGGCTTTGTTTGGGTCAATGCCCACAAAATGCGCCCCAGCGCGACGACAAAGATGATGATCCCAAGGGTCTTGTGGATCGAGAAAAGTTGTACCTTGAGCGGGGCATCAAAAGGTAAATCTTCGGCGATCAGCCCAAGTGGAATCACAGTGAGGATCAAAAGCGCAGTGACCCAATGAAAAACTTTGGTGACGGTGCCATAACTGCTGGCGGTGTTGGATGCGGGCATTTTCTTCTCCGTTTCAATTCCGCAAAGGGTACCATCGGAACCATCGCACCGAAAGTGCGGTGATTGTGTGCCACGTCAGGGGCTGTGTGCGTGTTTAATCATTTGCCCAGTTGCTTGTGCCGTGGCGCGCCGCACGTTAAGTCTGCTTGCAGCAATGTTATGAAACAGGAGGGGCCAGATGCGGGCATTTGTATTTCCAGGCCAAGGGGCGCAAACGATTGGGATGGGTAAGGCTCTTGCCGAGGCATATCCGGCGGCCAAGGCCATTTTTGATGAGGTTGATGACGCGCTTGGTGAAAAGCTGTCTGATCTGATCTGGCAGGGTGACATTGCTGATTTGACCCTGACCCGCAATGCGCAACCCGCACTGATGGCGACGTCATTGGCTGCGATGCGTGCCCTTGAGGCCGAAGGTGTAGCGATTACGATGGCAAGCTTTGTGGCGGGTCATTCGCTGGGCGAATATTCTGCGCTGGCGGCGGCGGGGGCGCTGACCGTTGCGGACACAGCGCGGCTGCTGCGGGTGCGCGGCACTGCCATGCAAGATGCCGTACCCGTTGGTGTGGGCGCGATGGCTGCGATTTTGGGGCTGGATTTTGACACCGTCAAAGCCATTGCCGCCGAAGCCGCACAAGGTGAGGTGTGCCAAGCGGCCAATGACAATGATCCAGGGCAGGTGGTTGTATCGGGGCATGCGGCTGCGGTCGAACGTGCGACCGTGATAGCCAAGGACAAGGGTGCGAAACGTGCGTTGCTTTTGCCCGTGAGCGCCCCGTTCCACTGTAGTTTGATGGCCCCGGCCGCGAGGGTGATGGCTGAGGCATTGGACGATGTGAACATCAACGAGCCGCTTGTGCCGCTGGTTGCGAATGTCGAAGCGCGTGATGTGACCGACCCGGCGTTGATCCGGTCGTTGTTGGTTGAGCAGGTTACCGGGTCAGTGCGCTGGCGTGAAAGCGTGGCCTTTATGGCGGCGCAGGGCGTCACCGACGTGTTTGAAATTGGTGCTGGTAAGGCGCTGTCAGGGATGGTCAAACGGATTGACCGCAACCTGACCGCGACGTCTGTCGGGACGCCCGAAGAGGTGGTTGCAGCCGCCGCGCTACTGCTCGCTTAATGCTTGAATAAGGACCTATATATGTTTGATTTAAATGGAAAAAATGTTCTCATTACCGGCGCGTCTGGCGGCATCGGTGGCGCAATCGCAAAGGCATTGCACAGTGCCGGCGCAACGGTTTCTTTGTCCGGAACGCGCGTTGAGCCGCTTGAAGCGCTGGCTGCTGAGTTGGGAGAGCGTGCGTATGTCTTGCCATGTAATTTGAGCGATGCCGAAGCCGTAACTGCGCTGCCAAAGCAAGCGGCGGATGCAATGGGGTCGGTGGATATTCTGGTCAATAACGCCGGTATTACGCGCGATAACATTTTCATGCGGATGTCGGACGATGAATGGACAAGTGTTCTGGATGTGAACCTGACGTCGACCATGCGTCTGTGTAAGGGTGTGATCCGCGGCATGATGAAGTCCCGCTGGGGCCGGATCGTGAATATTTCGTCCATCGTGGGGGCAACAGGCAACCCCGGTCAGGCGAATTATGCAGCGTCCAAGGCGGGCATGGTTGGCATGTCAAAATCGATCGCATACGAGGTCGCAAGCCGTGGTATTACCGTGAACTGCGTCGCCCCCGGTTTCATTGCGACAGCGATGACGGACAAGCTGAACGATGAGCAGAAATCTGGCATTTTGACACAGATCCCTGCGGGCCGTATGGGCGAGGCAGAAGAGATTGCCGCTGCGGTCCTTTATCTGGCAAGTGCAGAGGCGGCTTATGTTACCGGGACCACCTTGCATGTGAACGGCGGAATGGCCATGCTTTGAGCGCGGTCATGAAACCGTTTGCCTAAGTGGAATTCTCTGGTATAGGCCACGCAGATTTGCCGAAAAGTGCATGTGACGTCACGTCCGATATTGCAGCGCAGATCGTGCAAACCCCGCAAGGGGAAAGTTAAGTCGGGCGAAAGCCCAAATCAGAACGGGCGAAAGTCCAGAAAGACATGAGGAATTGACATGAGCGACGTTGCTGACCGCGTACGCAAGATCGTAGTAGAGCATCTTGGTGTTGAAGAAGACAAAGTGACAGAAACTGCGTCATTCATCGACGATCTGGGTGCAGACAGCCTTGATACAGTTGAATTGGTTATGGCTTTTGAAGAAGAATTCGGGATTGAAATCCCTGATGATGCTGCTGAAACCATTCAGACATTCGGCGATGCAGTGAAATTCATCGGCGGCGCACAATAAGCGTCTGATGGTTTATTCGAAAAAGCGGCGTCCATTTGGGCGCCGTTTTTTTATGGTGTTGCGGCTTTTTTGGTGCCGCGCGATTTTCGTATCTCTTTTAAAACACCGCGTTGGATCGCGTTGGTAAAGCGCAACCCCGCATGCTGGCCATTGACCCACACGACCGTACCGGGCACCCACGCGTTGCTCAGTAAGAGTGAAACCTTTTGGCTTTTTTCCAGCTTGGTTTCTGCGTCCACCTGCACAGTTGCTGCTGATTTGCTGATGTTTGTGACGGTGCCAACCCTGATATTGCCGCCATGTTTAAAGGGCGAGGTATAGTTGGCCTTGTAACGCACAAACCCCGGCTTTTTCAGTGTGAAACGCGACTGCGACAGCAACCCGGCACCGAGTATGACCAGCGAGATCGACAAGATGTAGATCACATTCCTCAGCGATAGCGCGCCCTGAAAGTGTTCGATAAGAAGTTCCGGATCGATCAGTGGCTCGTCAGGGGCCATATACGCGAGCGGGGGCGCATCGGCAATTTCGGCCATGCTACAGCGCATTTGCGGAAGGTATTCCCCGACGGCAAAAACGCTATTTCGGACCGATGAACGAGAGAGATAGCGTGCCGCGGTGTCTGGATCATCTATGCTGACTTGGCCTGATAAAGATTTGGCGTTGTTGATGAAACGAATAAATGAGGCACCTTTTCGGGAATATGCGGGTTCGCCTATCGCAGTTAAGACGATTGTGCCATTCAGTTGGTTCGCCTGCCGGATCAGGCGCCTGATCTCGGACATAAAGAGCGCGGACCGGACATCGCGCATAAGGCGCATTTCAGTTGCATGCATGTTATCAAGTGTATCGATCACCCGGCAATTCGCCTGTACGGTTGTCGCGCAGCACAATGTGAGTATCGCAAATATTAAATTGCGCGGGCGCATGTGGGAAACCTGTTTTGCTGAATACTTAGCACACCCTATGCGGGAAACCGTTAAGGGTGGCTGAAAACAGGCCTGGGTTCGGGCGGAATTTGTTCCGGCTCTTGCCCCTGTGATGCAGGCTGGTCTATCACTGCATTCAAATACGCCAAAAGGTGAGGGCATCATATGCGTCGCGTTGTAGTAACAGGCTTGGGGTTGGTCACACCCTTGGCGGATGGAGTTGAAGAATCGTGGAAGCGGATTCTGGATGGGCAATCGGGCGCTGGCCGGATTACGGGGTTTGATCCTAGCCGTCTGACAACCCAATATGCGTGCGAGGTTCCGTTGGGTGATGGCACCGACGGCACATTTAATGCCGACAAATACATGGAGCCGAAAGAGCAGCGTAAGGTCGATACCTTTATCCTGTTTGGTATGGCCGCCGCCCAGCAAGCGATCGAAGACGCTGGCTGGATGCCGACCGACCGCGAGAGCCTTGAACGCACGGGTGTCATGATGGGCTCGGGCATCGGTGGATTGAATTCGATCGCCAATACTGCCGTGATGATGGCCGAAAAAGGACCGCGCCGTGTATCGCCGTTCTTCGTTCCAGGTGCGCTGATCAACCTGATTTCAGGTCAGGTGTCGATCAAATACGGTTTCCGCGGTCCGAACCACGCCGTTGTGACGGCATGTTCAACCGGTGCACATGCGATTGGCGATGCGTCCCGCCTGATTCAATATGGTGATGCCGACGTGATGGTTGCAGGTGGTGCTGAAGCGGCCATTTGCGAGCTGGGCATTGCGGGTTTCAACGCGTGTAAAGCATTGAGCACGCAGCACAATGATGACCCAACCAAGGCGAGCCGCCCGTGGGATGCTGACCGTGACGGGTTTGTCATGGGCGAGGGCGCCGGCATGGTTGTGCTGGAAGAATACGAGCATGCCAAAGCGCGCGGCGCCCGTATCTATGCCGAAGTGCTGGGCTATGGGTTGAGCGGAGACGCGCATCACATCACCGCCCCACCACCTGATCACGAAGGGGCAGAGCGTGCGATGCGCGCGGCCTGCCGCAATGCGGGGATTGACCCGACGCAGATTGATTATGTGAACGCGCATGGGACATCGACGATGGCTGACACCATCGAACTGGGTGCGGTTGAACGGTTGGTGGGGCCAGAGGCCGCTGCCAAGTTGACAATGTCGTCCACGAAGTCCGCGACAGGTCACCTTTTGGGGGCTGCGGGCGCAATTGAGGCGATTTTCTCGATTTTGGCGATCCGCGATCAAGTTGCGCCGCCGACGATCAATCTGGACAATCCCGCGGTCGAAACGGTTGTTGATCTTTGCGCGAATGCGAAACGGGAACGTAGAATTGACATCGCTTTGTCGAATTCTTTCGGCTTTGGCGGCACAAATGCGAGCGTTGTGTTCGGAAAGGTTAGCTGATGTGGCGTCACATCGCGTCTAACTTTTTGACGTTCTTTATCGTGGCTTTGTTCCTGTTGGTCGGCGCTATCGGCTGGGGGGCAAAGCAATACAGCGCCCCCGGTCCGCTGGCACAGGCGATCTGCTTTCAGGTGCCCAGTGGCGCGAACATGTCAAAAATGGCCGACAGCTTGTCCGCGCAGGGCGCAATTGGGTCGCCGTTCATTTTTGAAACGGGTGCAGATTATACAGAAAAGTCCGGTCAGCTTAAGGCCGGGAGCTTTCTTGTTCCAGAAGCCGCGTCGATGGAAGAGATTGTCAGCATCATCACCCGTGGTGGTCAAAACACTTGCGGGACTGAGATTGTGTACCGCGTTGGTATCAACCGCATGCAAATTCAGGTCCGTGAGTTAGACCCCGCCACGAATCGTTTTGTCGAATTGGTGAGCTATGATCCGCAAGAGGTCGAAACGCCCGCTGAATATTCTGAGGTGCGGGCAGCTGCGGACACACGTTACCGCGTGACATTGGCGGAAGGTGTCACAAGCTGGCAGATCGTGAACGAGTTAAGCGCCATTGACGTTCTTACGGCCGACGTGGACGTCATACCAGCAGAGGGATCTTTGGCGCCGTTTAGCTATGATATTACGCCGGGAACGGCGGTATCGTCGGTTCTTGAGCGGATGACGGAAAAGCAATCCGAAATTCTGGCGGCTGCCTGGGCGGAACGTGCGGACGGTTTGCCGCTGAATTCATCCGAAGAGGCGCTGATTTTGGCAAGTATCGTTGAAAAGGAAACGGGTGTTCCCGAGGAGCGTCGTCAAGTCGCAAGCGTATTTGTGAACCGTCTGAACCAAGGCATGAAGTTGCAAACAGACCCGACCGTGATTTACGGAATCACCAACGGAGAAGGTGTTTTGGGCCGTGGTTTGCGCCAAAGTGAATTGCGTGGAGAAACCCCGTATAACACCTATGTCATTGCTGGATTGCCGCCGACACCGATTGCAAATCCGGGGCTGGCAAGTATCGAAGCGGCGTTGAACCCTGACACCACCGATTATATTTTCTTTGTGGCGGATGGCACGGGTGGGCACGCTTTTGCGACCAACTTGGATGACCATAACCGCAATGTAGCACGCTGGCGCGAGCTGGAGGCACAAAGCGGTACTGACAATTAAGGCATTGTAAAGGTTAATGAAATGACAGCCGGGGGCGCGTAATGCGGCCCCGGCTGTTTGACTTTTCGGGTTTTTTGTGTCTAAGTGAATTTTGCTAGAAGGCGAGATTGTGCGCCTCTCGATGTAACGGAAGATTACCTTTACAGGCGAAAACATCATGGACAAATTATCTGATCAGGGGCCACAGGCCGCTGATAACGCGTCGGCGCGTGTGGCCGAAATTTCCCAACTTTACGAAAATATCCGGGCTTCACTTGTGCTGATGATGGCGCAGGCGGGCCCGCTTACGACCGATACGCCAAAACCTATTCTTAATAAAATGAACGAATTGCAATCGGCGCACTTGAAAGTGCTCGCGGCAGAAGAGGCTTTTCATGCACACCAAAAAGCAACCGCACCTGATGAAGACATCGACTATGACGACCTGCGGGCTGACATCGGGCGCCAAATTGATCGCATCCGGACCGCGCATGACGCAGATTGAGTTTCTCAATCAACTGACGCCAGCGCAAATTGCGGCGCTTCCGTATCTTTTCGACTTTTGGGCCTTGCCCCATCAGTTGCCACCCAAGGGTAACTGGCGAACCTGGGTTATTATGGGGGGCCGTGGCGCGGGCAAGACACGTGCCGGTGCGGAATGGGTGCGCACAATGGTTGAGGGGCCGCGACCGAGCATTCCTGGCCATGCCCGCCGTATGGCGATTGTCGCCGAAACGATGGACCAAGCCCGCGAGGTGATGGTGTTTGGCGAAAGCGGTATCATGGCGGTAAGTCCGCGGGATCGCAGGCCCGAATGGATTGCGACACGGCGTTTGCTGGTTTGGCCCAATGGCGCGCAGGCGCAGTTGTTTTCAGCGCACGACCCCGAGAGCCTGCGTGGGCCGCAGTTTGACGCAGTCTGGGCGGATGAATTGGCCAAGTGGCGCAAAGGTGGCGACACATGGGATATGTTGCAGTTCGGCTTGCGGTTGGGGGATCATCCGAAGGCCTGCGTGACGACGACGCCGCGCCGTGCTGCTGTGTTACGCGACCTGCTTGATTTGCCGTCCACGGTTGTGACCCATGCGCCAACGCAAGCCAACCGCGCCAATCTGGCACCGAGTTTTATTGCAGAGGTTGAAGCGCGCTATGGCGGGACATCATTGGGTCGCCAAGAGATCGAGGGCGTGTTGCTTGATGATGTCGATGGCGCGCTTTGGCGGGTTGACCAGTTGGCAGGGGTGCAAGCCGACCACCTGCCGCCTTGTAGCCGGGTGGTGGTCGCGATTGATCCGCCTGGCACATCGCATAAAGGATCGGATCAATGTGGTATCATTGTTGCCGGTGTGGTGGTGGATGGCCCGCCGCATCAATGGCGGGCCTATATCCTTGCGGATCTGTCGATGTCGGCGGCGCGCCCCTTAGATTGGGCACAGGCGGCTGTCGACGGGATGCGCCGGTTTGGTGGCGATCGACTGGTTGCCGAGGTCAATCAGGGTGGCGACATGGTGGAAGCCGTTTTGCGTCAGGTTGATCCATTGGTGTCATATCGGTCTGTTCATGCGTCCAAGGGCAAGGTTGCGCGGGCCGAACCGATTGCTGCGCTTTATGAACAAGGGCGGGTGCGCCATGCCCGTGGATTGGCGCAGCTTGAAGACCAGATGTGTCAGATGACCACACAGGGATATGTGGGCCGCGGGTCGCCTGACCGTGTCGATGCGTTGGTTTGGGCGCTGTACGATTTGATGATTGCGCCCGCTGCAAAGTGGCAAAACCCAAGCATTCGCAGCCTTTGAGACCGTTGCGTAGGGGTGCGTACGCATCCCTACCAACTTTGTAATGCTTTCAATGCAAATTGTGTTCACCGATTACAAACGGTCACCGTAGGCCGGTTGGCACAAAGGAGTTTTGGATGTTTGAGTTTTTGAACCGCCCCAAGCCATACGCGGACGCGCCAGAGGTCAAGGCATCCGCCACCGGGCGTGTCATGGCGATGTCGGGCGCAGGTCGTGTCGCGTGGAGCCCTCGTGATGTTGTGTCACTGACCAAGACCGGTTTTACGGCTAACCCGATCGGTTTTCGTGCCGTCAAGATGATTGCCGAGGCCGCTGCCGCACTGCCGCTGGTCTTGCAAGACGCAAAGCGCCGCTATGACAACCACCCGGTACTGGCGCTTTTGGCGCGGCCGAATGCGGGGCAGGGCCGTGCGGAGTTGCTTGAGGCGCTGTTTGGACAACTGCTGCTGACTGGTAACGGGTATCTGGAGGCGGTCGGTGACGCGGAATTACCGTTAGAGATGCATGTGCTGCGGTCTGACCGCATGTCCGTTGTCCCGGGTGCAAATGGTTGGCCGATTGCCTATGAATACAATGTGAACGGACGCAAGCATCGGTTTGCCGCTGCGGAAAATCAAAGCCAGATTTGCCATATCAAAAGCTTTCATCCGCAAGACGATCACTATGGGTTTTCAGCGCTTCAGGCTGCGGCGAATGCAATTGACGTGCATAATGCGGCGTCACGATGGTCAAAGGCATTGTTGGACAATGCGGCCCGTCCATCTGGCGCGATTGTGTACAGGGGCGCCGATGGGCAGGCGTCGCTGTCGGCCGATCAATATGACCGTCTGATAAGCGAGATGGAAACCCAGCACCAAGGTGCGCGCAATGCCGGACGGCCTATGTTGCTGGAGGGGGGACTTGATTGGAAGCCGATGGGGTTCTCGCCTTCTGATATGGAATTCCAAAAAACCAAGGAGGCCGCTGCACGCGAAATCGCGACGGCATTCGGGGTGCCGCCGATGTTGCTGGGAATTCCCGGCGACGCGACCTATGCCAATTATCAAGAGGCCAACCGAGCATTTTATCGTCTGACCGTGCTGCCATTGGCCACCCGTGTATCGAGCGCGATTGCGGATTGGTTGTCGGATTTCACGGGTGAACGCGTTGAGCTGCGGCCGGATTTAGACCAGATTTCCGCCCTTTCGTCAGAGCGGGACGCCCATTGGCGACGGGTCGCAGATGCGGCGTTTCTGACAGACGCCGAAAAGCGCAATTTGCTTGGGCTTCCGGCACTTGAGGTTGGCGATGGACAATAAGGTTGTCGACCTGAAGGGCAAGCCGCACGGCAAGCCGACGCCGCCTGTGTCTGATTTTTGGTTTGCGCAGGTCGATGTGCGGTTGGGCCGGATTGAATTCATGGTCACCCGGTTGGAATGGCAGATCTGGTTTATCGTCTGCGGCTGTTTCGGTCTGTTGATTTTCGAAATTGTGAAAGCACTGAGCGGGAGAATACTATGAGTTTAGAGCATAAATTTTGCCAGCTGGATGCAGAGGTGACGGTGACCGACGGATCGGTGATCAGTGGCTATGCGTCCCTGTTTGGCAAGGCTGATCAAGGCGGCGATACGGTTATTGCTGGCGCCTATGCTGCGTCCCTTGCAAAAGGGCGCCAGATTAAAATGCTTTGGCAGCATGATCCCGCACAGCCAATCGGGGTATGGGACGAGGTTCGCGAGGATGTCAAAGGCCTGTGGGTCAAGGGCCGGTTGTTGACTGACGTGGCCAAGGGCCGCGAGGCGGCATCTTTGGTCAGCGCCGGTGCGATTGATGGGCTATCCATCGGTTATCGCACTGTGAAGGCGCACAAGAACGACAAGGGCGGACGCCTGTTGTCTGAGCTGGAGTTGTGGGAGGTGTCATTGGTGACATTCCCCATGCTTCCTGATGCGCGTGTTGCGGCCAAGGGTGATGACCCGAATGCCCTGATGCTGCGTGACCTGGCTGCGGTGTTTGAAGATGCCCGTCGCCTGATGGCGCGGACCTAACCCCGCCGACTGCACCAAAGGACGAATTGATGAGCAAGACTGAGAGAGATTCTCGGGTCGGGGAAGATGTGTCTCCGGCGCAGAGCCTGAATGCGGCGATTGCCGGGTTTGTGAGCGATTTCAAAGACTTTTCCAACGGCATTAATGCCAAAATGCAAAGACAGGATGACCGGATGAATAAGCTGGACCGTAAAACAATGATCACTGCCCGCTCTGCGCTGGCCACAACAGCGGCGGTCGAGGCGCCACATCAGAAGGCATTTGCCGCCTATCTGCGGTCAGGGGATGACGACGCGCTGCGCGGCCTGGAGCTGGACGGCAAATCGATGAACACGGCGATTGCTGCTGATGGCGGTTATCTGGTTGATCCACAGACTGCGGACACGATTAAGGGCACGCTGTCGTCGACCGCGTCGATCCGCGCGATTGCCAACGTCGTCAACGTGGATGCCACATCATATGACGTGTTGGTTGACCACACAGAAATGGGTGCCGGTTGGGCCACCGAGACGGGATCCGTATCTGAAACCGCGTCGCCGCAGATCGATCGCATCACCATTCCGCTGCACGAATTGTCGGCCCTGCCGAAAGCGTCGCAGCGCCTGCTGGATGACAGTGCATTTGATATTGAGGGTTGGCTGGCCGGACGTATTGCGGATAAATTTGCCCGCTCGGAAGCAGGCGCGTTCATCAACGGTGATGGTGTGGATAAGCCAAAGGGCGTGCTGACCTATCCGACGGTCGACAACGATGTCTGGGCGTGGGGCAACATTGGTTACGTGCCCACGGGGACAGCTGGCGGGATTGATGGCGGCGATGCCGTGGTTGATCTGGTGTACGCGCTGGGTGCCGAATACCGGGCAAATGGCACATTTGTGATGAATTCAAAAACTGCCGGTACTATTCGCAAGCTGAAGGACAATGATGGCCGTTTCTTGTGGTCGGATGGTTTGGCAGCGGGCGAGCCTGCGCGGCTCATGGGCTATCCGGTGCTGATCGCCGAAGATATGCCGGATATTGCGGCAGATGCGATGGCGATTGCCTTTGGTGATTTTGGCGCGGGCTATACCGTGGCCGAACGCCCTGACCTGCGTGTCCTGCGCGATCCGTTTTCGGCCAAGCCGCACGTGCTGTTTTACGCCACAAAACGTGTTGGCGGTGCCGTGAGCGATTTTGGCGCGATCAAGCTGCTGAAGTTCGCGACCAGCTAAGGCTGGCGTGAAACCGGGGGGCGCAAGCGCCCTTCGGTCTCCCGGGCGCAGGTCTGGCAGTCCTGCATTGTCTAGCTGCTTCCTTCCGTCCGAGCGATGCAGGGGTGTCGCGCCCGGGATTACTGGCCAAAGGGCCGAAAGATCAGAGATTTTCGGAGTAAATCCATGATGTTAGTCGAAGAGACCACGGTGCCGCAATCCGCGCTTCCGGTGGCTGAATTTAAAGACCACATGCGCTTTGGGTCCGGGTTTTCGGATGACGGGTTTCAGGATGCGGTGTTGGAATCATATCTGCGCGCGGCAATGGCGGCGATCGAAGCCCGTACCGGGAAAATCCTGATCGAACGCGATTTCAGTTGGACGTTGACTGCGTGGCGCGATGCGCGTCGGCAAACGATCCCCATCGCCCCGGTAAGCGCAATTACCGGCCTCACGTTGGTCGGGTTCAACGGTGATGAAACACTGGCCGATACCGCCGCGTGGTGTCTGGAGCCGGACCAGCAGCGCCCCAGTGTGAAGGCGACCGGTGGCACGCTGCCGGCAATTCCTACAAACGGGAGCGTGCGCATCGGGCTCATGGCTGGATTTGGCCCGGAGTGGTCAGATCTACCTGCCGACATTGCGCAGGCTGTCGTTATGCTGGCCGCGCATTATTACGAATTTCGCCATGACGTCGTCCATGGGACACCGGCAATGCCGTTTGGAGTGGCGGCACTGATCGCCCCTTACCGCACTGTGCGGTTGTTTATGGGGGGGCCGGTATGAACGCGCCAAAGTTGAACCGCGCGCTTGTCCTTGAGGCCCCGTTGCGTGTTGGCGATGGCGCAGGCGGCTATATCCGGGACTGGCAGCCTTTGGGAGTGCATTGGGCCGAGGTGACAGCGGGCACAGGGCGTGAGACCGCTGCTTTTGCGGCCACTGTATCACGCGTGCCTTACCGTATCACGTTGCGTGCAACCCCGTACGGTGCCCCATCACGTCCCGTTGCTGGACAGCGGTTTTGTGAAGGAGACCGGATTTTTAACATTGTGGCTGTGGCAGAGCAGGGCACCGACGCCCGCTATCTGACCTGTCACGCATTAGAGGAGACTGCATCATGAGCTATGGCGTTGCTTCTGCATTGCAGGCCGCTGTTTACAGTAGGTTGTCGGGTGATCCGACGCTGACAGGTTTAGTTGGCACGGCGATTTATGACGCACTGCCCGGTGGGACTTTGCCACCGCTTTATGTGGTGTTGGGGGCAGAGGAAGTAAGTGATGCCTCTGACCAGACCGGCGGTGGCGCGCTGCATGAATTCACCATCACAGTCGTCACCGAAAGCGCCGGGTTTTCCAGCGCTAAGGACGCGGCAGCCGCAGTGTCAGACGCATTGGTAGATGCCGATCTGAACCTCAGCCGCGGGAGCCTGGTGTCGCTCAATTTTTTCAAGGCGAAAGCTGCTCGTGTTGGCACGGGTGATGTCCGCCAGATCAACGTGATTTTCCGCGCCCGTGTCGCGGATGACATTTAACCCCAAGGAGTAATGGCGATGGTAGCCCAAAACGGTAAAGACCTATTGGTCAAGATTGATATGACGGGTGGCGGATTGTTTGAAACCGCCGCAGGCCTGCGTGCCACGCGCATCAGTTTTAATGCTGAGAGCGTTGATGTGACGAGTTTGGAAAGCAGTGGCGGCTGGCGCGAGTTGCTGGCGGGTGCTGGTATGAAGACTGCGTCCATTTCGGGGTCAGGGGTTTTCAAGGATGCGGCCACGGACGAGCGTGCGCGCCAAATTTTCTTTGACGGGGAAACCCCTAATTTTCAGGTGATTATCCCTGATTTTGGCACAGTCGAAGGTGCATTCCAGATCACGTCGATTGAGTATGCCGGGTCGCACAATGGTGAGGCGACGTATGAATTGTCGTTGGCATCGGCGGGTGCGCTAACATTCACGGCGATTATCTGATGGCAAACCCTTGGACTGGTGAAGTGACGGTGCAGATCAACGGGGTATCCCAGACCTGCAAGCTGACCTTGGGGGCGCTGGCCGAACTGGAGGCCGGGTTGCAGGAAGGATCATTGATCGACCTGATCCGCCGGTTCGAGGGTGGCGCGTTTTCCAGCCGTGATGTGATGGCGGTGATTGTTGCCGGATTACGTGGCGGCGGGTGGACGGGAATATCAGCTGACCTGATGACAGCTGAAATTTCGGGTGGGCCGATCGGTGCGGCGCAGGTGGCTGCCACATTGCTTGCACGTGCGTTTGCCCCGCCGACATGATCGGTTTGGATTGGCAAGGGCTGATGCAGGCTGGGCTGCATGGGCTACGTCTGACCCCTGCGCAGTTTTGGGCGCTAACCCCGATTGAATTGCAGATTATGTTGGGGATGACCCAGAAAACACCGCCGATGGACCGCTCCCGCTTGTCTGCATTGCAGCAGGCATTTCCGGATACGCCACAGGAGAATAGAGATGGATGATTCAGACAAAATTGATCAGTTAGATAGCAATATCAGCGCGCTAGAGCGTACGTTGGGCGATGCTTCGGCTGTGGCGACTGCCTTTGACAGTCAGTTGCGCGGCATGCAGGGATCGCTGGCCGACACCACCCGCGATTTGGGAAAACTGGAGCGTGGGTTTTCAGGTGGTTTGCGCCGGGCTTTTGACGGGCTGGTATTGGACGGCATGAAACTGTCGGATGCGCTGGGCGGGCTTGCGCAGTCAATGATTAACACTGCGTATGCGGCAGCGGTGAACCCGGTCATGGATCACGTTGGGGGTCTGTTGGCCAATGGGCTGAATGCGGCAGTGTCCAGCATGATGCCGTATGCGGACGGCGCGCCATTTTCCCAAGGTCGGGTCATGCCATTTGCCAAAGGCGGTGTCGTCAGCAGCCCCGTGAGCTTTCCGATGCGCGGGGGCACCGGGCTGATGGGGGAAGCGGGCCCCGAGGCGATCATGCCATTGTCGCGGGGGGCTGATGGTCGATTGGGTGTGCGTACCCAAGGCGGCGGAGCCGTGACCGTAAATATGCACATATCGACCCCTGACGCCCAAAGTTTTCAACGCAGCCAAGGCCAGATCGCCACGCAAGTGGCGCGCGCATTGGGCCGCAGTCAACGCAATCGATAGGAGTAGGTCATGGCCTTTCACGAGATCCGATTCCCCGCATCGTTAAGTTTGGGCGCCATTGGAGGCCCGGAGCGGCGCACCGATATTGTCACGCTTGCCAATGGATATGAAGAACGCAATACACCTTGGGCGCACGCACGCCGTCGCTATGATGCGGGAATGGGACTGCGTTCGCTTGACGATGTCGAGACTTTGGTCGCATTTTTCGAGGCCCGACAGGGGCAGTTGATAGGCTTTCGGTGGAAAGACTGGAGCGATTATAAGTCGAGTATTCCGTCGCGCGAAATCGATGCAGAAGATCAGTTGATTGCTGTCGGTGACGAGATCACCAGCACCTTCCCATTAATCAAATCATATCGGTCGGGTACGACCACTTATGCGCGCCCGATTACGAAGCCGGTGCGCGGATCGGTCCGTATTTCTGTTGCGGGCGTCGCGCAGCAGGACGGCGTTGATTTCAGCGTTGATTTCGACACCGGTCTGGTCAGCTTTCCACACCCGCCTGATATTGGTGCCGAAATCCGCGCAGGCTATGAGTTCGATGTGCCGGTGCGGTTCGACACCGATGCGATTTTGACCTCTGTTTCCAACTTTCAGGCGGGCGAAGTCCCTAATGTGCCAGTTGTGGAGGTGCGGGTATGACTGTGCTTGACCTGCACGCGCATCTTGCAACAGGCGCAACCCGTGTATGCCACTGCTGGTCCATTGCCCGGACTGATGGCGTGACGTTGGGATTCACGGATCATGATCGCGCGATCGCCTTTGGTGGGATGACATTTCAGCCAGAAAGTGGATTAAGCGCGCGGGCATTGTCCAGCACAACCGGTCTTGCAGTCAATAATACCGAAGCGATTGGCGTGCTGTCGTCCGCAGCGATCACTGAAGAGGATATTTTCGCGGGGCGCTATGATGGCGCAGAGGTGACGACGTGGTTGGTGCAGTGGGACAGCCCCGAAGCCCGGCACGTCAGGTTCTATGGCACGATTGGCGAAATGACGCGTGCGAACGGCGGGTTTCAAGCTGAGCTGCGTGGTTTGACCGAGGCTTTGAACCAACCGCAAGGACGGTCATATTTGACGACTTGCAGTGCTGTGCTGGGCGATCCGCGCTGCGGCGTTGATACGTCTGATGCACGTTACGCTGTTGATCTTGTGCCTGAGGGTGTGAAGAGCGGTCAGCGGTTTACATTTTCCGGTTTGAACACTTTCAATCCGCGCTGGTTCGACGCTGGTCAATTGATCGTGGAATCTGGTGCTGCATCGGGCCTGCGGGGCGTCATCAAATCTGATGAGGTTGACGGGGATATGCGCGTTATCACCTTGTGGGAGCCGATCCCAATGCCGATTGCGATGGGTGATCGGGTCCGGTTGGTTGCTGGCTGTGACAAACGTGCTGAAACCTGCCGACTGAAATTCGAAAATATTGCCAATTTTCAAGGGTTTCCCGACATCCCTGGCGAAGACTGGCTGATGCGCGGTCCGACCGGTGGTTAGTGCGATGGACACGCGAATTGTCGAAGCTGCGCGGCGTTGGATGGGAACACCTTATGTTCACCAAGCCTCGGTCAAGGATGTGGGTTGCGACTGTTTGGGCCTGTTGCGCGGTGTCTGGCGCGAGGTTTACGGTCGTGAGCCGGAAACGGTTCCTGCGTACACGCCTGACTGGTCCGAACCGCAGGGGACGGAGCTGCTATATGCTGCGGCCCTGCGTCATATGACGATGGTTGCGGACCCTGTACTGCGTTCAGGACAAGTGATTTTGTTCCGAATGCGCGCGGACGCAGTGGCCAAACATATCGGGATCGTGTCGTTCGGGGACCCGAACCCAGCATTTATTCACGCATACACCGGGCACGGCGTGGTCGAAAGCCCGCTGTCGGCCCCTTGGCGCAGACGTATTGCTGCGCGTTTTGAGATTATAAAAGGATAACGCGTCATGGCAACAATCGTTCTATCTGCGGCCGGCATGGCCATTGGCGGCTCTCTTGGTGGGTCAGTTTTGGGGCTGTCGATGGCCACGATTGGGCGCGCCGCGGGAGCGGCGATTGGGCGTCGGATTGATCAGCAAATCTTAGGTGGGGGAAGTGAGCCCGTTGAAACCGGGCGGGTGGATAGGCTGCGGCTGATGGGGGCGTCGGAAGGCGCCGATCTGCAGCAAGTCTATGGGCGTACGCGCGTGGCGGGGCAGGTAATCTGGGCGTCCAATTTTCAAGAAACCAATAAAACGACCGGGGGAGGCAAGGGGGGCGCACCGACGCCTGAGGTGAGGTCTTATTCGTATTCTGTCAGTTTTGCGGTGGCGCTGTGTGAGGGCGAAATCAGTCGTGTGGGAAGGATTTGGGCCGACGGCGTTGAGGTGTCGCAAGACAGTTTGAACATGCGCGTCTATACAGGTGCGCTGGACCAACAGCCGGATCCGAAAATGGTCGCGATCATGGGTATCGATGACACCCCTGCGTATCGCGGTACGGCATATGTGGTGTTTGAAGATGTGCCTTTGGGACAGTTCGGGAATCGTATTCCGCAATTGACCTTTGAAGTGATGCGCCCGGCACCCGTGTCTGCGGAATTGCATGATCTGGTATCGGGTGTTGCATTGATCCCGGGCACGGGAGAATATTCTTTGGCAACGTCGCAAGTGTATCTTTCACCGTCGTATGGCGAACAGGTTGCGATCAATACCAACTCGCCTTCGGGTCAATCTGATTTTAGCGTATCAATGACCGCGCTGACCGAAGAGTTGCCTGCGTGCAAATCCGTCATGATGGTCGTGTCGTGGTTTGGCGATGATCTGCGCTGTGGCAACTGTCGGATCAAGCCAAAGGTTGAACAGGCAACCGTTGATGCCGCAGACATGCCTTGGTGTGTGACCGGGGTTACGCGCGGCGCGGCCGATCTCATTCCGCGCTTGGATGACAAGCCCGTGTATGGCGGGACGCCGACGGATGAGTCGGTGGTTGAAGCGCTGCAAGATATGCGTGCGCGCGGACTATTACCTGTGTTTTATCCGTTTATCCTGATGGAACAGTTGGGTGACAATACGCTGACCGACCCGTGGAGCGGAAACGTTGGCCAGCCGGCGCTGCCTTGGCGTGGGCGTATCACAACAGCGCTTGCGCCCAATATGGACGGAACCAGTGACGGCACGGTCATGGCCGAAGCTGAAGTGGCGGCATTTATGGGCGCTGCCACTGTGGCTGATTTCAGCATATCGGGCAGTCAGGTGAACTACACTGGTCCAGCAGATTGGGGATATCGGCGTTTCATTCTGCACTATGCACATCTGTGCAAGGCCGCTGGGGGCGTCGATGCATTTTGCATCGGGTCTGAAATGCGAGCATTCACCCAAATTCGTGGCGCCAGCAATGATTTCCCAGCGGTTTCAGCGTTGCGGGCGCTAGCCGCAGACGTACGTGCCATCCTTGGTAGCGGATGCAAGATTAGTTATGCTGCTGACTGGTCAGAATATCATGGATATCAGCCCATAGGTACGGCAGATAAGTTCTTTCATCTGGATCCGCTTTGGGCAGATGCAAATATCGACTTTGTTGGTGTGGACAACTACATGCCGCTGTCGGACTGGCGCGACGGGGCTGATCATGCTGATAGTGACGCACGGTCGATCTATAATCTGGACTACTTACAATCCAATGTGGCTGGTGGCGAAGGCTTTGACTGGTACTATACAACACCCGAAGCCCGCGCGGCGCAACGCCGTACGCCCATCACCGACGGGCAAGGAGAGCCATGGGTCTGGCGCTATAAGGATTTGCAAGGTTGGTGGGGGAATGCGCACCATAACCGGGTCGGCGGCGTAAGAGCGTCGTCACCAACCGCGTGGGTGCCGCAAAGCAAGCCGATTTGGTTCACTGAATTTGGCTGTGCCGCGATCGATAAGGGAACCAACCAACCAAACAAATTCCTGGACCCCAAATCATCAGAGTCGCAGTTGCCACATTATTCAACCGGCGGCCGTGATGATTTTATCCAGATGCAGTATCTGCGCGCGGTCTACGGTTATTACGGGCAAAGTGCGAATAACCCTACATCATCGGAATATGTCGGGCAAATGGTGGACACAGCCCGTATGCATGTATGGGCGTGGGATGCGCGCCCTTTCCCATTCTTCCCTGGTAACCGGACGCTATGGTCAGATGGTGATAACTACGGACGCGGACACTGGCTTAACGGGCGGTCGACGAACAGGTCACTTGCGTCTGTTGTCGCAGAAATTTGCGAGCGCTCTGGGGTGACCCGGTATGATACTTCCCGGCTTTATGGGATCGTGCGCGGGTATGTGGTCAGTGACATCGGATCGGGGCGTGCCGCGCTTCAGCCATTGATGATGACCTACGGGTTTGAGGCAATGGAGCGTGACGGTGTATTGGTGTTTGAAAACCGTGAAGGAACGGTGGATCACATCATTACCGATAACGAGTTGGCGATAGACACCGAAAAAGACCAGTCGATCGCCCTGACGCGACGGCCGTCGGCTGAACTTGCCGCGCGCATGCAATTTTTACACCTTAACGCGGACGGCGACTACGAACCTGTGGCAGCCGAGGCCGTCCATCCAGATAAACAGACCTTTGGGCTAAGTCGCACAGAGGTGCCATTGGCACTGACCCGTGACGAAGGCAAAAACGCGGTTAGTCGTTGGTTGCAGGAAGCACGGATTGGTCGCGATCAAGCCATATTTGCGCTGCCTCCTTCACAATTGGCTGTTGGCGCGGGCGATGTGGTCGGCCTGGATACAGCTACGCATAAAGGACACTACCGGGTTGACCGTGTTGAGGAAGGTGGCCTGCGCCTTATCGAGGCAACCCGCGTCGATGCAGAAGTCTACCGCCCCCAAATCACGACCGACAACGGGCCAGTTCTTGCGCCCTACGTGGGACCGACGCCCGTTGAAGCATTGTTTTTGGATCTCCCGCTGCTGACCGGCGATGAGATGCCACACGCGCCCTATTTCGTAAGCGCTGGGCGTCCATGGCCGGGAAATATCGCACTTTACGGGGCGGCCCAAGACAGCGGCTACACGCTTCAAACTGTCATCGACCGGTCAGGAACGATGGGCCTCAGTCAAACCGCGCTTATCAAAGGTCCAGTGGGGATTTGGGATCGGCAAGCGGGGCTTGAGATCACGTTGATCAATAACACGCTTAGTTCGGCGACATCCGAAGCCCTTTTGTCGGGTGCAAACACCATTGCGATCGGGGATGGGGCTGCGGACAACTGGGAGCTCTTGCAGTTTCAGGATGCAATTTTGGTTGGTGATCGGCGTTACAGATTGACCGGTTTGCTACGCGGTCAGGCTGGCAGTTGGGGGGCGATGCCAGCAGCATGGCCGGCAGGGTCGCGGGTGGTATTGATGGATGGCATACCATCCCAAATCGCTATTCCCACTGCGGCGCGCGGGCTTGACCGACATTTTCGCTATGGGCCAGCGGCACGGCCGCTTTCTGATCCAAGCTTTCGTTATGCCGTCCATCGGTTTCAGGGCAATGGTTTGCGCCCTTATCCCGTCGTACATTTAAAGGCACACGATGCAGCGACCAGCACCGAAGTCTCATGGATGCGGTGCAGCCGGATCGATGGCGATATTTGGACCGACGGTGAGATACCGCTGGGAGAAGAGATTGAAAGCTATCAAGTCAGGGTGGTGCAGAATGGTGTTGTCCGCCGTACCGAGACGGTCAGCACACCCGGTTGGAGTTACCCCAATAGCACGCGTTTGGCTGATGTGGGCGTGCTGCCCTATCGGGTAGAGATCGCGCAGGTTTCGGCGCGCTATGGGACCGGTCCATCGCAAAGCCTTGTGTTGCAAACGGCGTGATGCAACCGGTCCAACTGGCCGATATTGAAATGGCCGCGCGGGTTTTGCTGGCATTGCCAGAAGCCGCGCGGCCGACAATGGCAGCGGTCCTGTGTCGGCAGGCGAGCCTGGCGGGTGTTCACAAAGCCGAAACCGGAAAGGTGCATAGTCTTTACGGGAACGGCACATTGATGTCCGCAGCATCACGATATGCTGCAACTGGTCGCCCGGTGTTTTGTACGCGCGACTACCTCGCCTGTTTGGGCGATGTCATCACAGCGCTGCCCCACCACGGTGATCAAAATTTGTGATTTATGCAATCACAGCTTTGTTCTTGGCGCGGTGTTCCTATATGGTTTAGACAAAGCGTCTGAAACGCAAAGGAAGCGCCATGGCACATCTTAAACCCTCTCTGCGCGAACTCGATCCGGTATGGCACCGCATTTGTGACGAGGCAGAGGCCGCGATTAAGGCAGAGCCGCTGATCGGGGGAATGATGCATGCGTGCATTTTGCATCATAAGACCTTTGAGGATGCGCTGGGCTATCGATTGTCGATGAAGCTGGCGTCGTCGGAAATGTCTGAACAGATTTTGCGTGAAATCACCGACGAGGCTTATGCCGATGACACAAGCTTGGCCGCTGCTGCACGGGCCGATATTGTCGCGATCTTTGACCGCGATCCCGCCTGCCACCGCTTTTTGCAACCACTGATGTTCTTCAAGGGGTTTCAGGCTGTTCAAGCCTACCGGATTGGGCATTGGCTGTGGAAACACGGCCGCCGCGATCTGGCGTATTTTGTGCAAATGCGGGTAAGCGAGTTGTTTGGCGTTGATATCCATCCTGCCGCCAGAATCGGGCAGGGAATCATGATTGACCACGCCCATTCGATTGTCGTGGGTGAAACGGCTGTTGTCGGGGATAACGTGTCGATGCTGCATTCGGTCACGCTGGGCGGAACTGGCAAAGAAGATGACGATCGTCACCCGAAAATCGGCAATGGTGTATTGATCGGGGCAGGGGCAAAGGTTTTGGGAAATATCACCGTCGGTCATTGCAGTCGCGTCGCCGCGGGATCTGTCGTGCTTGAAGACGTGCCGCCGATGAAAACCGTTGCAGGCGTACCCGCGCGAATTGTCGGAGAGGCCGGGTGTGCGCAGCCGTCACGGTCGATGAACCAGTTTATCGAGACGATTTAGCTATTTGACGCTTCTGGTTGCAGATTAATGAAACGGGATGCAATCAGCGGTACAATCTGGGACCATAATTGTCATCCAGTACCGAACTAAAGCGGTGCAGTCATATTGAAATGCTGCATGAGAAAGGTTGTGAAACGGGTAAAAGCCTGGCTGATGCTTTTGCGTAAGATAGCAGTCGTAGGAAAATCGCAGTTTAAACACAGTCACGGCTCGCCGTCTGCCCGCATGCGTTAAACCGGATTGAAATCTATGTTCTAAAACAAACATGCCCAGCCAAATTGGCTGGGCATGTTTGTTTTGCTTTACGCCAACATGGTCAGCGGGTTTTCAAGGTTATCCTTGATCGCATTCAACAGGTTCGCGCCCAGGGCCCCATCGATCACGCGGTGATCAACCGATAGCGTGGTGGACATGACAGTTGCCACGGTCAATTCGCCATCTGCCCCGACGATAGGTTTCTTCACGCCCGCGCCCACAGCCAAAATCGCGGCATGCGGCGGATTGATGATAGCGTCAAAGTTGTCGATGCCAAACATGCCGAGGTTGGAAATCGCGAACGAACCACCTTGGTATTCATGCGGCGCCAATTTGCGGTCGCGCGCACGGGTGGCAAGGTCCTTCATCTCGGACGACAACGCCGACAGAGACTTCATTTCGGCGTCGCGCAGGACAGGTGTGAACAACCCACCTTCAATGGCGACCGCGACAGCCACGTCCGACTTCGTGAACTTCAGCGTCCGATCCCCAGCCCAAACTGCGTTCGCCTCTGGCACCTGTTGCAGCGCCAGTGCGCAGGCTTTGATGATAAAGTCGTTGACCGACAGTTTCACGCCGCGGCCTTCCAACTGTTTGTTCAACTGGGCGCGGAATTTCATCAGCGCATCAAGGTTGATGTCACGGCGCAGATAGAAATGCGGCACCGATTGTTTGGCTTCGGTAAGGCGGGCAGCAATGGTTTTGCGCATGCCGTCCAGTTTGACTTCTTCGAAGGGACGATCCGCATATGTTTTCAGAACCGCATCCGTTGACGGACCAGCCGCCAACGTAGCAGCAGGCGCTTCGGCCTTGGCAGCTGTGGGTGCCGCAGCTTTCGGTGTAGCGGTCGCGCTTTCGACATCTGCTTTTACGATCCGGCCATGCGGACCAGAACCGGCGATCGCGGCCAAATCAAGACCTTTGTCAGCCGCAATACGACGGGCCAAAGGCGTGGCAAACACGCGGTTACCGTCTTTGACAGGTGCCGCTGGCGCAGGGGGGGCGACCTTATCGGAGCCCCCGGCGGGGGCCGCCTCTGCGGTCGCGGCGGGCTGCGCCGCCGGTTCTGCTGCAGGCGTTGCGGCAATGTCATCCGCGCTTTCGCCGTCTTCCAGCAAAATCGCGATGACATCGTTGACCTTCACACCTTCGGTGCCTTCGGCGATCAGGATCTTGCCCATCACACCTTCGTCGACGGCTTCGAATTCCATCGTGGCTTTGTCAGTTTCGATCTCGGCCATAATGTCACCAGAGGAGACCTTGTCGCCCTCTTTGACATGCCATTTGGCCAATGTGCCCTCTTCCATCGTCGGGGACAGGGCGGGCATCAGGATTTCTGTAGGCATCGCATCGTCTCCTTAGCGGTAGGTCACGGATTTGCAAGCATCGACGACTTCGTCGACGGTCAGCAAAGCGTGTTTTTCAAGATTGGCGGCATACGGCATAGGAACATCTTTGCCTGTGCAGTTGATCACTGGCGCATCCAGGTAATCAAAGGCCTGCTGCATGATCACGTTGCTGATGAAGCCACCAACGGACCCTTGTGGCCAACCTTCTTCGACGGTGACACAGCGGTTGGTCTTACGCACCGACGCAAGGATGGTTTCGGTATCCATCGGACGCAGGGTGCGCAGGTTGATGACCTCGGCGTTAATGCCTTCTTCTGCAAGCTTTTCAGCGGCTTGCAGCGCATAGGTCATGCCGATGCCAAAGGAAACGATGGTGACATCGTCACCGCTGCGTTCGATTTTGGCCTTGCCGAATGGGATCGTGAAATCATCCATGACCGGCACATCAAAGGATTTGCCGTACATGATTTCGTTTTCAAGAAAGATGACCGGGTTGGGATCGCGGATCGCAGTTTTCATCAGGCCTTTGGCGTCGGCGGCAGAGTAGGGCGCCACCACCTTGAGGCCGGGAATCTGCATGTACCATGCGGCGTAACACTGCGAATGTTGTGCGCCAACGCGGGCGGCGGCGCCGTTCGGACCACGGAACACCATCGGTGCGCCCATTTGGCCGCCCGACATATACAGCGTCTTGGCGGCAGAGTTAATCAAGTGGTCGATCGCCTGCATCGCAAAGTTGAAGGTCATGAATTCGACGATCGGTTTCAAACCGCCAAATGCAGCACCTGTCGCAATGCCCGCAAAACCGTGTTCGGTAATCGGGGTGTCGATGATCCGCTTGGCACCAAATTCATCCAGCAGGCCCTGCGATATCTTATAAGCACCTTGGTACTCTCCGACCTCTTCACCCATCAGGAAGACGTCGCCGTCGCGGCGCATTTCTTCGGCCATCGCGTCGCGCAGTGCCTCTCGGACGGTGGTGGATTTGGTCGCAACGTCAGCGGGCCAATCGGGGGTCGCATCGGCAATAGGTGCGGCAGGCGCCGCTGCGACAGCGGGGGCTTTGGCCGCGGCGGGTGCCGCTGTTTCGGTTTTCGGTGCGCCGCTGGCCGCTGGCACGTCTTCGCCTTCTTCGATCAGAATGGCGATGGGTGTATTTACTTTCACGCCTTCGGTGCCTTCGGCGATCAGGATCTTGCCCATGATACCTTCGTCCACGGCCTCGAATTCCATCGTGGCTTTGTCCGTTTCAATTTCGGCCATGATATCGCCGGACGACACCTTGTCGCCCTCCTTCACCAGCCATTTGGCCAATGTGCCTTCTTCCATCGTGGGGGACAGGGCGGGCATCAGAATTTCGGTTGCCATGTCTTATGCCTCCACTTCAGCGTAAATATCTGTCCAAAGCTCTTCAAGCGCGGGCTCTGGGCTTTCTTTTGCGAACTCGGCAGCCTCGTTCACGATAGCTTTGATCTCTTTGTCGATGGCCTTTAGGTCATCCTCGGTTGCGTGTTTGCCAGTCAGCAGCATATCGCGAATTTGTTCAATCGGGTCGCGTTCATCACGCATTTTCTGAACCTCTTCGCGGGTGCGGTATTTTGCCGGATCCGACATCGAGTGACCGCGATAGCGATATGTTTTTACCTCAAGGATATAGGGGCCTTTACCAGCGCGGCAGTGCGCAACGGCGCGTTCACCGGCCTCTTTGACAGCCAGAACGGACATGCCGTCGACTTCTTCGCCCTTGATGCCATACGCGGCGCCACGTTCCCAAAGGGATGGCGATTTGGTCGAGCGTTTGACAGATGTGCCCATGGCATAGCCGTTATTTTCGATCACGAAGATCACCGGCAAATCCCACAGTTCAGCCATGTTATAGGTTTCGTAAACCTGACCTTGGTTGGCGGCACCATCGCCGAAATAGGCGAAAGTCACACGGTCATTGCCTCTGTATTTGTCAGAGAATGCTAAACCAGCACCAAGAGGCACCTGTGCGCCGACAATACCGTGACCGCCGTAGAAATGTTTCTCCTTTGAGAACATATGCATCGAGCCGCCTTTGCCTTTCGAAAAACCGCCTTCGCGGCCTGTCAATTCGGCCATGATCCCTTTGGGGTCCATGCCACAGGCCAGCATATGGCCATGGTCGCGGTAAGATGTGACGCGCTTGTCGCCCTCATCTGCGGCGGCTTCCAGGCCAACAACAACGGCTTCTTGTCCGATGTAAAGGTGGCAGAAACCGCCAATCAGGCCCATGCCGTATAGCTGGCCCGCCTTTTCTTCAAATCGCCGGATCAGCAGCATTTCACGGTAATGCCCCAGCAGCTCTTCAGCTGAGACGTTGGGTTGCGCGGCGGCCTTTTTGGGCGGCATGGGTGCTCCTCCAGCGTTTGTGCAGTATAGTTTAACGTTAAACTATCTCATACAGCAGCTCAGGGTGAATTGCGAGGGGAAAAGTGAAAACCTGAATTTTTGCGCGCTGATACACGGCCGTGGATAGGCGAAAGCTGTGTCAAAGCGACAAAGTTTTGTGCCCGCCGCGATGCGCAAAGGCGGGTCGGTCATATCTCAAGATTCGACCTCATTAGCATCTCGCAAAATAACTATGCATTGCGGTGGTGAGACAGATGCCAATTCTGCGGGCGCTTTTGTCGTGACACTGATTTGGCCCCCAATCAGCAGATCATGATCGCACGGCCGCTTTGGATCGATCGGGGTTCATATCACAGCGGATGAACCCTAGCGGGAACGCGATTTCAGATCGTGAAACAGGGTCGCACATCTGCATGTGCTGAAAACTAACGAATAACCACTTCATCCGCGCGGATCAGACCCAGCACATCGCGGGCCTGTTGATCAAGCAGGTCAAGATCCAGAAAGCCATCCGACAAGCGAGAGGTGAGGTTCGCCATGCGACCAACCTCCGCCTGAAGGATTGCCAGTTCCTGCTCCAGTGCGACGCCCTCTGCCTGGATCTCTATGCGCTTGAAAAGGCCATAATCACCCTGCACAGCGGCAAAGGTGAAATATAACCCAAGCATCAACGCGCCTAGGAAATACAAAAGAGTGCCCATCGGGGGGCGGTGACGTCGGAACATGTGCTTGCCTCATATGCCGCCTCTTGCGGGTGGCTGACATCAGAATCGCACAGTTGATTCGCAATGTGAATCCCCTAATTTACCAAATTTGGGGATATTCACTGGAATTTACATGATTTTATGCCGCGCCACGGTAGATTTCGACCAACTTGGCCAACATCTCTAACGCGTCCGCGCGATCACGTTGGAAAGAGTTTCGGCCAATGATGGATCCGTTGCCGCCGCCATCACGGATCGCCCGGGCGTCGTCATAAACAGCGTCTGCACCTTTGGCTGCCCCGCCCGAGAACACCATCAAACGCCGCCCCGCGAACGCGCTTTCAACGCAGTGGCGCACGCGGGCTGCTTGGGTCGCCACGTCTATCTTCTGTTCTTGGTAGACCTTTTTGGCTTCGCCAAGACTAAGATGATCGGTAGAGAGTTTGATCTTGATGATATGTGCGCCCAACAACGCCGCGATTTGTCCCGCATATGCGGCAATATCAATCGCGGTCTCGCCGTCTTTGTCCAAGGCTTCACCGCGCGGATATGACCAGATCACGGTTGCAATGCCCTTGGCTGCGGCCTCGCGGCGCATTTCTGCAATGTCAGAAAACATCGTCAGGGCGGCGGACGACCCCGGATAGATTGTGAACCCGATCGCAGATGCCCCAAGGCGCAGCGCATCGTCGACAGATGCTGTAATGGCTTGGGTTTTGGGGGCTGCATCGGGGATCAGTGAATTGGCAGAATTCACCTTCAGAATTGTTGGAATTTGACCGGCAAATGTATCTGCGCCTGCCTCAAGCATTCCCAACGGTGCCGCATAGGCATTCAGCCCCGCATCAATTGCCAACTGGTAATGGTAGTGCGGATCGTAAGCTGCAGGGTTGGGTGCAAAGGATCGGGCAGGGCCGTGTTCAAACCCTTGATCGACGGGCAGAATAATCATTTTTCCCGTGCCGCCCAATTTACCGGTCATCATGATCCGCGCAAGGTTGGCTTTGACCCCCGGGGTTTCACCCTCGTAATTGGCCAAAATACGTTGCACGTTTTCTGTGGTTTTCATGATGCGGCACCCCTTTTGTTGCTGTACGCATACGCCGCTTTAACAGCATGAAAATACAGCACAATAACGGTTGCGCTAACACTTTGGATGTTTGCGTTAACAGGCGGAAATTGGCCGGCAGACTAGCCAAATTTTTGCTCTGACAGCCAATCCAAGGTCACGCGCACCCGTGGGGAAAGATGTCTGTCGCGGGGGTAAACTGCGGCAAGAGGTGACGGGGTTGGCTTTGTATCCGGCAATAGTTCGATCATGCGACCAGCCGCCAGATCCGCCGCCAACCGATATCGCGGAATTTGTGCGATACCCAATCCGGCTTGTGCCGCCGCGATCAGGGTTTCGGTGCCAGTCACGGTGATCGCGGTTTGAATGCGCCGTGTCACGACAGTTCCATCCCAGACAAAGTCCAAGGACAGCACCTCATGCGCGCGGGTGGAAAAGAACCCGACCATGTGATGCCTATCCAGATCATCCGGATCGCGCGGCGTGCCGTACTTTGCGACGTAGGCCGGTGAGGCAACGGTCACTTCTTCCAGCATACCCAGCGGCCGCCGGATCAGGTCACTGTCGGACAGCGGCCCCGTGCGCAGCGCGATGTCGACGCCTTCGCGAATAAGATCAACCAGCCTTTCGCCCTCTGACAGGATTAATTCAATCTCGGGATAGCGCGCCAAAAGTGCGGGCAGGGCGGGTAAAAGCACAGTGCGCGCAAGCGACCCGACCGCGTCCAGCCGCACGCGCCCCGCAGGGATACCACCCCGAAAGGCAGCCTCCGCATCTTCAACGTCACCCACTATTGCGCGGCAGCGGTCATACCATGCCAAGCCGTCTGGTGTCGGTGCTACGACCCGTGTGGTGCGGTCCAAAAGGCGCGTGCCGAGCCGTGCCTCGGTCCGCTTTACAACATCGGTGACGGTAGAGGGCGGCAAACCCAATGCAATTGCAGCGCCACGAAAGCTGCGGGCGTCAACAACATTCAAAAATACGCGCATTGCGTCGATCCGGTCCATCATGCCCCGTTGTTTGTGTATTCCGAATTATGAAGCCAAGTTTACGGTCATTATCCGAATTTGGCAAAGATGATATCACGCAGACAGTCAAAAAAGGAAAGAGACACCAATGATCCAACACCTATTCAAATCCGCGCTCGTCACGGGGGCTTCTCGCGGTATCGGGGCGGCGATTGCGCTGCGGCTCGCAGCCGACGGATATGCCGTGACAGTCAATTACACGGGCCGCAAAGCCCAAGCCGAAGATGTCGTCGATCAGATCAAATCTGCCGGCGGGTCTGCGATTGCCGTCCAAGCAGACGTCAGCGACCCGGCACAGGTTACAGCGTTGTTTGATCAATCCACCGCGGCATTTGGCGCACCGCACGTCCTTGTTAACAATGCAGGCGTGATGATGCTTGCCCCGCTCGTCGAAACCACCGACGCTGATTTCGATGCGATGATCGCGATCAACCTCAAGGGGGTCTTTCACTGCCTGCGCGAAGCGGGGCGGCGGATGCCTGACGGGGGCCGGATCGTCAATCTATCGACCACGGCTTTGGCTGTGAATTTTCCCGGTTACGCCGGATACTGCGCCGCAAAAGCAGGCGTGGATGCGATGACGCCGATTTTCGCAAAGGAACTGGCCGGGCGCAATATTACCGTGAATGCAGTTGCGCCGGGACCAGTCGGGACTGACCTATATTTGACCGGAAAAACCCAATCACAGCTTGACTATGTCGCAGGCCTGAACCCGATGGGGCGGATCGGTGCACCTGAAGATATCGCCGCAATTGTATCGGCGATGGTTGGTGGTGACGCGGATTGGGTGAATGGTCAGATCATCCGCGCCAATGGCGGTATGGCCTAATGACATGGCCCGCAGGGCGATCTGCGGGCCAGTTTTGAAAATGTCTTTGCGATAAGGAGCGGCGGCCCGAAAAAATCGCGCCGCCGTCAGACGCTAGCCAAGCGCCGCAACGCCGGGCAGTTCTTTGCCTTCCATCCATTCAAGGAACGCGCCGCCCGCGGTGGAAATATAGGTGAAATCTGCGCCGTGGCCCGACGCATTAATCGCGGCAACCGTATCACCACCACCGCCAACAGATACCAATTCACCTGCTTTGGTCTGATCGGCAATCACATCCAGAATCGCAAAGGTGCCGGTGTTAAATGGCGGCAGTTCAAACACCCCCAACGGCCCGTTCATGATCAGCGTCTTTGCACCTTTGATCACGGTATTGATATACGCCACCGTATCGGGACCGGCGTCAAAGATCATCGCGTCGTCAGGGCAGGCGGTTGCAGCCACGGTTTCATTGGCTGCATTGGCCTTGAATTCGCGGGCGATCACGATGTCGCGGGGCAGGATGATTTCGCACCCGGCCGCCTCTGCCTTGACCAAAATTGCGAGGGCGGTGTCCGCAAGATCATGTTCGCACAGCGATTTCCCGACGTTCATACCCTGCGCGGCAAGGAACGTATTGGCCATGCCCCCGCCAATCACCAGATGGTCGACCTTACCAACAAGATTACCAAGCAGATCCAGCTTGGTGGACACCTTTGCCCCACCAACGACCGCAACAACCGGGCGTTCAGGCGTGCCGAGCGCCTTTTCCAACGCACCCAATTCTTCGGCCATCAAACGGCCCGCGCAAGCTGGCAAAAGGTGCGCGATGGCTTCGGTGCTGGCGTGGGCGCGGTGCGCCGCCGAGAAGGCATCATTCACGTAGATATCGCCAAGGCTCGCCAGACGTTTGGCAAACGCTTCGTCGTTCTTTTCTTCGCCAGGGTTAAATCGCAGGTTTTCCAGCAACAAAACTTCGTCGTCGTCCATCTCGGCGACGGCATCGCCGTAATCGCTATCGACGAATGTGACGGGCAGGCCCAGAACATCGGCAACGGCGGGTGCGATGATTTCCAGCGACATCTCTGGCACAACCTGTCCCTTGGGGCGACCAAAGTGCGCCATCAAGATCACCTTGCCGCCTTTGGCTTGGATGTCGTCCACTGTGGCGGCAATCCGTTCGATCCGGCTGGTGTCTGTCACCACGCCATCTTCGACGGGCACGTTGATATCAACCCGTACCAACGCACGCTTCCCGGCAAAATCCATATCATCAAGAGTTTTCCAAGCCATTTGCTGTTCCTTCATGGGCATGTTTCACGCTTTGTTGCGGCAATCGGTGCGTAACGTCAACCAGACCCGCTTGGCATTTGGCACATAGACACATATGTCTTCGCCCAATACAGATTAAAGGAGCCCAAAATGGCCGAGATTAAAGACCCAGAAAACACGATCATCATGACACTGAAAGGCGGCGATGTTGTGATCGCGCTGCTGCCCGACGTTGCGCCCGCACATACGGCGCGGATGAAAGAATTGGCGCGTGCCGGTGCCTATGACAATGTGTGCTTTCACCGTGTGATTGACGGTTTCATGGCGCAAACGGGCGACGTCGCCAATGGCAACATGGAAAAGAACTTTAACCTGCGCAGCGCCGGCACTGGGGCATCCGACTTGCCCGACCTTCCTGCTGAATTTTCGAAATTGCCGCATGCGCGCGGGTCATTGGGTGCGGCGCGGTCGTCGAACCCGAATTCGGCTAACTCGCAGTTTTTCATCAACTTTAAAGACAATGACTTCCTGAACGGTCAGTACACCGTTTACGGTCACGTCATTTCCGGCATGGAGCATGTTGATGCCATCACCAAAGGTGAGCCGCCGATGAATCCCGACCGGATGATCAGCGTGAAAGTTGCCGCCGATGTATAAAATCGCTGCGCTGCTCGCCCTGCTGGGCACGCCCGCGCTCAGCGCCGGGCTTGAAATCGATGTCGCAGGCGAAGCCAACGGCACCATCAAAATCGATCTGTTCGAAGATGTGGCGCCGCTGCACGTGGCGCAGATCACAGCAATTGCCGAATCCGGCGCCTATAACGGGGTGGTCTTTCACCGCGTGATCGACGGTTTCATGGCGCAAACCGGTGATGTGCAAAACGGCGTTCTCGGGGGGGATCTGTCGATGGCAGGCACCGGCGGGTCTGACCTTGGTGATATCCCGGCAGAGTTTTCCGACCTGCCGTTCGAGCGCGGCGTTGTCGGCATGGCGCGGGCGCAAAACCCCGATTCTGCCAACAGCCAGTTCTTTATCATGCTGGAACCCGGCTATTTTCTGAACGGCGATTATACTGTCGTTGGTGAAATCACCGAAGGCATGGACATTGTCGACGCGATCAAGCGCGGCACAGGTGCCAATGGCGCTGTCATTGGTCAGCCAGATGTGATGTCCGAAGTGCGCGTTACCGAATAAAATATTGCCCAGCCCCGGTTGTCGGGGCTGGGCATTTTGCACTCAGGTGCCACAAAATGTCCGCGTCACACGTTCATCATCGGTTGGTGGTCGCGCAAACGCGGATGTGGCCTCGGTCAGGGCGGCATATGGCGCGGTAACCGCAGCCAATAATGCGTGAAACGGCGCATAATCCCCCGCGACACCAGCCGCAATAACGGCTTCAACCTGATGATTGCGCGGGATTATTTTTGGATTTGCAAGGGCCATGATATGCTGTGCATCGGGCGATTTTCGGGCGCCCCAGCGCGTTTTCCATGCGTCAAAGGCGTCCCGATCAAGAAACTGATCGCGCACGGTAACGTCTGCCAGATTCGCAAAAACATTGGTGAAGTCTGCCCCATCGGTCGCCATCAACCTGATCAGGTCATTGATCAGTGGTTCGTCGTCTTGACTGACGTTATCAATCCCGAGCTTTCCGGCAAACACGCGACGCCAAGCCGTTTGATAAAGGTCGGGGAACCGGTTCACCGCAAGCGTAAAACTTTCGACGGCGGCGTCGGCATCTGGCATCAGCGGAATGAGCGCGGTCGCAAATTGCGCCATATTCCAGATGCCGACGTGCGGTTGGTTGGCATAGGCATAGCGTCCGTTCTGGTCAATCGCGCTGAATACCTGATTGGGCTGGAACGCGTCCATAAAGGCGCAAGGCCCGTAATCAATGGTTTCGCAGGCAATCGACACGTTGTCCGTATTCATCACGCCATGAATAAACCCGAGACCCATCCAGGCCGCGATCAGGTCGGCGTAGCGTGCGACGACCTGATCCAGCAAATCGGCAGGTCCGGTGGCGGTCGGGTAGTGACGGGAAATCACGTGGTCCGTGAGGGCTTGTAATGCGGTCACATCGCCGCGCGCTGAAAAATACTGAAATGTCCCGACACGGATGTGGCTTTGCGCAACCCGTGTGATCACGGCGCCGGGAAACACCTGTTCTCGGTAGACATTTTCGCCCGTTGTCACGGCAGCCAATGCGCGGGTCGTCGGCACGCCAAGCGCATGCATGGCTTCGGACACCAGATATTCACGCAGCACCGGACCAAGCCAGGCCCGGCCATCGCCGCGCCGTGAATAAGGTGTCGGCCCCGAACCCTTTAATTGGATATCGCGGCGCACACCATCTGCGCCTATCACCTCGCCCAAGAGAATCGCCCGGCCATCGCCCAATTGCGGATTCCAGTTGCCAAATTGATGTCCGGCATAGGCTTGAGCAATGGGTTGTGCGCCCTGTGGCAAAGCATTGCCTGCAAAAACCGCGACATCAGGTGTGCCCACGATCCCCATCACATCGGCCAGCGGTTGATTATAGGCGACCAGCGTCGGATTGGTGACCGGTGTCGGCTTATGCGCCGTGAACATCTGCGCAGGTAGTCGGGTATAGCTGTTATCAAACGCGAATTTCACAGCCGTGCCAACCGATCTGCAAGCAAGTCGTAAAATCTTTCGGCATCAAGGTCGCCAACAAAGGTTGCGTTTTTCGGGCGGTCGGTGATGCCCCACCAATCCGCCACGGTCATCCCAAGCGTCAACGCAGAGTCTGTTTCAATCTCGACGTTGATCAGGCGTCCCGTGAACAGGGTCGGGTCAATCAGATAGGCAATGGTGCACGGGTCATGGAGTGGCGCGCCCTCTGACCCGTATTTCGCCATATCGAAACGTTCAAAGAAATCAGTCCAAGCTGCGACCATGTCACCGACTTTGGTTCCCATCTCCTGAAACGCAGCGATACGTTTTTTTGTTGTCAGCGCTTTATGGGTCACGTCCAGCGGCATGACGACCAGCGGTACACCGGAACCAAAAACAATCTTGGCGGCCTCTGGATCGACATAAATATTAAATTCTGCGGCGGGGGTGATGTTGCCAACCTCGAAATACGCGCCCCCCATCAGAACAATTTCTTGAATGCGCGGGATGATATCGGGGGCCTTTTCAAACGCAGTGGCGATGTTGGTCAGCGGGCCGATGGGGCACAGGGTCACGGTGCCCTCGGGTTCATTGCGCAGGGTGTCGATAATGAAATCAACCGCGTGCTGGCTTTGCAGTGGCATTGTGGGGGCGTCCATTTGCGGGCCGTCAAGACCGGTTTTGCCATGAACATGTTCAGCTGTGACCAGCTTGCGGTGCATCGGCGCATCACAGCCTGCAAAAACCAGTGTCTCTGGTCTGCCTGCCAGCTCGCAAATGATGCGCGCGTTTTTTTCGGTGAGAGGCAGCGGCACGTTCCCTGCGACTGCCGTAATTCCTAAAACCTCGACATTCTCGGGCGATGCAAATGCGAGCAGGATCGCAACGGCGTCGTCCTGACCGGGGTCTGTGTCGATGATAATTTTGCGCGGGGTCATAGTTTCATCCTGTCTTGCGTTAACGACAGCTTGTCGCGTGGCGCGGGCAGTCGCAAGGGGGCGCGCCTATGAAACCTGTATCAAGTCGTGCATCACATCTCCGACAGATGGGGTGGCGCGTGTGAAACAGCGCGATATAGTCAAATTACGGTGATAAATTGTCACATTGTCCCATATTTGGATACATAGGCATAAAATTGCATCTTTTGTTTCCACTTATGGCGATCTTGCGCCGTTTTCACTTTGCATTTGCATGAGGCATGGTAAGTGCTGCGCAGGGCGACCATGTAGTGTGGCGAAGGCAAGATGACCTTCTTAACGTCCTAAAATGGAGACTAACGATGACCCATCTAAAAACACTTTTGGCACCAGCCGTTATCGCAATGACGCTGGCGATTCCTGCCGTTGCTCAAGACGCAGCAATCGATATCAACGGTGACGGCATGTACAGCTACCCAGAGCTGACAGCGGTTCTGCCAGACCTGGCTGAAACCGATTTCGAAGCAATGGACGTATCCGGTGACGGCCTTCTGGATGCAGAAGAAATCGTTGCAGGACAAGAAGCTGGCCTGCTGCCAGGCTAAACGAAATTGCGCCGGATCAGGGGGCTGATCCGGCGCGTTCTTGCGTATTATTTTGCGCCGCGCGACAGTGCGGCAACACCCGTCCGGGCAATTTCCTGAAGGCCCAATGGGCGCATCAATTCCGCAAATGCGTCGATCTTTTCGGGTGTGCCGGTAATCTCGAATACAAATGATTCCAACGTGCTATCGACAACATTTGCGCGAAAGATATCCGCAAGGCGGATGGCTTCGATGCGGCTGTCGCCTTTCCCGGACACCTTGAACAGCGCCAATTCACGCTCAACCGAAGGGCCTTCGACAGTCAGGTCGTTGACCTTGTGCACATCCACGATCCGTCCCAATTGCGCCTTGATCTGTTCAATGATCTGCGGCGTGCCGGATGTGACGATGGTGATGCGCGACCGGTGGCCCAAATGGTCCACCTCGGCCACGGTCAGGCTGTCGATGTTATAGCCGCGCCCCGAGAAAAGCCCGATGACACGCGCCAGAACACCCGGTTCGTTTTCGACCAAAACGGCCAGTGTGTGCCGTTCCACGGTGTCAGAATAGTTGGGCCGTAGATTGTAAGCAGAATGGCTGGTAGCGCCTTTTTTGATTTTAAGTGCGGACATGAAAAACCCCTGAATTTTGCTGTCGGATTTGCGTCTGATAAATTCGGCAAACCGTCGGACCCCAACGGACGTACCGTTGGGGGATCATTTGTGTTGGGCGTTAGACCAACGCCTGTCCTGCGCCCGTAATCGCGCCATCGGTAGAAGCTTCGCCCATCAGCATTTCATTGTGCGCCTTGCCTGACGGGATCATCGGAAAGCAGTTTTCGTGCTTTTCCACCAAGCAGTCGAACAGGACCGGGCCGTCATAGGTGATCATTTCCATGATCGCGTCGTCCAGCGTGTCGGGGTCGTGGCATTGGATGCCTTTGGCGCCAAAGGCCTCGGCCAGTTTCACGAAATCAGGCAGGGATTCCGACCAGCTGGAAGAATAGCGTTCACCGTGCAGCAACTGTTGCCACTGGCGCACCATACCCAGACGTTCGTTATTCAAAATGAACTGTTTGACGGGCAGGCGGTATTGCATCGCTGTTCCCAGTTCCTGCATGTTCATCAGCCATGACGCTTCGCCGGCGACGTTAACCACCAACGCCTCTGGATGTGCCATTTGCACGCCGATCGACGCCGGAAAGCCATAGCCCATGGTGCCAAGCCCGCCGGATGTCATCCAGCGGTTCGGGTCTTCAAAGCCCAGATATTGCGCGGCCCACATCTGGTGCTGGCCGACTTCGGTGCAAATATAGCGGTCGTATTTTTTGGTCAGCGCCTCAAGCCGTTGCAATGCATATTGCGGCTTAATGATTTTGCCTTCCTGTTTGTACTTGAGGCATTCAACGGCGCGCCATTCATCGATCTGTTTCCACCACTTGGACAGACCTTCGCGGTTGGTTTTGGCGCCGCGTGCCTTCCAAACCTTCAACAGGTCTTCAAGAACATGGGCGACATCGCCCAAGATCGGAATATCAACGTGAATAACCTTGTTGATAGACGATGCGTCGATATCGATATGCGCCTTGGTCGATCCGGGGCTGAACGCGTCCAGACGTCCGGTGATCCGGTCGTCAAAGCGCGCGCCGATGTTGATCATCAGATCACAGTCGTGCATCGCCATGTTTGCCTCGTACAGACCGTGCATCCCCAACATGCCCAGCCAGTTATCGCCGGATGCAGGGTAACACCCCAAGCCCATCAAGGTTGACGTGATCGGAAAGTTGGTTGCCGCAACCAGTTCGCGCAGCAATTGCGATGCCGCCGGGCCAGAGTTGATGACACCGCCGCCGGTGTAAAACACCGGGCGTTTCGCCGTTTCCATCGCTTTGGCCAGTTCGGTGATCGCATCGATGTCGCCCTTGACCTGCGGATTATAGTGCGTTTCGACCTGTTGCGCCTTTGTGTAGGTGCCGGTGGCGAATTGCACATCCTTGGGGATGTCGATCAGAACCGGACCGGGGCGGCCAGAGGTCGCAACATGGAATGCCTCGTGCAGGGTCGCGGCCAGCTTGTCAGTTTCTTTGACCAGCCAGTTATGTTTGGTGCAGGGGCGGGTGATGCCAACAGTGTCGGCCTCTTGAAAGGCATCCGACCCGATCATGAATGTCGGCACCTGACCGGTCAGAACGATCAGCGGAATGCTGTCCAACAGGGCATCGGTCAACCCGGTCACGGCATTGGTGGCACCCGGACCAGATGTGACCAGCGCAACACCGGGTTTGCCGGTAGAACGCGCATACCCTTCGGCGGCGTGAACCGCGCCTTGTTCGTGGCGTACCAGAACATGGGTAATGCTGTTTTGCTGAAAAATCTCGTCATAAATTGGTAGGACGGCACCACCAGGGTATCCAAAGACGACTTCCACGCCCTGATCTATCAGAGCCTGTACTACCATTTTTGCGCCTGTCATGGCTTTTGTCATTGTACTCGCGTCCTATCCGCTGGTGTTATCATTAGTCACAAAAAAACCCCCGAGTATTTCGGGGGCGCATGGGATCGTTATGGTCTTACCGTTACCGGCCCATGCGCGTTTTTCTCACAATTAGTACGACACTTTTCATCAGAGATTCCTTTGTGTCTGGTGACAATAGTGCGCTGTGGAAACAGGGTCAACCGTCAGTTTGGAGAAAATGTCGTTTGAATGCGATTTTTCGCAACTTTATTTCTGTGGAGCCGCTTATGCGCAAGAAATGCCAATAAACATTGCGCCACCCCTTTGTGGGGTGGCTTTTGATTAATGGCGTTAGCCGCCGATTTTATCTTGGGTTCTGGTGTCAAAGTCGCTGGCATCGTGGCGTTCATGCAATTGGCCTTCGGGCGGACCAAAGGATTTGTTGACCATGGCACCGCGGATGAAGGCCGGGCGCGACATGACGTCGTCTGCCCAACGGATCACGTTTTTATAGATCCCGACATCCAAAAATTCGCCCGCGTCATAGGCTTCGCCTTTGACCATGCGCCCATACCATGGTGCGGTTGCGATATCGGCAATCGTGTAATCGGCGCCCGACAGATACTGGTTATCGGCCAGCCGCTGATCCAGCACATCAAGCTGCCGCTTGGCTTCCATAGCGAAGCGGTTGATTGGGTATTCAAATTTTTCGGGGGCATAGGCATAGAAATGGCCAAAGCCGCCGCCAAGATACGGCGCAGACCCTTGCAGCCAGAACAACCAGTTCAGCGCTTCGGTCCGCATGGCCGGGTCTTTGGGAAGGAAGGCGCCGAATTTTTCGGCCAGATACAGCAGGATCGCGCCGCTTTCAAAAACGCGACTTCCGGTGCCGTGGTCCATGAGGGCAGGGATCTTGGAGTTGGGGTTCACGCCAACAAAGCCGCTGCCGAATTGGTCGCCTTCGCCGATGTTGATCAGCCACGCGTCGTATTCGGCGTCATGCCCCGCAGCAAGCAGTTCCTCGAGCATGACAGTCACTTTGACGCCGTTTGGTGTGGCCAGCGAATACAGTTGCAGCGGATGCTTGCCGACTTGCAGGTCCTTATCATGGGTCGGGCCGGAAATCGGGCGGTTGATACTGGCGAATTGGCCGCCGTTTTCTGCGTCCCACGTCCAGACCTTGGGGGGGACGTATGGTGTGGCTTCGGTCATCGTTTGCTCCGGTTTGTGGGGTTTTGTCAGGGTTCAGCTTCGACCAACGCCGTGGGTAAGCGCAAGCTGAAACTGTTCACCATTTTGTGCAGACCTGCGCAGATGATGTGCGGCGGTTAATTGCCGGAAACAATTAAGTATTTTCAATTTAATTGCAGACTTTCTGAAAGAGTGTGAAATAGTTGCTGCACTTAACAATGATAAGCAAAAGGAATGTCTAATGTTTAGACGTAGTACACAGGTCAATGTGTTGAGCTTGTCACGAGTAAATCTTTTTTCTTCCAAACGTCGTGCGGCGCTATGCACGTCAGCGGTCACGGTGCTGGCGCTGTCCGCAGGCCACGCCCAAGCCCAAGAGCAGTGCAGCAGCTACACGGTGGTCCGCGGGGACACGCTGTTCGGGGTCGCAACTGCGGCGCGTGTTCGCGGCGGGTATCAACAGTTGTTCAACGCGAATACAGATGTGCTGACATCGCCCAACGATCTGGAAGTGGGACAGGTCCTGAAAATCCCCTGCGCGGACGGGTCTTTGCCTGCGGGCAGCGCAAATAGCGTGATTTCGATTGCGCAGCCCGCGGCGGCGCCAACCCCAGCACCGGCAAGCCTTGCGCGTCCTGTCAGTTTTGTCACCTCCAGCGGGTACGCGCCGTTCACCGACGAGAAACTTCCCGGCGGCGGGTTGTTCACGCAGATGGTGCGCCGGTCGATGGAATTGGGCAACGCCGATCAAGAGTTCAACATTGTGTTTGTGAATGACTGGAATTCACACCTTGAGGATTTATTGCCATTGGGCATCGTCGATATGGCGTTCCCGTGGTTTAAACCCGATTGTGACAAGGTCGAAAACCTGTCCGCACCGAATGCATACCGGTGTACTGAATTTAACCATTCTCTTCCGTTTTATGATGCGCTGGTGGGATATTACACACTGGCAGACAGCAGCTATGCGACTGCGGACAGCTATGACGATCTGATCGGGGCGCGGATCTGCCGTCCAGAGGCGTGGTTTACCTTTGACCTCGAGGCCGAGGGGCTGATTGCGCCTGCGATCACCCTGACCCAAGCCCCGACGCAGGCGGGCTGCTGGGACTTGCTGCGCCATGGTGATGTAGATGTCGTAACTTATGACGCCCTACCTGCCGAAGAGGATTTCACAAATGCGGGCATGAACGATACGGTCGTTGATTTACCTGCCCTGACGTCACAGCAAACGCTGCATGTGTTTGTCAGCAAGGATAACCCCAACGGGGATGCCTATATGCAGATCATCAACGCGGGCCTTGAGGAACTGCGCCTGTCTGGCGAATGGTTCGAAATTGTGCGCGAAGGGATCAAGGCCACCGTCGAAAACTAGGCCCGGGTATGGCCAAGATGATCGCGTCTTGCGTACCGCACGGCGCGATCATTGATTATATGCCGGTGCCCTGCAGCACCCCGTGTTCCAACGCATAGCGGGTCAGCCCGGCGGTGGAACTGATCCCCAGTTTGCCTTTGATGTTTTTGCGATGTGTTTCGACGGTCCGCACCGAAATATTCAGCGCGATCGCGACTTCTTTGTTGGATTTGCCTTGCGCAAGTTCCAGCAGGATCGTTTGTTCGCGCCCCGTCAGTGCGACGCGTCCATCACTGATCTTTGGCTGCAACGATCCTTTCGCACCGGTACAAAGGTATCTTTTGCCTGCCATCACCGTATCAATCGCGGTCCGAATTTCGTCGGTGGGCACGTCCTTTAGAATATAGCCGCGCGCGCCGTGGCTCAGCGCGGTTGAAATATATTCGGGGCTGTCGTGCATCGAAAGGATCACGATCCGCGTGTCGGGCCGTTTTTCCAGGATCATCTCGGTCGCGTTTAATCCCGAAAGACCCGGCATATTCAGATCAAGCAAAATGACATCAGGGGCGAGGTCATCGACCATATTCACGGCCGCCTGACCGTTGTTCAGCGTGCCGACGACCGTGATGTCATCATAGCTTTCTAGGATGGCTTGAATGCCCTCGGTGACCATCGGGTGGTCATCCACGATCAGAATGCGGATTGTCATGCAATGTCCTTTGGCGTCTTTTGCGGGCTGAGCATGTGCGTCAGCGGTACTTGGGCTTCGATGGTTGTGCCGGTGGGGGCGACCCGCGCGGTATCCACCCGCAGCGTCCCGCCGATCTGTTCCATCCGTTCTTGCATATTGCGCAGGCCAAGCCCATGCACGCTGCGTCTATCTTGCGGTTTGGCCACGCCGATCCCGTTGTCGCGAATACGTAACATCGCGCCGGTGCGGTGCCCCTTAAGGGTCATATGCACATGGGTGGCGTGTGCGTGTCGTTCGATATTTGTCAGGGCCTCTTGGGCGATGCGGTAGAGCGCGATCCGCGCCTCCTGGTCCAGACGATTGCGGAAAACAACGGTTTCAAACTCGGTTTCGATCCCGGTGCGTGCCTGAAAATCATCCGTCAGCGCCTGAAGCGCCGGACCAAGACCCAGATCATCCAACACCCCTGGCCGCAGGTCGCGGCTGATCCGCCGGACCTCTTGGATGGTTTGGCCAAGACCGTCGATGCCTTTGTTCAGGCTTTCGCCGACCGACGAATCTTTGCCCAGCTTGCGGCGGGTTAGTTCAAGCGCGTAGCGCACCCCGACCAGCATCTGGCTGATCCCGTCGTGCAGTTCGCGCGCCACGCGCCCGCGCTCTTCTTCCTGGGTGTCGATGATCCGCTGGGTCAGCTCCTTAAGCTTGACATCGGCAAGGCGGCGTTCACGCAGGTTCAAAACCATGCCTGTCAAAAACACCCCGATCAGGGCGATAATTGCGATCGCGACAATATAATAGGATGTGCGCGTGATGCGCGCTTCGACTTCGGCACGCGATGTGGCGACGTTTTGCAGGACATCGTCGATAAAAATGCCCGTGCCAATCACCCAACGCCAGTCCTGAAACCCATTGACATAGGCGATCATGCGGGCCTGTTCGCCGGTCGATGGTTTGGTCCAGACAAAGCTGTGATAGCCGCCACCAGTGCGGGCGATGCGGATCAATTCATCGGTGACAGCGGTACCGTTCGCGTCGGTCAGGCCCAGCCAGTTGCGCCCGATCAGGTCGGTTTGCCGCGGCGCGACAAGGTTATTGCCATCATAGTCAAACACAAAAAAATATCCGTCCTGCCCATAAAGCATGGATGACAGTTCTTGTGTGACCCGCAGTTTAGCGTCTTCGTCATCTGGTGCGGCGCGGCCATATATATTGACGACAGCGGTGCGTGCGATCGACAGATAGTTTTGAAGTTCGGCACGTTTTGTGGCGATCAACTGGACTTCAAGCGCGTGAATTTCGCGCTCTGCGAGCTGGCGTGACTGCGCCGATACCACCAACGAAATCAAAAACACCGCAAGGACAAGCGGCATGGTGGCCAAAAGAAAAACCTTTTGACCGTAGCTAAGATTGATCCTGTCAACGAAACGCGAAAACCACTGCTGCATGTGCTGACCGTTACCGGGAAATCATTTGGAAGCAAACCCTATACGATTCGCACAGCTGCGGTCACGAACCCGTGTTTGCCTAATATTCGTGCGTAGGTTGTCATAATTCGTCACAAAATTACCGCTTCTACGTAAAACTACGTATTTTCCGAAGCCTGCGCAGGCGCTAGGGTGGCCGAACGAAACCGATCTATCCTTGCCCGTGTTGTTGGGCGGGGGGACAATATCTGGGAGGAAATTCTATGGATCGCCGTTCATTTTTAAAAAATTCCGCGCTTGGCGGGACCGCCGCCGCTGCAACAGCTTTGGCTGCACCTGCTTATGCGCAGGGGAACCGGACGCTTACGCTTGTGACCACTTGGGGCCGCGGCCTTGCCGGTGTTCATGACGCTGCACAGCGCGTTGCCGATACCATCACTGCCATGTCCGGCGGTTCGCTGACAATCGACCTGAAGGCTGCTGGCGAACTCGTTGGTGCATTTGAGGTTTTTGACGCTGTGACTTCTGGTCAGGCTGACATGTACCACGGCGCTGACTACTATTTCGTCAACCAGCACCCAAGCTATGCGTATTTCACGTCCGTTCCATTCGGTATGACCGCACAGGAACTGATGAACTGGTACTACCATGGCGAAGGTCAGGGTTTCCATGACGAACTGGGCCAAATCTTTGGTCTGAAGTCGTTCCTTGCGGGTAACACGGGCCCACAGTCGGGTGGTTGGTTCAGCAAAGAGATCACAGGCCCCGAAGACTTCCAAGGTCTGAAGTTCCGTATGCCGGGTCTTGGTGGTGAAGCACTGGGTAAAATGGGCGCGTCCGTCCAGAACCTTCCGGGCGCCGAAGTGTACCAAGCACTGGCATCAGGCGCGATCGACGGCACCGAATGGATCGGTCCATGGGCTGATGAAAAGGCTGGTTTCCAAGAGATCACCAAATTCTACTACACAGCCGGTATGCACGAGCCGGGCGCAGGTCTGTCGTTGGCCACAAACCTTGACGTGTTCGAAAGCCTGAGCCCCGAGCACCAGAAGATCATTGAAATTGCATCGGGTGAAGCACACCAGTGGAACCTTGCGCAGTTCATGAACAACAACGGTGCCGCGCTTCAGCGGTTGCAAGCTGGCGGTGTCAAGGTTCTTGAATTCCCGGATAGCGTTTGGGACGCGATGGGCGTTGCTGCAAAAGAAACGCTGGACCAGTATGCCGGCGATGACATCTACGACCGCGTCCGTGCGAGCTATAACGCGTCGATGTCGTCTTCTTCGGGTTGGATCACAAAGTCCGAAGGCATGTACCGCACACAGCGCGACCGCGTGATGGGCTAAGCCTTTGGGGTGAATGGGGGGGCGGCCAGATCGGCGGCCCCTCGCTTCATTGTACCTGCGGGTCAATGCACGACGACTTCATTTTTGAGGGGGAGACCATGGGACTGGTCGAAGCATGGGGCGGCAACGTCTTTGGTTGGTTTTTCGCCAATCTAATCGAAGCATTTTATAATTTTGGCTATGCGGTCACACATCCGGGACAGTGGCTGTCGTGGGTTCCCTTTATCAACAAAGGCATGGACGATGTCGCCGTCAAAGAAGCGCTGATGCGCTTTATTTACTATGGTGCCTCGGTCGAACTGTTCTTTGTTGTTTTGGTGATTTTCCTGATCGTCAGCGCGATCGGATTTATCAACAACCGCTTTATGTGGGGCTGCGTGCGGTTTCTTGAAGGCATCGGGAATACCGTTGGCCGCTTTTTCGCATGGGCCGGTTTGCTGATGGTGCTGCAACAGATCGTGATTATCTTCATGCAGCGCGTTTTTGCGGTGTCCGAGATCGGGTTTGGCTTTGGCGTGAATTTTGCCAAAGACGTCAGCTGGTGGTCGGAAGAATTGAAGCTTTATAATGCGTTGATCGTGTGCATGTGCGCCAGCTACACGTTTGTCCAAGGCGGCCATGTGCGTGTCGACCTTGTTTATTCCGCCGTCAGTTTCCGCACCAAGCGGATCATCGATATGGTCGGGTCGTTGTTATTCATGGTGCCCGCCGCCATTCTGACATGGCTTTACGGGTGGTTCTTTTTGTGGCGCAACCTTGTGGTGCCAAATCCGTCCGCGTCCGATGCGCTAGAGCGGTTGATCGGCAAGGCGCGCGCGCTGCGCTGGAATATCGAGACAATCGGATTTTCGCCAAACGGGTTCAACGCATACTTTTTGTTTAAAATCCTGCTGGTGGCGTTCACGATCATGGTCATGATCCAAGCGGTCGCATTTTTCTACCGGTCCTATCTGGAACTGAAAGAGGGCGAAGCGAGCGAAGACAAGTATCTGGATCGCGATGTCCTTGGCGACGCAACCGCCGAACTTGTTGCTGAAATTCACTAGGTTAGGACGCGAGATATGCTTTTAGGTTTAGATGGCGTTGAAATCGGCATTGCAATCGTCTTTTTGACGTTGTTCGCCGGGATTTTGTCCGGCTTCCCGGTCGCTTTCGCGATCAGTGGATCGGCGGTTATTTCGTTTGGTATTATTGCCGCTTTGGACAGCTCTGGTTTGCTGGTTCACGCGGGCATTGATACGGCATCCGCTGAATACGCGGGGCTGATCGCAGAAGGTGTACGGCCCGACGCGATCTCGGTGTTCCGCTACCCCGAATTGCCACGCTTTGAAGAAATGTTGTTCCCCAGCGGCTGGGAACAGGCGCTGGATCGCAACGTCGGTTTTCTTGTCAACCGGATGAACGAACGGGTGCTTGCGGGTCAGTCGATTGAAACACTGCTGGCAGTCGTCATGTTCGTGATGATGGGGATCGTTCTGGAACGGTCCCGCATTGCGGACGAATTGCTGACCACGATGGCCAAAGTGTTTGGCCCGCTTCCGGGTGGTTTGGCGGTGTCAATTGTGATCGTGGGCGCATTTTTAGCGGCATCCACCGGGATTGTCGGGGCCACGGTTGTGACCATGGGCCTGCTGGCCCTGCCGACCATGTTGAAAAACGGGTATTCCCCCGAGCTTTCGACCGGGGTGATCGCGGCGTCGGGTACGCTGGGGCAAATCATTCCGCCATCGATTGTGATCGTGCTTTTGGGCACGCTTGCGGGTGATTTGTATTCCGCAGCGCAAGAACAGCGTGCGCAGCTTGTTGGCTGTTCTGATGCGTTGACGTATTTGGGCGAACCTGCCGTCGTGTCTGTCGGCACCTTGTTTCAGGCAGCGATGCTGCCGGGGATCATGCTGGCGGTGCTATATGGTGGTTACGCGTTTATCTACGCGCTGTTTAACCCGTCCAAGGCACCCGCGGTGCAGTTTGGATCCACAGGCGGCGGTAATGTCATTACCCGCAACGAGGCCTTTACATGGTTCCTTGCGGTGCCTGTCGGCATCATTGGTCTGACCATCGGGCTGGGGCAGACGGGGTTGCTAGGCAATCAGAATATCATCGTTGATAGCTACACCGATGCGGGTCAAACATCGTCTTTGCGTACAAACGTCAGCGCGGATTGTGCTGACGCCATGTTGGAGCTGCACGGCGCAGAGGCGTGGCAACAGGCGCTGAACGAACAGGCTGCGATTGATGCCGCCGGTGGTGTAACCGAGGCGCGTGCGCTTTCTGATGAAGAACGTGCAACGCTGATGGCTGAACGCGTGGGCAACGCGGCCCCCATCGGCAAAGGTATCGGGATCACAGCGATGTTCATCGCGTTGATGCTGGCCCTTGCGCGCGGTGTCGCACCCGCTGCGGATGGACGTCCGCTGCTGATTGGCGCGGCGGGCGTTGGTCTGCTGGTGTTGGTGGATATCTTGTTCATCTCGCCGCTGACGTCGCCGGGTCTGACCACGGTGCTGATCGCGCTGCCGCTTTTCGTCGCCTATCTGGGGATGAAGGTCGCTGCAAAGTATCTGGCCGGGAACGAGATTTTGCGCGTGGTGTTCCCGCCGCTTGTCTTGATCATTGCAGTGCTTGGGTCGATCCTTGGCGGGATCACGAACCCGACGCCTGCGGCGGCACTGGGGGCGGGCGGCGCGCTGTTGCTGGCTGCTTACCGCAAGCGCCAAGACCAAGGTCTGTCTGGTAATATCGTGCTATGGACCACCGCCGCGATTGCCGCGATGCTGCTGATCGGCGTCAACTTTGACATGCGTATGGGCCAAGAGGTTGTGCTGCTACAAAACCGCATCGCTTATTTGGTCGCCTTTGGCTGCTTCCTTTATACGATGTTCGGTTTTTTCTGGGCGTGTTGGGTGTTGTTCGCCGGTGGCGTGCTGCGACCTGTCGTGCGTGAAACGGCCAAAGTCACGTCAATGGTGTTTACGATTCTGATCGGGTCACAGTTGTTGAACCTTGTTCTGATCTCTTTCGGGGGTGAACATTATATCCAGGACTTCCTGCGGTCGTTTGACAACGAATGGCAGGTGTTCTTGCTGGTGATGTTCGTGCTGTTCATCTTGGGCTTTGTTCTTGATTTCCTCGAGATTATTTACATCGTGATCCCGATCGTCGGCCCGGTCATCTATGGCGGCACCTTTGATCCGAAATGGGTGACGATCATGATCGCGGTGAACTTGCAAACATCGTTCCTGACGCCGCCATTCGGGTTTGCTTTGTTCTATCTACGCGGGGTGGCCCCGAAGTCGATCACAACAGGGCAGATATATCGTGGTGTGATGCCGTTCATCGCGATCCAGCTTGGCGCGCTGCTGTTGCTGGCGTTGGTGCCAAGCGTGGTAACGATTGTGCCGAACCTGCTGAAATAGGCGGGTGGCGCAGGTACAAAAAGGCGCGCGCAGGTGACTGCGCGCGCCTTTTGCGTTTCAGGTGACCGGATTAGTAGCGACCATCAGGCAGTTTGATCTGCGCGACCTGTTCGGCGATGGGGTTGCTGGACAGCGGGTCGATATCCGAACTGTAATGTGCCGGATCACCCAAAGGCGCCCATGCGCTGTCTTTGTAGATTTCCAGCCCTTTGAATTTGGCTTTGTAATCCATTTTCTGGCTGCCCGGCACCCAATAACCCAAGTAAATATAGGGCAGGTTCAATTCTTGGGCGATGCGGATATGATCCAAGATGATGTAGGTGCCAAGCGACAGGCGTTCGAGGTCAGGATCAAAAAACGAATAAACCATCGACAGCCCATCATCCAGAATATCGGTCAGGCACACGGCCTTCAGGCGTTGGGTATCGGTGTATTCGATCAGGCGCGACCGGATCGGCGTTTCTTCGACCATGGCCGCGAATTCGAACATGTCCATGTCCGCCATGCCGCCCGTCGCATGACGACTGTCAAGATAGCTGCGGAACAATTCATATTGGTCTTCAGTCGCCCAAGGCGATGTCGCGCGGCGGTCCAGATAAGACGCCCGTTTGGCGACACGTCGCTGGCTGCGGGTGGGTTCAAACTGTGAAATATTGATGCGTGCGGACATACAGGCAGAACATTCAGCGCAGGACGGACGGTAGAGCACGTTTTGCGACCGCCTGAACCCTTGCTTTGACAAAGAGTCATTCAGCTTTGTCGCGCTGTCGCCTTGCAAGGCAGTGAACAGTTTACGTTCCATCCGGCCCGCCAGATACGGGCAGGGTTGCGGTGCAGTGACATAAAACTGCGGAGCAATAGGAAGCGAGTGGCGCATGGGAACATCCGTACTGTGACACCAAACCTTAGCAACGCATTTTGGGTGCGCCAAGCCCTCCGTTTCCCTTTTGGAAACAGGAGGGCATATTATTTGTGTGCAATTCTGGATTGTGTCGGGTCAAAGCGAGCGATTGACCGCAAATGTGCCGAGGAACTGGTCGGTCAGGCCTTTGCCATTCGCAGTAACCAGCATCATGATCACAGATATCGCCTGCAAAGGTGCCACACATACGCTGATTGTATATCCGGCCGTATGGGCAAGTGCCGTCCCGGACGACAGTGGCGCGCCGTTGATGTCGCGCAATGTGACGCCCACCATGCGCATACCCCAGGTTGCAGAACCACCCGCAATGGTGAACCAGCGGTAAAAGAAGCCGACCACCAGCATCATCGCCGGAAAGAAGAAAATGCCCGTAAACGCGGTGAACGGCAGCAGGAGCGCGCACAAGATCCCGATCAAGACCACGTCAAAGATCCACGCGATGCCGCGTTTTAGCGCCACGCCAGCAAAGGCGTCCGGGTGAAGGGTTTGCGATGTGGCATAGCGGGGTGTCATGTTGGTCCTCGGTTCGAATATGATGTGGGGCCGCCCCGGTCGCACCGGGGCTAACCAAATGCATCTTAGGCGGCAGTGTCGTTTTCGGTGTCCACTGCGCTGGCGCGTTCGTTCATGAACTGGTCAAATTCGGCCTTGTCTTTGGCGTCGCGCAGACGCTTCAGGAACGCTTGGAAGTTGTCCTGTTCTTCTTCGAGGCGGCGCAGGGTTTCGGCTTTATAGGCGTCAAAGGCGCTGTTGCCGCTGGACTGACGCATATGCCCCATATGGCGGTAGGATTTGTGACTGCAAGATGATTTAAACATACGTTTGCTCCAGATCATATAGGCAAGAATGGCGAGGCCGACCGGCCAGACAAAGATGAAGCCCAGAATCATAGCCGCGATCCAGGCGCCTTTGCCACGCGCATCAAGCCATGCCTCGGCACGGGCGAAAAACCCAAGGTGATGGGGGTAGGCCATCGGGGATTGGGTGGTTGCGGTGTTCATTGTGGGCTCCTTTGAGTATCCGTTGGGTTATGTGAATGTCTTTCACATTACGAGATATCGGAACCACGGCGGCGTCGTTCAAGGGTTTATGTAAAGGTAATTTACATTAAATAAAATTATGATGTAAAATCAGTCAGTTGTGCGCCAGAAATTTCAATCAGCTGTGCGGGGCTGATCGGAAAGATATGGCGCGGTGTGCCCGCAGCGGCCCAAATTTTGGTGAATTCCGTTAAGCGCGGATCGATAAAGGCCCGGATTGGCGTCAGATGCCCCACAGGTGCCACACCCCCAATGGCAAACCCTGTTTGTGCGCGGATCAGTGCGGCGTCCGCTTTGCCCAACGGTTCGCCTGCAGCTGCGGTGGCCTTGATCGCGTCAACCTGATTGCCGCCTGCCGTGATAAACAAAATTTCCTGACCTGAGGTTGCCCCTGCGAAAATCACCGACTTGGCGATTTGGTCAAGATGACAGCCCGCAGCATCCGCTGCCTGCTGCGCCGTGCGGGTTTCGGCCGCCATCATCAGCGGGGTGATGTCCAAACCAGCGTCGTGCAGTGCACGTGTGACCCGTCCGAGGCTTTTGCTCATGATCTTCATGTCCTTTTTGGGCCTGCCTGCACGCAGAGTAGCAATTGACCCGGCGGCGGCACAAGTTAACTGTGGCGCATGTCTTTTATCAAACGCCTTGCCCGTTGCCCACGCCCCTACGATCTTGATCGTGGGGCGGATGTGCTGACTTATGTCCCTGATCTGCCCGCAGAACTCAGGCCGCTTTTTGCGGGAACGGCGGGATGCAGCCCGTATCTGGCCGGGCTGATCCAGTCAGAGGCCGATTGGATCGTGCCCGCCTGTGACACCCCAGAGACGGCTGTTGGCGACATCCTGACAGCGCTACCCGATGTGCCGCTTGATGCGCTGCCCGCGCATTTGCGCCAGTGCAAACGCCGGATTGCACTGATTACGGCGCTTGCGGATTTGGGCGGCGTCTGGCCGCTGGAAACCGTCACCCAAGTACTGACCGATTTTGCAGATGCGGCAGTGCAGGCCGCAATGGTGCAGTTGATCGCAGCCGAGGTAACCCGTGGTAAACTGCCGGGCGGCGAAGATCCGGCGCAGGCGGGCGGCATGGTTGCGCTTGCGATGGGCAAGATGGGCGCGGGCGAGCTGAACTATTCTTCCGATATCGACCTGATCTGTCTGTTTGATGAAACGCGGTTCGACCCCGATGATTATCACGAGGTCCGCGCCAGTTTCATTCGCGCGACCCGCCGTATGGCGGCGATGTTGTCGGATGTGCGCGAAGGTGGCTATGTGTTTCGCACCGATCTACGCCTGCGTCCGGATGCGTCGGTCACGCCTGTCTGCCTGTCAATGGAGGCCGCCGAACGGTATTACGAAAGTGTCGGGCGCACCTGGGAGCGTGCCGCCTATATCAAGGCCCGCGCCTGTGCTGGTGATCTGGTGGCGGGGGGGCGGTTTTTGGACACGTTGCGCCCGTTCGTGTGGCGCAAGCATCTGGACTTCGCGGCGATCCAAGACGCCCATGATATGCGGCTGAAGATTCGCGACCACAAAGGGCTGCACGGCAAGCTGGTGCTTGAGGGCCACAATATGAAACTGGGACGCGGCGGCATCCGCGAGATCGAATTTTTCACCCAAACCCGGCAATTGATTGCAGGTGGGCGCGATGTGTCGTTGCGCGTACGTGGCACGCACGACGGGTTGACCCGGCTGGCAGACGCAAATTGGCTACCGCAAAAAGATGCTGCAACCCTTTATGATCATTATAAATATCACCGACAAGTCGAGCATCGCTTGCAGATGGTCAACGACGCGCAGACCCATCATTTGCCACCCGATGCCGCCGGATTTGACCGGCTTGCCGCGTTTATGGGGACCGAGGTTGCGGCGCTGCGGACTGATCTGACGCAACGGCTGGAAGAGGTGCATACCCTGACCGAAGGCTTTTTTGCCCCCGATGCCGCCCCTGCGCAGACAACGGATTGGGGTGCCGATGTCGTGGCACGCTGGCACAGCTATCCCGCGTTGCGGTCTGAACGGGCGGTCGAGATATTCAAACGCTTGCAGCCCGAAATCATGGCCCGCTTGCAAGAGGCCGCGAAACCCGACGAGGCCCTGGCGCAGTTTGACGGATTTTTGGCAGGGTTGCCTGCGGGCGTGCAGTTGTTTTCGCTGTTCGAGGCGAACCCGCAACTGACCCAGTTGATCGTGGACATCGCTGCAACGGCGCCGGCATTGGCGCAGTATCTGTCGCGCAATGCGGGCGTGTTTGATGCGGTGATCGGTGGTGCGTTCTTTGCGACGTGGCCAGGCCAGGCGGGGTTGCAGGATGCGTTGACCGCTGTTCTGGCACAGGCTCCCGATTACGAGGCGCAGTTGATTGCCGCCCGCCGCTGGGCCAAGGAATGGCATTTCCGCATTGGCGTGCATCTGCTGCGCGGACTTATCAACGCCGAGGATTCCGGCACACAATATGCCGACCTTGCGGGCGCGGTTGTCGCCGGGCTTTGGCCCGTGATTGTCGCCGTCTTCGCCAGAAAGCATGGCGATTTACCCGGCCGCTGCATGGTGTTGGGCATGGGGTCGCTGGGATCAGGGCGGTTGAACGCGGGATCGGATCTGGATTTGATCATGATCTATGATGCCGGGGACATCGAGATGTCGGATGGCCGCCGCCCGCTTGCGACCCGGCAGTATTACGCACGGTTGACGCAGGCGCTGGTGACGGCGTTGTCGGTGTCGATGGCTGAAGGGCGGCTTTACGAGGTGGATATGCGATTGCGGCCATCGGGGCGGCAAGGGCCGGTTGCGACGGCGTTCACCGCATTTAAAACCTATCAATTGACCGAGGCATGGACATGGGAGCATCTGGCGTTGACCCGTGCCCGCGCCATCGCAGGCGACGCCGGGCTGGCTGCTGAGATGGAATTGTTTCGCGGGGCGGTTTTGGCGGCCAAGGGCAAAGGCGACACCGTGTTGCATGATGTTGCGGATATGCGCCGGCGGATTGCGGCAGCAAAGCCGCCGCAGGGTGATTGGGACGCGAAAATCGGGGCAGGGCGTTTGCAAGATGTTGAACTGTTTGCCCAGACCGCCTGTTTGCGGGCGGGGTCGCCTGCGCGCGATGTTGCCGCGCAATTGGATGCCGGTGTCGCGGATGGCTGGGTGAATGCCGCTGACGCGCAGGCAGTGTGCGACGCCGCAAGGCTTATGTGGAAACTGCAGGCCGTGGCGCGGTTGCTGACGGGGGGGGCATTGTCCCCCGATGATTTGGGCGAAGGAGCGAAGCGGTTGGTTTTGCGCGAAACAGGCTGTCAGGACTTGGCGCAACTGTCGGATCAACTGACCGCGCGGGCAGCCGCCGCCGATGCGGTGATCAGCCGTTTGTTGGGGGCGCAGGATGAAACCTGATCCGATCGACCCGACCGGACTGATCCGGGAATCGTTTCGCATCGACGGGATTACCGTCCCTGAATGTCGCACGATATTCTTTGAGTGGGCCGTGGGTATCGACGTGTCCCTGGACACAAAAGCCGCAATTTCGGCGCTGTTGACACGTTATGCCGATGCGCCCGCGGACCATCCGATGACCCAGACATTGCGGCAGGCGCTGGCCGATGCGCAACCCGCCCGCCGCAAAGGCGGCAGACGGGCGCGGATGTCTGAATGATCAGTTCGCGTTAAGTTTGGCGGCCTCTGCCGCCAAGGCTGTGATGCCTGCCCAGTCACCCGCAAGGACCATTTCCTTGGGTGCCACCCATGACCCGCCAACACAAAGAGTGTTGCTTAGGCTTAGGTAATCCTTGGCGTTTTTCAGACTGATGCCGCCAGTGGGGCAGAATTTGATCTGTGGCAGTGGTGCGCCGATCGCCTTGAGCGCGGGCGCGCCGCCGTTGGCTTCGGCGGGAAAGAATTTTTGCACGCTATAGCCGCGCTCCAGCAGGCGCATGGCCTCTGTTGCGGTGCAGATGCCCGGCAGAAGCGGCAGGTCGTTTGCTTCGCAGGCGTCAAGCAGCCGGTCGGTTGCACCCGGCGATACACCAAAGGTTGCTCCGGCGGCTTTGGCGTCTTCGACGTCTTTTGCGGTCAGCAACGTGCCTGCGCCGACAACGCCGCCGGGCACTGCTGCCATTTCGCGGATCGCGTCCAATGCGGCAGGGGTGCGCAGCGTGACCTCAAGTGCAGGCAGGCCGCCTGCGATCAGCGCGCGCGCCAGATCTGCCGCCGTGCTGGCGTCGTCGATCACCAAAACAGGCACAACAGGAGCCAAAAGGCAGACTTTGGCGGCGGCAGCAGAGGCTTCTTGTGGGGTCATGATCAAGCTTTCATCGGTTGTGGAATGCAGCGCGGGCAGGCGCACTGCGCTAAAGTGGTTATGGGAAATGCCGTGCGGTTAGACAACCACGGCCGCACCTTCTGACGACAGGCCGACATTGCGCCGGAATACCTCAAACAGTTCGCGTCCGACGCCGTTGCCGTTGCCTGTCAGATCCGCGATGGCGGGGCTGCGCGTGCTTAGGTCAACGCCAAGCACGTCGATGGTGCCTTTGGTCGCGTCAAGGCGGATGATATCCCCGTCTTTGATCAGGCTGATCGGGCCGTTGTCGGCGGCTTCGGGGGACAGGTGGATGGCTGAAGGGACTTTGCCCGATGCACCTGACATCCGGCCATCGGTGACCAATGCCACGCGCAGGCCCCGGTCTTGCAGGACCGCCATGGTCGGCGTCAGCCCGTGCAGTTCCGGCATACCGTTGGATTTTGGTCCCTGAAACCGCACGACAATTACGGTGTCACTGGTCAGTTCACCGGCTTTGAAGGCATCTTTGACGGCCTCTTGCGTGTGGAACACGCGGGCGGGGGCCTCGATGATGTGGCGTTCTTTGGCGACAGCGGATGATTTGATCACCCCACGTCCAAGGTTGCCCTTAAGTTGCTTTAGCCCGCCTTCGGGCTGGAAAGGGTCGCTGGCGGGGCGCAGGATTTTTTCGTTCAGTGATTTACCCGCACCCGGTGCATATGTGATCCGCCCGTCGGTCAGTTTCGGTTCTTGGGTATACAGGTGCAGCCCGTCACCCGCGACGGTTTTTACGTCATCATGCAGCAGGCCCGCATTCAGCAGTTCGCCGATCATAAACCCGAGGCCGCCAGCGGCATGAAAGTGGTTCACATCGGCCAGACCGTTTGGATAGACCTTTGCCATCAGCGGGGTCACATCAGACAAATCGCTAAAGTCTTGCAGGTCTAGAATGATCCCCGCCGCACGCGCCATTGCCGGCAGATGCAGGACAAGGTTGGTTGACCCGCCGGTTGCCATCAGGCCCACAAGCCCGTTCACGAACGCTTTTTCGTCCAGAATATCGCAGACAGGGGTGTATTGGTTGCCCAATGCAGTGATTTCCAGCGCACGTTCGGTGCCGGCTGTGGTCAGCGCATCGCGCAGCGGTGTATTCGGGTTCACAAAGGACGCGCCGGGCAGGTGCAATCCCATGAATTCCATCAGCATCTGGTTGCTATTCGCCGTGCCATAGAAGGTACAGGTGCCCGGCCCGTGATAAGACGCCATTTCTGCGGCCATCAGTTCTTCGCGGCCAACTTCGCCAATGGCGAATTGCTGACGCACCTTGGCTTTTTCATCGTTGGGCAGCCCTGACGTCATCGGACCCGCAGGCAAAAAGATGCTGGGAATATAGCCGAACGTCGCGGCGGCCATCACAAGACCGGGCACGATTTTGTCGCAGACGCCCAGATAGATGGCAGCGTCAAAAACGTTGTGCGACAGGCCAACCCCGGCGGCCAACGCGATCACGTCGCGCGAAAACAGCGAAAGCTCCATGCCGGTTTGGCCTTGCGTTACGCCGTCACACATCGCGGGAACACCGCCCGCGACCTGGGCGGTGCCGCCCGCCGCCCGCGCCGCTGTGCGGATCAGGTTGGGATAGTATTCAAACGGCTGGTGGGCCGAAAGCATGTCGTTATACGCGGTGATAATGCCGATATTCGGGGCTTTTTCTGCGACAAGCGCGGCTTTGTCTTCGCCCATCGCGGCATAAGCGTGGGCTTGGTTTCCACATGCCATATGGGCGCGACGCGGCCCTTCGGTGGCGGCGCGCGCCATGTTTTCGAGATAGGCCTGCCGGGTATCTTGGGAGCGTGCACGAATGCGGTCAGTGACTGCTGCGATCGTTGGGTGAAGTGGCATAGGCTTCCTCATAACATTGGTTTGGTGAAATGCTATCATACAGTGTTAGCGCTAACAAGTAGGAGTGACCTATTAGGGTGGCTTTAAGTTAGGGAATGTTATTTGTAAGTTATCAACAATTATGAAGTGTGTTAACCCCGCGCAATGCAGCGTCTATGAGGTCAAGGAAACCTATGTTGAAAAAGCTTTTGAGTATCGCCCTGTTGCTGGGGGCAATGGCGGCATGTGGCATGGTCGGTGGTGGCTCCGATCCGCGCCCGGTGATAGCGCGGTCTTACACCCTGACCGGATTGAATTTTGCGGCGACCGAAGGGTTGGTGGTCTCCGAAGCGAACCGGTATTATCCGCAGGCCGACATCGTGTGGCGCGGCGATGCGCCCGGTGACCGTGTTGCCCAGATTGGCGCGATGTTTCAGGCCGCCGCCACCCGTAATCGCGGGGTGTTGACGGGAAACACGCCGGTGGTTGTTGATATTCAGCTGATCCGGTTTCATGGCGTCACCGAACGCACCCGCGGATCGATAGGCGGTGTTTACAACATCATCTTTATGATGACAGTGCGTGATGCCCGCACTGGCGCAGTGATTGAACCGCCGCGCCGCATTGTGGCCGACCTGCCTGCACCCGGCGGAAGTGCCGCGCGTGACCTAGAGGCGCGTGGCCGCACCGAAAAAGTCGAGGTCACAGATTTCTTGACCGCGACACTCCGTAACGAACTTAGCTAGGGACGCATTTCTGCGTCTTCCCAAGACGGGGCAAATAGGGGTAGGAGGTCAGGTATGAACACATCTGACACCTCCCCCGAATTTGACGCATCTGAGATGCCTGTTGTCCGCTTGATCCCAAAGGCCGAGGCGCGTGCCATTCGGCATGGGTTTCCATGGGTTTACGCCAATGAATTGGTCACAGACCGGCGCACACGCAAACTGACGCCCGGTACCATTGCCCAGCTCGAAGACGCGAACCGCACACCGATGGGTGTTGTGGCGGTGACGCCTGATTCGAAGATTATTTGCCGCATGTTGGACCAGGATCCAAACGCGGTCATCGACCATGACTGGTTTGTGGCCCGTTTGACCCGTGCATTGGCACACCGTGCACGTCTATATGACGCACCGTTTTATCGGCTGGTCCACGCGGAATCAGATGGTTTGCCCGGCGTCGTGATTGACCGTTTTGGTGATGTTGCGGTTGTGCAGCCAAATGCGGCGTGGGCGGACGTGCGGATCACAACCTTGGTTGCTGCCCTGCAAGAGGTGACAGGTGTGACCACTGTCATCATGAACGGGACAGGCCGCGCACGCACGTTGGAAGGTCTGGAAGAAAAGACCGAAGTATTGTTGGGCACCGCCCCAACGGCCCCGATTGCGGTGCCAATGAATGGCGCGACGTATATGGCGGATGTCATGGGCGGCCAGAAAACGGGCCTGTTCTATGACCAGCGCCCGAACCATGCTTTTGCGGCAAGCCTGTCAAAGGGCGCGCGCGTGCTCGATGTTTTCGCCCATGTTGGCGGTTTCGGTTTGGCTGCGCTGGCAAATGGCGCGGCATCTGCGCTTGCGGTGGACGGATCAGCCCCTGCGCTGGAGCTGGCCGAACAGGGCGCGGCTGCCATGGGCGCGTCGGATCGGTTCACAACCCGCAAAGGCGATGCCTTTGCCGTGCTGACCGCGTTGGCCGAAGAAAATGCCGAATTCGACATTGTTGTCTGTGACCCGCCTGCATTTGCGCCATCGCGCGAATCCGTCGAGGCCGGTTTGCGGGCCTATGAACGCGTGGCGCGACTGGCGGCCCCGTTGGTGGCGGATGGTGGATATCTGGTCGTCTGTTCATGTTCACATGCCGCTGACCTGACGAAATTCCGCAACGCATCGTCGCGCGGCATTGGCCGGGCCGGACGCCGTGGGCAGATTATCTACACAGGCTTTGCCGGACCGGACCACCCGATGATGCCGCATTTGGCCGAAAGCGGTTACCTGAAGGTTGTTGTTTATCGCCTATGAGGGTGATGATCGACGCCTGCGTTCTGTATCCGACAGTCATGCGCGAAGTTGTGCTGGGCTGTGCCCAAGCGGGGTTGTTTGAACCCCGCTGGAGCCCACGTATTCTAGAAGAATGGGCGCGTGCGACCATCAAGCTGGGACCAGAACAAGAGGTATGGGCGCGGGGCGAAATCGCAGCGCTTGGCGTGCAGTTCCCGATGGCCTGTGTGACCTATGATCGCGCGATCGAAGCGCGGTTCTGGTTGCCTGACCCGGCCGATATCCATGTTTTGGCGGCGGCTGTCGCCGGATCATGTGATGCTATTTTAACGATGAATACCAAAGATTTTCCCGGTAATCTTCTTGCAGACGAAGGGCTGGACCGCATTGATCCAGACGGGTTTGTCCGCGATCTGTTCAACCGTGCGCCTGATCTGGTGCGCGGGATTGCCCACGGCGTTCTGGCCGAAGCAAACAGGCTGTCAGATCGCCCTTGGGAGATGCGTGCGCTGATGAAAAAGGCGCGTTTGCCGCGATTTGGCAAGGCGTTGGTGGCTTAACGCCACTTCGCCTCGTTGGCCTCGATCGCGGCGATGCGTTGCGCGGTTTTGGGGTGGCTTAGCAACCATGCAGGTGTGCTGGCCCCGTGTGCGCCGGTCAGATGTTCAAGCTTTGCAAAAAGTGTCTTTTGTGGCGTTGTGCCGATGCCCGATTTTGTCAGCAGTGCTGACGCATAGGCGTCCGCTTCGAATTCATCCTTGCGGGAAATGCCGGCTGCGACCAGCCGCATCGCCATCGTGGCGATCCACGGACCGACCCCCGGAATAAACCGCCCCAGTACCATCGCGAGCGCCGTGCGCATGGCGTTCTGGCCAGAAAAGTCGATCATCCGGCGTTTGGCGTGCCCCAAGGCGACATGCCCCAATTCATGCGCGAGCACCGATGCCATTTCCGCGGCGCTGACCTTGCCTTCGCGGTATTTGTTATAAAACCCGCGGGTGATAAAGATGCGCCCGTCAGCAACGGCCAAGCCGTTTACGGGTTCAATTTCATAGATATGCACCCGAATCCGATCAATTTCGAGCGCTTTCGCCATTTTGCGGGTCATGGCGATCAGTCCCGGATCAACCAATTCCGTCGATTGCGCATCCAGCGCACGCGCGGTCCGCCAGACCGAAAACCGGTACAGTATTAGCCCATAAATGACGGCCAGCAGGATCGGGGTAAAGCGGATCATGGATGTGATATTGGGGCGCGGGTGGTGAAAGGCAATGGCTTAACGCGTCAACAGCTTCATGCCGCTCTCGATCCCTGACAGGGTCATCGGCACCATGCGGTCCATGCCAAAAATATCGCGGATCATTTGCACGGACTGTGTGTAGGCCCAATAGCGTTCATCAAGCGGGTTGATCCACAGATGGCCGGGCCATTGGTCGCGCGCACGCATCAGCCATGTTTCCCCGGTCTCGGCGTTCCAATGTTCATTTGCACCGCCTTTATAAGCGATTTCGTAAGGCGACATGCTGGCGTCACCGACGAAAATGCATTTGTAGTCAGATCCATAGGTGCGCAGCACATCCCATGTGGGTGTTTGCTGGTCCCAGCGGCGTGCGTTGTCTTTCCAAACCCCTTCGTACAGACAGTTGTGAAAGTAGAAATGTTCAAAGTGTTTGAATTCGGACTTTGCGGCGCTGAATAATTCTTCGACGATTTTGATATGGGGGTCCATCGACCCGCCGATATCAAGAAACAGCAAAACCTTGACCGCGTTGCGCCGTTCCGGTCGCGTTTGCACATCAAGGTAACCATGTTCGGCCGTGGCACGGATCGTCCCGTTCAGATCAAGTTCATCGTGCGCCCCATCACGTGCCCAACGGCGCAGCCGTTTCAGCGCGACCTTGATGTTGCGGGTGCCAAGTTCAACGCTGTCGTCCAGATTGCGAAATTCGCGTTTATCCCAGACCTTGACGGCACGCTGGTGGCGGCTTTTGTCTTGGCCGATCCGCACGCCTTCGGGGTTGTAGCCATAGGCCCCAAAGGGCGAGGTGCCAGCTGTGCCTACCCATTTACTGCCGCCTTGATGCCGTTCTTTTTGTTCCGCGAGCCGTTTTTTAAGGGTCTCTATCAGGGCATCAAAACCGCCAAGGGCGTCTACGGCCGCTTTTTCTTCGGCGGACAGATGTTTTTCGGCCAGTTTTTCAAGCCAGTCAGCGGGGATATCGACAGCCTCTAACACCGCCTCGGGGGGGATGGCGTCAAGACCTTCAAAGGTTGCGGCAAAAGCGCGGTCGAATTTATCAAGGTTGCGTTCGTCTTTGACCATGATGGTACGGGCAAGAAAATAGAACGCCTCGATGTCGTAGGTGGCCAACCCTGCCTGCATGCCTTCAAGAAAGGCAAGAAATTCGCGCAAGGTGACGGGGACACCATGCCTGCGCAAATGGTCAAAGAAGGGCAGGAACATGGTCTAAAGATAGCTGCGTTCAAGAAAGATCAGGGTGAACAGACCGATCAGACCCCCGATGATCGCAAAAACAAGCGCCCACTGGATGATATCTTTGCCCGTGCCTTCACGCATTTTCGCCCGCACTGCGCCCAAAATAGCGCCTAAAACAAGTCCCATTAGCGGATAAATCATCGGTCCAACCTTTGTCAGTTTGTACGCGCGAGCGGCGCGAGTGAGGCAATTTCATTGAGCCGTTCGATGACGTCATCGCGGCTTCCAAAGCCGTAGCGTGCCCACGCCAGACTGTCGACCCGCAGCGCCATGCCGTCTGTGGTGTTGCCTTGAATGTCCAGCGCTTCGGCTTTGAACATCATCAACAACGCCAGCAGCGATGCGTTTTCATAGCGCCGTGCCACGGGGATTGCCGCGTCTGTAATGGCGATCGTCGCCTCTGCATCGCCCCGTTGCAAGGTGAATGCCGCCATTTGTACCGCAACATGGGCCGCGTGAATATCGGTCAGGCTGCTGGAGCTGTAGGCGCGGTTGGCGGCGTTGAATGCGATCAGGGCTTGGGATGAATCATTGCTGATTTGAAGGCGCCCATAGGCGTATTGCGCAAATCCGGCCCGTGGCCCACCCCAGCCGATCTGGTCGCCAATCGTCACTGCACGCCCTGCGGCGGCGCGGCGCGCATTTTCTGATCCTGACCCGCTCAGTGCGGTTTCGATCGCCGTGATCCATGCCCGTGGGGTCGGTTGGGCCGTGTCGCCTCCGCCGCGTTGACCACGCGGATTTAATCGCGCGAGGATGCCCGGCAGCCGTGCTGCCACGTCGGCGCGTGACATGCCACTGCGCAATTCGCGGTCGTAGAACACGCGCAGGATCAGCATGTCAAAACCCGTCAGCACCGCGTGCATGTTGTCATCGTTATAAACGGAATCCGGTAGGCGATAGAGGTCGTTTAGCGGGCCCAAACCCTGGGCAAGTTCTTCGTGCAGGCAATCGCGTGCTTCTTGGGGCGGGGTGTCGACGGGAATAAAGATCGCCGCGGTTTCACGGCGCGCCAGCGTCGCCCATTCCAATGCGCCGTTGTTGCGTGAACGGCGCAGTTCCGCCCAGCTTTGCACGCGGGGCACGACAAAACATGCCGCGGCAGGCGCCACGGCTTGCAACTGTCGTTGTGTCACGGCTTCGATGACGATGTTGGCCTGTCGCGCATTGGTCCGCCGGATATCGATCTGTGCCTCGTTGCGCAGCCGCGCCAGCAGCGCGTCCAGATCCTGTGACATCTGCGGCGGCATTGCCCCGCTTGTGCGCACTGTGATGGGCGTTTCAAACCGCGTCAGAATCGGAAGCGGTTGCCCGCTTTCCATCCGAAACGCGAGATCAAGAAAGTCTTGCGCGATTTCCGAATTGGGGCGCTGTGGCGGTGTGGGGGTGGCTTGGTGAAAGCTGCGCATCGCTGGGAATTCCAGCAAAATCGGTTCGGGGCCTTGGGGGACCTCGGTACAGGCTGTGGTCAGCGCAAGGACCATGGCGGCAAGGCGCTTCATAGCGGTCTCTGGTATTTAACAAAGTCCGTGACGGTGCCAATACGGTCATATAGCTGTCGTGCGGATGTATTATCGGATTGCGTCATCCAATAGACATTGGGCGCGCCAGCCTTGTCCGCAGCCTGATAGACGGCTTCGATCAATTTACGTCCGACACCCGTGCCGCGCACGGACGGATCTGCAAAAAGATCTTGCAGGTAGCACACGTTTTCAATGCGCCAACCGTGCCGATGAAACACGTAATGGGCCAGCCCGACCAAAACACCGTTCTGTTCGGCAACCAGCCCGTGAAAATCCTGCGGGTCCCCCCCGATCATGCGCGCAAAAGTGCTGTTATAGACCGGATCGGGCAGGGCGGTTTTGTAAAATGCCAGATAATCTGTCCAAAGCCCGCGCCATGCAGGGAAATCTGCGGCGGAAAGCGGTCTAATCTGTGTTTGGGCCATGAATGTGTTACTCTTGCAGGGTTTGATCGACAATAGTCCGCTTTGGGGCGGATGCCAGTCAAATCACTGTGGGTTAGCGCCCCGAACGCGCCATAAATGCAAGCCGTTCAAACAGATGCACGTCCTGTTCGTTTTTTAGCAACGCCCCATGGAGTTTTGGCAACGCGTTGGCCCCGTCGCGGCGCAAATCCTCGGGGGTCAGGTCTTCGGCAAGCAAAAGTTTCAGCCAATCGATCACCTCGGAGGTTGACGGTTTTTTCTTGAGACCCGCCGTTTCGCGAATTTCATAGAACTGGGTTAACGCGGCCGTCAGGAGCGCGTCTTTGATACCGGGATGGTGGACGGCGACGATTTTGCGCAGCGTGTCGATATCGGGAAAGCGGATGTAATGGAAAAAGCAGCGGCGTAAAAACGCGTCGGGCAGTTCTTTTTCGTTATTCGATGTAATGATCACAATCGGGCGGTGGACGGCGCGAATGGTTTCCCCTGTCTCGTAGACATGAAATTCCATCCGGTCCAATTCCTGCAGCAGGTCGTTGGGGAATTCGATGTCAGCTTTGTCGACCTCGTCGATCAAAAGAACCGACCGGCCGGGGGCGGTAAAGGCCTGCCACAGTTTCCCTTGCTTGATATAGTTCGCGACATCGTTGACCCGCGCATCGCCTAACTGGCTGTCGCGCAAACGGCTGACCGCATCGTATTCATACAGCCCTTGCTGCGCTTTGGTTGTGGATTTCACGTGCCATTCAATCATGGGAAGATCAAGCGCTGCGCTGACCTGTCGCGCCAGTTCTGTTTTGCCAGTGCCGGGCTCACCTTTGACCAGCAGCGGACGCTGCAAGGTAATCGCCGCGTTGACGGCCATTGTCAGGTCGCTTGTTGCGACATAGCTGTCAGTCCCATTGAAATGCATGACGTTTTGCCCCTTTTTCCTAAGCCTAACCTAGCAGTTTACCAAGGATCATCAACATCACGCTTAGACCTTAATTCAGGGGGTGACACTGTGCCGCCAAAAGAGTAAACCCCGCGTAAATACGGCATAGGATGTAACATTTTATCCGCATCCGTCGCCGCATCGGAGCTATGATAGGGTATGACGATGAAAGCTGAAACGTTTCTTCCAGAAGACTACACACCCGCCGACAATGAGCCGTTCATGAACGAGCGTCAGACCGAATATTTTCGTCGCAAGCTTTTAAACTGGAAGGCCGAACTGATGGAAGATACCCGCGACACTGTCGCAGGTATGAAAGATCAAACGCGCAATATTCCCGATGTGGCCGACCGTGCATCCGAGGAAACAGATCGTTCGCTGGAACTGCGGACCCGTGACCGTCAGCGCAAGCTGGTCACCAAGATTGACGCGGCTCTGCGCCGGATCGATGAAGGTGAATACGGCTATTGCGAAATGACCGGAGAGCCGATTTCGCTCAAACGTCTGGACGCGCGCCCGATCGCGACCATGAGCCTTGAGGCGCAAGAGCGTCATGAGCGCCGCGAGAAGGTCCACCGCGACGACTAAAGTGTCCCATAACGCACACCGTGATGTCGCGATTATCGGCGGCGGGATTGGCGGGTTGACCGCCGCAATCGCGTTCGCCCAACGCGGTGCGCGGGTGACAGTCTATGAACAGGCGGCCGCCTTGACCGAAGTCGGGGCAGGGCTGCAAATAACCCCGAACGGCGCGCGTGTCCTACATGCCTTGGGGCTGGAAAGCGCATTAAATCATGTGGGACTTACAGCGCAGGCTGTGGTCCCGATGGATGCTGTGTCGGGTCGCGAGATTACCCGCTTTGACCTTTCCCAACAAACCCCGGCCTATCGGTTTTATCATCGATCTGCGTTGATCGACCTGTTGGCGCGGGCCTGCGCGGCGAATGGTGTGACGGTGCAATTGAACGCACGCATCGACGATTTGCAGCCGGACGGGTCGTTCATGACCGCATCGGGGCGTGTGTCGCCCGCGGTGACCATTGGCGCAGATGGGCTGCGGTCTGTGGTGCGCGGCGTAATCAACGCGCCGTCCCAACCATTTTTTACCGGGCAGGTCGCCTGGCGTGCGGTGGTCAAGTCCGACGACGCCGACCCGGTGGCGCGGATCTGGATGGCGCCCGGTCGGCATATGGTGACTTATCCTTTGGCGGGCGGGCGTTTGAATATTGTCGCCGTGCAGCAACGCAGTCAGTGGGCTGATGAAGGTTGGCATCACACGGATGATCCGGGGAATTTGCGCCATGCGTTTGCGGATTGTCACTGGCGTCTCAAAAGCGTGCTAAGTGACGTCGCGCAGGTCAATCTGTGGGGCTTGTTCCGACACCCCGTCGCGCAGCGTTGGCAGATGGGTACAATTGCCATTTTGGGCGATGCCGCGCATCCAACGCTGCCATTTTTGGCGCAAGGGGCGAATTTGGCGATCGAAGATGCCTATGTTTTGGCGCGCTGTTGCGATGAAAACGCGCAGCTTTCAGCGGGGTTAGCGGCCTATCAAACGGCGCGCCGTGCCCGTGTCGTAAAGGCGATTAACGGCGCCAATGCCAATGCCCGCAACTATCATTTGGGCGGTCTGCAACGGCGTGTGGCGCACGCCGGGCTGGGGCTGATGGGACGTGTCGCGCCTGCGGCGTTTTTGAACCGTATGGGATGGCTTTATGATTTTGACGTGACCAACTAACGCCAGTTGTTGTTGGTCCAGCGGGTCACGTTTTCAAGCACCTCGTAGGTGCGGAAGTCGACGCGGTACAGGTCATTTTCGATCCGCATATAAATCCAGCCATCGCTGACCGGCGGCAGGCCGTAGTAGCGGATATTCATCAATATCGAGTGCGCGCCGCGGTCTAGAAATTCGCCGATTTCGACCGGGCTGGGTCGCGGTTCGGCGGATGTTTTTACGGTCTCGCACTGTGTTCCTGGTACGTTGATCAGGCACTGCGCGGCCGCCTGGGACGGCCCAATACCCAGCATCAGCAGTGCCGTAAAAATGGATTTATCGAGCATTTTCAACATGCTCCTTGTTACTGTTTACCATGGATCGCAAGGTGTAGATAGGCGGCTAAGCCGCAAGGTCAACCCAGACAGGCACGTGGTCGGATGGTTTTTCACGGCCACGCACTTCGGATTCGATCCAGCAATTTTTCAACAGATCGGCGCATTGCGGCGTCAGCAAGAAATGATCAATGCGGATGCCGTTGTTTTTTTCCCATGCGCCGGCTTGGTAGTCCCAGAACGAATAATGGCCGGCCCCGGATTCAACGGCGCGAAACGCCTCTGTGAACCCAAGGTTGAAGATTCGGCGAAAAGCAGCGCGGCTTTCGGGCAGGAACAGGGCGTCATCGCGCCATGCATCGGGGCGCGCGGCGTCTTCGGCTTGGGGGATGATGTTATAATCGCCGGCCATCAAGGCAGGGATTTCAGAGGCAAGCAATTCTTGTGCGCGGGCATACAGCCGGTCCATCCAGCGTAGTTTATAGTCATATTTTGGGCCGGGTGCCGGGTTGCCGTTGGGCAGATACAGCCCGCAAATACGGATTGCCACGTCGCCCACAACAGTCGCTTCGATATAGCGGGCTTCGTCGTCGTCGGCACCTTCACGCCCGGCGCCCGCAGCACCCGGCAAACCGCGTGTGACATCCTCAAGCGGGAATTTTGAAAGGATCGCGACACCATTAAAGCCTTTTTGGCCGTGGGTTTCGACGTTATATCCTTTGTCTTCAAGAAGGTCGCGCGGGAACCCTTCGTCAACGGATTTGATTTCTTGCAAGATTGCGACGTCCGGGTTGGTGTCATCCAGCCAGTCGGTCAACGCATTTATCCGGGCTTTGACGCCGTTGATATTGAATGTCGCAATTTTCATATCTGCCCCCTATGTCGCCGGGCAGTTCTGCAGCAGGGAACGCGGATGCGCAAGCGTTCAGCGTTTGTTGTCGGTCCGCACCGGAATACGGGCCAACGCGGTCATCAGACCGGGAAACCGCGCATCTTTGTTTTTCGCGGCAACACTGTTCAGGTGGTTGCGGAAAATGGCAAGCTGTACCAGCATCGCGGCAGCAAAGATGGCCAAGGCGGCTTCGGTCGCGGTGAACGTGGTCAGTTGGTCCAGCATGGTGAGACTCCTCTATCAACAGACGCTTAACATATTATGGATCGCTACGCAAAAGATTGCGAAAGCCTTCATAATTGGTTCTGCGTCCCTTCAACGTAGATATAGTGTCGAAAGCACGCTTGCGGTAGGCCTGTACCCCAAAAAAGGCAGCAACCATCGCGCCAGAGATGCCTGTAGCGGTTAAAATATCAGCAGATCCGTAAACAACGGCGCCAAAAGCGCCCAACATCAGACCGATGATCGTGCCCATCGCCAACCGGCTGGGCACCATATCATTTTCAAGCCGCGCAATGTCGTGGTCCAGATCGCGCACACGGTCGGCCAAGGATTCGCCGATCGCCTCGGCAAGATCGCGGTAGGTCAGGGTGTTGGTGTCGCGGGCACCTGCAAGCAGCCTGTTGCGCAGGTCGATGCGCGATGGGCCATCGGTTACAGCCTGATCAAGAAGTGACGCGATTTCTGCGTTGCGCCCGTCCCAATCGTTATCTTTGGTGTCGCGCTGGACCTGATCCAAGATCAGGCGCGCCAGCCTTTGATTGTCCTGCATTACATCGAAAAAGACGTGCCGCACCCGCAAGAAGACGTGGCGTTCGGGTTTTGGATAACAAAGCGCGCGCCAATCAGTTCTTCGGTAAAGTCGATGGTCGCATCAGCCAAGAATGGCAGGGACACGCTGTCGATCACGACGGTTTCACCCTTATCGGACAGGATCAGGTCGTCCTCTTTGGCGTCATCCAGATCAATTTCGTATTGGAAACCGGAACATCCGCCGCCTTCGACGGCGATGCGCAGGGCCTTGCCTTGGGACGCGGCACCAATTTCGGCCAGCCGTTCAAACGCGCGGGGTGTCACTTTGGGGGGGATCGTCAGCATATTGCGACCTATCAGTTTGTGTTCACTTGCAATATAGGTGCCACAGGCACGACGGACAAGACAGGCAAATATCATGGCAGCGCTATATGCAACCGACCCGGTAAACCCGCGTGGGCGGCTTTATCCCGAAGAAGAGAGCTATTTTCGCTCGCCTTTTCAACGCGACCGCGACCGGATCATCCATTCCAGCGCGTTTCGACGGCTGAAGCATAAAACCCAAGTGTTCATCGAACACGAGGGCGATTATTTTCGCACCCGCCTGACCCATTCGATTGAAGTCGCACAGGTAGGCCGCACAATTGCGGGCACGTTGGGGCTGAATGTCGAACTGACCGAGGCGGTGGCATTGGCCCATGATCTGGGGCACACGCCCTTTGGCCACACCGGCGAAGAAGCGCTGGATGCCTTGATGCGCCCCTATGGCGGGTTTGACCACAACGCGCAGGCTTTGCGGATCGTGACCGATCTGGAACGGCACTATGCCGAATGGGACGGGCTGAACCTGACGTGGGAAACGCTCGAGGGTATCGCAAAGCACAACGGCCCGGTGACGGGTGATATTCCGTATGCATTGGCGGCCTATAATGCGCGCCACGATCTGGAACTGCACACCCACGCAAGCGCGGAAGCACAAGTTGCGGCGCTTGCGGATGATATTGCATATAATAACCATGACTTACATGACGGACTTCGCGCGGAATTGTTCAGCACGGACGATCTGGCCGAACTGCCGATCCTGCGCGACTGCTTTGCGCGGGTGGATGCAAAATATCCCGGTCTGAATTATTATCGCCGCCGTCACGAGGCACTGCGGCGGTTCTTTGGCGTGTTGGTCGAGGATGTGATTACCGTCAGTCAACGCAACTTGATCGACCTTAACCCACAGTCTGTCCACGACATCCGCCATGCCGGACGCATGGTGATCCAGTTTTCGCCCGCTCTGTGGGCGGACCTGAAGGTCATTCGCCAATTCCTGTTTACGCGCATGTACCGCGCCCCTGCGGTCGTCGAAATGCGCGTCGTCGTCACAAAGATGGTGAATGACCTATTCCCGTTTTTTATGGATAATACTGACGAACTACCAAAACAGTGGCGCAAAGATGTGGCCGACGCGCCTGATCGCCTTACCTTAGCGCGGATCGTGGCGGATTATATCGCGGGCATGACGGATCGGTTTGCGATTCAAGAACACAAACGACTTATTGGGGGCGAAGACATCCCCGCAGGAGTGATTGATGGCAGTTGAAACAGCAGCGGGCGCGATGGCCCCGGTCATGGCATTTGCGCTTGTGGGCGCCCTTGGGGTTGGATCGCAATGGCTTGCGTGGCGTTTACGGATGCCCGCGATTGTGCTGATGCTGGTTGCCGGTGTCCTGATCGGGCCGGTGACCGGGGTCTTTAATCCTGCCCGCGATATCGGGCCGCTGATGAGCCCGATTATCTCGATCGCTGTTGCGATTATTCTGTTCGAGGGTGGGCTGACCCTAAACTTTCATACCTTGTCGGATGCGGCCAAAGGTGTGCGCCGTCTGGTGTTTATCGGGGCGCCGCTGGGGTGGCTGACATCAACCTTGGCGCTGCGGTACGGGGCAGGGTTGTCGTGGGAAAGCGCGACAGTATTCGGCGGGATTATGATTGTGACAGGCCCGACTGTGATTGCGCCGCTCTTGCGCACGGCGCGTCTGTCCAAACGCCCGGCGGCATTGCTGCAATGGGAGGCGATAATCAACGACCCGATTGGCGCGTTGGCCGCTGTCTTCGCGTTCGAAGTTGTGCTGGTCCTGAACACGGCAACGACGGTGCAAGCCGCCGTGATGGATTTGGTTGTCGGCATCGGTTTTGCCACCCTCGTGGGGGCCGTTGCGGGGTACGGCATTGCACGTGGGTTCAAGCGTGGTTGGGTGCCGGAATATATGAAAGTGCCTGTGCTTTTTGCACTGCTTTTGGCGGTATTCGGGGTGTCGGACTATGTCCTGCACGAAAGCGGCTTGTTGGCTGTCACCATTATGGGGATCGTGATCGCCAATGCCAATCTGCCCAGCTATGAAGAACTGCGCCGCTTCAAGGAACATGCGACAGTTTTGCTGGTGTCGGGCGTGTTCATTCTGTTGGCTGCCCAACTCGATTTTTCTGCGCTGGCCAAATTGGATATGCGCGCCGTCGGCTTTATTGTTCTGGTCATTTTCGTCGCCCGCCCGCTGACGGTCCTCATTTCTTTGCTGGGGTCTGGCGTTCCTTACAAAGAACAATTTCTGGTGGCGTTTACCGGGCCGCGCGGTGTGGTTCTGGTTGCGGTGGCGGGGCTGTTTGCAGAACGGTTGTTGACCCTCGGATTTGAAGACGCGGCATTGATCGGTCCGCTGGCGTTTGTGTTGGTTTCGGTCACCGTGGTTTTGCACGGGTTTACGTTAGCGCCCTTCGCGCGCTGGCTGGGCCTGACGGGGGCTGACGTGCCGGGGGTGGTGATTATCGGTGGGTCCGCATGGACAACCGCCTTTGCCGAGGCGTTGAAAAAAGCCGAGGTGCCAGTGCTGATGACCGATCCGAACTTTGGCAATTTGCGGGGCGCACGTGCGGCGGGCATTCCGACGTTTTCGGGTGATATCCTGTCAGAGGCTGCCGAACAGCGGCTCGAGCTGATCAGCTATGCGACATTGGTCGCGGCCACGGACAATGATGCGTATAATACCCTTGTCGCGACCGACCTTGCCCCCGAATTCGGGCGCGACAGCGTGTTTCAGGTGCTGCGCAGCCATAGCGACAGCGCGCGGCACCAGTTGCCGCGCACCTTGGGGGGGCGCAAGTTTGGCCCCGAAGAAACCCATGCCGGGCTGTGTAACTTGATCGCACAGGGTTGGACGTTCAGGATCACACGTCTGACCGAAGAATACACGCTGGACGACTGGCGTGCCAAACGCCCGGATGCGCATCTTTTTGCGCGGATTGATACCAAGGGCGCGATTAAACTTGTTCGCAAGGATGAAGAAGTGAAAGGCGCACCAGACGTCCGCATCATCGCGCTGCGGCCGCCGGAATCGGTTGATGACGAACAGCCACCCGCCGATGCATAAATCCATGCGCAGGGGCGGTTGCAAACGCCGCCCCTGACTGGACATGCTGACACGAATGCCCACATAGTCTTGCGAAAACCACAGGCCAAGCGCGTCGTCAGAATCAATGCGACGACCGTGGCCTAACGCCCGCGTCTCTGAAGGAGCCCGATATGAAATTCCGCTTTCCCATTGTGATCATCGACGAAGATTTCCGGTCTGAAAACACGTCTGGCCTTGGGATCAGGGCGTTGGCGACGGCCATCGAGGCCGAAGGATTCGAAGTGCTGGGTGTGACAAGTTACGGCGATCTGTCGCAATTTGCGCAGCAGCAATCGCGTGCCAGCGCGTTCTTGTTGTCTATCGACGACGAAGAATTTACGCCCGGTCCCGACCTTGACCCGGCGGTCCTGAACCTGCGCAATTTTATCGAAGAAGTGCGCTGGAAAAACGAAGACGTGCCAATTTACGTATACGGTGAAACCAAAACCAGCCGGCATTTGCCCAACGATATCTTGCGCGAATTGCATGGATTCATTCACGCCTTCGAAGACACACCGGAATTTGTAGCGCGTCATATTATCCGTGAGGCGAAACAATACCTTGAAGGGATTCAGCCGCCGTTTTTCAAGGCGTTGCTGGATTATGCCGAGGACGGGTCGTATTCATGGCATTGCCCCGGCCATTCAGGCGGCGTGGCATTTTTGAAAAGCCCGATTGGCCAGATGTACCACCAGTTTTACGGTGAAAACATGTTGCGCGCGGATGTGTGCAACGCGGTCGAAGAATTGGGTCAGTTGCTGGATCACAACGGGGCGATCGGCGCATCAGAGCGCAACGCCGCGCGAATTTTCAACGCGGACCACTGCTATTTCGTGACCAACGGCACATCGACGTCGAATAAAATGGTCTGGCACCACACCGTTGCCCCCGGCGATGTTGTTGTTGTGGACCGCAACTGTCACAAGTCGATCCTGCACAGCATTATCATGACCGGCGCTATTCCGGTGTTCTTGAAACCAACGCGCAACCATTACGGCATTATCGGCCCGATCCCGCAAAGCGAGTTCGAGATCGACAGCATCAAGGCCAAGATCAGGGCAAACCCGCTGCTGGCCGGGGTTGATGCCGATGCGGTAAAGCCGCGGATCATGACGTTGACCCAATCCACCTATGACGGCGTGCTTTATAACACCGAAACCATTAAAAACCTGTTGGATGGCTACGTCGAAAACCTGCATTTTGACGAGGCATGGCTGCCGCATGCGGCCTTTCACCCGTTTTACGGCAGCTATCACGCGATGGGGCGCAAACGTGCACGCACAAAACATTCGGTGACTTACGCGACCCAGTCCATTCATAAACTGCTGGCGGGTATTTCGCAGGCCAGCCATGTTTTGGTGCAAGACAGCGAAGACACCAAATTGGACCGTCACCTGTTTAACGAAGCCTACCTGATGCACACGTCAACCAGTCCGCAATATTCGATCATCGCAAGCTGTGACGTGGCCGCCGCAATGATGGAGCCGCCGGGCGGTACGGCTTTGGTCGAAGAAAGCATCGCAGAGGCGCTCGATTTCCGCCGGGCGATGCGCAAGGTCGACGAAGAGTTCGGCGAAGGCGACTGGTGGTTCGAAGTGTGGGGGCCAGACGCGCTGAGCGAAGAAGGCATTGGCGAAACCAAGGATTGGGTTTTGAAACGGACAGATGCTGACGGCGTGCAAGCCGCCGACGGCGAGGATTCCTGGCACGGTTTTGGGTATATGGCGCCGGGTTTCAACATGCTTGACCCGATCAAGGCGACGTTGATCACACCGGGTCTGAATTTGGACGGTCGATTTGAGGAAACCGGGATTCCGGCCTCTATCGTGTCGAAATATCTGGTGGAACACGGCGTTGTTGTCGAAAAAACAGGGCTTTACAGCTTTTTCATCATGTTCACGATCGGGATCACTAAAGGGCGGTGGAACACGCTTTTGGCGGCGTTGCAGCAGTTCAAAGATGATTACGACCGTAACCAACCGCTGTGGCGGACGATGCCGAAATTCTGCGCCAAACATCCGCGGTACGAAAAGATGGGCCTGCGCGATCTGTGCCAACACGTGCATACGCTTTATGCGAAATATGATGTGGCGATCCTGTCGACCGATATCTACCTAAGCGATCATACCCCTGCGATGACGCCAAGTGCGGCCTTCGCCCATATCGCGCAGCGCACCACACAGCGCGTGCCGATCGACGAATTGGAAGGGCGGATCACAACCAGTCTGGTGACCCCATATCCGCCGGGCATCCCGTTGTTGGTGCCGGGCGAAGTCTTCAACAAAAAGATCGTGGACTACCTCAAGTTCAACCGCGAGTTCGCGCGCGAATGTCCGGGGTTTGAAAACGATATTCACGGGCTGGTGCACGAAGTTGCCGAAGATGGCACATCGACGTATTTCGCCGACTGCGTCGCCGAGTAACAGGTGCGTTCGGCCAGACGCGGCCCTTTTGACATAAGGGCCGCGATCCATTGACCTGCGCGGTTAGGGTGGTAAACCCTGACCAAATGTTATGATGCCCGTCTGGGGCCGAAGGACTGTTATGAACCTCTTTGCTGATATCCGTACCCGTGTCATTGCCTGCCTTGATCAAATGGTCACAGAAGGCACGCTGCCCGCCGGCCTGTCCACTGCGGGCGTTTCGGTGGAACCACCGCGTGATCCGGCGCATGGCGATATGGCGACAAACGCGGCGATGGTTCTGGCGAAACCTGCACAGATGAACCCGCGCGTGATCGCGGATGCCTTGGCGGCTAAATTGCTGGCCGATCCGATGATCACAATTGCACAGGTTGCGGGACCGGGTTTTCTGAACATGCGGTTGGATCCGACCGTATGGCAGGGTGTGGTCAAGACGGTTCTGTCTGATCCAAGTTTCGGCCAGTCCACGCTTGGGCAAAATCAACGGATGCTGGTGGAATACGTATCCGCCAACCCGACGGGGCCGCTGCACGTCGGTCACACGCGGGGGGCTGTGTTTGGCGATGCGCTGGCGCGGTTGCTGGATTACGCGGGCTACGATGTTACCAAAGAGTATTATATCAACGATGGCGGCGCGCAGGTCGATGTTCTGGCGCGGTCTGTTTATAACCGTTACCTAGAGGCGCATGACCTGAGCGTGGATTGGCCCGAAGGCACATACCCCGGTGATTACCTGATCGAGGTCGGCGAGGCGCTGAAAGCCAAGGTTGGCGACAAGTTCGTCGGCAAGGGCGAACAGTTCTGGCTGGAAGAGGTGCGCGAATTCGCCACCGAGGCCATGATGGATCTGATCCGCGCAGATTTGAAATCGCTTGGTGTCGAGATGGACAGCTTCTTCTCGGAAAAGTCGCTGTACGGCACGGGCTTGATCGAAAAGGCAATTGCCGAGCTGGACGCAAAGGGATTGATTTACCGCGGCGTTCTGGAACCCCCAAAGGGTAAAACCCCAGAAGATTGGGAGCCCCGCGAGCAGACATTGTTCAAATCGACCGAACATGGTGATGACGTGGACCGGCCTGTGCAAAAATCTGATGGCGCGTGGACATATTTCGCGCCCGACATCGCATATCACTATGACAAGGTGCAGCGCGGCTATGACCAGTTGATCGATGTCTTTGGTGCTGATCACGGGGGCTATGTCAAACGGATGAAGGCGGCGGTGTCTGCGTTGTCCGATGGCCGCGTACCGCTGGATATCAAGCTGACGCAACTGGTTAAACTGTATAAGAACGGCGCACCATTCAAGATGTCAAAGCGGGCAGGGACGTTTGTGACCCTGCGCGATGTGGTGGATCAGGTTGGCCCCGATGTGACCCGGTTCCACATGCTGACCCGCAAGAACGATGCCCCGCTTGATTTTGACTTCGACAAGGTGCTGGAGCAGTCAAAAGACAACCCTGTCTTCTATGTGAACTATGCCTATGCGCGGGTGAATTCCGCTGTGGCAAAGGCCAGTGCTTTTGCAAAGGTGGATGATGTCACGCTTGCCGGCGTCGATATGTCAGGTCTCAATCACGACGCAGAGCTTAATGTGATCAAGAAATTGGCGGAATGGCCGAGGTTGGTGGAAATCGCCGCCAAAGGTCACGAACCACACAAGATCGCCTTCTATCTGTATGATTTAGCGTCAGATTTCCACGCGCTTTATCACCGTGGAAATGATGAAACCGCATTGCGGTTCGTGCAGGAAAGTGACCCAGACACAACACAGGCGAAAATCGCCCTAATCCGGGCCGTAGCGATTGTTATTTTGCACGGATTGGGTATTCTCGGCGTCACACCGGCAGAAGAAATGCGATAACGTATATTTGCCGGATCGCGCTGAGTTAACGGACCCATAAGCCAAAAAGGCACGGGCAGTGAGGCAGAGATGGCAGTATATGACGAGGGCTTTGCCCGCGTAGGTGACGCATCGCGTCCCGGAAATTTCATCAATTATATTGGTGCAGGCCTTTCGCTTGCGCTCATCGTCGGGGTTGGCCTTTGGGGCTATAAATTGATCATGCGCGATGTCAGCGGCATTCCCGTTGTGCGTGCCATGGAAGGCGAAATGCGCGTGCTGCCCGACAATCCGGGCGGGTTTGTGGCCGATCACATTGGTCTTGCCGTGAACGAAGTGGCAGCAAGCGGAGAGGCGGGCGGTCTGGAAGACAGGCTTGTCTTGGCACCAACGACCGTGGGCCTGTCAGAAGAAGATTTAGCCGCACAGCCAACTGCCGAAGCGGGCGAAATGGTGGCGACCGCGGCGACCACTGACCTGTCTGCAACAGCGGTCAGCGCTAATATGGGTGATTTGGACACGATGGACGTGGACCAGATCATGGCGCTGGCGGACCAAATCGCGGCCGGAGCAGAACCGTTTGCCGATACGCCTGTGAACCCGGACCGCATTGCCGCAACTGTACCCGGTGTGTCCCGGTCCGTGCGCCCGATGGTGCGTCCGGCCAGTCTGCGCAGCGTTGCGGCAGCACCCGTCGCAGCCCCCGCCACATCTGCGGCGCCCGACGAAGTGGCCGTGAGCGGCCAGGATTTCCCTGTTGGCACCAATCTGGTGCAGCTTGGCGCGTTCCAGTCACCGTCGGTTGCAGCGACCCAGTGGGCTTTGCTTGAAGGGCGGTTCGATTCGCTGTTGGATGGCAAAGAACGCGTCATTCAGGTCAGCGACCAGTCCAGCGGCACATGGTACCGCTTGCGCGCCAGCGGGTTTGCCGACAATGCCGAAGCCCGCCGGTTCTGCGCCGCGCTTGTGGCCGAAGGGGCGGATTGTATTGCGGTACAGGTCAACTAAGTGGTGATGAACGCCGCGATTTTCGGGCCTGCGGGGCTTGCGGTCACGCCGTGGGAGCGAAAGTTCTTTCGCGCTGTTAATCCGCTTGGGTTCATCTTGTTTGCGCGCAATGTCGATAATCCAGACCAATTGCGGCGCCTGACAAGCGACCTGCGCGAAGCAGTTGGGCGCGAGGCCCCGATTCTGATTGATCAAGAAGGCGGGCGTGTGCAGCGCATGCGGTCGCCGCATTGGCGCGAATTTCTGCCTGCGCTGGATCAGATGGATCGTGCAACCGACCCGCTGCGCGCGCATTGGATACGCAACCGGCTGATTGCCGATGATCTGCGCAGTGTCGGTATTGATGTGAATTGCGCGCCGCTGGCAGATATTGCCGAAGACGCAACCCATCCTTTCTTGCAAAACCGCCTTTATGGCCGGGATGTGGACAGCGTTGTCGCAGCGGCGCGTGTCTGTGCCGACGCGCATTTGGCGGGCGGCGTTTTGCCGGTGCTCAAGCACATTCCGGGCCACGGGCGTGCGGCGGTCGATAGCCATCTGAACCTGCCCACAGTGACAGCGACACGTGCTCACCTGACGGCCAAAGATTTTGCACCCTTTCAGGCCTTGAACGATCTGCCGATGGGGATGAGCGCACATATTGTGTTCACGTCCATTGACCCGCGTGGCCCTGCCACCACATCGCCTGCGATGATCAAAGTCATCCGTAACGAGATCGGATTCGACGGGTTGCTGATGACGGACGATCTGTCGATGCAGGCGCTTTCGGGCACCGTGGCAGACCGTGCGCATGCGGCGATCGCTGCCGGATGTGATGTGGTTTTGCACTGCAATGGTGATGGGCCTGAAATGGAAGCAGTCGCACATGCGGCCGGGACCATGACCGCAGCGGCGAAAAAACGCAGCGATGATGCGCTTGCTTTGCGCAAGCCACCCGAAATTGTTGACATCAGCGCGCTGGAGGCCGAACTTGAAGCGCTTTTAGCGTGAGTTCTGATGCAACAAGATTTTGACCTATCTGACGACAAACTAAGCGTCAGCGACCGTGTCGCCGCCGAAGCGCTGATCGTCGATGTCGGCGCGTTTGAAGGGCCTCTCGACCTGTTGCTGACGCTGTCGCGCACGCAAAAGGTGGACCTGCGTAAAATTTCGATCCTTGCGCTGGCGCAGCAATATTTGGCCTTTGTGGAAAAGGCCAAACAATTGCGGCTGGAACTGGCGGCGGACTATCTGGTGATGGCGGCATGGCTCGCGTTTTTGAAATCACGCTTGCTGCTTCCTCCCGATCCCAGCGAAGAGGGGCCATCGGGCGAAGAGCTTGCCGCGCACCTCGCGTTCCAGCTAGAGCGGTTACAAGCGATGCGCGAAGCGGCCGCAAAACTGATGGGTCGCGACCAGCTGGGGCGCGATTTCTTTGCGCGGGGCATCACCGAAGATGTGCAGCGGGTGCGCCGTGTCACCTATACTGCGACGCTGCTGGATCTTATGCAGGGCTATGCCCGTATTCGAACCCGCGACGATTTTCGCCCGTTCGTATTGGACCGTGCGCATGTGATGACGATGGAACAGGCGCTGGACCGGATGCGGCATCTCATTGGTTTCGCGGGCGACTGGACCGACATTTTCAGCTATCTGCCCGATGGGTGGGACGCAGACCCGCAGCGGCGCAGATCGACGACTGCGGCGACCTTTGCCGCCAGTTTGGAACTGGCAAAGGAGGGCAAAATCGAAATACGTCAAGGCGATGTGTTTTCCCCGATCCAAATTCGCAAACGGGCCCCCAGAGATGAAAGACCGTCATGAGTAAGCCACAGAACGATAGCCTGTTTGATGCGCCGCCAATGGGCGAACAGGAACGCATGGTCGAAGCCATCATGTTCGCCACCGCTGACCCGGTGACGGTCCAAGAACTGATCGGGCGGATGCCCCATGGCTGCGATCCCGCCGAGGCGATCGCGCGTTTGCGCAAGCGCTACGAAGGACGCGGTGTGAATTTGGTGAAAATTGACAACGCATGGGCCATTCGCACAGCGCCTGACCTTGGGTTTTTGATGCAAAAAGAAACCATTGAGATGCGCAAACTATCGCGCGCCGCGATCGAAACATTGGCGATTGTCGCCTACCACCAGCCTGTCACCCGCGCCGAGATCGAAGATATTCGCGGCGTAAGCGTCAGCCGCGGCACGATTGATCAGTTGATCGAAATGGAATGGATCCGGTTCGGCCGCCGCAAAATGACGCCGGGTCGGCCTGTGACCTTTGTGGTAACGTCACATTTCTTGGATCACTTCGGATTAGAAACAGCGCGTGATCTACCGGGTCTGAAGGATTTGCGCGCGGCGGGATTGCTGGAAAACCGTCCACCGCCCGGCACAACCCGTCTGGGCGAGGATGACGAGGACGACGATGGCGACGATCAAACAGAGTTGTTTGAAGATTGATCATTTGCGCCTATATTCATCTAAACAACGCCAGAGAGGCCATGCAATGAATATGAACCGTTTGATCAACATGGGTGTCCGTATGGCGATGAGACACGGTTCCAAATACCTTGCGAACCGCGGCAAAAGCCATGCTGATATGACACCCGATGAACGCAAATCTGCGCAGTCATCACAGGTGAATATGCGTCGTGCACAGCAAGGGCTGCGGTTTTTCCGCCGTTTTATGCGTTAGATTTAAAGTGTTTAGACAGCTTTAAACCCTGGCCCTGATAGTTTGATTTGATGTCGCGCCCATAAAGCGCGTCTGGCATTGCTGCCATATGTTCATAGACCAATCGGCCGACGACCTGACCATGTTCCAACACAAACGGCGCTTCGTGACAGCGGACTTCAAGCACCCCGCGTGATCCGGCGCCGCCCGCTTCGGCATAGCCGAATCCGGGGTCAAAGAAACCTGCGTAATGTACCCGAAATTCACCGACCATGGCCAGATAAGGCGCCATTTCTGCGGCTTGCATCGGGGGAATCACAATCGATTCGCGGCTGACCAAAATATAGAACGCGCCGGGGTCAAGAATGATCCAGCCGTCGTTGGTGTGAACTGGCTCCCAAAAATCGGCAGGGTCGTAATGGTTGAGTTTGCCCAAATCAACCACGCCCGTGTGCGGTTTCGCGCGGTAGCCGACAAGATTTCCCTGTTCGGGACGCAAATCGACTGAAAACCCCAGCCCGTCCGAAATGACCGGGTCGCCTGAGACAATCGGTGTTTGCGCATGCAGACGGCGCAGGTCGTCGTCGGACATCAGCGTTTTGCCTTGGCGAAAGATGATTTGATTCAACATCTGGCCGGGCTGCGCGACAACGGAAAAAGAGCGGGGACAAATTTCGACGTAAAGTGGGCCGTTGTATCCCTCAGGAACGCGGTCGAATTCGACACCGCGGTCGGTGATGATGCGGGTCAGCAGATCAAGCCGCCCGATGGATGATTTGGCGCTGGCGGCTGCGGTCATGCCTTGGGGCAGGGACAGGCTTTCCATCAGGGGCACGACATAAACACAGCCCTTTTCCAGCACGGCGCCGCCGGTCAAATCAATGGCATGCATTTGAAAATCGGCCAGACGGTCACGGACCGTGCGCTGACGCCCCGCCAAAAACGACGCCCGCACCCGGTAGGCGGTGTTGCCAAGGCGCAGATCCAGCGATGCCGGCTGTATTTGTTCCGGTGTTATGGGCGCGATGGCCGCAATATTACCCGAACCGATCAACGCACGAATTTGGTGATCTGCTAATACGCCCGGTGTTTTCATCATGACCCCCAGATAGATAACAAAACGCCCGCTGCGTTGAAACGCAAGCGGGCGGTTGTGATTGGTCGGGCTAGCAGGACTCGAACCTGCGACCTTCCGTCCCCCAGACGGACGCGCTACCAGGCTGCGCTATAGCCCGACTTGGCGCTTTCATACCCGAAAAGAATTTGGGAGCAAGCCCGAAACGCACGGGCATTGCTACTGGGTATGCATCTGTTGGCGCAAGGCATCCAGACGTGCCAACAGCGGTGCAATTTGTGCGGCGCGCGCGCGCAACGTGGCCTGATCCACAAGGCGCAGACCAAACATTCGTGCAGGCAGATGGGTAATCTCCGCAGGCATCGCGGGCAATGTGACCGCAGGCGCATCGTCATCTGGCAGCGGGTCTGGTGCTGTCGGTTGCGGCGCCGGTGCCGTTTCCACGGTGGGCGCGGGCGGCGTGACTTCGGGGGCGTCGGAGGCATCCAACATGCGACCCAGCGTCGCCACATGTTTGACGCCCTGTTCGCGCAGAATCTTTTGAACGCCTTTGATGGTCAGCCCATCCTCGTGCAATAACTGCTTTATGCCGCTTAACAGCTCCATATCTGCGGGGCGATAATACCGTCGGCTGCCAGCGCCTTTCACGGGTTTGATCTGGGAAAACTTTGTTTCCCAGAATCGCAACACATGTGTCGGCGTATCAAGCCATTCAGCAACTTCGCTGATGGTTCTAAAGGCGTCTTTGGCTTTTGCCATATCTTAGTGCTTGTTCCCCGCAGCGACGCGATCTTTCATCAGATGCGACGGGCGGAATGTCAAAACGCGGCGCGGGTGAATAGGGACCTCTTCGCCGGTTTTAGGGTTACGGCCAACACGTGCGGCCTTTTCTCGGACCGAAAACGTTCCGAAAGATGAAATCTTGACGGCCTGACCGTCCACCAATGCATCTGATACGTGCGTCAGCACGCTTTCCACCAGATCGGCGCTGTCGTTACGAGACAATCCGACTTGCGAATGTACGGCGTCAGCTAAATCCATGCGTGTTAAAGTTTTGTCGGCCATCGGGTCCCCCTGAAATATTCTTGTAGATTAAGCGCGCTGTAATTTCAGAGTCAATAACAAGGACTTGGCAAGTCAGGTTAACATGACCTTCGGTTTACCATCGCAGAACGACCGAACCCCATGCCAGCCCGCCACCGATCGCCTCGGCGACAATCAAATCGCCCTGCTTGATCTGGCCGTTTGCGACCCCGACGGACATTGCCAGCGGGATTGATGCCGCCGACGTATTCCCGTGGTCCTGAACTGTGACAACAACCCGGTCCATTTCGACGCCCAGCTTTTTAGCTGTGGACTGGATGATTCGAATATTCGCCTGATGTGGCACAATCCAATTGACGTCGTCCGCGGTCAGGCCAACTTTTTCCAGCGCTTTATCAGCGGTTTGCGCCAGTTTTTCGACAGCGTGACGGAAGACTTCTTTGCCTTCCATCCGCAACACACCGGTGTTTTGGGTGGCAACGCCACCATCGACATAAAGAAGATCCTTGTAGCGCCCGTCGGAATTCAGATCTGTCGATAGAATACCACGGTCTGCCGTGGTGCCTGTACCGGTCTCGGCCTCGAGAACCAGCGCACCTGCACCGTCGCCAAAAAGTACGCAGGTGGACCGGTCGGTCCAATCCATAATGCGGCTGAATGTTTCGGCGCCGATGACCAGAATACGGTCAGCTTGGCCAGACAGAATCAGCGCATTGGCATTGCTGAGCGCGTAAACAAAACCGGCGCAGACGGCTTGCACGTCAAAGGCATAGCCCGTGGTGTTACCAATCTGGCTTTGCACCATTGTTGCGACCGATGGGAATGTCATGTCCGGCGTCGAGGTCGCAACGATGATCGCGTCAAGGTCTGCGGCGTCCATCCCGGCCATCTTTAATGCAGCCTGTGCTGCATGCGTGGCCAAATGCGATGTGGTTTCGCCCGGCGCAGCAAAATGCCGACGTTCAATTCCCGAGCGGGATTTGATCCATTCGTCTGTGGTCTCGAGCGATTTCTCGAACTCAGAGTTGGGGACAATGCGAGCGGGCAGGTAATGCCCAACCCCTTTGACGACTGCGCGACGTGTCATAGCTATTCGCCTGTATTGGTGCCTGGCGTTTCGGCGCCTGCTTCTTGAAGCGCATCTTGGGCAAGTGCCGCAGCAGATGCAACCCGTGCTGCCAGCTTATCGGAAAAACCGTTTTGGGACAGACGGTAAGCCAGATTAAGCGCGGCTGCGACGCCTGTCGCGTCGGACGAACCGTGGCTTTTGACGACAGTTTGATTGAGGCCCAGAAACACGCCGCCGTTCACGCGGCGCGGGTCAATCCGTTTGCGAAGCCGCTTCAGAGATCCGCGCGCCAGAAATGCACCCAGCATCGACAGCGGGGATTTCATCAGGCTTTCCCGCAGCAGCCCCGAGATCAGATTGGCCGTGCCTTCGCCAGTCTTTAGCGCGACGTTGCCGGTAAACCCGTCGGTGACAATTACATCCACTTTGTCGGATGGCAGGTCGCCTCCTTCGACAAAGCCGACGTATTCATATTCGCCGGCAACTGCCGCAGCGCCGATGATTTCATGCGCGACCTTAAGTTCGGCGCGGCCTTTATGTTCTTCGGTGCCGACATTTAACAAACCGACGCGCGGACGCGCGATGTCAAGCCCGTTGCGCGCGTAAGAGGCGCCCATCAAGGCATAGGTCAGCAAATCGTCCTGATCGGCACGGATATCCGCGCCAGCGTCAAGCATCACGTTAAAACCTGCGGGGTTTCGCGATGGCCAAAGACAGGCAATCGCGGGGCGGCTCACGCCTTCGGCCTTGCGCAAGCGCAGCATGGACATTGCCATCAGTGCGCCCGTATTGCCGCAGCTTATGCAGACTGCGGCTTCGCGGTTGCGCACAGCTTCAATGGCCGACCACATCGATGTTTGTTTGCCGTGCCGCAGAACATGGCTGGGCTTATCGGACATCTTCACAACATCATCGGCAGGGCAGATTGTGACCTGCTCGTTGATTTTATGCTTTTTTATCAGTGGCTTCAGAACATCCTTTGGCCCGTGCAAAAGGGCACGTGCTTGCGGGTTTTTGTTCAGAAACTTTGAAAGGCCCGCAACAACAGTTGCAGGCCCTTTATCGCCACCCATGGCGTCGATTGACAGCACATGAGATGCGCCCGAAGCCGCCGGCGCGGTGTCCGTCAGGCTTTGTGTCATGCTCATGTACCTGCGCCGCAGCTTACGCTGCGTCTTCGTCCAGATCGATTTCTGTTTTGTCAGCGATCACTTCGCGTGTCGCATAGTGACCACAAGAAGGGCACACGTGGTGTGGGCGCTTCAGTTCGCCACAGTTGTCACACTCGTTCGGGTTCGCCGCAACAAGTGAGTCGTGTGAGCGCCGGTTGTTGCGGCGGGATTTGGATACTTTGTTCTGCTGGACAGCCATGTCTCAACCCTATGATAGTGGGCCGACGGCCCTGATTTCGTGCATTCTCGCGGCGTCCTACGCCAAACAGGCAGCCCTGTCGAGAGCGATGTAAAAGAGGTCGCGAACATACTGCGATTTTATTGCGGCGCAACCTTTTTTGTATGTCGCTGCGTGTAACCCTATTCTTCTTTCTTTTCAATAGCTTCTCTTAATGCGCTTAGCCCGGCAAAGGGTTTCGCGTCGTCATCGGTCATTGGGGCAGCACCCGGTTGGGTATAAACAACCTGTCCTAATGCGGCGCCTTCGCTGCGTGGATAGGCCGGTAAGGCCAGCGATAGCGCCTCGATCATGACCTCTGCGACGTCAATTGTGCTGGGAAGAGGTTCAAATGTGTCGTCCTCGGGCATTTCGACTTCGGAGGATTCGATTTCATCGAAGTCAGCGCTGTAGGTGCGTATAACGTCTTCATCGACGCGGGTGGTGACAGGCGCCAGCGTAATCACGCATTCCTGCACTGCGGTGGCACCCAATTGCGCCGTAAGACGCCAATCTGCCCGGCCAAGTGGTGTCAGCTCACCTTCAAAGCGGAGCTTCTTGACTGCGATGATTCCCAGCGCGTCTGCGATGGCTTTTCGTTCATCCGATGTGGGTGTCAGTGCAAATCGTGTCGCCTTGCGGGTTGCAAGGTCTGCCAAACGCAGGTGTGAGTGAGGCAATTGGGCCAAAGTTGCTTCCATTCTTGAACAGGGGCGGGCTGTGATATACTTGGGGATAAAAGGCATAAGACGCCAAAGCAAGAGGGCTGTCATGAGCAGGTACACTGTGAACTTTCAATACGTGGCACGTGGTGTTGCTGTCGCTCTGGTTCTCGCGACCACAACGGCCTGCACAACGACGACCCGATTCCATGGGTATGCGCCCACGCCGCAGGACCTGACAGAGGTTTCGGTCGGTCAAACGACAAAGGACGAGGTGCTGACACGATTTGGTCCACCGGTGTCGCGTGGTGCGTTGGGAAATAACGCTCTTTACTACGCCTCAAGCGCGTTTAAGCATTACGGCGCGAGCGCACCGCAAGAGGTTGACCGCCAAGTTGTCGCGATACGGTTCGACGCCAATAATGTTCTGCGCAACATAGAGCGCTATACGCTGGCCGATGGTCAGGTCGTATCGCTTGACCGGCGGGTCACCGAAGACGGCATTAACGATGTGACGTTTATTGGTCAGTTGCTTGGCTCGTTTGGTCGTATCGACGCTGGCGCGTTCTTGGGCGACGAATAACATTTTCCTGTTATCTTGATCTTCATTGCACCCCTGCCTATCTGGCGGGGGTCGCCGTTGTGGCGGCACCTTCTCAGGGCGGGGCGCAATTCCCCACCGGCGGTATGCCCATTTGGGTAAGCCCGCGAGCGCAAAGGATTTTATCCTTTGGTCAGCAGATCAGGTGCGATGCCTGAGCCGACGGTCATAGTCCGGATGAAAGAGATGGTGCAAATCGGGTGCAGGACTGCGCCCGAAATGTCCTGTTTTGCCTTGGGTCACGCGCAAAACGAAAGGACAGATGCGATGATCCAGATCACAACCATGAACCGCGGTGCCATCATCGGCCCGCTATATTTTGTCATCGCCGGTGCGCTGTTCGCTGGTGCCAATACGGCGGTGCAGGGGGCGGGCATGACCTATGGTGTGCCGTCTGCAACGATTGCGTTTTGGCAATATGCTTTGGCCTGCGTGGTGGCGTTGCCGCTGGTGTGGCGCAGCCCATGGCGTACCAAACGCCCGTTGGCCCATATCGTCCGCGTTATTCTGGCCGCAATCGGGGTGCAGTTGTGGGTCGCTGGGCTGGCGGTGGTGCCGATTTGGCAGGCCGTCGCACTGATTCTGACCTCGCCTTTGTTTGTTACGCTGGGGGCCGGGCTGTTTTTGGGTGAAAAGCTGACCTTGCCGCGGGTATTGGCGGTTTTAATGGGGGCCGTAGGCGGCGCGCTGATTCTGGCCCCGTGGGAGGAGGCGTTTCAATGGGCCGCCCTGTTACCAGTCGCCGCAGCGGCGTTCTGGGCCGGCACGTCGTTAATGACCAAACACCTGACCCAGACCGAGGACGCAGGCACGCTCACGCTTGGGTTATTGGTGCTTTTGGTGCCGGTGAACGGGCTCGCGGCCATCAGCAGTGGATTCGCGGTCGCTGCGGATGCGCTGTGGCTGGTGGCCTTGGCCGGATTGCTGGTCGCCGGGGCACAATACCTGCTGGCGCGGGCCTATATGATCGCGGATGCCGCGTATTTGCAGCCGTTTGATCACTTGAAACTGCCGTTGAATGTGGGGCTTGGGCTGGTGTTTTTCGGCTTTGCGCCGCCGGGCCTGATGTGGATCGGCGCAGGGGTCATCATCGCTGCCAGCGCATGGGTAATGCGCGATGAGGCGGGGTAATATTGTTGAATATGTCAGAGATACTTGCATATATACCACCCAATTAGAGGGAGATATATTGATGGCCCGCCACGTTTTATCTGTTGCTTTGATTTGCGTATCATTTGCGAGTTTTGCTGACACGATTCCTGAAGATGCAGTCAATACCTATTTCGCGCCACAGACCATTCTTGATGGCTACCCGGGCTGCGACGCACGTGGGCAAATTGCATTCAGGACAGACTTTGTTGCTGACAAGGTTGATTTTTCTGTCGCGGGGTTCTCTGCGAATCCAAGATGGAGGTCACAATCAAGCGAAGATCTGTGTGACCTAATCGAAAGACGTGGCACCGCAACTATCCGGATAAATGTGCCATGCGGCAATGACGGGGCCGTTCCTGTTGCGCCATGTCCGCGAAACGGGGGCCCGCCACACCCCAGCGTTTCGATCCGCTATGCCGTGGCGGGGAGGAGGGGCAACCCTGTCGATTATTGGGGCTCCCCGCTTTTTAAACTTTACGATCAGCCTTTGGCGCGCAGGCAAGAATGACGTTTTTCGCGTCGCCAGAACAGGAAATGCTTTGCCCAGAGGGCGTATGCTCGCTTCCTCACGGGGGTCAATCAACGTACTTGGGGTACGCGCGTCCGATCCCGGCAGACTGCCGTTAACGAGAAGCAGCGCGAACGCTTATTCCTGCGGCTCGAACGTCATCGCGACACCGTTCATGCAGTACCGCAGACCAGTGGGTTGCGGGCCGTCTGGGAACACATGGCCAAGGTGAGCGTCGCAGCGGGCGCAGTGAATTTCGGTGCGTTTCATGAAAAACTTGCGGTCGACGCTTTCTTCCACGGCGTCTGGTGTGATGGGCCGGAAAAACGACGGCCAACCGGTTCCGCTTTCGAACTTGCCGCTTTGATCAAACAGCGGCGCACCGCAGCAGACGCACATGAATGTCCCGGGGTCTTTGGGGAAATTGTCATGTGTACCCGCCCGTTCGGTTCCATGTTTACGCGTCACCTGATAGGCCTGATCGGACAGCTGTTCGCGCCACTGCGCATCGGTTTTGACAATTTTGTCCATCGGGTCATATTCCTTTTGCATTCTTTGGCTTTAACTTAGGGTGATGCTATCGTTTCGCCAAGGGATGCCGCAATGACATTTCCGTTTCACAAGGGCCGCTTGACCGCCCGGCTTGCGCAGGATGATGCGGATGTGCGCGCCTGTCAGGCGTTGCGGCAGCGCAGTTTTTTTGACGCGGACGGATATGATGCTGATCCGTTTGATGATCTTTTTCAACATTTGATGATCGTGGACGATTGTGACACCGTCGTCGGGGCGCTGCGATTCCGCGTCTGCCATACGGGCGCTGACATGCAGCATGGCTATGTCGCGCAGCACTATGATCTGCGGGGCTGGGGGCAGGTGGCGGGGCCTTTTCTTGAGGTTGGCCGTTTTTGCACGGTGCCGGGTATGGATGCTGATCTGTTGCGGATGCTTTGGGCGGCGCTGACCCGCCTTGTGGATACCCACAGGGTGACGATGCTGTTTGGGTGTACCAGTTTTGCGGGGACGGACCCGACACGCTATGGTGCCGTCTTTCATCAACTGGCGCGGCGGCATCAAGGTCCGGTGGCATTACGGCCGGGTGTATCGCACCCTATGGCGGTCCGTTTTGCAGATGTTGCACAAACGGGCATCGCGCCAATGCCGGCACTGCTCAAATCCTACCTTTCGCTTGGCGGGTGGGTGGGTGATCACGCGGTGGTCGATCCGGCGATGAAAACCCTGCATGTGTTCACCTGCTTGCAGGTTTCTGCAATGTCAGCGGCCCGCGCAGCCCGGTTGCGTGCGGTTGCCAGTTGACGCCGACAGCGGCGCGCCGTAGCAGGCGATATGGCAAAAGCACCCTTACTCCAACTCTCCGATATTGCGCTCACGTTTGGGGGCAATCCTGTCTTTGAAGACCTGTCACTGGTGGTTCAACCCGGTGATCGTGTTGCGCTGGTTGGGCGCAACGGGTCCGGCAAATCCACTTTGATGAAGGTCATGGCCGGGCTGATTGAAGCCGACAGCGGCATCTGTGTGTCCGCGCCCGGCGTGCGCGTCGGCTATATGGAACAAGACCCCACAATGGAGGGGTTCACGACCTTGGGCGAATACGCCGCCAGCGGGCTGGATATCGACGAGGCTTACAAGGTTGATATGGTTGCCGAAGGGTTAAAATTTAATCCCGATGGCCCTGTTGCAACTGCGTCAGGCGGGGAACGTCGCCGCGCCGCATTGGCAAAACTGATGGCCGAAGCACCTGAACTGATGCTGCTGGACGAGCCGACAAACCATCTCGATATCGAGGCGATTGCCTGGCTTGAAAATGAACTGAAGTCGACCCGCGCCGCGTTTGTTATCATCAGCCATGACAGGGCGTTTTTGCGCGCCTTGACGCGTGCGACCCAATGGATCGACCGCGGCACCGTGCGCCGCGCCGAAGAGGGATTCGAGAATTTTGAAGCGTGGCGTGACAAGATCTGGGAAGAAGAAGACCAGCAGCGCCATAAGCTGAACCGCAAAATCAAAGCCGAAGCCCGTTGGGCCGTTGAAGGCATTTCCGCGCGCCGCAAACGCAATCAGGGCCGCGTGCGTGCGCTGCAAGAATTGCGCGCCGAACGGGCGGATCAAATCACCCGTCAGGGGACTGCGGCCATGGCGTTTGAAGGCGGCAGTACCTCGGGCAAAAAGGTGATGGAGGCTGTCGGGCTGACAAAATCATTTGACGGCAAACAGATTGTTGAAGGCCTGGACCTGACCGTGCAACGTGGCGACCGGATCGCGTTTGTTGGTCCGAACGGTGTTGGAAAAACCACGCTTATCAAGATGTTGCTGGGCCAAGTTGAACCGGATGCCGGGTCTGTGAAGCTCGGGACAAATCTTGATATCGCCATTTTTGACCAAAGCCGCGCGGCCCTGAACCCGGATATGACACTGTGGGAAAACCTTGCGATTGATCCGGAACTGGGCGTCAGCGGTAAATCCGATCAGATCATGGTCCGTGGCCAACCCAAGCACGTTGTTGGTTATCTCAAAGAATTCCTGTTTGACGAAGCCCAGGCACGCGCGCCCGTGCGCGCCCTTTCGGGCGGCGAAAAGGCGCGGCTGTTGTTGGCGCGCCTGATGGCGCGTGAAAGCAACCTGTTGATCCTCGACGAACCCACAAACGATCTGGATATCGAAACGCTCGATCTATTGCAGGATATTTTGGGCGAATACGACGGCACCGTGCTGCTGGTCAGCCACGACCGCGATTTTCTGGATCGCGTCGCCACGACGACGGTTGCGATGGAAGGGAACGGGCAGGCTGTGGTTTACGCGGGAGGTTGGTCTGATTATCGGGCGCAGCGCGGTGGTGACTTCACCGAAAGCAGGGAATCAACCAAGCCCCTCGCGAAAAAGGAAAAGCAGTCCGACAAAAAAGCGGCTGCTGGCCTGTCGTTCACCGAAAAGCACCGGCTTGAGGCGCTGCCCGGCGTGATTGATACGCTGAACGCCGAGATCAAAAAGCTGGAACTGCTGCTGGCTGATCCGACGTTATTCACCAAACAGCCGCTGAAATTCCAAAAAGCGACGGATGCTTTGATTGAACGCCAGACATCATTGTCAGATGCCGAAGAAGAATGGCTGCTTTTGGAAGAAAAAGCGTCCCGTTAACGCGTCTTCGGCGTGAATATATCCTTTTGCGAAGGCGCGGTTATCAGAAGCGACGGGGGGCGGACAGCCCCCCGCCACATCGGTGGCGTTAGCCGTCGAAATTTACTTTTTCCATGATCCGCAAGGCGTCCGGCCGATGTGAGGCCAAATCCTCGAGGCCCATGGTATCGGCCGTAAGGCTGCCCCAACCAGCGACCAAATCGGACAGCGGTGCGCCCGCCAGAACCGGGTATTCGTGATTCAATTCCGCATAGATACCCTGTGCTTCCGGTGACACCAGATATTCCATCAGCTGCAGCGCTTCGTCGTGGTTTGGCGCAGCCTTGGTCATCGCGATGCCCGAAATATTCACATGGGTGCCGCCGTCCTCAAAGGTTGGAAACACAATGCGCACTGAATTGGCCCACTCTGTCTGTTCAGGATCGGCAAGCATCTGGCCCATGTAGTAGGTGTTGCCAAGGCTGATGTCACATTCGCCCGCCCAGATCGCTTTGACTTGTGCGCGGTCGTTGCCTTCGGGTTTGCGCGCCAGATTGCCACGCACGCCAGCGGCCCATTGTGTGGCGTAGTCTTCGCCGTGATGTGCGATCATCGCGGCTGTCAGCGCAAGGTTATAGTCGTGCACGCCCGAGCGTGTACAAATGCGGTCGCGCCATTTTTCGGATGTCAGATCCTCGTATGTTGTGATCTCGCCATCGGCGACGCGGTCGTTGGACGCATAGACGATCCGGGCACGGGTGGTCAGCCCAAACCAAAGATCGTCGCCGCTGCGCAGATTTTCAGGGATTGCGGCTGTCAAGACATCGCTGTGTACCGGCTGGGTCACATCGGCATCCACAATCTGCATCAGATTGGCAATATCAACCGTCATCACCAAATCCGCAGGAGACCGCGGACCTTCCGCTTTTAGCCGCTCAACGATGCCTTCACTGACAAAGGCGAGGTTCACATCGATACCCGTTGCAGCGGTAAAGGCGTCCATCACTGGTTGGATCAGTTCGGGTTGGCGGGTGGTGTAAATATTCACGTCAGCAGCAGCAGGTGCGGCGATCACGGCGCAGGCGCTGGCAAGAAGGCAATTGCGAAGGGTCATGTTAAGGCTCCAGTTTAGACTGCCCGACATAAATCCGACAATTTCCATCAGGTCAATATCTGATTTTTTTAGTCGGATTTCTTTTCGCTCAATTTCACGTCATCCCAAAGCGCATCCATTTCGGCAAGATTGCTTTGTGCCGGGGTCTTGCCGATCTTGTGCAATCGGTCCTCAACCCCTTCAAATCGCCGTGTAAATTTAGCGTTCGCCGCACGCAGCGCTGTTTCCGGTTCGATCCCCAGATGGCGACCCAGATTGGCAACGACGAACAACAGGTCACCGTATTCCTCTTCAACCTCGGCTTGGGTCAAACTGTCGCGTGCCTCTACCAGTTCGGCAGATTCTTCGACGATTTTGTCGATAACCTGCGATGTGTCAGGCCAATCAAAGCCAACCCGCGCCGCCCGTTTTTGCAGCTTGACTGCACGGGTCAGCGCCGGCAGGCCGATGGCAACGCCATCCAGCGTTCTGCCTTGCGCCTTACCCGCGCGCTCTGCTGCTTTGATCTTTTCCCAATCGACGGTTTGCTGTTCCGGGGATTTGTCGCGCGATTCATTTCCAAATACATGCGGATGCCGCGACACCATTTTATCCGCCACATATTTTACAACGCTGTCAAAATCGAAAAGTCCGGCCTCGGACCCCATTTGTGTGTGATAGACGGTCTGTAACAGCAGATCCCCCAATTCGCCCTCTAGCTCGGCCCAGTCTTTGCGCGCAATCGCATCTGCAACCTCATAGGCTTCTTCGATCGTATAGGGGGCGATGCTGTCAAAATCTTGCGCGATGTCCCAAGGACACCCCGTTTGAGGATCCCGCAAGCGTCGCATGATTTCCAAAAGGCGTGGCATGCCGCCGTCTGGATCAAAAATAAGGGTGTTATCAGTCATTTGCGGCCTCGCTTGTTTGGCGTGACGCTATCGAAACTAAAAAGCCGCGCCAAGGGGCGTGGCCAATCGATGTCAAAAATTGCGGTATCGAAAACGGAATGATGCCCGCACAGCCAAAGCGTCAAGATCAATGTCCGCGTCAAAGCCGATCACCACGTTGTTTATGCCTGCTTGGTTGCAGTGCGTTTTGTCCGCGATGACGATAACAATTTCGCGTGTTTCTCTTTTTGCTGCGGGGTGTGCGTGGTTAAACCCATTGTTCTTCTGCGCGCTAACCGCCAGAAAGCGCAAGCAAACGACCACCTCTGCTAAGGACACCTGATGCCTGTAATCAATCGCATTGCCGATTATGCCGCCGATATGCAAGCGTGGCGCCGCCATTTGCATGCCCACCCCGAAATTGCATTCGACTGTCATGAAACAGCGGCGTTTGTAGCGGACCGCCTGCGCGAATTCGGGGTTGATGAACTGCACACGGGAATCGCGACAACGGGATTGGTGGCGATAATTAACGGGACAGGTGATGGCCCAACGATTGGCTTGCGCGCGGATATGGATGCGCTGCCGATGGAGGAATTGACCGGGCTTGATTATGCGTCGACCACCCCCGGAAAAATGCACGCATGCGGGCACGATGGCCATATGACTATGCTGTTGGGCGCTGCAAAGTATCTGGCCGAAACCCGTAATTTTGCGGGCCGTGTCGCGCTGATTTTTCAGCCCGCCGAGGAAGACGGCGGTGGCGCCGACATCATGGTGAAAGAAGGTATCTTGGACCGCTTTGCGATCGCGCAGGTCTATGCGTTGCACAATGCGCCCGGGACGCCGGTCGGGGCGTTTTACACAACACCCGGCCCAATCATGGCTGCGGTTGATGAATTTCGGGTGATAATCACGGGCAAGGGGGGGCATGCCGCGATGCCGCAGGCGACAAATGACCCCATCGTTGTGGCCGTTGCCATCCACAGTGCAGTCCAGACCATCGTCAGCCGGAACCACTATGCCCAAGAGGATCTGGTGATCTCGGTGACCCAGCTGCATGCCGGGTCTGCCGATAACGTGATCCCCGAAACAGCCCGGATCAGCGGGACAGTGCGGACCTTCCAGCGTGAAACGCAAAACATGGTACGCAGGCGTTTGGCCGAAATTGTGGCCGGGCAGGCCGCAGCGTTCGGGGTGAGTGCAGATTTGGTCTATGAGGTCGGGTATCCGGCGACGATCAACGATCCTGAAAAAACCGCTTTTGCCGCCGCCGTCGCGCGTGAGGTGTCAGCCGATGTGACCGAAACTGGTGGTCGCGAAATGGGTGCTGAAGATTTCGCCTATATGTTGGAAAAGCGACCGGGGGCCTATTTGTTTGTTGGCAACGGGGACACGGCGGGATTACATCATCCAAAGTACGATTTTGATGATACTGTCGCGCCGGTCGGGGCGTCGTTCTTTGCGCGATTGGTTGAACGGGCTTTGCCGCTGCGGTGATCTTGCGGTGGCGATATTGATGGAAATGCGAAAGGATCAGCGATGGCGCTAGAGGATGCAAAAGGGCAGGTGGACCTTGCGTTTACCCGTAAGGGTCGCAAAGGGTTGGCTTATGAAAACGCCTTTGCGGGGGCAGTTTCATTTTTGCGCCGGACCTACACCAAGGATCTGGATGGCGTCGATTTGGCGATCACCGGCATCCCCTTTGATCAGGCGGTCACGCACCGCCCCGGCACCCGCTTTGGTCCGCGTGCCATCCGCGAGGCATCGTGTTTGCAACCCTATGACCCGCCCTATGGTTGGGACGGGTTTGACCCGCTCTCGGAATTTGCGATCGTGGATTACGGCGATATGCCGTTTGATTACGCCAATGTGGCCGAAGTCCCTAGCCTGATCGAGGCGCATTTTACCCGCATCTTGCACGCGGGTCCGGGGACCGTGGCCCTGGGCGGGGATCATTTTATGACCCTGCCGATCTTGCGGGCTTATGCCGCGAAATACGGCCCGTTATCAGTGATCCAGTTTGATGCGCATTCCGACCTTTGGGCCGATGATGATATGGACCGGATCGATCACGGCACGTTCATGTACAAGGCGGTGAAGCTGGGTTTGGTCGATGTCGCGCGGTCGGTGCAGATCGGCATTCGCACCGAATGCGATGACTATCTGGGGATGCCCTATATTGATGCGCGGACCTGTCACGAAAAGGGTGCGGCCTTTGTCGCGGCCCGGATTAAAGATATCGTTGGCGCGCATCCGGCCTATGTGACATTTGACATCGACGCGCTTGACCCTGCGTTTGCGCCGGGTACGGGTACGCCGGTTTGGGGCGGGCTTGCATCGTGGCAGGCGGCGGCGGTGCTGCGCGATTTGGCGGGGATCAACATGGTGGGCGGCGACGTTGTCGAGGTGTCACCACCCTATGATACCACGGGCGCCACCGCGATTGCGGGCGCCCATGTCGCGATGGAACTGTGTTGCCTTGCCTTGTGGAACAAGCGTGGCGCCACCCCATAAAGTGGCACAATAAAAAGGTTCGAATGATGATGCGTTTTTTGGTTGCGATCTTCGTCCTGATTGCGGGTCTGATGATGTACATTCGCATGGCGCCAACGCGTCCCGAAATATGGCATCAGGTGTCCGCGGTTACGGGGGCAAGCGACACCCAAACACCCGGTGGGTTTCGGGCCGAACGTCGGATAAATGCAGCCGCGCCGGCTGTTTTACAGGCCGCTTTAACACGCGCACTGGCAACGCCGCGCACAAAACTGATCGCCGGAAATGTTGACGAGGGCATGATGACGTTTGAAACCCGGTCACTTGTGATGGGGTTTCCGGACTATACGACCGTTGCCGTGATCGGCGATTTTTTGGTCATCTCCGGGCGCTTGCGCTTCGGGCGGTCCGACATGGGCGTCAACAAAGCCCGCATCGAAGAATGGCTTGCGGCGCTTGCCCCCTTGACCGAACCGCTGTGATCGGCCAATCGAGAACACATGATAGCACCAGATAAAATTGAACAGATCATCGACCGCTTCCAATTCATCGAAGCCAAGATGTCGGACGGCGCCGCCGGAAGCGAAATTGCGGCGCTGGGTCGCGAATACGCAGAATTGCGTCCAGTCGTGGAAACCGTAACGGCGTATAAGGACCTGCTGGCACAGATTGCCGAAACGCGGGCCTTGTTGGCCGATCCGGAAATGCGGGCCTTGGCCGAAGAAGAGTTGCCCGAACTCAAGGCCGCGCTTGAGGCGTCCGAGCACGAGGTGCAGTTGGCCTTGCTTCCCAAAGATGCCGCTGACGCGCGCCCTGCTTTGCTAGAAATTCGCCCCGGGACGGGCGGCGACGAGGCGTCATTGTTCGCCGGCGATCTGCTGCGCATGTACCAGCGGTACGCCGAAGGGCAGGGCTGGAAATTCGAAATCCTTGAAATGTCCGAAACCGAACTTGGTGGTATCAAAGAAGTCGTCGCGCGCGTCGTCGGTGATGGTGTCTTTGCCAAACTGAAGTACGAAAGTGGCGTCCACCGTGTGCAGCGCGTTCCCGAAACCGAAAGCGGCGGGCGTATTCATACCTCGGCTGCGACGGTTGCAGTTCTGCCCGAGGCGGAAGATGTCGACGTGCAGATCAACCCCGGCGACTTGCGGATTGACACGATGCGTGCGTCCGGCGCGGGTGGGCAGCACGTGAACACCACCGATTCCGCCGTACGTATTCTGCATGTTCCGACCGGCATCATTGTGGTGAGCGCCGAAAAATCACAACACCGTAACCGTGAGATCGCGATGCAGGTGATGAAGACGCGGCTGTTCGATCTGGAACGCCAGCGTGTTGACAGTGAACGGTCGGCAGATCGCAAAAGTCAGGTGGGTTCGGGGGATCGGTCGGAACGCATCCGCACCTATAATTTTCCGCAAGGCCGCATGACGGACCACCGGATTAACCTGACGCTGTATTCGCTGAACCAAGTCATGCAAGGCGATCTGGACGAAACCATCAGTGCCTTGCAATCGGATGCGCAGGCGACGCTGCTTGCGGAAATGGGCGCGTGATATCCGAAGACCTAACCGCTGAGGCCGTGGCACTGCTGTCGGCGGCCGATATCCCGAACGCGCGCCGCGAAGCGCGTTTGCTGTGGCAGGCGGTGTTTCCAAAGCGCTACGATGATGCTGCATTAGACCCAGAGACGGTTGCCAGCTTTTTCGCAATGGTGAAACGCCGTGCAGCCCGCGAGCCGCTGTCGCACATTGTCGGCTATCGCGATTTTTACGAGCATCGGTTTTTGGTGTCCTCTGAAGTTCTTGACCCGCGCCCCGATACCGAAACGCTTGTGGTTACGGCGTTGGAACAAGATTTTGACCGTGTTTTAGATCTGGGGACGGGGTCGGGGTGCATTCTCCTGTCGCTTCTTGCCGCGCGCCCACATGCGCAAGGGGTTGGCGCGGATGCGTCCGAAGCCGCGTTGATTGTGGCGGCGCAAAACCGATCACAGCTTGAACTTGATACGCGGGCGGCATTTGTTCCCTCGGATTGGTTCGGGCAAATCACCGGCCAATTCGATCTGATCGTGTCGAACCCGCCGTATATTGCAGTGGACGAAATGCGGGGTCTTCAGCCCGAAGTGCGCCTGTTCGAGCCGCGCATGGCCCTGACCGATGAGGGGGACGGATTGGGGGCCTACCGGATCATTTGCCGCGATGCGCCCGCGTTTTTGACATCTGGCGGGCGGCTTATCGTCGAAATTGGTCCAACCCAGGCCCAAGCCGTGTCGGGGTTCATGGCAGCGGCAGGGCTAAGCGCCATCCGTGTGGTGCAAGACCTTGATGGGCGCGACCGGGTCGTTGTTGGCGAAAAGCCGCGATAAGACGTGAAAAATCCCGCTTGTTAGGTAAAAAACGACATCAACGAAAATTTAGACTTGTCTTGCAGGGCTCTCCATGTTTATTCAAATGCATCGGACGGTAAGAGGGCCATTATGGATCTCCCCCCGATCAGTCGCCAAAACATCGCAAGGCCAAATAATTGAAACGCGCAATGGGCGCGACAGTGGGCTAGCGCAACGACAGCCAAAGGCTTGAAAGCACATCAATGAGATCATCAAAGTCACGGTCACGGAACAAAAGCCGTAATGCGCGCCCGACGGGCGGAAACATCATCAACCGGGTGTTTGACAGCTCCGGTCCGGACGGCAAGGTGCGCGGTACGCCGCAGCAGATCATCGAAAAATACAATCAGCTGCACCGCGACGCGCAACTGTCCAACGATCGCGTAAACGCAGAAAACTTTGCGCAGCACGCAGAGCATTACACCCGTTTGCTTGCTGAAGCGCAGCGCGAGGTTGATCAACGCCGTGAAGAGCAAGAGGCGCAAAATCGCGAACGTCAGGCTGAACGCGACCGTGAACGCCAAGACCGGATGAAGGCGCAAGAAGCCGCATCAAATGAACCCGCCGAAACACAACCTGCGCCGTCGCAGCCAGTTGAGGATGTTTTTGAAGCGGAAGACGATCAAGACAGCGGTCTGGTCGAAACGCCTGAGGAAAAACCAAAACCGCGCCCACGCAAACCCCGCGCACCCCGCAAACCGCGTGACGCGTCTGCAGACCAGGCGCCTCCGGCACAAAATAGCGCGCCGGAAGCTGCCGAATAATTCAAAGCCCTCCGATTTCGGGGGGCTTTTTTTATGGTGTGTGATGTCATGACCGATTGTCATGATCGCCGCCTTCGTAAAATTATTGTTGTCGGCGCACTGGTGCGGGCAAAACTTAGTGTTCTGCACGCTGCGTTCGCAGCGTTATTCGCGCTCTGCGTCAAGACTGCGGGCGAGGGCGCAAAACGCTTCGAGCCCGACCTGCTCGGCGCGCTCTGTTGGCTTGATACCGACGGCGTTCAAATGGTCTTCGATCGTGGGGCTGATCGATTTCAGCGCGGACCGCAGCATTTTGCGCCGTTGGTTGAATCCGGCGGCGACAACTCTGTTCAACGTGGCCGGGTTCGCCGGGAACCGGGGTGCGGGCAGGGCGGTCAAATGCACAACGGCGGAATTGACTTTGGGGGGCGGGCTGAACGCGGTCGGCGGTAATTCCATCACAATGGATGGGGTGGTGCGCCACTGCGCCAATAACGCGAGGCGGCCGTACGCCTTGGTGCCCGGTTGTGCGACGATGCGTTGCGCCACCTCGAGTTGGAACATCAGCGTCAGACTGTCCCAGACGGGTGGCCATTCTTGCGGTGTCAGCCAGCGCACCAGCAGTTCGGTGCCGACGTTATATGGCAAATTCGCAGCGATTTTGATTGGCCGCGTCAAATGCGCCAATGGGTCAATATCAAGGGCGTCACCGTTGATCACCTCGAGCCGGCCGGGGTATGCGGCGGCGATCTCGGCCAAGGCGGGCATACAACGGGGATCTTTTTCAATCGCAAGCACGCGCCGCGCACCTTCGGCTAGCAGGCCGCGGGTCAATCCGCCCGGCCCAGGCCCTACCTCGAGCACGTCAAAGCCAGTCAAATCACCCGCCATCCGTGCGATCTTGGCGGTCAGGTTCAAGTCCAGCAGAAAGTTCTGCCCCAGCGATTTCTTGGCTGCCAGATCATGGGTCGCGATCACATCGCGCAATGGCGGGAGAGAGTCGATGCTGGTCATTGGGGTGATGATGGCCAGATGGCCGGGTTGCGTCTAAACATGTCGTGCCTTTGCCATTCGGGCTGCCATCCGCAGCGCCGCAATCATCGATGTGGGATCCGCTAAACCCTTACCAGCGATATCGAAAGCTGTGCCGTGGTCTGGCGACGTCCGGATAAACGGCAGGCCAAGCGTGATATTCACGCCGCCTGCAAAGTCCAGTGTCTTGATCGGGATCAGCGCCTGATCATGGTACATACAGACCGCAACGTCATAGCGTGCGCGCGCACCTGGGTGGAACATGGTGTCAGCAGGCCACGGACCACTGATATCCATACCTTCGGCCTGTAGCGCCTGAATGACGGGCCGGATCATATCGATTTCTTCGTGGCCCATCTTGCCGTCTTCGCCTGCGTGCGGGTTCAGGCCCGCGACAGCGATCCGTGGTGCGGTGACACCAAAATCACGCCGAAGCGCCGCATGTGTGATCAACAACGTATCCGTAAGCAACCGTGCCGTCAGCTGTTCGGGAACAGCGGCGAGAGGGATGTGGATGGTGGTGGGCACCACCCGCAAATCATCACACGCAAGCATCATCACCACGCGTTCGACCCCGGCCAGAGCGGCCAGATATTCCGTGTGCCCCGGGTACGCGAACTGTGCACCGTCGATCAGTGCGGCCTTGTGGATGGGGGCCGTGCATATGGCGCTTGCCAGACCGTCACTGACCAGTTGGACGGCCGTGGCAATCGCGTCAATCACACCAGCAGCATGGACCGGGTTTGCATGGCCCGGCTGGGCGGGGGCGCCAAAATCGCGGACCAGAACGGGCAGTGCCCGTGGGCACACGATTGCGGCGTCGGCAGCCGACGTGACGTGTTCAAACACAGTGCCCGCGGGTAAATGGCGGGGGTCGCCAATCCAAAGCAGTGGGATGTCGTCGCGCAGAACCTGCCAAGCCGCAGCCGCGACTTCGGGGCCGATGCCTGCCGGTTCGCCGCAACTGATCGCGATTGGTTTCATTGTTCCCGGATCACCGCCGAGGCGCGCAGGTCCTCAAGCAAAGCATCTGCAAGCCCTGCAAGACGTTGTCCGATGATTTGCGTGCGCACCGCTTCGGTATCGGCAGCGTCAGATCCGGCCTGATTACGGGCGCACATCATCAAGAAAACAAGTGTCTGCCCGTTGTCGCGGGTCAAGTTGTACGAGACTTCGCCCGGATCAAGCCGCGCCAATTCCAGCGCGACATCTCTGCTGATGTCAGAAGGCGCGACAACAAGGCGATCAAGCACCTCGGTGGGTTGGTTGCGGGCGACGCCATACAAGTCATCACAGGTATCGACGGCAGCTTTGACATTTGCCGCGGTCTGTAATGCCGCTTGGGACTGACCACCTGCGATGTAGTAGGCGGCGTAATCAATGCTGACGGGGGGCTGGACGGGGCGCGCAGCCTCGCGAACGCCACGCATCTGGAACAGGGCGATTGCATTCGGAATATCGATGGGTTCTGTCACCTCACCGGGTGCAAGATCAAGAATAACCTGCTGCAATTGTGGTGGGTAATTCGAGATTGGCAACCATCCAAGGCGTCCGCCATTTTCGCGTGACGGCAGTGCCGAAACCTGACGCGCCGCCGCTTCGAAATCCGCATAGCTGCGCATGCGTGAAATTTCGCGGGCGGCTTGTGCCGCTTGTTGCGCACGTTCGGGTGGCGGTGCGATGATGATTTCTGACAGCAGAACCTCGATCTGGGTGGGGGCATTGCCGCGATTTTGCAAGGCACGCTCCACATCGGTATCGGTGACCGTTACTTCGCGGTTGTAGCGCGAACGCACATAGTTGCGCCATGACACACCAATTTTGACGAAATCGCGCAGTGTGACCTCGTCGACGTTGTTCTGTGCCAAAACACCGCGGAACTGCGCCAAAGACATATTGGCGCGCCCTGCAAATTCCTCAAGCGCGGTTTGCAAGGCTTCGTCGGTCAAGCGTAGCCCGACGCGGTCCATTTCTTGCTGTTTCAGGCGGTCTTCGATCAGGCCGTTGCGCGCAACCGCATTCAGGTCTCCGGGCGTCCGGAACAGTTGCAGCAGCCGCATCCGCTGGTTCAGCTCGTAGCGGGTGATGACCTGATCGTTCACAGTGATCACCGGAGCCAGCTGGTTTTGCGCCACAGCCTGCGATCCAACGCCGACTGTCAGTGCCCAAGCAAGTGTGACCGCAAGATAGGAAAATGCGCGCATCGGTATCCTCATCCTTCAATTCAGTTTCGGCAACTTGCCGCAAGGGCATTGCCAGATCTTCCAGCCGAAAAGCCGGTCAACGAGCCGCTTATCCCAAAAGTCGTTGTGGGATCAACAGTAGTAGAAGACGTGTAGCGGCGCGAGGCCGAAACATTGATGTTCACACATTCGTTTTGCCACCCGACGCCGATGCCTGCTTTGACGGGGCTATCCTCGACCACATCGTATCGGCCCGACAATGAAATGCTCCAGACGTCATTCAACACGATATCAGTATCAAGTGTCCATTCTGACACGTCGCTATCGCGGTTTTCATCTGTGTCAGCCGTTTGCCAGATATAGGCAGCAGACAGAGCGACGGCATCGTTTTGCCACGCGGCGCGACTGTCAATCACGGTGACGCCGTCGGTCGAATCTACCAGCGCACGCACATCAAAGATAAACCCGTCCAGTGTCGCGACCTGACCCGCCACCAGCCAGTCAGAGCGCAGACCGTCAAGGCCGGACGAGCGTGTGAAATCCGCCTGATTTTCAGTATGAAGAACCCGCCCCATCGCGAATGTCGTTGCAGTGCCTTCGGCACCAATGCGCGTCCACGTCGCGCCAACGGCGCCCTGCAACCCTGTTTCAAACGCGTCATCGCCCGCAAAACGCGAAATTGAAAACAGGTTGCCGCGGTCAAATTCACTTCGCGTGCTGTCTTCGTTCGGGTTTTTTGCGCCATAGCTGTCTGCCCATGACAGACTGATTGTGGGTTCAATCAGGTGCGCCGCACCAGAGCCGGTTGTCTTGGCCAGCGGAAACCGCAAAACGGTCTGTACATAGGGGACAAGCCGTGTGCGCATCTCAGAATAGCTATCATCGTCATTGACCGCGTAAATATCTGTGCGCAGCCCGGCCGAGATCTGCGACAAAACCCCGTTGCTGGCAGCCCAGTCATTTTGCCACGTGCCAAAGCCACCGAGGCGCGCCACATCACGCCCCGCATCGCCGTTGGTCGTGCTGTAACGGTAGGCGCTGTCGATGCTGGTGCCGTATTTCAAGGTGCCGCCAAAACCAGGGTAAACGCGCGTTTCGTAACGCGCATCGGCGATTAGCGGCGGTAGCGACGCATTGGATTCGTCGTCGCGCAGCGTTTGATAATAGGTTAACGCGGCTTGGGTAAGCGACGTGTCCGTAACGCGCGTCAAATCAATCGCACTATCCAGACGGTCTTTGTCGGAATAGTCGTAGTCGAGCAAATAGGCGGTATCACTGACGGATTCGATATCAAACCTTAACTTGTAATCGTTTGCCAAATCGAATGATCCCGCGACGAAAGCGTATGATCGGGTGCTGCTGTCGAGCGTATCATCGCTGATTGCACCCTTCATCGTGATGTCACCGTTGCGGAATGCTTGGCGATAGATCAATTCAAGCGTGGTGGTCTCGGGTGATATGTACGGGGTCACGGTCACATCGCGATGATCCCCAATTCTGATAAAATAAGGAATTTTCAAACCCGTCCCAAGCAGGTTTGTGTTGCGCTGTTCCGGGATCAAAAAGCCGGTGGCGCGGTCGAGATTTGGATCAGGCAGACGCATCATCGGCAGCCACAAAACCGGCACATCGCGAATACGCAGGGTCGCGTTTTCAAAATAAAGCTGCTGCGCCTCATTGTCGTGGATCACCCGTTCGGCGCGGATCGACCAAAGCGGCGCGCGACCGTCACAGACCTTACAGGACGTCGCGACCGTCCGGTAAAGCTGTGAATACCGCCCATCAATCCGGTTGATTTGATTGGCCGCCAGCTGCAACTGTTGATCAAGCACGATCCGGGCACCTTGCAGTATCCCGTTTTCAAGCAAGGGATCCATTTCAGCCGATTGCGCGGTCACAATTGTATCGTCGGCAAGGCGGATGATGATCGGGCCTACCACACGCAATTGGTCACTTTCGCTGTCATAGATGATTTGCGTCGCCGTCAGGCGGGTGTCGCCATACAGAACCTCGACATTACCGTTCGCAACCAGCTGTTTATCCGCGGTCACACTGACACTATCGGCAACCAGCGTGGCCGCGCCTTGCGCGTGTGCGCCTTGCGGTAGAAATAGCAAAAATAGCAGTGCAGACAGGCGCATCATCCGTCCTCGTTGTGCAGCAAAATTCCTGCCGAAAGCCCTATCGCGGCCAGTGGCGGGGCCCAGGCGGCAAGAATGGCAGGCAGTTGCCCATTCTCGCCCAGCACCTGCGCAAAGTTACGGATAAAGTAAATCACAAAAGCCAGCAAAATCGCAAACATGACCATCAGACCGGTGCGACCACCCCGCTGATGGCGCAGGGTAAATGCGGCGCCGATCATCACCATTGCAACCAAAAAGAGTGGCAGCGCAAGTTCGGAGTGAAACCAGACCAGATGGCGTTGTGCTGAAAATCCCGCCGTTCGCAACCGTTCGATGAACGATGGCAGCTCCCAAATCGGGATTGATGATGGTGTCCCGAAGCTGTCGCGTATTTGATCAGGGGTCAGTGTGGAGGGAATATCAATGCTGGCTTGTGACTGGGCCGTGGCCTCGGGGGTTGCACCGTCATTAAAGGTCCAGAATTTTGCATCGCTCAATTCCCATGCGCCGGGGCGCAGGCGGGCGGATTTTGCGTTGACACGCTGGCTGGGTTTTCCGTCCTCACCAAAGGTGATGAAAGTGACATCAGACAGGCGTGTCCCATCCAAATTCGCACTTTGGGCGCGGATGACGGTTTGTCCAAGCGCGCCACCTTGGCGTAGCCAAAGCCCGGATGACCCGATCGACAGCACCGAGTCCATACCGCGAAGTGCGCCCGACCGCGCCTCGTATTCCATTGATGTGCTGGCGACGATGGGGTTAATGACAGCGACCGCTGTCAGTCCGATCAGCAGCGCCACAAACAATGGCGCTAACAGTGCCTTGAGCGCTGAACGGCCTGCCGCGCGCGTGACGACCATTTCCGACGACCTTGCCAGCCCCAAAAACAATGCGATCGTCGCCAAAATCATCACAAGCGGCAAAATCCGATAGATGCCCTGCGGGATGTTCAGCAAAGACAGCGTCGCGATATCCAGAAAGTTTGCGTCAGCGCTAGCATAGCGTCGCAATTGTTCGACAATATCGAGGAAAAACATGATCATAAAAAACACGGCCAGCACACCCAGAAAGGTCACCAAAAAACGTCTGGCAAAATAGCGGTGTAAAATCATGCGGAGGCCTCAAACTTGTGACGTCGTTTGAGCAGGTACGGACGGGTGGCCCAAAACAAGAGAAACCAGACAATCGCACAGCCGACAATCACGGGCAGGTAAGTTGCAAACCACAGGCGCGGATCGCTGCGTGCTAAATTCAACCCGGCTGTTTCCATTGCCTTGACCACAATAATCAGCGCGATTGCCGCGATGATTTGACGCCAGACCCCAAACCGGCTGAACCCGCCAATCAACAGCGTGGCAAACCCCAGCATCGCGGCAACGCCGCCCAATAACGATTGGCTAAACCGATCATGCCCGCGCGCAAGAAGTTGCGCGGCGCTGCGCCGGGTTTCGGTCATTATTTCGGGCGTCGGGTTTAATAAGTCCCATGTCGATAAATGCGATTCATTGCGGCGCGTGTCCTGACCTTCGCCAATCAAGCTGCCGATATTGTAGGCAAAATCGTCAAAGGACGTGATGAACAACCGTTGGTCTTCACCGCGGAACAATTGGACGAGCCCATCAATCATGACCAATTGCGTCTCACCTTCATCATTGACAAAAAATGCGCGGGTCGCGGTGTATGTCGTTTGCCGGGCATCGTTGCGCGTATCGGATAGGAATATGTCCTGCAATTCACCGGTCGGGGTAATTTCGCGGATATAGAATGTTACGCCTGCGACGGGTTCGATAAACCGTCCTTCGGTCAGCAATCTTGACGTGATGTTTTTCGCAATGTCGGCTTGGCGGTCAGATAAACGTGCCGCGCTGAGCGGTACCAGAAAATGCATCAGCATCGACATCAGCACCACCACGATCAATCCGAAATACAAGACCGGACGCGCAAGGCGAAACGGGGAATACCCCGTTGCCTGGACAACAATGAGTTCGGATTCGGTGGTCATCCTGTTCGTGACATAGACCGACGCCGCAAACGCAGACAAAGGAAGCGCAAGCCGGATCACCGCAGGCAATGACAATGCGGTAAATTCAAGAAAGACGCTTGCGGACTGACCGTCAGCAATCAACTGGTCAAACAGCACGACGGCGCGGTTGATCCAGTAGATCAAAACCAAAACGAGGCTAAAAAAGCCAAATAACACCATCAGTTGCGACAGCAAATATCTGTCAAATTTGGCCACACGAAATTCCTTTGGGACGGCAAGGCGCCTGTTGCTGTGTACGCTAGCCGATTGGTGTGACGGATTGAACAGCTATCTGGTCATTACCGGGCCTGCGGGCTACCTATTGCTTACATCGTTTTATCCGAAGGAACCGCTATGACAACGCCTGCCGAAATCCAGTTCAAAGAAGTCGACCTTGACGCGCTAGCAACCGCCGCTGGCCAACTTGCGGTTTTTATCGATGATGATGGAAAGATGGGAAGCGCGGCGCGCAAAGTGAACACGCTGACACGCAAGGCGATTGCACGGTTTGCGCAAAGCGAGGGATTTGCAAAAATGGCGAGCGGCGACGTCGCGACACTTGGGTTTCCGTCCGGGCTGCTTGCCGAAAATTTGCTGGTGGTGAAACTCGCCCGTCGGCCAACCCAACAAGATGCGCGCAAGGCAGGCGCCCAGCTGGCAAAGGCCCAAGCGGGCAAGCCATTAACCGTTGTCGCGGGGGCTAATCTGCGGGCGGCTGACATCGCACTGGGTCTGGCGCTGCGCGGGTATGACTTCAACGCGCATAAAACAGGCGACAAAAAGCCTGTCGTGGGTGTGACCTTCATGGTGAACGCCCCAGAAGAGGTGGCGAAGATCGCCGCGCCGATGGCGGCGATCGCCGAAGGTGTTTTCTTTACCCGGGATTTGACAAATGAACCGGCGAATATTCTGACAACACAGGATTTTGCTGCGCGTTTGGCTGCAATGCAGGAACTGGGCCTCGAAGTCGAAATTCTGGAAGAAGCCGACCTGCACAAGCTGGGCATGGGCAGTCTGCTGTGCGTCGGACAAGGGTCGGACAGCCCATCGAAAGTTGTTGTCATGTCATGGAACGGCGGCGGCAAAGAAGCCCCGTTTGCGCTGGTGGGCAAAGGTGTGGTGTTTGACACCGGCGGTATCAGCATCAAGCCAGCCGCAGGCATGGAAGATATGACCATGGATATGGGCGGCGCGGGTGTTGTGGCGGGCGTCATGCGGACATTGGCACTGCGCAAGGCCAAGGCCAACGTTGTAGGGTTGGTGGGATTGGTCGAAAACATGCCTTCGGGGAATGCCGTTCGCCCGGGGGATGTTGTCAAATCGATGAAGGGCGACACCATCGAGGTAATCAATACCGATGCCGAAGGGCGTTTGGTTCTGGCCGATGTGATGTGGTATGCGCAGGACCGCTTTCAGCCGGTTGCGATGATCAACCTTGCGACACTGACCGGGGCGATTTTGGTCGCATTGGGACATGAAAACGCCGGGGTATTTTCGAATTCTGATGATCTGTCCGCGTCATTCATCAAGGCGGCCACCGCAGAGGGCGAGGGCGCGTGGCGCATGCCGATGGGCAAAGCCTATGACGATATGCTGAAATCGCGGATCGCGGACATGAAGAATGTCGGCGGCAAACTGGCCGGATCGATCACCGCGGCACAATTCCTGCAACGGTTTGTCAAAGACGACGTCCCTTGGGTCCATTTGGATATTGCTGGCGTGGCCAGCGTGAAAACAGAAACCGCATTGGCACCAGCGGGGGCAACCGGGTGGGGTGTGATGGCGCTTAACCGGCTTATTGCTGACAAATACGAGTCCTAAGGTGGGCGCCGCCTACTTTTATCATCTGACCGATAGCCCGCTGGACGCGACTTTGCCGATGCTTATCGGCAAAGCGCGCGCAGCCGGCTGGCGGGTCCTTGTCCGGGTCCAGAACCCCGCCATGTGCAAGCGGTTGGACGACTTGCTGTGGCAGGGGGCTCAAGATGGGTTCATGCCGCATGGTGTCGTCGGGGGACCACACGATGCGGATCAGCCTGTCCTTTTGGGGGATGCGCCAGCCACCGGTTTCGCCTGCATCATGAGCGTGGCAGGCGCACAGGTCAGCGCACCAGAGGTATTGGAGGCAGAGCGTACCTGCATTTTGTTTGACGGTGGGGATGCCGATGCGGTGGCCCATGCACGGCTGCAATGGAAAGCATTGACCGACGCCGGCTGCGGCGCGCAATATTGGGCGCAAGAAGACGGACGATGGGTCAAAAAGGCCGAAAAAGACCCTGTCTAAAACGCAAAGCTTGAATCGAACCCTTCGGGAAGTTCGGTAGGCGCCGGCGTGCAAGCGCATAGCGCAAATGCGATCAAAATCACGTATTTCATCGGGTCAGGACCAGTTGGTTATTGCTTATTTCGATATGTTGAAAACGGTTCAGATAGGTCATGCCAAGCAAAGATTCAGCAATGTCACCACCGTTCACAACAGCGGGGACATTCCTGTCTTTGATGGTCTCGAGCCTCACAGAATTGAGCAGAACCGGCGCGATTGAAACCCGACCATTCGCCGTCATCGCCGACCCCCAATAATTAAGCGATAAAGGGTCAATGCCGATCCGCGTGGCATCTGCCTGGGTCAGCACAACGTCACTGGCGCCTGTATCAACAACGAACCGGATGGGGGCGTCATTGACGTCAAGCGTCAGGTAGTAATGGCCGTCGATATGCCGCGGGACTTCGATACGGCCATCGGAACGCGTGGATTGGCGTCCTGTTACATCGCGGCTGATGTCGTCCCACAGGCCATAGGCCCCGACGACGCCCAAAAAAATGAATAGCCAAATTGCGGCTTGTTGCGCCGTTTTTCCGATATTCTGGCGACCTGCGACCAGAACCGACCCACCAATGGCCAGACCCAACACACCAAGATAGACAAGCCGCATCCATTGATCGTCTGTCATTGTGACCTCTTAGCCGCCGATGCCAAAGCCGCGCAAGCCATCCAGAATGAATTGAACCGCCAGCGCCGCCAACAACATGCCCAAGACGCGGGTCAGAATGTTCAGGCCCGTTTTGCCTAATGCGCGTTCAATTGCGTTCGACGACAAGAAAGCAAGAAACACGATGATCAGCACAACCGCAATGACGCCCGCAATCGCCCCGAAATCGGCCGCACCTTTGGCCTGACCTGCGAGCAGGATGATTGTTGTAATCGCGCCGGGGCCCACGATCAGCGGCAGCGCAAGCGGAAATACCGAAGGGTCGTCGTGGTGTTCCTCTAGACCTTCGGCGGCATTGTCTTCACGTCGGGCTTGGCGTTTTTGGAACAGCATATCCAGCGCGGTCAGAAACAGCAAAATGCCGCCCGCGATGCGGAACGCATCCATTGAAATCCCGATAAATCCAAGAACGGCTTCGCCCAGAAACAAAAACACCAGCATCAGACAGGCCGACACGACGCAGGCACGGATGGCAATCGTGCGCCTTTGTTTCGATGACATGCCTTGCGTCATGGCAATAAACACCGGCGCAAGGCCGGGGGGATCAATGATGATAAACATCGTGGTGAAGGCGGCGATTAACGCAGGAAATTCTGTCATGATCTGACAATCGTTCGTTTCGCCGCGATGCGCAAGCAGGTTGCCGAAGCGTTGATCGCCTCATAGGTGTATTGAGGCCACGTGGCATTTGGGATGGCCCGCACACCAAGGCTTGCGCAGGCTGATCTTGATGCCTCCGGCGGGAGTATTTATGGGCAAGATGATATGGGAGGGTGCAATTAAGCTTTTTCGGCCTTGTCCAGTTTTTCAAGTGCGGCCATCCACATGGCTTCGGCGCGCTCTAACCCGTCCATGACTTCGGCGTATTTCTTGTTCCACGTCGCCAGTTCGCCTGCTTTGCCGTCTTCGTAAAGCGCCGGATCAGCAAGCTTTTTGGCCAGTTTATCGCGCATTTCGTTGATTTTCTTGACGCGATCTTCGTTTTTGCGCACGTCAGAGCGCAGCGCAAGGATCGCTTCACGTGTCGGTTTCGCCACGGCGGCTGGTTTTGGTTTGTCTTTTTCCGCAGGCTTTTCCGGCGTTAGCAGCAATTTGCGATAGGCCTGCAAGTCGTCGTCGTAAGGGGTCACATGGCCGTCTTTGACCAGCCAAAGCCGGTCTGCGACCATCGACAGCAAGTGCATGTCGTGGCTGACAAGGATCACGGCACCCGAATAGGCGGTCAAAGCTTCGACCAGTGCTTCACGCGATTCGATATCAAGGTGGTTGGTCGGTTCGTCGAGGATCAACAGGTGTGGCGCGGGCAGGGTGGCCAGCAACAGCGACAGGCGTGCCTTTTGCCCGCCCGACAGCCGACCCACAGCAGTATCAGCCTGATCGGCACCCAGACCAAAGCCCGCAAGGCGGGCGCGCAATTTCGCCTGACCTTCATAGGCCCGTTCGCGCATCAGGTGTTGCAGTGGCGTCTCATCGATATAAAGCTCGTCCACCTGATGTTGCGCGAAAAAGCCGATGCGCAGTTTGTTCGACGTCACCATCGTGCCGTTCGCAACATCAAGTCTGCCAGATAACATCTTGGAAAGGGTTGATTTTCCTTCACCATTGCGGCCCAAAAGGGCGATCCGGTCGTCCTGGTCGATCCGCAGGTTCAGATCGCGCAGAATAATGGTGTCGCCATAACCGACGGCGGCATCTTCCGTCGCAATAATCGGCGGCGACAGTTCTTCGGGTTCGGGGAAGGTAAAGACCGTGCGCGCCGCGTCTTCGGGTGCGCGGATGGTTTCCATCTTTTCCAGCGCTTTCACACGCGATTGGGCTTGTTTGGCTTTGGATGCCTTGGCTTTGAAGCGGTCAACAAAGGCCTGCAGGTGTTCGCGCTTGGCGTCCTGCTTTTTCGCGGCAGATGCCAGCAGCGCACGTTTTTGCGCCCGCTGTTTGGCGAACATATCGTACGTGCCTGTATAATAGATCAGGCCCTTTTCTTCGAGATGCAGGATGCCGCCAACTGACCGGTTCAGCAATTCGCGGTCGTGGCTGACAATCAACACAGTGTGGGGGTATTTGACCAGATACGCCTCGAGCCAAAGCGCGCCTTCAAGGTCAAGATAGTTTGTCGGTTCGTCCAACAGCAGCAAATCAGGTTCGGAAAACAATACCGCTGCCAGTGCGACGCGCATCCGCCAGCCGCCAGAGAAGGCAGAGCAGGGCATCTGTTGTTCTTCGTGGGTAAACCCGAGCCCCTTCAGGATCGTTGCGGCGCGGGCTTCGGCGGACCATGCTTCGATATCGGCAAGGCGCGTTTGCACTTCGGCGATCCGGTTGGGGTCCGTTGCGGTTTCGGCCTCTGCCAGCAGGGATTCGCGTTCGGTATCAGCGCGCAGCACGGTGTTGATCAATGACACCTCGTTGCCGGGGACTTCTTGGCTGACGCCACCGATTTTCCAGCCATTGGGCATACTGACCGCGCCGGTATCCAGTACCATTTCGCCACGGATAATTTTGAACAGCGTCGTTTTGCCCGACCCGTTGCGCCCCACAAGCCCGACCTTGTGGCCGGTGGGGATCGTGACGGTGGCGTGTTCGACCAATGTGCGGCCTTCGACGGAGTATGTGATGTCTGATATTTTAAGCATGAAGGGGCTATGCGCGACTTGATCGGCGGCGTCAATCACAGGATTTGCAGGCCGTCATGAAATTGTCACTGCCCCGTTACGTGGTTGTCGCGCAGCGGGGTCATCGGGGGGCATTATTTAATCTGAGGTTCCTTATGACTTACCGCACACTTTGCCTGACATCCGCCATCGCGTTGACGGCTGGCATGGCGCAGGCCGATGCATTCAACCGTATTGCGTCCTTCCCGACGCACCTGAATATTGGCGATGGTGATCACAATGTCGCAACATCCGCCGAGATCATCGCAGCGACCGCTGACGGCATGACACTGGTGTATACCGACAGCCCGTTGGGCGTGATCGGCCGGATCGATATTTCGGATCCGGCGAACCCCAAACCGCTTGGCAACGTCGACATGGGCGGCGAACCGACATCGGTGGGGATCATCGGCAATGTGGCTTTTGTTGGTGTGAACACTTCGCAAAGCTATACCGATCCATCAGGGCATCTGGCCGTTGTCGATATCGCCACGGGTGATGCATTGGCGCAATGCGATTTACCCGGCCAGCCCGACAGCATTGCGGTTGCCAAAGACGGCAGCTTTGTCGCTGTGGCTATTGAAAACGAGCGCGACGAGGATTTTGGGGATGGGCGCGTGGGGCAATTGCCAGCAGGGGCGCTGACACTGGTGCAAATCATCAATGGCACGATCGACTGCACGACACGCGTGAACGTTGATATGACCGGGCTCGCTGATATCAGCCCCGAAGACCCAGAGCCGGAATTCGTCGACATCAACGCCGCTGGCGATATTGTTGTGACAATGCAGGAAAACAACCACATGGTTGTTGTGGGACGCGACGGCGTGATCAAATCCCACTTTAGTGCAGGTCATGTTGATTTGCAGGGCATCGACGCCACTGACGAACGCGCCGCGCTGATTTTCAACGAATCCCTGTCAGATATCCCGCGCGAACCTGACGCGGTAAAATGGGTGGATGAAGACCATTTTGCCATCGCGAACGAAGGCGATATGGACGGCGGGACACGGGGTTGGACCATTTTTAACCGTGACGGAACCATTGTTTACGACAGCGGCACCAGCTTTGAGTATGCGATTGTTCAGGCAGGGCATTATCCGGATAAACGGTCCGATGCCAAAGGCGTTGAACCAGAATCAATTGAAACCGCAACATTTGGCGACACCCGCATGGTGTTTGTGGGCGCAGAGCGGGCATCGATGGTCGGTGTCTATGACGCGACAGACCTAAGCGCGCCTGTCCTGATGCAACTGCTGCCATCAGGGATCGGGCCAGAGGGATATGTTGCGATTCCATCGCGTAACCTGTTGGTGTCGGCCAATGAAACCGATTTGATCGATGATGGCGGGGCGCGTAGCCACGTGATGATCTATGAATATTCGGACGCCGACGCGGTTTATCCGATGATCACATCGGCGGCTGCGGACAGCTTGATCGGTTGGGGCGCGCTTTCGGGCTTGGCGGCTGTGGATGACAACACATTAGTGGCGGTCAGCGACAGCTTTTATAGCTATCAGCCGGCGATTTTTACGATTGATGTACGGGTCACGCCTGCCCAGATCACTGGCGTGACCTACGTCACGCGCGCAGGACATGCTGCACAAAAGCTGGACCTTGAAGGGATCGCAGTTGATCCCGACGGCGGCTACTGGCTGGCGTCAGAAGGGCGCAGCGACCGAGTGACGCCGCACGCAATCTACCACGTTGATGCAGATGGTGAAATCGACCAGGAAATTGGCCTGCCGAACGCGCTTGTGGGTGTGCAGACACGCTTTGGTTTCGAAGGAATCACGCTGATCGGCGATACACTCTGGATGGCCGTCCAGCGCGAATGGGACGACGATGCGGCAGGGCTGGTCAAGCTGGTCGCGTATAATCTGGAAACCAAAGAATGGGGTGCGGTCCATTATCCGCTGGACACGCCGTCAACCGGATGGATGGGGCTGTCGGAAATTGTTGCGCAGGGTGACTATGTCTACCTGATCGAGCGTGACAACCAGATTGGCGCCAACGCGGTCGTCAAACAGATCACACGGGTGGCGCTGGACCAGATGGTCCCTGCCGCACTGGGCGGCGACCTTCCTGTTGTGACGAAAGAAGTCGTGCGCGACCTGATCCCGGACCTGACGGCCACCGGCGGTTATGTTCTGGACAGGGTCGAGGGCCTGACATTCACACCAAACGGCACCGCGTATATCGTGACCGACAATGACGGCGTTGATGATCATTCGGGCGAAACGATGTTCTTTTCATTGGCTAATCTGGTGGACTAGATTTTTCTTGATACCTGAAAAGACATGGCCACCGGAAACCCCCGGTGGCCATATTTGCAAATGGTGTTCAATACCCATTGATTTAATGCAGAGCGGAGCGCGTGAATAGTTTTCACAGTTAACCCGCTGAAGCCGGGTATGTGTTAAAATGCGCATTCCATTTGGGACAGTGGTGCGCATGTGTTTCTACGGATTAATGGGGTGGGATATTCGCGAATTGTCATGCCCTCTTTTCACGCCGCACACCTCATGTTAGGGGACACGGGAAAGCAAACCCTATGACATGAAAGACCTGAAAACATGGCTATTCAACGTACATTTTCGATCATCAAACCAGATGCCACAAAGCGCAACCTGACAGGCGCGATTGCGGCGAAATTCGAAGAAGCTGGCCTGCGCATCGTCGCATCCAAGCGTATTCAACTGACACTGGCGCAGGCGCAGACATTCTACGGTGTGCATTCCGAGCGTCCGTTCTTTGGCGAACTTTGCGAATTCATGATTTCCGAGCCTATCGTGGTTCAGGTTCTGGAAGGCGAAGATGCAATCGCGAAAAACCGCGAAGTCATGGGTGCAACAAACCCTGCCGACGCTGCAGCAGGCACCATCCGTAAAGAGTTCGCGCTGTCGATCGGCGAAAACTCTGTGCACGGTTCTGACGCGCCAGAAACCGCTGCTGAAGAAATCGCATTCTTCTTTTCCGGTCTTGAACTGGTTGGTTAATCCGCCAGTAGGTTAGGGGGTTCCCAAGCCAGATCTTTTTGAGCCGTCCGTACCATTTTGGCGCGGGCGGCTTTTTCATTCAGATTGCGTTCAAGGGCACGGTAGTTGCGGATATTGGCATTATAGAGCGCGTCGAAAATGTCCCCCACCAGCGGAATGCTCCCGATCACAAAATCAATCAATGTATTCAGGGACATATAGGCCAAAGCGCCGGGGGTTGCGCCCAATTGACGCGCTTTGTGGATCATCCAGACGGATGGTACCAACGCTGCCAGGTCACCAACGATCGGCACCATTCCAAATAGATTGTCCAACCCGAGCGAAATATTGGTCCCCGGAATGAACACAATCGCGTCCATGCGCCGTGCAACTTTACGCAGGCGGGCAAGTTCATAGTTGATATCTTGTTCAATGTTCATGCGATTCACATACACGATTCCGGACTGCATGTGAATACTATTTACATCTATTTCGGGTCGATGATCCCGATCGCATTCATCATCTGTTCAAATGCCGAAAGGCCGGCGTCAAAACTTCCTGCCTTAATGATATCGAATTGTTTGCGCAGCGCCTTTTTTTCTTCGCCCTTGCAATCATTCCAAGGGCGCCCTTGCAGGGCCATGTGCAGGACATAGTACCCGATGAAGTGCGGACGCGCGCCGTTTTCCAATAACATGCGATAGGCGGCATCGGCGCCAATCGCGTACAGATCTTCCGCTGTATCGATGCCGGCAGCCTTTAGCGATTTTTCAAACGCAGGCCCGATGTTTTTGATGCTTGAAAGTGCGGACATGCGTAAATGTGACCCGCCCGCGTATGGAAATCCAGCCGAATTTTGCGGATCAAATGCTCGCGAAATCGAAAAAGACTTGGCGCGGATTACTTTCGCCAGCTTTGGTCTGTGCGGTGGGGGTATTTTGGGGCGTTGCAGCCCGCGATGTCGTCTGTGATGCGTGTGCCATGGGATGGTCCGAATTCCGGTGACCGCTATCTTCAGTATAAGAAGATGCGCATCACCGGAATAAAGTTGCGATATTATGGTTTATGGTTTGCTGCGACGTGGCGTAGCAGAGCCGCCTTTGCGTGGACTGGGCTTGCCACCTGGCGGCACAAACCGCTTTGAGGTGTCATTGGCACTTGGGCGTGGCTTATCGCTGCGCGGGCGGTCTTCGGATTTGCCTTTATACGCAGGTTTTCCACCGTCAGATTTACCTTTGTACGCAGGTTTCCCGCCGTCGGATTTGCCTTTATACGCGGGCTTGCCGTCGTCCGACTTCCCCTTGTAGGGGGGCTTGGGGCCATCAGATTTGCCTTTATAGGGCGGTTTGCCACTGTCGGACTTGGCTTTGTAGGCGGGTTTGCCGCCGTCTGACTTGCCTTTATAAGCCGGCTTGCCACGTTTTTCGACCAAGGCATCGCCATGATCGCGGCGTTCGGGCTTGTGACGTGGCTTGCGCGCCGGCGTGAAATCGTCGGCGGCACCGGGAATAGGTTGAATCGCAGGAACATCGTGCTGGGACGATGGCGGCGGCGGCGCATATTCACGCGGCGCGGATCGTTTGGGTTTGTCGCCATAGTCACGCTTTGGCTTGTCACCAAAATCGCGCTTTGGCTTGTCGTCGTAATCGCGTTTTGTCACTCGTGGACCCCGTTCGCCCAACTGTGGCGGGCCATCCAGTGCTGTCAATTTCGCCTGATTTTCAAGCTGCATGTCACCGCCGACGGCGCGCAGGAACCCGGGAACCGCCGGTTCAGAAATTTCGACAAAAGTTTCATTTGGTTGAATGCGGATCGCGCCGATTTCATTTTTGGTGATATCGCCGGCCTTGCAGATCATTGGCAGCAACCAACGGGCTTCGGCTTTGCCTTCGCGGCCCACATCGACGCTGAACCATTTGGATGGACCAAATTCTTTGTGCTCGCGGGGTGCGCGTTCAGGGCGATCGCCACGTTCCGCGCGCTGCGGGCCGTCTTTATATTCAGAAAGCTCTTCGGGTGCCGATTTTTTACCAGCGTAAAGGCGCAGATAAGCTGCGGCAATTTTCGATGCGTCGTGTTCGGCCAAAAGACGGGCGGCGAATTCCTGTTCGCTATCGGTGAAATCTTCGGACCAGACCGGATCAGTCAACAGCCGTTCTTCGTCTTTTGCGGTGACTTCTTCGGACGTAGGCGGAGACGCCCATGTCGCAGAGAGTTTACCCCACGTCAGCAGGTTTTCCGCGCGGCGGCGCATCTTGGCAGGTACGATCAGCGCTGAAATACCTTTGCGTCCCGCGCGACCGGTCCGTCCAGAGCGGTGCAACAGCGTTTCGGCATTGGTCGGCAATTCAGCGTGAATAACCAGTTCAAGGTTCGGCAAATCGATACCGCGCGCGGCGACGTCGGTCGCAACGCAGACCTTTGCGCGGCCGTCACGCATGGCTTGCAGCGCGTGCGACCGTTCGTTTTGTGACAGCTCGCCCGACAGGGCTACGGTTGCAAATCCGCGGTTGGACAGGCGGGTGGTCAGACGTGTGACCATGGCGCGGGTATTACAGAATACAATCGCGTTTGGCGCATCATAGAACCGCAGGCAGTTGATGATTGCCGCATCAATGTCGTGATTGGCAACGCTGAGCGCGCGATACTCGATATCGCTGTGCTGTTTTTCTTTTGACGTGGTTGCAACGCGCACCGCATCCCGTTGATAAGACTGCGCAAGTTTTGCAATTGTTGGCGGCACAGTGGCCGAAAACATCAAGGTGCGGCGACTTGGCGGCGCCTGGTCAAGAATAAATTCAAGGTCTTCGCGGAACCCAAGATCCAGCATTTCATCCGCCTCGTCCAAGATGACGGCTTTGATGTCGGACAGGTCGATGGTGCTGCGCATGATGTGGTCGCGCAAGCGGCCTGGTGTTGCCACAACGATTTGGGCACCACGTTCCAGACTGCGGCGTTCATCACGGAAATCCATTCCGCCCACACAGGACGCGATCGTCGCACCGGCACCTGCGTACAGCCACTGCAATTCACGTTTCACTTGCAGTGCCAATTCACGTGTCGGCGCGATCACCAAGGCCAAAGGCCGACCGGCAGGCCCAAAAAGGCCATCTTCGGGTAGAATGGTCGATCCAATCGCGAGGCCGAAACCGACAGTTTTGCCGGACCCAGTTTGGGCCGAGACCAGCAGGTCTTTGCCTTCCAATTCAGGGTCAGTCACCGCGATCTGAACAGGGGTCAGTTCGGTGTAGCCTTGTTTGGCTAGGGCGTCGGCAAGGGTCGGTATCATCGTGGTCATCAGGGGGCTTTCTGGCGGGTAAGCGTGCGCACTACGCTTATGAGACGCGTTTGTATAGAGGGAAGACGCATGGTCTGCCTTTTATTATAGGGTATTTTACGCGGAGGTCAGGTGTTTTGTGTAAACCACGTGTCAATGCGCAGTTTTAGCGCTGTCCAGATCGCGGGTGCGCCGCGTTCAACTTTGACGCCAACGCGTGTTTGTAGCTGGTCCGGGGTTACTTTGTATTCTGGCCACGTGCCGCCGCCGGTTTCAAGGTTCGCGATAACGGGCTGCACCCGGTCGATCGATTTTGCGAAAATTGCATCGTTTGTTTCGGCGGCTTCGAATTCATCCCAAAGCGCGCGAAAAGCCGTGGCCTGATCGTCAGGCAATAATCCAAAAATACGGTCAGCAGCGGCTTGTTCGATTGCATCGATTGCCGCGGTATCGTGGTTGCCGTGGATGGGTGTGTCACCGGCGTCGATTTCCACAAGGTCGTGGATCAACAGCATTTTGATAACTCTGTCGATGTTCACAGGTGTGACTGTATGCTCGGCCATAACCATTGCATAAAGCGCGATGTGCCAACTGTGTTCGCCAGAGTTTTCGCGCCGCGACCCGTCACATAACGTCGTCGCGCGCAAAGTCGACTTCAGCTTGTCTGCTTCAATCAAAAACGCAAGTTGGGCGTTGATCCGATCCGACATTCAGCGCGTGACCCGCCGTGGCATCCCTGAAACGGGCGCATCATTTTCGGGGGCCTCAGGTGTTTCGACCTCTGGCTCCTCGGGTTCCGCTTCGGCGACGACACCTTGCAGGGGCGCGGCCTTGGGCGGTTGCGCGGCTTTGTAGTTGTTATTTGCACGTTGCGACAACACTTCGCGGGCGCGCTGTTCGGCGCGCCGTACCCGGACGGCCGTCAGAAACGCCTCTTGCAGGGTTTGCGACGAGGCGCCCAAAATGCCACCAATCGATTCTACAATCCCGGTGTCGCCGGACGCCGCCTGATCAGCCAAAGCCAGATCAGCCAGTTCGTCGGCAACTTTATCAAGGTAGGATTGCGCCATCCGATTACCGAGAGTTTTCTGTAAGACGGCGCCGCACGTAGCTTTTCACCGTGTCAATCATCGGGTCCATGTAAGGGTCTTCAAAGAAGTGCCCCGCACCAGCCATTTCGTCATGCGTGACAGTGATGCCTTTTTGCTCGTGCAACTTGCTGACCAGGTTTACGGTGTCTTGCGGTGGGGCGACACGGTCGTTTGATCCGTTGATCACCAAACCCGACGCCGGGCAGGGCGCAAGGAAGCTAAAGTCGTACATATTCGCGGGCGGGCTGACCGAGATAAATCCGGTGATCTCGGGGCGGCGCATCAAAAGCTGCATGCCGATCCAAGCCCCGAACGAGAACCCTGCGACCCAGCAATGTTTGGAGTTGCTGTTCATCGACTGCAGATAATCCAGCGCTGACGCGGCATCAGACAATTCACCGACACCCTGGTCATATTCACCTTGGCTGCGCCCCACACCGCGGAAGTTGAACCGCAGAACGGTGAAGCCCATGTTATAAAACGCGTAGTGCAGATTATAGACGACACGGTTGTTCATCGTCCCGCCAAATTGCGGGTGCGGATGAAGAACGATGGCAATGGGCGCGTCGCGGTCTTTTTGCGGATGGTAACGCCCTTCAAGGCGTCCTTCGGGACCGGGGAAGATGACTTCGGGCATAGTGTTCCGTCGCTGCTGTGGTGCAAGGGCATTGTTGACGAAAACGCTCAGGCACCTTAGAAAGGTTCTAACTTGGGAGGTCTCTCAAGTTATCTGGTCTCGGTGAAGTAATGACCGCGCGCCGTGCCGTCAATGCATTTGCGCCTGCGCAAGGGGAAGAGCGATGAAATTAAGCACTAAAGGCCGCTATGCGATGGTCGCGCTCGCTGATTTGGCGTTGCAGCCGCATGATACGCTTGTGAACCTGACAGAGATTTCCAAGCGGCAAGATGTTTCGCTGCCATATCTCGAACAGCTGTTTGTTAAATTGCGCCGTGCGGGTTTGGTAGAATCGGTGCGCGGCCCCGGTGGTGGATACCGTCTGGCGAAGCTGCCGTCAGAAATACGCGTGTCTGATATATTGGGTGCCGTCGATGAAACAGTGTCGGCGATGCACAAAGGTGCGGGTGCGTCCGGTGGGGCATCGGGTAGCCGCGCACAATCCCTGACCAATCGGTTGTGGGAGGGGTTGAGCGCCCATGTTTACGTGTTTTTGCATCAGGCCCGGCTGTCGGATGTTGTGGAAAATGCCATGGCACCATGTCCTGCGGTACCGGCATTGTTTGAAGTCGTGGACGAAGAGTAAAGGGGCGCTGCCCCCGGCCTGCGGCCTCCCCCGGAGTTTTATTGGCAAGATGATGATATGAGAACCTATCTGGATCATAATGCGACGACACCCCTGCGCGCCGAGGCGCGCGCGGCAATGATTGCGGCGATGGATGTGGTTGGTAACCCGTCGTCGGTGCATGCCGAGGGTCGCGCGGCTAAGGCGGTGATCGAGAAGGCGCGCCAGCACGTCGCGGATGCGGTCGGTGCGTCGGGGGCTGATGTTGTGTTTACGTCGGGCGCGACCGAAGCGGCGGCGCTGGCGCTTGCCGGGCGCGGGCTGCTTGCTGCGCCGGTCGAACATGACGCAGTGCATGCGTGGATCGATCCTGTTTTAGCCTTGCGCGACGGGCTGGTGGTGGTGAATGAGCCGGAGCGGTCGGCGGTGCAATTGGCCAATTCCGAAACCGGGATCGTTCAGGCGCTGCCCGCAGGTTTGGCGGTGAGCGACATCACCCAAGGTTTTGGAAAGGTGCCCTTTGCATTTTCGTGGTCGGGCGTGAAAATGGTATTTTTGTCGGCACATAAATTTGGCGGGCCAAAGGGCGTGGGCGCGCTGATCTTTCCGGCGGGCACGAATATTGCCGCACAAATCAAGGGCGGCGGGCAGGAAATGGGGCGCAGGTCCGGGACAGAGAATGTCGTGGCAATTGCCGGGATGGGTGCGGCTTGCGTGGCGGCACAGGCCGATTTGGCGGCAGGACGCTGGGACCGGGTTGCACAACTTAGAAATATTCTAGAAAAGGCCATTGAGGCCGCCGAAAAGAACACTATTTTTGTCGGGAAAGACGCGAACAGATTACCCAACACCAGTTGCTTTGCGACGCCGGGGTGGAAGGGTGAAACACAAGTGATGGCGATGGACCTTGCTGGCTTTGCTGTATCAGCGGGTTCGGCGTGTTCGTCAGGCAAGGTGAAGGTCAGCCGCGTGCTGGGCGCACTGGGATTGGATGATGATGCTGCGGCAAGCGCTTTGCGTGTGTCGCTGGGCATTGAAACTACAGAAGACGAGGTCATGCGTTTTGTGCAGGCCTGGACGCAGAAACGGGCGCGGCTGCGGGCCGCATGAGAGGAAAGAACATGGCTGCTTTGGATGATGTCGAAGTCAAAGAGGGTGTTGATCAGGAAACCGTGGATGCGGTTTCGAAACTGTCGGGCAACTATAAATATGGCTGGAACACCGAGATCGAGATGGATTATGCCCCCAAGGGCGTGAACCCCGATATCGTGCGCCTGATTTCTGGCAAAAACGAAGAACCGGAGTGGATGACCAACTGGCGTCTGGACGCATTCCAGCGCTGGGAGCAGATCGAAGAGCCGACTTGGGCGATGGTGAGCTATCCTGACATCGACTTTCAGGATATCTATTACTATGCCCGCCCGAAAAGTATGGCGGAAAAGCCAAAATCATTGGATGACGTCGACCCCAAGCTGCTGGAAACCTACAAAAAACTGGGTATCCCGCTAAAGGAGCAGGCGATTTTGGCGGGCGTCGAAGGCGCAGAAGATCTCCCTGCTGAGGGTCGCAAGGTGGCCGTGGATGCCGTGTTTGATTCTGTTTCTGTCGGGACAACTTTTCAGGCCGAATTGAAAAAGGCCGGGGTGATTTTCTGTTCGATCTCGGAAGCGATCCGCGAGCACCCGGAGTTGGTGAAGAAATATCTGGGCACCGTTGTCCCCGCGTCTGACAACTTTTATGCCACCCTGAATTCGGCTGTATTTTCGGACGGGTCATTTGTTTACGTGCCGCCGGGGGTGCGTTGCCCCATGGAACTGTCGACCTATTTCCGGATCAACGCCGAAAATACGGGGCAGTTCGAGCGGACGCTGATCATTGCCGATAAAGGGTCATATGTGTCCTACCTTGAAGGCTGTACGGCCCCAAAGCGTGACGTGGCACAGTTACACGCCGCAGTGGTCGAGATCATTATCGAAGAAGATGCAGAGGTGAAATATTCCACCGTTCAGAACTGGTACCCCGGTGATGAAAACGGGGTGGGCGGCATCTATAACTTTGTGACCAAGCGCGCAGATTGCCGTGGCGACCGCGCAAAAATCATGTGGACGCAGGTGGAAACCGGGTCGGCAGTGACTTGGAAATACCCAAGTTGCATTTTGCGCGGCGACGATAGCCAAGGCGAATTCTATTCGATCGCCATCGCGAACAACATGCAGCAGGCCGACACAGGCACAAAGATGATCCATCTTGGCAAAAACACCAAGTCGCGGATCGTATCCAAGGGGATTTCGGCAGGTAAAGCCCAAAACACCTATCGCGGACTGGTGTCGATGCACCCGAAGGCGAAAAATTCGCGCAACTATACCCAGTGCGATAGCCTATTGATTGGTGACAAATGTGGCGCGCACACCGTCCCGTACATCGAGGTTAAGAATAACAGCAGCCGCGTTGAGCACGAGGCGACGACATCCAAGGTTGACGACGATCAACTGTTCTATTGCCGTTCGCGCGGGATGGACGAGGAAGAAGCAGTTGCGCTGGTTGTAAACGGGTTCTGCAAGGAAGTATTGCAAGCCCTGCCAATGGAATTTGCGATGGAAGCCCAAGCACTTGTTGCGATTTCGCTGGAAGGATCAGTGGGTTAATGCAGGCCGACGCACGACATAGTTGGCTTTGCCCCGCAAGCGCCCCGGCGCAGCCGCGATCTTGCCGTAGTTTTGTGCCAGACTCTGCCCGAACACGGCAAGCTGGGACCGCACGATATGGCGAATTTGGGGCAAAAGGAATTCGACGCGCGGATCAAACGTATCAACAATCCGCGCAACAATTCCTATTACGATCCCGACCTGCAAATGCATGTGCCCAAACGTGTGACACGCGCGAAGATCGAAAAACCAAAGTCAGCCGGAAACGAAATGCTGTCGGCATTTTTTGTGTCGATGGTGATTGGCGCCTTTGGTTTATTCCTTGCACAGATAGTGCGCGTCAAGTTTTTGGGCATGACCGGCTTTGGCAACCCGGTGGTTGCTACCGACGTGCTGATCGGGCTTTGGATGGTTCTTTTACTTTCGGCTTTACTAAAGCGGCGCGCGTTTTTGGCGCGGTTTGCGCAAGTTGCCGGAATGGGACTGATGCTGATTGCGGGGCACAACCTTGTGTTCAAATGGCCAGACGCAATGGCCAAAATCTATTCGCCAGCCCACGTCGCCGCAGTTCAGGCCGTTGCCAAACCGCAGTCGCTGGTGGTTCGCGGCGCGGTTTACGCACTGCCCTAAGGCCAGCAATCCAATCCGTGACACGGTCAGCGTGCGATCTGCCAGATGGTGGATCGGCGATGACTGGCTGTGGCCAATATTCAGATATTCAACGCGGCGCGGCCGCCGTTGCCATGACACATGCGCGATTTGATCGCGCGACGCATAAGGAATAAAAAATGCTTGAAATCAAAGGCTTGAAAGTCAAACTTGAAGACGAAGATAAACAAATCCTCAAGGGGTTGGATCTGACGGTCGAGACAGGCAAGGTCCACGCCATTATGGGCCCCAACGGGTCGGGAAAGTCGACGCTGTCGTATGTTCTGTCGGGCAAAGACGGTTACGAGGTCACCGGTGGCAGCGCGTTGCTTGAGGGCAAAGACCTGCTGGACATGGACCCTGAAGAACGCGCAGCAGAAGGTCTGTTTCTGGCGTTCCAGTACCCGGTGGAAATCCCCGGCGTCGGTAACATGACATTCTTGCGCACTGCGGTGAACGCCCAACGCAAGGCCCGTGGCCAGGAAGAGATGAGCGCGGGTGACTTCTTGAAAGAAGTGCGTGCAAAGGCCAAGGAGCTGAAAATCGACGCGGACATGCTGAAGCGGCCCGTCAACGTCGGTTTTTCCGGCGGCGAAAAAAAGCGCAACGAAATCCTGCAAATGGCGATGCTTGAGCCAAAGATGTGCATCTTGGACGAAACTGACTCCGGTCTTGATGTTGATGCGATGAAATTGGTGGCAGATGGCGTCAATGCGCTGCGTTCCGAAGGCCGTTCATTCCTTGTGATTACGCATTATCAGCGCCTGCTGGACCACATCAAACCGGATGTGGTGCACATCATGGCGGATGGCCGTATCGTAAAAACGGGTGGGCCAGAGCTTGCCCTTGAGGTCGAAAATAACGGCTATGCCGACATCTTGGCCGAGGTATCCTAAATGGCGGTTGCACAGCTGAAATCTGAAATAACGACCGCGCGGCTTGATGATGCCGTGTTACCAAATGGCGCCGCGTGGGCAAATTCTGTGCGTGCCGATGCGGCATCACGGGTCCGGGCGATGGGGTTACCAACGAAACGGGACGAATATTGGAAGTATACCAATCCAGCGGAATTGACGGCGGTCGCTGCGCCATCAGCATCGTTGTTCGACGCGGGTGAAACACCGCTATTTGAAGCCGTCAACCGGATCAAAATTGTGTTCGTGGATGGGGTTTTCGATGCCGCTGCATCGGACGATTTGACCTGTGAAGGTCTGCAAATCGAACGTCTTGTGGATGCAATGGCCGCTGATATTCATTGGGCCAAGGACATGTACGGCGTATTAGAAACCCGTGGTCAAACGCCTGTGGCGCGCCCGCTCGCGGCGCTGAATACAGCGCTTGCGACAGATGGCGTGGTGATCCACGTGACGGGAAAAACTGCCAAACCTGTGCATTTGGTCTATCTGCACCAAAACGAGACATCGGACGCGGTCTTGCACCATCTGGTAAAGGTGGATTCCGGCGCTGAAATGACATTGCTTGAAAGCGGTCCGTCAGCAGCGCGGTTTTCAGGATGTCTTGAGGTTGAGGTCGCCGATGGTGGTGCCTTTCACCATGTGCGTGCGCAGGGCCGCGATCATGAATGCCGCAATGTGACCCACTGCTTTGCGCGGATCGGGGCAGAATCGACATTCAAGTCATTCACATTGACGGTGAACGGTGTCTTGACCCGCAACGAATGTATTCTGGAAATTGTCGGTGATGATGCGATTGCGCATGTCGCAGGGGCCTGCGTTGGTGACGGCAATGATTTCCATCATGACGATACCGTTTTCATTACCCACGATGCGTTGAACGGCGAAAGCCGTCAGGTGTTTAAAAAGGTGCTGCGCAACGGTGCAACTGGCGTGTTTCAAGGCAAGATTTTGGTCAAAGCCGGCGCGCAAAAAACCGATGGCTATCAGATCAGCCAGTCCTTGCTTTTGGACGAAGATGCACAGTTTTTGGCAAAGCCAGAGCTGGAAATCTATGCCGATGACGTTGCGTGTTCGCATGGATCGACATCTGGCGCGATCGACGAGACGGCGCTGTTTTACCTGCGTTCGCGGGGGGTTCCGATGCATGATGCGCGCAATTTGCTAACGCTGTCGTTTATGGCTGAAGCCCTGGCTGAAATTGCTGACCCTGTTTTGGCTGAAGAGTTGCGCGACCGGCTTGAAGGCTGGCTGGCGCTGCGCAGCTAGTGGCAGTCACAGCCGATATCATGCGCACATGGCGCGCGCCGCGTGCCGTGATCCGCAAGCTGTTGGATCAAGGGCGCCGTGAAGATCGCGCGGTCGCTTATGTGATGGTCGCTTGTCTGTTGATCTTCGTGGCGCAGTGGCCGCGTCTATCGCGGATCGCGAACGGGTTTGAGGCATCGCCTTGGCCACCCGAAGTCAACTTCGAAGGTATGATGACCTATACGTTTTACGGTTTGGTGATGATGCTTCCGCTCGGGCTTTATGGGGTGGCTGCATTGGCGCATATCGTTGCGAAAGCGGCGCGCGGGCAGGGGGATTGGTATGGTGCGCGGATTGCACTCTTTTGGTCCCTTCTGTCCACGACGCCGCTTCTTTTGCTGCACGGATTGGTGCGCGGTTTCATCGGACCCGGTAGCCAATCTGTCATTGTCGGCGTGATCTGGGCCATTGTTTTTGCGTATATCTGGGTTCAATCGATGTTCGAGGCGGAGCGCGGCTGATGGATGTCGGTATGATAAGCTATCTGAATGCTGTCGGCCAAACGCTGCAAAACCCCGAGGCGGCTGCCCGGAGCATCATGCAACAAAGGTTTTCACGCACTGTTTTGCTACAGGCGACTTTGGTTGTTGTCATCATCAACGCCGTTTTGCTGGCGTTGCTCTGGACGATCGCGCCACCACCTGCTGAGATGCCGCTTGCCAATATTTCGCCGCTTCAGTTCACAGCGCTGAACTGTATCGGGATGGTTGTTCTGGCCTCTGCGCTTGCGCGGGCGGGGCAGTTGTTTGGTGGTACGGGTAATTTTGATCAGGCGTTGATGCTGCTGATCTGGTTGCAAGCGGTTGGGTTGATGTTGGATGTGGCGCAGATTGTGTTGCTGCTCGTCAGCCCACTGGTCGCCGCCCTTTTCAGCATTGCTGCGATTTTTGTGCTGTTGCGATGCTTTGTGATATTTATCAAGGTATTGCACAAGTTTGACGGGCTGGGTCGGGCGCTGTTGACAGTGGTTATCGCACTGATTGGCACAATGTTTATCGCCGGTATCTTGCTGGCAATTTTGGGCTTTGGCCCCGCTGGAGATGCGATATGAGCTTTGATATCAATACGATACGTGCGGATTTTCCAATTTTGTCCCGCGAAGTCAATGGAAAGCCGTTGGTCTATCTTGATAACGGTGCGTCTGCACAAAAACCGCAGGTCGTGATTGACGCAATCACCCGCGGCTATGCCGAAGAATATGCCAACGTGCATCGCGGGCTGCATTACCTTAGCAATCTTGCGACTGATAAATACGAGGCGGTACGCGGCACAGTTGCCAAGTTCCTGAATGCGGCCTCCGAAGACGAGATCATTTTTAACTCGGGTACGACCGAAGGGATCAATATGGTCGCCTATGCTTGGGCGATGCCACGGCTTCAGGCTGGTGACGAAATCGTGCTGTCGATTATGGAACACCATGCCAATATCGTCCCTTGGCATTTCCTGCGCGAACGACAGGGTGTCGTCATTAAATGGGTGGATGTGGACGCGAATGGCGATCTGGATCCCCAAAAGATGATTGACGCCATTGGTCCCAAAACAAAATTGGTGGCCGTGACGCATATGTCCAACGTGCTTGGCACGGTGGTGGATGTCAAAACGATCACCGCTGGCGCACATGCTAGGGGTGTGGCTGTTTTGGTCGATGGATCCCAAGCCGCCGTGCACATGCCCGTCGACGTCAGGGATATCGGATGCGACTTCTACGCGATCACAGGGCATAAACTATACGGCCCGTCCGGATCAGGTGCGATCTACGTGCGTCCAGATCGGATGAAAGAAATGCGCCCGTTTATGGGCGGCGGTGACATGATCCGCGAGGTGAGCCGCGATGCCGTCACCTATAACGACCCGCCGATGATGTTCGAGGCTGGCACGCCCGGTATCGTACAAACCATTGGTATGGGCGCTGCGCTAGAGTATTTGATGGATATCGGGATGGACCATATCGCATCCTATGAACACAGTTTATGCGCATATGCCCGTCGTCGTCTTGATGGGTTGAATTGGGTGAACGTCCAAGGTCAGTCTGCCACCAAAGGCGCGATTTTTTCCTTTACTTTGAATGGGGCAGCACACGCGCACGATATTTCAACGGTTCTTGATAAAAAAGGTGTTGCCGTGCGGGCAGGGACCCACTGCGCGATGCCGTTGATGGAACATATGGGCGTGGGCGCGACCTGCCGTGCATCATTTGCAATGTATAACACGACCTCTGAAGTGGACATATTTATTGACGCACTTGAATTGTGTCACGACCTGTTTAGCTAGCGGACCAACGTCATTCGCGTGCTGCCGCTTTCGGCGGCCGCCAGCGATGGAACAAGAACCAAAATAGCGCATTCAATGACAAGAGAATGACTTGCACCTGCTCGGATGCGTAGGTATCAGGACTGCAGGCACCCGTAGCTCAGCTGGATAGAGCGCTGCCCTCCGAAGGCAGAGGCCACAGGTTCGAATCCTGTCGGGTGCACCATTTTCAAAATATTTTGCATGTCATATGACACCGGTTATGGTCGCACCCGTGACACATCGACTATATCGTCGCAGGCCAAAAAAAATGGGCCCGGCGGGCCCATTTTTCGGTTGGTTTTGCTTTATCCCCGCCAGGTACGCACTGGGCCGCAATCCATATGGACAAAATTTGAACCATTGTAACGCCCAACGCCACCAGCGTTACACGCAAGTGCCGCGCTCGCCATTTGGGCCGTTGTCCGGCTTTGCAAACGCAAGTCGGCGGCCTGCCCACGCATGTGTAGCGAATTGCTTGCCACACCCAGCGACTGACCGCGCAGCATCGCGTTGGTCTGCGGCGAGCGGTAGCCCGACAGCAACAGGTAAGGTTCGTTCGCGTCCATCAGATTCGATGCGGCTGCCATAATATCAATGGTGCGCAGATCCATCTGGACAGCTTCACCGGTGCGCCAATCGCGCATATGCACGTTAATTTCGCGCACGGCCTCAGCGATATATTCGCCTTCGATCCAGTAGATGGTGTCAAGCCGTTCGCCCGTGCGACCGGAGTACATCGATATGCGGCGAATATCGCCTGCACCACGAAGAAAACCTGCGGCCTGAGAATATGTTGGAGCTGCTGTCGCAACTGTTGCTGCGAATGCACCAAGCAAGCCGCGGCGTGTGATCCCGGAGGGGGTTGTTTTGGTCATGGTATTGCGCCTGTCCCGTCGCTCAACTACTGCCGCTTTGCGGCTTTTTTCGCCATCTCCCCAGATGTACCGAATTTATGGCACATTTGGATTCGTTCACCAAGGTCTTTTTAGCGCCGCTTTCCTTAATAAGTGCAAAACTGCTTATCGGTTGTTTGAATTTTATGCATTTGCGCGCGTCGACGATTGTTTGCGGCACGGCAACAACGCAACACACACCGACAGCATCGACACATCGCGGCATTATGAATGGACATGTCTATAGTAAGGATATTCATACTCTGTTTTACGAAGTCGACCCTATATAACGAGTCGGGTCATTGTATACTTGGGGGTACTATATGCACATCTTACGTGCGCCGAGATCGGCATCACTTACACGGATTAGGCTGTTTTTTGCAGCTTTCACCATGCTTCTGTTTGTCGCACCGTTTGCACAGGCGCAGGTTACGGATTTTCGTCAATCCGTGGCACAAGCTGCTGCATCAGACAGCGATTTGGCTGCTTTCTACCGCGAACGAAATTTCGACGGTATCTGGAGCGCCAATGGGGATCGTGACCGCCGCAACGCGTTGATGACCGCTTTTGCCGCTGCGGGCGATCACGGTTTGCCTGCCGCCCGCTATGACGCCCAAGCCTTGATGGCGCAATTGCAAGCGGCTTCAACCCCTGCGGACCAAGGGCGCATGGAGGTCGAACTGAGCCGCGCGTTTTTGCAATATGCGCGTGACGTGCAGACCGGCATGTTGGTCCCGTCGCGGATCGACAGCAGCATTGTGCGCGAGGTGCCGTATCGTTCGCGCCTGTCCACGTTACGGGCCTTTTCACAGTCGAACCCTGCTGCTTTCCTGCGCGCATTGCCGCCCAGCTCGCCCGAGTATACCCGGTTGATGCGCGAAAAACTGGCGATGGAACGCTTGCTTGCAAATGGCGGCTGGGGGCCGACTGTACCTGGCGGTAAGCTTGAGGCAGGAGATTCGGGTGACCGCGTGGTCGCTTTGCGCAATCGTTTGATGACGATGGGCTTTCTTGAGCGGACGAATACCCAAACCTTCGATGCGGCGATGGTAAATGCGGTTCAGCGTTTTCAGCAGGCGCATGGTTTGGCAATTGACGGAACCGCCGGCCCAAGCACGCTTGCAGAAATCAACATGGCGCCAGAAAGCCGTCTTCAGTCAATCATTGTCGCGATGGAACGTGAGCGTTGGATCAACCGTCCGCGGGGTGAACGGCATGTGTGGGTTAATCTCACGGATTTTACGGCGAAGATTATTGATAATGACGTCGTGACATTCGAAACCCGGTCCGTGATCGGCGCAAACCAAAGTGATCGTGTCAGCCCAGAGTTTTCTGACGTGATGGAGTTCATGATCATCAACCCAAGCTGGTACGTCCCGCGGTCGATCATCACCAAAGAATACCTGCCGCAATTGCAGCAAAACCGAAATGCGGTGCGCCAATTGGTAATCACCGATGGCAGCGGTCGTCCGATTGACCGCAATGCGGTGGACTTTAGCCAGTACACGGAACGCAACTTTCCGTTTTCGATGCGTCAACCACCAAGCGAGGGTAACGCGCTGGGGTTGGTCAAGTTCATGTTCCCGAACCACTACAATATCTACTTGCATGACACACCATCCAAGAGCCTGTTCGGCCGCGAAGTCCGTGCATACAGCCACGGTTGTATCCGCCTCGCTGACCCGTTTGATTTTGCCTACGCCCTGTTGGCGCGGCAGATGTCAGACCCGCAGACGTTCTTTCAGGCACAGTTGAGCACCGGTCGTGAACAGCGCGTTGACCTGGAGCAACCGGTGCCGGTTCATCTGGTTTACCGGACGGCATTCACCAATGCACAAGGTCCAATGCAGTATCGCCGTGATGTTTATGGGCGTGATGGGCGGATTTGGAACGCATTGGCACGTGAAGGGGTGGCGATCCGCGCTGTTCAGGGTTAAATCTGTCTTCGGAGACGTTCCGGGGGCAATATGATGCATTCAGTTAAAGATATCGCAGCGGCGCTCGGGGTTCAGGCCTTTGGCGCCGTTGACATTTTGGTCGGTCATGCCTCTGAACCCGCGAGCGCGGGACCAACTGATTTGGCGCTGGCGATGTCGCCTGCTTATGGTGCTGCGATCGCACGGGGCCGTGCGCGGGCGGCAGTTGTTTGGCCGGGCGCTGACTGGCAGGCATTGGGGCTTGAGGCCGCGATTGTCGCGCCGCGCGCGCGGCTTGCGATGGCGGCGCTGACACAGATGCTGGACCAGCCATTGCCGGGACGCGGGATCAGCCCGCATGCGGTCATCGACCCCTCTGCGCAACTGGGCGAGGGGGTCACGATTGGACCATTCGTTGTAATCGGGGCTGATGCGGTGATCGGCGCGGGCAGCTGGATTGCGGATCAGGTCAGCATTGGGGCAGGGGTTCGCATTGGTCACGACTGTCAGATCCACGCAGGCGTCCGCGTGCAACGTGGTGTGACTGTCGGCAAGCGCGTGATCTTGCAACCCAATGTCACGCTTGGCGGCGACGGGTTTTCTTTTGTCAGCAAAGAACCATCGAACGTTGAAATTGCCCGCGAAACATTGGGCAATGTAGCTTTGTCCGCGCCCAAAGATGCCACGTGGCACCGCATACATTCGTTGGGCGGCGTCACGATCGGCGACGATGTTGAAATCGGTGCGAACGCGACCGTTGACGCAGGCACGATCCGCCCGACCCAAGTGGGCAACGGGACCAAGATCGATAATCTGGTACAGGTCGGTCACAACGTCATTATCGGCGAACACTGTTTGCTATGTGCGCAAGCCGGGGTCGCCGGGTCCACCGTGATTGGTGATCGGGTGGTGATTGGTGGCAAGGCAGGTGTGGCTGATAACCTGACAATTGGCGCCGACGTGGTGCTGGGCGGCGGGTCAGTGGTTCTGTCCAACGTCCCTGCGGGCCGCGTGATGATGGGATACCCCGCAACCAAGATGCAGACCCATCTTGAAAGCTATAAAGCCTTGCGCCGTTTGCCACGTTTTCTAAACAGTTTCTCGAAGCGTTAACAAACTGTTTCAATCTTAGTCAAAACGACCTAGATCGTGATCAAACAAAGGTGGGTCTGAAAAGATGAACATCAAAGAGCAAGTTATCGCTATTATTGCAGAGCAAGCCATGCTGGAGCCATCGGACGTCACGATGGCGCACACACTTGCCGATTTGGGTATCGACAGTCTTGGCCTTGTCGAAAGCATTTTTGCAATCGAAGAAGCCTTTGATATCGCAGTGCCCTTTAATGCGAACGATCCCGGCAACAGCGACTTTGATATTTCGTCGGTGGCCGCAATTATCGCCGCTGTAGAAAAGATCAAAGCGGGGCAGAGCATCTAGATGCATCGCGTCGTCATTACTGGTGCAGGGACGATGAACCCGCTGGGCAACGATGTTGCCACAACGTTTGAAGCCATGCGCGAAGGGCGCTGCGGTATTGGCCCGCTTGAGATCAGGGACGTTGACCGACTGGCGATTCAAATTGGCGGCCAAGTCAAGAATTACGATGAAACCGCGCATTTCAATCGGCAACAGCTGGTGCTGTTCGATCGCTTTACCCAGTTTACGCTGCTAGCTGCGCGGCAGGCGATCACCCAATCGGGGCTTAATTTCTCGGGCAATTTGGCGGATCAATCAGGCGTTGTCTTGGGGACGTCCGGCGGCGGGCTTACCACACAAGATGAAAATTATCGCGCGGTCTATGAAGAAGGCAAAAACCGGGTTCACCCGTTCATCGTGCCGCGCCTGATGAACAACGCTGCCGCAAGCCACGTGTCCATCGAATTTAATCTGCGCGGTCCCACCTTTACCGTGGCGACGGCATGTGCGTCATCCAACCACGCGATGGGGCAGGCGTTTAATATGATCCGGTGCGGCATGTCCAAGGTGATGATCACCGGCGGGTCGGAGGCAATGCTGTGCTTTGGCGGCATCAAAGCATGGGAAGGGCTGCGTGTGATGTCCAAAGATGCGTGCCGCCCGTTTTCGGCAACACGTAACGGCATGGTTCAAGGCGAAGGTGCAGGCGTTTTTGTGTTCGAAGAGTTCGAGCATGCGCAAGCGCGTGGCGCGGATATCTTATGCGAGGTTGTCGGTTTTTCAATGTCATCGGACGCGTCCGATATCGTTACCCCATCCAAGCAGGGCGCCGCACGCGCAATTGCGGGCGCGGTGTGTGATGCCAAATTGCCGTTGGACAGTGTGGGCTATATCAATGCCCATGGCACGGGTACGGCGGCGAACGACAAAACAGAATGTGCTGCGGTGGCGGATGTGTTCGGAACCCATGCGGACCGGTTGATGATTTCGTCAACCAAATCAATGCACGGACACTTGATCGGGGGCACCGGGGCGGTCGAATTGCTGGCCTGCATCATGGCGCTACGCGACGGTGTGATTGCCCCGACCATCGGGTATCAAGAGGCAGACCCAGAATGCGCGTTGGACGTGGTACCAAACGAAGCGCGCGATGCAAAGGTGGATGTCGTCTTGTCAAATGCCTTTGCATTTGGTGGTCTAAACGCCGTGCTTGCCTTGCGGCGGATATAGGCAGGCCGTCAAAGCGACCTGCCTAAGTGCAATTATTGCGTGCTACCAACAGAGCCTTCGTAGCCCGCGGTAAATCCAGTCAGTGACAGGTCCAAAAGGATTTCCTGGCCCGGGTCTGCGGCAGGTACGACACGCACGGTTGCCGTCGATCCACGCTTGAACAGATCAATGTCTTCTTGCGTAAAGCCAAGACGCGCAACACAGCCGCCCGCGTTACAAAACCGGAACGGGTAGACCCGCGGGTTTTGCCCATCAACGGCGATCGTCAATTGTTGTGTCAGGAGCGTCTCAAGCGGGACAACAACATTGGCGCCCGCAACCGGGCCCGCGTCAGGGGGCAGCCGGAAAAAGTTGAACTCGGCGATCGCATTCCCCTCATCATCCTTCAAAAGTTGATACAGGTTGCACGGGTCCGCTTCCCCCTCTGGGGCGCGGATGCAGCGCATTGCCCAATCGCCGAACTCTTGCAGGACATATGACTGACCAACTGCCGGTTCTGACGACTGGCCCAAGTCAAGCGCGCTTTCCGCTGAACTATCGGATTCTGTTGTGGTTTCGGCTGGCGCTGCCGTCTCGTCTTGGGCGTAGGCTGCGCCGACATGTGTCAGGAAAGCGGCCATGAGAAGGGTTTTGACTGAACTGCGCATCAATAGGGTCCTTTTTGCGGTTTTCTAGGCTTTATCATGCAAGATATCGGCTGTCAGTGGGAAAGCCGCGCCATCGGCGGGGACCTGATCACAAATAGATGTGAACACAATAGAAAAAGGGCCCAGCATTGGACCCTTTTTCATTTTTTCCCTGCCGAACTTTGCCGACTGATTTGGAAAAAATCTACGCAATGGTCGTTGACCCGTCAACAGGAAATGCAACGGGCATGTAACAGATTAAACGAAAAAAGCCGTGTCCGAAGACACGGCCAGTTCAACAGGGAGGAAATTTGCCAAACCCGCACATGAACACAGGTTGGCGTGGATTAGGCTAGCATCAAGACGTTAAGGATGTATTTTGGCGGCAAGCAATATTCAAAGGACGACAGCATGTCAGATCATATCTTTATTGGCGGCGGCGCGCAGGACTACGGTGTCGCGCAAACCTTGTTGTTAGACAAGGCGAACCGCCACGGGTTGATTGCGGGGGCCACAGGGACGGGTAAAACTGTGACGCTGCAAATCATGGCCGAAGAGTTTTCTGCAGCGGGCGTGCCAGTGTTCTTGTCGGACGTCAAAGGCGACCTTTCGGGATTGGCAGCATCAGGCAGTGTCGACTTCAAGCTGCATGACGCCTTTACGAAACGCGCGGCGACAATTGGGCTGGACCTGCAATACGACAGTTTTCCGGTCACCTTTTGGGATTTATTCGGTCAAAAGGGCCACCCGATCCGCGCGACGGTCGCCGAGATGGGGCCGCTTTTGCTGGCGCGTCTGATGGACCTGACGGACGTGCAAGAAGGCGTTTTGAATGTGGCGTTCCGGGTTGCTGACGAAGAGGGCTTGCCGCTTTTGGACCTGAAAGACCTTCAAGCGCTGCTGGTCTGGGTAGGGCAAAACGCCAAAGAGCTGTCGCTGCGTTACGGCAATGTGGCCGCATCGTCGGTCGGTGCGATCCAGCGCGATTTGCTCGTTCTGGAAAATCAGGGTGGCAATGCGCTGTTCGGGGAACCGGCGCTAGATTTGGCAGATATGATGCGCCTGCGTGACGGTCGCGGGGAAATTAATATTCTGGCAGCGGATCAACTCATGGGGTCGCCACGGCTTTATGCGACATTCCTGCTGTGGCTGTTGTCGGAGCTTTTCGAAGAACTGCCCGAAGTCGGAAACCCCGAAAAACCCAAACTGGTGTTCTTTTTCGATGAGGCGCATTTGCTGTTTGACGGCGCGCCAAAAGCTTTGGTCGATAAGGTCGAACAGGTTGCGCGTCTGATACGATCCAAAGGTGTCGGCATCTATTTTGTGACGCAAAACCCCGCAGATATTCCCGACGACGTCTTGGGTCAGCTTGGCAATCGGGTGCAGCATGCGCTGCGCGCGTTTACAGGCAAAGACCGTAAAGAATTGAAAATGGCTGCGGAAACCTACCGTGACAACCCTGCGTTCGATACGGCAGAGGCAATTCAACAGGTGGGCACAGGCGAGGCGGTGACATCGTTCCTTGATGCAAAAGGCACACCCCAGATCGTTGAACGCACATTGATCCGCCCGCCGTCATCTATGCTTGGCCCGATCGATGAAACCACACGGCAATCTGTGATGGCGGCTTCTGCGATGGCTGGCAAATATGATACGCCTCTGGACCGTGAGAGCGCACACGAGATACTGGCAAAACGGGCGGATGTCGCGGCAAAGGCTGCGGAAGACGCCGAAAAGGCCGAGGCGGAAGCTGCTGAAAAAGATCGCGAGTTTAGCAACGCGCGACGCTACGATGGGGGCGGCCGTGCGCCCAGCCGAACCTCGCGAAGCGCGCGGTCCTCGGGCGGTGGTTTTGGCGATGCATTGGCATCGGTCGTGGCCAAGGAACTGAAGGGCACCACCGGACGCCGCATTGTCCGCGGCATTCTGGGCAGTATCTTTAAAGCGCGTTAACCCACGCTGGGGGCGCTCATGCGCCCTCAAAGCTGCCTGATTTTCAGCGTCGCAAGACGGTTTTCTTCTTTGCTCACGACTTCGAACCGGAAGCCATGGAAAGAAAAAACCTGACCCTCCACGGGGATCATCTGTGCCTCGTGGATGACCAACCCGGCGATTGTATTGGCTTCTTCGTCTGGCAGATTCCAGTCATGGGCGCGGTTTAGGTCGCGGATGGTCATGCCGCCGTCCACGATATAGGCGCCATCTGCTGTCGCCTCGATCTGTGCTTCTTCGTGCTGATCAAACTCATCGGCGATTTCACCGACGATTTCTTCCAGAATATCCTCGAGGGTGATCAGACCTTGCAGCCCGCCATATTCGTCGACGACCAGCGCAAAATGGGTTTTCCGCTTAAGAAAGTTACGCATTTGGTCGCCAAGCGTTGTGGTTTCCGGCACAAAATAGGGCGGCATCACCACCTTCATCACGTCAAATGCTGCCAGACCTTTGCCGTCTGATCCGGCAAGCAGTTTGTGCATGGCGCGCAACAGGTCTTTGGCGTGCAGGACGCCCACGATATTTTCCTGATCACCACGGTACAACGGCAGACGCGTGTGCGGGCTATCCAAAATTTGCGCCAGCATATCTTGTGGCGGGAGGTCGGCGTCGATCATTTCGATGCTGGAGCGGTGCAACATGATCTCTTCGACAGCGCGTTCGTTCAGATCAAGCGCGCCCAAAATACGGTCGCGATCTTCTTTTTCGACGATCCCTTCGGAATGGCCAAGATGCAAGGCCCCTGCGATTTCTTCGCGGACTGCCAGGATGTTGCTGTCTGGGTCGGTCCGGACGCCAAACAAATACAAGACACCGCGGACCAAGGTGCGGACGGCGTAAACGATGGGTGAAAACACTTTGACGACGATCGCAATCGGCCCCGCGACCCGTGCCGCAACCGTTTCGGGGTAAGTGATTGCAAAGGTTTTTGGCAGTACCTCGGCGAAAATCAACACCAAGAGGGTCATAATCAACGTTGCCGCGGCAACGCCGTTTTGGCCGAATATTTTTGTCAAAAGCGCGGTCGCCAGAGATGTGGCCAAGATATTGACGACGTTGTTACCAAGCAGAACCGACCCGATCAGCCGTTCGCTGTCTTCTGTCACAGTAAGCGCAGTTTCTGCCCCCTTCGAGCCTTTGTCAGCCGCAGAGCGTAACTTGCCCCGTGACGCTGCGGTAAGCGCAGTTTCCGAGCCCGAGAAAAAAGCGGAGAGAATCAAAAGAATCAAGATGCCGCCAGCGGTAAGCCAGAATGCGGCGTCAGAGGTCACGGTTTCCATTGTTGGCCTTCAGTTAGAGCGTTGTTTCTTGGCAAGCGGATGATGTTCTAGCACCAAATCTTTTAGCCGCTCATCCAAGACATGTGTATAAATTTCGGTCGTTGCGACATCAGCGTGTCCCAACATCGTTTGGATCGACCGCAAATCCGCGCCGCCAGCCAATAAATGGGTCGCAAAAGCATGACGCAATGTGTGCGGTGTGACCTTGGCAGGGGACACGCCGCCCGCGACTGCAAATTCTTTGATCAAGCCAAAGAAACGATGTCGCGTAAGATGCCCCGCCTTGCCATGGGACGGAAATAAAAATGGTGATGGCGATTTGCCGTCTTTGCGGCCGGCGTCTTCGATCTCGTCGCGGGCCGCTAAATAGGTGGCAAGGGCTTTGCGCGCAGGCGGAGACAGCGGCACCAGTCTTTCCTTGCCGCCCTTCCCACGCACAAGCAGCATCCGCGGATCGCCACGCGCTGCCGACGCGGGCAGGCTGACCAGTTCGGTGACGCGCATGCCTGTCGCGTATAGCAATTCCATCAGGCAGCCGTTGCGCAAAGAATCGCGTGCCGACCCATGGGCGGCGGCAAGCAGACGGTCGACTTCAGTGATGTCCAAAATTTTGGGCAGCCGTTGCGCGCGTCCGGGGCCTTTGATCTGGATGGCTGGATTGTCGTCACGCCAACCTTCTTCAAATGCGAATCGAAATAACTGTTTCATGGCTGATAGGCGCCGGGCCCGTGTGGATTTCGCCAGTCCTTCTAATTCGCAATCGATCAGATAGGATTCGATATCATCGCGCGTGACCCCGGCAAAATGCAGGTTGCGGTCCGCAAGCCACCCGGCAAAATTTTGCAGATCGCGCGCATAGGCAAGCTGGGTGTTGGTTGCGGCATCAAGCTCGGCAGCCTGTGCTTCAAGAAAGACCTGTACCCAGCGGGCCATTGGGTGCGTTGAATGTGTCACGCCGGACGATCCAAAATCAGCAACTGCAACGAGATCCGGCGCGCTGTATCCTCGAGGCCGACCGCCCGAAACACTGCCAAAGCATCGGTAATGGACCGGAAATCCCCTGCGTACCCTTCGTTGAAGATTGCCATCGCGCGCAATAATGCTTCGCCCAATTTTTCTTCGGTGATAAGTGCTTGCAGCACGTCGGGCGGCGGCGCGCCATTAAACGCGGATTGGATCGCCAATCCGCGCGGCGATGTGACCCGCACATCTTGGGGCTGACCGCGCGCGACAGCCAGAAGGAAAGGGTCAAATCCTGATTGCGCCGCGTCGATGGCTACGGCTTCATAGTCAGGTGACAGCAGGCCAACCGTGATCGCGGTGGTTTGCGCTGGTCCGGCCAGTTCAACGTGTTGCAAGGCGTCACCATACAGCTTTGCAAAGGCGACCTCTGTATGCGCTTGCTGCATCGCCTCCCAGGCTGGCAGAAGTGCGCGCGCGATTTGTTCTGCGTCGCCTGTGTCTAACGCCTCGTCGAACCGCTGGATTGCGCGCGCCCGGTCCCACACGCCGCCCGATGCAGCGGGCGTTCGGGTGGTATAGAATTTCTGCAACACATTTTCCGCAATCGCGCCTTGCCGCGCAAGCCGCTCTGCTGCCTCTATCTGTGACTTCCAACCGACGTTGGGCCGCAAATCAGCATGCGAAAACGCAAGCGGGAGGTCGGACGTCACCAAACCTTCGCCGATGGCTTCGTGCATCCTGAACATCAGCGGGCTGACCCGTGCAGGCGGGTCAAGCGGCGGTTCGCCTTCGAAAAGGTCGGGATCCAGGAACCGCGCAATCAACTGTTCTTCGGCGTCCGAAATGTCGCCCAAAATGCGGTGCGTATTCAGGGTCAAAGCGGCAGCCGACCAGTCGCCGTTGCGGGCAAGACAAAATATACGGGCTGGGTAGGTCGGCGCGATGGCTGGTTTTTGCCCAATCACCGCGCATGCCTCGTCTTCGGTTCCCGTCAACAAGGCCACATCGAACCAACGTCGAAAAAGCGGCGGCGTGTCGGGTTCCGCCTGTTCAATCAACGCCTTAGCCGGTTCGATTGCGCCAAGGTCCAATAATTTGTCGATCCGTTCAAGGAACAATGTGCCACTTTGGCTGGCATTGAACGGCGCATCGGCTTCGGCAAGGACGAGCATTTTAAGAAGGTCCTGAATGGCCGGAAGCGTTTCCACCCGTTCAGCGCGTAAAAGCGCGACCAATGTTGTCTCGTCGCTGCGCGACCAAAGCGTGCGCGGCAGACCGGTGACGTCACTGGGCAAAAGCCCGAACGGGTCTTTTGAAGGGCGGTCAAGCGGGGTCACCGTCACCTGCGGTGTGCTTGCCCCGTCACTGACCGGAGGTTCCGTCGGGCGGATAGGCTGTACCGACCGCGACAGCCAGTCAATCGCGGACATCGGTTGATCCTGCGCAACCGCAGGGCTGCACAGCACGATCAGCGTCAGTGACAGCCGCTTAGTTTGTTTCCAGCGTGACAGGGTTTGTTACCTCTTGTAGGGGGGGCGCAAAATCAGCAGGAAAAAAGATAGGCCCGATATAGGCGTATGCAATCAATCCGGCTGCCGCCAAAACGAATAAAAACAAAAGTACTTTGATGAGCCGCAACATGATCTGCTCCGTCCTTTTTATCTGCCTCAATATGTGGTCTAGGTGCCAACAATTGAAGTCTTTATATATGGCCTTTTGCGTAAGATCACGGCATTCATTCAATAATTTTGTATGAGGCGGTGAAATGCCGAAGTTTCCGGGGGGAAATGTATGACAGAGGGGCCAGGATATCAGCTCCATCGCACCGTTGTTTTGGTGGGGATGATGGGGTCGGGGAAATCCGCGATTGGCCGCTGCCTGTCGGATCGTCTGCAGGTGCCGTTTGTTGATAGCGATGCCGCGATTGAACTGGCAGCCGCAGCCAGCATCGCCGAAATTTTTGCCCGCGATGGCGAAGCGTTTTTCAGGCAACGTGAATCAGAGGTGTTGCGCCGACTGCTTTCTGGGCCGCCAGGGATTGTGTCCACCGGGGGTGGTGCGTTTATGACCCAACAGAATCAGGATGCGATTGCGCAGTTGGGTGTTGCGTTGTGGTTGGATGCTGACGTGGAAACGCTTTGGGATCGGGTGCGCCACAAGGACACGCGCCCTTTATTGCGCACCGCCGACCCGAAGGCGACATTGCGCAAGATTTTTGACGATCGCCAACCAACCTATGCGCTTGCTGGGTTGCGCCTGCCCGTCGCCCGGACCGCAACGATCGAAGACACCACGCAATCGGCGCTTGAATTGCTGTGTTCTCGGCCTGATATTTTGGAGAAAACACCATGACCGCTACCGTCCATGTGGATTTACCCGGCCGCGCTTATGACATTCACATCGGACCCGGGTTGTTAGATCAGGCGGGTCGCCATGTGGCGGGAATGGGCGGGCGCAAGCATGTCTGTATTTTGACCGATGAAACAGTCGCTGCCTTGCATTTAAACCAACTTCAGGCGGCTTTGGGGGCGGCGGGGCTGACGTCGGATGCGCTTGCTTTGCCCGCAGGCGAGAGCACGAAATGCTGGGCGCAGCTTGAACGGTCGGTGGAATGGTTGCTGTCGCAAAAGGTCGAACGCGGTGACGTGGTGATTGCCTTTGGTGGCGGTGTGATCGGCGATCTGGCTGGGTTTGCTGCTGCGATCATGCGGCGTGGTGTACGTTTTGTGCAAATACCGACAACGCTGTTGGCCCAAGTCGATAGTTCTGTCGGCGGGAAAACGGGTATCAATTCGCCCCACGGCAAAAACCTGATCGGGGCGTTTCACCAGCCAAGCCTTGTGCTGGCCGATACCGCGCTTTTGGGGACGTTGGCGCCGCGCGACTTTTTGGCTGGCTATGGTGAGGTGGTGAAATACGGCCTGCTGGGGGATGCGGCGTTCTTTGACTGGTTGGAAACCATGGGGCCGGCGTTGGCTGCTGGCGATATGGACGCCCGCGTCAAGGCAGTGACGCGCGCATGCGACATGAAGGCCGGTATTGTTGCGCGTGATGAAACCGAGCAGGGCGAACGCGCACTCTTGAACTTGGGGCATACCTTTGGGCACGCACTGGAATCTGCAACAGGTTATTCAAACCGGCTTTTGCACGGCGAAGGCGTGGCGATCGGATGCGCGATGGCGTTCGAGGTGTCAGCCCGTCTGGGTCTATGCAGCCAAGAGGACCCAAGTCGCGTTCGCGCACACCTGAAAGATATGGGCATGAAAGTTGATATCGCTGATATCGATGGCGATTTGCCCGATGCTGCCGGGCTTTTGACGTTGATGGGCCAAGATAAAAAAGTGCTGGATGGCAAGTTGCGGTTCATTTTAGCACGCGGGATAGGCGATGCGTTTATCACCTCTGACGTGCCGTCCGACATCGTGTTGTCGGTACTGGATGCGGCGCTCGCATTAAAAAAGTCCCGGGGATAACCGGGACTTTTGATCGTCGTTCGGATGGGCCGCGTTTAGAACGGAATTTCGTCATCCATGTCATTGCTGCGGCCTGATGGTGCGTTGCTATTGCTGTTGCCGCCACCATAGCCACCATCGTTGCCACCGTAAGATGACCCGCTGCCGCCACCGTAGTTGCCGCCGCCTTGGCCACCGCCACCTTCGCCACGCCCGTCAAGCATGGTCAGTGTGCCGTCGAAACCTTGCAGCACAACCTCGGTTGAATAGCGGTCTGCGCCAGACTGGTCCTGCCATTTGCGGGTTTGCAATTTGCCTTCGATATAAACTTTTGACCCCTTTTTCAGGTATTGTTCAGCGATCTTGACCAAACCTTCCTGAAAAATTGCGACGGTGTGCCATTCGGTTTTTTCGCGGCGCTCGCCGGTATTGCGGTCTTTCCACGTTTCAGAGGTCGCGATGCGCAGGTTGCATACCTTGCCGCCGTTCGGAAAATTGCGGACCTCCGGGTCGGCCCCAAGGTTCCCGATAAGAATGACTTTGTTCACTGATCCGGCCATGATGGCATCTCCCACGATTCTTGTTTGCGCTTTTGTGACAGACTGGGGATCGGCGAACAAGGTTAAGGAATGATTGTGCGGCAAGGCTTGGCGAATTGCACAAAAGCACCTACATTGGCGCATCGAAACAAAGCGAGATAGTCCAGTGCAGTCAGTGTGGCCCGGCCTAGCAACGATTTTTATATTGGCCACCAGTGGTCTATCGGCGCAAGAGCAAGTGTCGACGATGAACAGGACGGCTCTTTTGCGAAGCCAAACAGCGCTTTTGGATAGCCGTGCTGCGACCCAATATGAAAATTCGGCGCGTTTGCAGCCACCACGCGCTGATTTCACCAGCATGATCCGCCCCTACACGGGGTCGTACGCTGGACCTTACCTTGCTGTTGCGCGGGCAGCCGCCGAACGTCATGGCATTCCTGTTGATCTGTTTTTGCGCCTTGTTCAGCAAGAAAGCGGCTGGAACGCCGGTGCTGTGTCGCACAAAGGCGCGCTTGGACTTGCGCAGTTGATGCCACAAACCGCAGCGGTGCTGGGGGTTGATCCATTGGATGCGGCGCAGAACCTAGAGGGCGGCGCGCGATACCTGCGCCAGCAGTACAATACATTTGGTGATTGGCGGCTTGCGCTTGCGGCCTATAATGCGGGGCCGGGCGCCGTTGAACGCTATGGCGATGTGCCACCATACGCAGAAACGCAGTCCTATGTTCTGGTCATCTGGGGCAATTGACGCGTCATACGATACGCCATCGCGGGCATAGTCTGTTTAGCGTCGCTGCTGTTTGGCATGGCGGAAATCGGTCGGTGTCGCCCCGGTTTTTTCCTTGAAGGCACGTGTGAAATACGCCGCAGAGTGAAACCCGAGACGTGTCGCAATATCTTGTACCGGGGTGCGGGTGTCGCGCAGAAGCAAACATGCCTCGTAATGGATGCGTTCGTTGAGTATTTTCAGCGCAGATTGGCTGCAGGTCTGCTGACAGCAGCGGGTCAGATGTGTGGGCGTGACGTGCAAGGCATCCGCATAATGCGCCACCGTCCAGTCAGACCGGAACTCTTGGGCGATCAGTGACGTGTAACGCGTAACCAGTTTTGCGGTAGCAGTTTCACGCCGTGTGTCTGACGCGGTTGCCCCGTGGATCGCCAACTGGCGTTCGATGAAGATCGATAACAAAACCTGATAACTTGTGACGGCCCGTGCATCACCGCCAGGTTGCAGTTCACGCTCGATCGCTTCGAAATAGCTTTGCAATTCCTTCTGGGGACCGACGTCGCGCAGTCGCAAATGAAAGGGTTTCGCAGGCATACCGGCATCGTCGGGCAACGCCATCATCTGTGCAAAAACGGTGGGGCCGATTTCGATGCCGTACATTGTATGTGGCGGAATGAGGATCAGGTTGTTTGGGCCGTACCCGTTTGTCAGGCCCGCGACCGTAATGCGGCCCTGACCCTTGGTGATATGGATAAGCCGGGGCGTTGCATGGCTGCGCATGGCTTCGTTACGCCAGCGCGATGTGATGCCCACGTGTTTTAGATGCACCAGCGAAAGCGCTGGTTTGACTTCGATCATCAGGGTCATCAACTTTGCCTCAATGTTGATTTTTGAAACACTCTGACCGAAAGCCCTTTTAAATCAATGTGTCGCAGGTTTATCGGAACTGAACTGTTGCGATAATGTCGGATTGATCAATCTGCAGCTGAAGCCAGTCTTTGTGGCGCGACCGAAACCACGTGCGCTGGCGTTTCGCATACTGTCTTGACCCGATGATCGCGGCGGCGCGGGCAGCCTTGAGCGTGCAATGTCCCGCAAGATGCGCGATCAGTTCTGGCGCGCCGATTGCTTTGGAAGAGGGGTGCAATGGATCCCACGTTTCAAACATCTTGCGCGCTTCGTCCAATGCGCCCATGTCGAGCATCTGGTCGAAACGCTGTTCAATGCGGGCATTCAGCCAGTCAGTTCCCGCATTGACGTTGATGCAGACCGCGTTTTCAACAGGCAACAGGGCGGGCGGTGTGCTGTCCTGCCAATCCGCAAGCGGTCGCCCGGTTGCGTGCAATACCTCCCAGGCGCGCTGCACACGCATCTTGTTATTTTGATCGATCCGGGCAAGCGTTTTAGCATCAAGGTCGGCAATAAGATCCTGCAAAGACATATGATTAGCCTTCAATCTTATAGCATCAGGTATTGCAGGTATTTCTGCCAATCCGTGGGTCAGCGCATTAAAATTAAGCCCGGTGCCACCTACGATAATCGGGCGCTGATCGCCGTGCAGATACGGCGTTACATCGCGCAGCCAATGCCCCACCGAATACGCCATATCGAACGGTACATGCCCGTAAAGTGCGTGTGGCGCCTTCGTCAGGTCGCGGTCATCCGGGCGCGCGGTCACGATCCGCCAGCCATCATACACCTGCAGCGCGTCCGCGTTCACAATCACGCCGCCTTGGGTCTGGGCAATATGCAGCGCGAGCGCGGATTTGCCAGATGCCGTAGGCCCCGCAATCAGCACTGGTTGGTGTGGTGAAATGGTAATCATCTGTCTATTTGCGCAGCTTCGCGTTTTGTCGGCAAGGTGCCATTGAAATTGGCGCGGTTTTGCGACATTTTGCGCGCCATAACAACATAGAGCCGGGGGCCGCCATGACTGACACTGAGAAGACAGCTTATAAACGCGTAATGCTTAAGATCTCGGGTGAGGCGCTCATGGGGGACACGGCGTTTGGCCTGCATCCACCAACTGTGCAGCGCATCGCCCGCGAGGTGCAATCGGTCCACAACCTTGGCGTTGAAATCTGCATGGTGATTGGTGGCGGCAACATCTTTCGCGGATTGCAAGGTTCGGCCCAAGGCATGGAACGCACGACCGCTGACTACATGGGGATGCTGGCGACCGTCATGAACGCGCTTGCGATGCAGTCTGCGCTGGAAGAACTGGGTATTCACACCCGTGTGATTTCCGCGATCACCATGAACGAAGTCGCCGAGCCCTATATTCGCCGCCGCGCCGTGCGCCACCTTGAGAAAAAGCGGGTTTGTATTTTTGCGGCAGGGACCGGCAACCCGTATTTCACCACAGATACCGCGGCCACGCTGCGCGCCAATGAAATGAACTGTGAGGCGATTTTCAAAGGTACCAAGGTTGACGGCGTTTACGACAAAGACCCAGCCAAGCATTCCGATGCGGTGCGCTATGATCGTGTCAGCTATGATGAAGTGCTGCAAAAGCATCTGGGCGTCATGGATGCCAGTGCGATTGCGCTCGCACGCGACAACCACTTGCCGATCATTGTGTTTTCGCTTGATGAACCGGGCGGATTTCAGGGCATTCTGGCGGGCGAAGGAACCTATACGATCGTGCACGAATAGACGTAAATGGCGGGGAAAATTTGGTGTTCTGCACAACTGCTGCACATTTCCCAATCTATACATTCGCGCGGCAGTGCCCTAAAATGAAGAAAAGCTGGGCACAGCCCACAAAGGAAGAGCAGTAAAGATGTCAGATGACTTTGAACTAGATACCGACGATTTAGGCCGCCGCATGGATGGCGCGATTGCAAACCTGCGCGTTGAACTGGCGTCGTTGCGAACCGGGCGGGGGTCGGGGTCGATGCTGGAACCCGTGATGGTTGATGCCTATGGTACGATGACGCCGATCAACCAGGTGGGCACTGTCAACGTGCCGGAACCCCGGATGGTCACGATCAACGTCTGGGATAAATCGTTGGTTGGTAAGGTCGAAAAAGCCATTCGTGACAGTGGATTGGGAATCAATCCGCAACTGAACGGTACGATCATCATGTTGCCGATCCCTGAACTTAACGAAGAACGGCGGCGCGAGCTGACCAAAGTTGCGGGCAACTATGCCGAAAGCGCGCGTGTGTCGATCCGTAACCTGCGCCGTGATGGGATGGACCAGATCAAGAAGGCAAAAAACGATGGTCTGTCCGAGGATGACCAGAAGTTTTGGGAAACCACTGTGCAAGAAATGACCGATCTTCATATCAAAAAGGTCGATGAAACGCTTGACGCCAAGCAAGCGGAGATCATGCAGGTTTAACACCTGCGTGTGACCCTGAAATAACGTAACAGGGGGCCAGCAATGCCCAAGGACCCAGACCCAAAGACAGGCCCGGCCCATGTTGCGATTATCATGGATGGCAACGGCCGTTGGGCGCAAAAACGCGGACGGCCCCGGCTGTTCGGTCACCACGCAGGCGCGCGCCGTGTGCGCGAAATTGTGGCCGCTTGTCCTGATCAAGGGGTGAAATACCTGACGATCTTTGCTTTTTCGACCGAAAACTGGAAACGGACCCAGTCCGAAGTGTCCGGGCTGATGTCACTGTTTCGCAAATATATCGAACGCGAGGCAAAGGCGCTGCTGGCCAACGGCGTGCGTGTCCGTTTTATCGGAGACCGCGTGCGGCTGGATGAAAAACTGGTCAGGCTGATGGATGAACTGGAGCTGCTGACCTCTGGCAACGATCTGGTGCATTTGACGGTCGCCCTGAATTACGGTGGCCGCGACGAGGTGACCCGCGCCGCAAAGCGTTTGGCCTATGAGGTCGAGCAGGGCAGGCTGAGCTATGCCGATGTCGATGCGGAAACGCTGGCGCGGTTTCTCGATACCCATGTCCTGCCTGATCCGGATCTGGTGATCCGTACCAGCGGAGAGGCGCGGATTTCGAATTTTCTGCTGTGGCAATCCGCATATGCCGAATATGAATTTATTGATACATTATGGCCTGATTTTACAGCGGCCGAATTTGCCAGCGTACTGGCCAACTACGGCGTCAGAGAACGGCGCTATGGCGGAGTAATAGCCTGACCATGACACATGTAACGACGTCCAACTGGGAGGATCTGCGCGTCCGCCTGATATCCAGCGTTGCGATGACTGCGGTTGGCGCTGTTGGGGTGATTGTGGGCGGTGTCTGGTTCCAGATGCTGGTGGTATTTGTGACCGCGGTGATGGTGTGGGAACTGTGGATGATGATCTGCAGCGATGAACCGACAAAGGGCATGCTGCTTGCGGCGCTTGTTGCATCCGTGATGTCGGGACAAATCGCCGATGGCACGGCGTTTGGACTTCTCCTTTTTCTTGTGGTGCCGCTGATCGGGGTTAGTCAACTGAAAGGTGAGCGCGCCACATTTTTCGCCTTCGCGCTAGGGATTCAAGTCGCGGGTTGGGGGCTGGTGCATTTTCGGACCGATTATGGGTTCACCTGGCTGATCTGGTTGATGTCGGTGGTGATTGTCACGGATATTTTCGGGTATTTTGCGGGCAAAGCGTTTGGTGGCCCGAAATTCTGGCCAAAGATTAGCCCCAAAAAGACATGGAGCGGAACCGCTGCAGGTTGGATTGGCGCAGGCATCGTCGGGTGCGTTTTTACGTTGTTCACCAACGCAGGCTTGTCAATTATTCTCATTTCGATGGTCATCAGCTTTGCGGGGCAAATGGGCGATATCGCCGAAAGCGCATTAAAGCGGCGGATGGGCGTCAAAGACAGTTCGACGCTTATTCCGGGACATGGCGGGCTGTTCGACCGCTTTGACGCCTTGTTGGGTGCAGCCTTGTTTATGCTGCTGATCGCCAGCGCGTTCAATGTGCCAGGAGTAGCCTTTTGAGGCGGATCACGCTTTTCGGAGCCACTGGATCTGTTGGCCAAAGCGCGGTTGATCTGATTGCGCGTGACACGGAATCCTATGATGTTGTTGCCCTGACGGGTGGCCGCAATCTGACCCGTCTCGCCGCTGATGCCGTGCGCCTGAACGCTGATCTTGCGGTCACGTGTTATGACGATTGCTACGTAGAACTGAAATCCATGTTGGCCGGAACCGGAGTAGAGGTTGCTGCTGGCAGTGCTGCTGTTGCGCAGGCGGCAGCGCGCCCCGTTGACTGGGCGTTATCCGCAATTGTCGGGGCGGCAGGACTGGTGCCGGGGCTTGCTGCGCTGGAATCTGGCACGACGCTGGCCTTGGCGAATAAAGAATCCTTGGTGACGGCTGGACCGTTACTTTTGGCGCGCGCCGATGCGCATGGTGCAACCGTTCTGCCGGTCGACAGTGAACATTCCGCGATTTTTCAGGCGCTTGTCGGTGAAGATATCGCCGCCGTGGAACGCGTGATCATCACAGCAAGCGGCGGAGCATTTCGGGATTGGCCGTTGGAAAAACTAGGCTCTGCCAGCTTGTCCGAAGCGTCAAGTCATCCCAATTGGGATATGGGGCAGCGGATCACGATTGACAGCGCGTCAATGTTCAACAAAGCCATGGAGCTTATTGAAACCAAAGAATTTTTTGGAGTAACTTCCAACCAGATAGAGGTGTTGATCCACCGTGAAAGTTTGGTGCATGCACTGGTTGGTTTCCATGACGGGGCGTTGATGGCCCATGTTGGGCCGCCCGATATGCGCCATGCCATCGGCTATGCCCTTCATTGGCCGCATCGCAAGGCACTGCCTGTTGAACGGCTCGATCTTGCGAAAATCGGTAAACTGACATTCGAGGCACCGGATAGCGCGCGGTATCCAGCCCTGCAATTGGGCCATATGGTGATGGAAACAGGCGGCTTGACGGGTGCCGTCTTCAACGCTGCAAAAGAACGCGCCTTGGATGGGTTTATTGCTGGCGATATCGGATTTTTAGATATGGCGCGGGTGGTCGAAACCGTGTTGACCAAAATGTCATCGGATCCGGCGATCGTTTCGGGTGCCATCTCGCTTGATAATGTCCTAGAGACAGACAGGCTGGCGCGTATCCGCGCGGGTGAAATCATAAAGAAGTTGGGATAACGCGTTGGAATTCATCTCGGACCTTGCCATGACGTTCGGCAATCTTGGCTACGCGATCGTTGCGTTTGTGATTGCGCTGTCCGTCATCGTTGTTGTGCATGAATACGGCCATTATATCGTCGGGCGTCTGGGTGGCATCCACGCCGAGGTGTTTTCACTGGGCTTTGGCCCGCGTCTGTTCAGCTGGGTCGATAAGCGGGGAACACGCTGGCAGGTCGCCGCTATTCCGTTGGGCGGATATGTGAAGTTCTTGGGTGACGCGAATGCCGCCAGTGTCGGAAGCGCAGAGGTCGCCCCCGAGATAGACCCGCGGCGCACGATGAACGGGGCGCCCCTGTGGGCGCGGGCGTCAACGGTGGCGGCGGGGCCGGTTTTTAATTTCGTGCTTGCTGCGCTTGTTTTTGCGGGTTCTGCGATGGTGCAGGGGCAGGCGATCGATCCGCTTACGTTTGACAAGTTGGCAAACCTGCCGCCCAGTTTTGAGTCCGAACTGAAGCAAGGCGATGTGATGCTGGCCGTCGAAGGGATCGCGATTGACGATCCGTCGCGCCAAGATACGCTGTCTGATTTGCTGCCGCAAAAGCCTGTATTGGACTATACCGTTTTGCGTGACGGCGTTGAGATCACCGTGAAAGGTCCATTTTTCTTGCCATCGATCGTCGGGGGTGTGTCGCCACGTTCGCCCGCGGATACCGCCGGATTGCAAAAGGATGACGTGATTACCGCCATTGATGGCGAACCTGTGTTTTCATTTTTGCAGTTGCAAGAACGCGTTCTTGCCGCTGAAGGTGCACCTGTCACGCTCAGCCTGTGGAACGCGGGGGTCACCCGAGACGTCACCTTGGCTGCACGGCTTTCGGCGTATGAATTGCCCGACGGCAACTTTGAATCACGCTATTTGATTGGCATTGGCAGCCAAATATTTTTTGAACCGATGGTTGAATCGATGGGGATTTCTGACGCCCTTGGTTTTGGTGCCCAAAGTGTTTGGCGTTCGATCACCACGACCGGTTCTGCGGTCAAGCACATGGTCATGGGCAATATTTCGACATGTAATCTGTCCGGCCCCGTTGGCATTGCGCAAACCAGCGCGTCCATGGCGCGCAGGGGTGTGCAAAGCTTTATCTGGTTGATTGGCGCACTATCAGCGGCGGTTGGCCTGATGAACCTGTTGCCAATTCCTGTTCTCGATGGTGGGCATCTTGTGTTGTATGCATACGAAGCCGTCGCGCGCCGCAAACCAAGCGAAAAGGCCGTTCAAGTGTTCATGTTCATTGGGTTGGCGATCATTTTGACATTCATCCCGTTCACCATCGTGAATGACGCCGTCTTATGTCGCTAGGCGGTGATAAAGATCACGCGTGATGCGGCTTTGTCTTTTTGACATCACAACACAATCCCGCTACTTCAGTGAACGAGTGGCATGTGAAAAACAGGCGAATAAAAATGCATAAATTTGTGGGGTGCCTGCGGGCGCAAAGCGTAACAACAGCACGTCATCTAGGGATGGCTGCGAGTTTCGCAATTTTCTCGGCAGGCGCTGTTTCTGCGCAAAGCTATGTTTTCAACGCGGTGACAATTGACGGCAACCAGCGGGTCGCCGACGGCACAATTCTGACGTATGGCGGGCTTGCGCAAGGAACCGCCTATGGGCTGGATGATCTGAACGATGCGGCGCAGAAAATTCGCGCCACTGGCCTGTTTGAAAGTGTTGCCTTGGTTCCGGTTGGCAATAGCCTTTTGATCACCGTCGTCGAATACCCCACCATCAGCCGTATCAACATTGAAGGCAACGATCGCCTGCGCGATGCCGACTTGATGCAGGTGGTGCAATCGCAGCCGCGTCGTGTTTACAATCCGACACAGGCCGAAGCGGATACCGCCGCGCTGACCCAGGCCTATGCAGAGCAGGGGCGCATCAATGCAACGGTCACACCCCGCATTATCCCCCTGAGCGATAACCGGGTCGATCTGGTGTTTGAAGTGACCGAATCTGCGGTGACTGAGATTGAACGAATTTCGTTTTTGGGCAACCGCACCTATTCAGAGTCGCGTTTGCAGCGTGTCCTTGACACCAAGCAGGCCGGTATTTTGCGTGCGTTGATCCGGCGGGACACATATTCGCCTGACCGTGTTGCTGCCGATCGCGAACTGCTGACCGATTTTTACCATTCCCGCGGCTACCCCGACTTTGTAATCCAAAACGTCGATGTGGCGCTCACCCGTGAACGGGATGCCTATCTGGTCACGTATAACCTGCGCGAAGGGCAAAAATTCAACTTTGGGTCCGTTAGCGTGTCGAGTGAAATCGCAGGGCTTGATGCTGCGCCTTATGGCGACGTGATCCGTGTGCGGTCGGGCGCGACCTATTCTCCGGTGCCGATTGAAACCGATATCACACGGATTGAACGGCTTGCGCTACGTCAGGGACAAAACTTTGTACGTGTTGAAACACGCATTAACCGGAACCCGCGTGATCTTACGCTTGATCTTGAATATGTTCTGGTGCCCGGTCCGCGACTTTTTGTCGAGCGGATCGACATCGAAGGCAATGGCACCACGCTTGACCGCGTGATCCGCAACCAGTTTGACGTTGTTGAGGGGGATGCATTCAACGCCCGCGGTATTCAGGAAAGCGCGCGCCGCATTCGCGCGCTGGGGTTCTTTCAAAACGCATCGGTTGAGACGCGTCAGGGGACATCTGAAAATCAAGTCATTGTCGACGTGAACGTGGTGGAAGGTCCGACCGGATCGCTCAGCTTTGGGGCGAATTATAACAGTGACACCGGGCTTGGGCTGGTTGCATCGTATAAGCAGTCAAACTTTCAGGGTCGGGGTCAACGGCTTAACTTTGATCTGTCCACTGCTGAAACCAACCGCCGATTGACGTTCGGGTTCACAGAACCGCAATTGTTGGGCCGCGACCTGCGGTTTTCGTTTGATACGTCCTATGGCACGACCAACAACGAAAATGCGCTGTATGACACGGAAACCTTCCGCATCAGCCCTTCGCTGAGTTTTCCAGTCAGCGAAAACGGACGGTTATCCGTTCTTTATGCGCTCGATTACAGTGATTTGACCGATGTAAGCGCAAGTGCAAGCCAAGTCATTCAGAACGAAGAGGACGAGGGCGCAGTCACTACCCATTCATTGGGCTATGTTTATAGCTTTGATACCCGCCGTACGGGTTTGAACCCGAATGCAGGCGTGCTGTTACGGTTCGGTCAGGAGTTCGGGTTTGGAGATGCGCAGTTCATCAAATCAACGGCACTGGCTGGGGCGGAAGCCAAAGTTCTGAACGAAGAAGTCACTTTGCGCGCAACGTTCGAGAGCGGTTACCTCGACTACCAAGAAGGCAGCAGCCGCGTTACCGACCGCTTTTTTATGGGGAGCAGGGTGATGCGCGGCTTTGAAGCTGGCGGTGTCGGGCCGCGTGATGCCGTGACGGACGATGCGCTGGGTGGCAACGCCTATGCTGTTGTCCGGCTGGAAACCGAATTCCCATTGGGACTGCCCAGCGAATACGGATTATCTGGCGGCGCATTCGTTGACTACGGATCGGTCTGGAATGTTGGCGAAACCTATGGCCAATCCGTGCTTTATGATGATTTCACGCCGCGCGCTGTGGCCGGTCTGTCGGTTTTCTGGACAACCCCCATCGGGCCATTGCGGTTCAACTTTACCGAACCGCTGGATGTGCAAGATCAGGATAATCCCAAATCCTTTGATGTGACCATCTCGACGAGCTTTTGATGATTTTGTGGCGCGCAATTCTGGTTTGGTTGCTGTTGGCACTGCCTGCCGCAGCCCAGGAAGGCGCGCCGCAAATACTGATTATCGACAGCGACCGCATCTTCTTTGAAACGCTGTACGGGCGCAGAATATCGGACGATATGGCCGCTCTCGTTGCACAGTTGCAGACGGAAAATGAACAAATTGTTGCGACGCTGACCGAAGAAGAGCGCAGCCTGACAGTGCGTCGGCCAGCGATGACACCCGAAGCCTTTCGTGCCGAGGCCGATGCGTTTGATGCAAAGGCCCAAGAGGTTCGGCGCGCCCGCGATGCAAAGAATGTTGACCTTCAGAATTCGGCGGCGGAAGAGCGCGCAAAATTCGAAGACCGGGTACAGGGCATCATCGGCAATATTATGATCGAACGCGGTGCCGTATTGGTCATGGAGCAACGCAATGTCGTGATGTCTGTCCGTGCTGCGAATATTACCGATGATGTGATTGTCCGTGTTGACGCCGAATTGGGCGATGGCACACGCTAGCTCTGGCTTGCCCGCGCTGGTTTCCCTTGCTACTCAGGGACAAAGCGGCCTAAAAGCGCCGCGAAAATAAGGAAGACTATCCAATGTCCGAACCCGTCACCGAAGCTGACATTATTCTGATCCAAAAAATCCTGCCACATCGTTACCCGTTCTTGCTGGTGGACAAAGTTCACAGCATCAATGGCACGACATCGGCTGTCGGCGTCAAAAACGTGACAATGAACGAGCCACATTTCCAAGGCCACTTTCCCGGAAATCCGATCATGCCGGGCGTCACCATCGTCGAGGCAATGGCGCAGACAACGGCCGTGATGGTTGGCGCAACGCTTGGCCTGACCGAAGGCAATTTGCTTGTGTATTTTATGGCCATCGATGGATGCAAATTCCGGCGCAAAGTGGTGCCCGGAGATGTGCTGGAAATGCATGTCGAGACGACCAGAGGCAAACCGGGCGGCAAAGTCTGGCGCTTTAAGGGGGTCGCGACAGTCGATGGTGAAATGGCCGCAGAGGCAGAATTCACTGCGATGATGGATTTGCCAAGCGCATGAGCACAATTCACCCCTCAGCCGTGGTTTCCGAAGGCGCCGTGATCGGCGCGGGTTGCGTGATCGGCCCGTTCTGTGTGATCGGGGCCAAGGTGGTGCTTGGCGAACGGGTGACCCTGAAAAGCCATGTGGTGGTTGATGGCGATACGCAGATCGGTGACGATACGGTGATTTTCCCGTTCGCCGTAATTGGTGAAATTCCACAAGATCTGAAGTTCGACGGTGAAGAAACGCGCCTGCGGATCGGTGCCCGCAACCGGATACGCGAACACGTTACAATAAATACAGGCACAGTACAGGGCGGCGGCCTTACCCGTATCGGGGATGATGGATTGTTCATGGCAGGCTGCCATATTGCGCATGACGCACAGGTCGGTAACCGTGTCATTGTGGTGAATTCTTCCGCGGTCGCAGGGCATTGTATCATCGAAGACGACGTGATCATCGGCGGCTTAAGCGGTGTGCATCAATGGGTGCGTATCGGCAAAGGCGCGATTATCGGCGCCGTCACGATGGTGACAAACGATGTGGTGCCGCACGGGCTTGTGCAAGGCCCACGTGGGGTTTTGGATGGGCTTAACCTGGTTGGTTTGAAACGCAAAGGCGTGCCGCGTGCGGATATCACCGCGCTGCGCGCGGCTTTCCAGATGCTCAAAGATGGCGAGGGTACGTTTCAAGATCGCGCGCGTCGCTTGGGCGAGGAAAGCGACAGCGTCTACGTGCAAGAGATGGTTGCCTTTATTTTAGGTGACACAGACCGTAACTTTTTGACGCCGGGCTGATGCTGGCGCTGATTGCAGGCACAGGCGCGCTGCCGCCTGCTTTGGTCGCCCGATTGACTCAGCGCCCGCTGATTTGTTGCTTGCGCGGTTTTGAACCCGCTGTGGCGCCTGATATCAGCTTTCGTATGGAACATTTGGGGAGCTTTCTGGCGACCCTAAAGTTGCGCGGCGTCACAGACATTTGCATGGCAGGGGCCGTGCGCCGGCCGCAGATCGACCCCAGCCAGATTGACAGCGCGACCATGCCATTGGTCCCCAAGGTGCAAGCAGCACTGACCCAAGGCGACGACGGGGCCTTGCGCGTCATAATCGGCATCATGGAGGACGCCGGGTTTAATGTGGTTGCGGCGCATCAAATTGTGCCAGAGTTGCTGCCTGCGTCCGGCGTGCGTACCAAAATGGGGCCAGCATCGCGACACACCCGTGACGCCTTTGCGGGCGAAGGATGCGTCACCGAGATGGGGTTTACGGATACCGGCCAAGCCTGCGTGATCCGTGACGGAAATGTCGTCGTGCGTGAGGATGCGCATGGGACCGACGCGATGCTGCAAAAATTATTTTTACCTTACAATCGTCAATCCATGGCGTTTGATCCGTTGGAATGGGCCATGGATATGGTCGTTGATTTGACCAAAGATGTAAAAAACTGGTTGATTGCCCATCCCCATAAACCGGATACTTCGCTTGGTGGGATCCTTTTCAAGGCGCCCAAACCCACCCAGGACCGGCGCGCTGATTTACCTTTGATCGGGCCACACACGGCGATGGCCGCCGCAGAGGCGGGGCTTGATGGAATCGTGATCGAGGCGGGTGGGGTGATGGTGTTGGATCTTCCTGCGGTCAGGCGGATTTTGGACGCGCAAGGGATGTTTCTATGGGTGCGACCGCGGGGCGGGCTATGAAGGTATTTGTTATCGCTGGCGAGGCATCGGGCGATAAACTGGGGGCTGCCATGATGGCGGGCCTGAAACAGCTGCGGCCAGATGTTCGTTTTGACGGGGTGGGTGGCCCGTTGATGCAGGCCGAAGGTTTGGTCAGCCGGTTTCCTATGGACGAGCTTAGCGTCATGGGACTGGCCGAGATTTTACCAAAATACCGCGCTCTCAAGGCGCGTATCCGCGAAATGGCTGCTGCCGTTATCGCAACAAATCCTGATGTATTGATCACCATCGACAGTCCTGATTTTTGTCTGCGGGTGGCAAGATTGGTGAAGGCCTCCAGTGATATTCGCACCGTCCACTACGTCGCGCCGACAGTCTGGGCGTGGCGTCCTGGTCGCGCCGCAAAAATGGCGCATCACATTGATCACGTCCTTGCGCTGTTTCCTTTTGAACCCCCGTATATGCAAGCTGCAGGGATGGACTGTGATTTTGTCGGGCACCCGGTGGTGGCTGAACCTGTCGCAACCCAAGCTGACGCTGATGCGATGGGCGCGGGCACAGTTGTGCTGGTCTTACCCGGCAGCCGCAAAGGCGAAGTCGGGCGGTTAGCGGACCGCTTTTATGCGGCGGCGAAACGGGTTGCTGACCGGTTACATGATGCAAAGTTTGTGATCCCCACAACCGATGGGGTTTACGACCTTGTGCGTGAAAAGACCGCCCATTGGGATATTCCGGTTACGATCCTTCCACCCGGATCACCCGATAAGGCGGCGTGGTTCAAACGGGCGGACGTCGCGTTGGCGGCGTCTGGGACGGTGTCGCTTGAGCTGGCGGCGAATGGCACGCCAATGGTGATCGCTTATGATATGTCACCGCTTAGCCGATTTATCATCAGTCGGATGCTGCTGGTCGATACAGTGACATTGGTGAATTTGGTCAGTGATATGCGTGTGGTGCCAGAGTTTATCGGTAAAAATTGTGAACCCGGCCCGATTGCTGACGCGGTAATGGCGGTGCTGGCAGCGCCTGACGCGCAGAACGCGGCGATAGCGCTCACGATGGCGCGGCTGGGGCAGGGCGGCGAAGCCCCCGGATTGCGCGCCGCAAAAGCGGTTTTGGCGCGGCTGAAATGAAAAAGCCCCGCCATATGGACGGGGCTTTGTATCTTTGCAGGCTGAAGATCAGTAGTTGTAGGACACCTTCAGACCAAGTGCGACAGCACTATTGTCTTCGAACGTCGCAAAACTTGTTGTTGCGTCGCCGATCATAACATAGCGCACACCACCGGAGAGCTTGACGCCGTTGTCCATCGTATAGGCACCGCCCACCGAAAGGCTCGTGTTGCCATCAGTTGGTGAAAGGTTGCTTGCTTGACCGCCGTTTGCTTTTTCGTGACCAATCGAAACAGATCCGGAAAAAGCGTCAGAGAAACGGCGTCCGACACCCAAGTTGTAAGTGAATACATCATCGGTATAGCCGACAATTGGGTTGCTAGGGTAACCAAAGCTATCAATTTGTGTTTTTGACCATTCAACCCAGCGTACCGAACCGAACAAAAGGGTGTCAGCGGCGATACCGGTTTGGAAATCCAGATTAACACTTTGCGGAATTTCATATTTCGTGTCCCGGACATCCGCACCGCCCAGATTGGTCGCATGTGAGAAATCCATCGCCGAAGTATACGTCAGTGCGACGCGCAGCGCGATATCGGGGCGTTCATATGCACCACCAATGACATAGGCCAACTGCGTGTCGTCGTCATAAGCGGCGTCGTATGCCGAGCTTGTAACGACATAGGCATCTGCGCCGATTGTTACCGCACGTAAGCCGCCGTGGACGCTGATGTTTTCATCGAGCTTGTAGCGGCCCAGTAGCGTAACGCCAGTACTGCGGAATTCAGCATGTGAAGTCGCGATCGGATAGCCTGCTTCTGTTTCGTCATAATCGACGTTTGCACCATACGGTTGATCCAAAATCAACGCATAGGACACTTTGTCATTTACGTCATTCTTGAATGCGGCGCCAACCTGTCCGTAGTTTACACCAACATTGCCGCTACCGACGCCTAATCCGGTGACTTCACCACTGACGTCTGGCATCACGTAACCTAAACTCAGTTCCATGTAGCTGCCGTCTTCAAAAAGCGCACCAACGCTCTGCCCAGATCGATCCAGCCCACCGGCGCTCGCGATGCTTGTGGTCAGCAGCAGTGCTGCGCCAGCTGATAATGTGTTTTTCATGTCCTCATCCCTGTCATGAATCTCCTCGTGGTTTGACCGTAAGGAGTGTGTGACCTTTGCGTCAATTCTTGACGCTGCGTCATCGCCCAACTGAGGGCTTGCCGTCTCAAAATTGCAATAAACTAAACGGTCTAGTTGTTTTTGGCGGCGAATGAGGCAGGCTGCCGTGCGGTCTGTCCGTAGCTGATGTTCAGGTAATTCGCGGCGAAAATTAATGCGGCGCCCACAAAAACAATCAAATGCACGGGTTCGTTGAACAGCAACATCCCGGCAATAGAAATGACAGGTAAGCGGACAAAGTCGATTGGCATCACGATACTGGCCGGGGCCAGGCTTAGGGCTTTGGTCAGGCAGAAGTGCGCGCCTAAACCCGCGAAACCGATCAGGATGATTAATGGCAAAGTGATGCGAGATGGCACCGCGATGTCGCCGTCGATGCCTGCACAGATCAGACCGAAAATTGCTTGCATGACGGTAAGATAGAACATGATCGTCAGGATCGGGTCGTTTTGCGTCAATTTTCGGGTAAAGATAGCTGTGAGCGCAAAGAAGATGGCGCAGGTTGCGCCCGCGACGAAACCCACGTTTAGCTCTGCTGCGCCGGGCTGCGCCACGATGATAACACCCGTGAACCCCATGACCGCGCAGATCATACCGATCGGTGTCAGCCGTTCACGCAAAACCAAGGGCGACAGCAGGATAACCCAGATGGGGGTTGTGAATTCAAGCGCGAACACCTGCGCCAGAGGGATCGTCGCGATTGCCACAAACCACAGGTTTTGCCCGATAAAGTGAAACAGGTTACGCGTCAGGTGCATCCGTACGTGCCGGGTTTTGAACTGCTGTGTTTGCCCTGAAACGACGGCAATCGACAGCACGATCACCACACCGGTCAGGCTGCGAAACAACATGATTTCAAAGGTATCCAGTTCAAAGCTCACGGCGCGCCCGGCGAGTGCCATGCACGTAAATGCTGCGATGGCGCCGACCATCCATATTCCGGCTTTGACGATATTGTTCATGCGCACAGTTGTGCTTTTTGGTGTGTGATATGCAAGACCTATTCCAACAGGTCAGGGTGCTTGTGGCCGGTTCCGGACCAAAGCAAGGCGCGGCCAAGGTTGAACCAAATTGCCACTGCTTCGCGTCCGATCATTCTTGGATTGATCAATCCTGCGTCGGTGCGGCGAAAACGTGCGCTATGCACGGCCTGTACATCTTGCATACCCATCCACCAGAAGCTGGCGACAGCCCTTGGAAGGTGAAACGCTTCGGTGACCAGTATAATCCGGCGGTGATTTTCTAAATATGGACGAGAGAACAAAGCGTTTTGTAGGGTCGAAAGCGATTGCGTTTCAACAGTGATCGCGTCGCTTGGCACCCCGAGCGACATCGCAAGCGCGGCCATTTCGTCACCCGCGCTTGGCCCGCCCATCACAGCGCGTCCACCCGTGAAATGTATGTGTGACGCTGCGCCATTACGATAAAGACCAACGCCGGTTTCCACGCGGGCAATACTGGGGGCGTGGAGCGTGCCGTCATGGTCCATACCTGCACCAAGTACGACAATCACATCGCCTTTGGCTTGTGGTTGCTGGTGCAGGATTGCATATGCGCAGATGCTGAATGCGGTCAGAAAAAGGGTGATCGCGCAGAAAACCACAAGGCCAACAACAGGTCGCAGTGCCGTCCTATTTGTCGTTTTGCGCGTCAGAGCGTTTCCTTGCGGAAATTGCGCACCACTCCGGCGCTGGCAGGACCCCATGCGCGTTTGGCGCCGTTTGATTGATGCGCATCAAACGCAGTGGCGTCAACGAACAGTTCGCTGACGTGAAACAGTTCGGGCGTTTCGGCGTCCTGGGTTACGTCAAAATGAAGACAGCCGGGTTCGGCACGGGTCAGACGCATGTGTTCCTCTAACAAAGGAATGAGCGCTTCGTGTTGGGTCACGGGAATGGTGATCGTTCCCAATAGCCGCACATTACCCGGCCTGCCGGTTATTCCCATTCGATCGTCCCCGGAGGCTTTGACGTGATGTCATAAGTTACACGGTTAATACCTTGGATTTCATTGATAATCCGCGTTGCGGTTTCCCCAAGAAATTCATGGGTGAAAGGGTAGTAATCCGCGGTCATCCCATCGACTGATGTGACTGCGCGCAGCGCACAGGCGAAATCATAGGTGCGGCCATCACCCATCACACCAACGGTGCGCACAGGAAGGATTGCGACAAAGGCCTGCCAGATTTCATCATAAAGCCCGTGTTTGCGGATCTGGTCGATATAGACCGCGTCGGCCTTGCGTAGGATTTCAAGCTTTTCACGGGTGATTTCGCCGGGGCAGCGGATAGCAAGGCCGGGACCGGGGAACGGGTGACGCCCGATAAAGCTGGGCGGCAAACCAAGTTCGACGCCCAAGGCGCGCACTTCGTCCTTGAACAGTTCGCGCAGCGGTTCAACGAGTTTCAAACCCATTTTCTCTGGCAGGCCGCCCACGTTGTGGTGGCTTTTGATCGTCACCGAAGGTCCGCCGGAAAACGACACCGATTCAATGACATCTGGATAGAGCGTGCCTTGCGCCAGGAACTCTGCACCGTCGATTTCATTGGCGTATTTCTGGAAAACGTCGATGAACAGGCGGCCGATAATCTTGCGTTTGGTTTCCGGATCAGACACGCCGTCCAATTCGCCCAGAAACAATTCTGTTTCATCGGCATGGATCACCTTGAGGTTCATATGGTCGCGGAACATGGTCACGACTTCTTCGGCCTCGTTCAGGCGCAGCAACCCGTGGTCAACGAAAACACACGTCAGCTGATCGCCAATCGCTTCGTGGAGCAAGGCCGCAGCGACAGAGCTGTCGACGCCACCCGACAGCGCGCAGATCACGTTCTTGTCGCCGACTTGTTCTTTGATCGCTGCGATCGCTTGTTCGCGGTATGCGCCCATGGTCCAGTCACCGCTAAATCCCGCGATGCGCACAAAATTTTCATACAGCTTAGCGCCGTTCGGGGTGTGGTGGACTTCGGGGTGGAATTGCACCGCGTAAAAGTTACGCAAGACATCGGCTGTCACCGCAAACGGGGCGTTTGGCGATGTGCCGTAAACTTCGAATCCGGGGGCGATTTCGGAAACATGATCGCCGTGGCTCATCCAGACTTGTTCTTTATCGGTCAGAAACCACCCATCAAGCAGTGGCAGTGACCCTTTGGGGGTCACATAGGCGCGGCCAAATTCAGCGGTGCCGTGCCCGCCGATGACTTTGCCGCCCAGTTGCGTCATCATCGTTTGCTGGCCGTAACAGATGCCCAGCACCGGAATGCCGAGGTCAAACAGCGACTGCGGCGCGCGCGGTGATCCCTCGCGGGTCACACTGTCGGGGCCGCCGGACAGGATGACCGCCTTGGGCGCAAATTCCACAAGAAATTCGTCAGTGACGCGCTGGTAAGGGTGAATTTCGCAATAGACGCTAAGTTCGCGCAGGCGACGCGCAATCAGCTGCGTGACCTGGCTGCCAAAATCAATGATGAGAAGGCGTTCGTGGGTGCTGTTTTCCATGGCGCTTCGGTAAAGCCAGAGTTGGATTTGTGCAAGAGCGTTGCTTTGGCAAAGGTCGTTTGTCAGCGAAAATACCTGCGGGACGCACCGCCGCTTTGAATTTGTTGGCACGGATCGCTGCCTATGTCGTTTTCGCGCCGGAAAGGGCGCAAAAGTAACAGGGTGTGGGGCCAACGGTCGGTATCAATGGCGCAAGACAGCTTTTAAGGAATAATTCATGTCAGATGCACCAGTCACATCAGGGCGCCGCGCACGTGGCGGTGGCGGCGCTGCCCGCCGGGCCGAACGTACCGCCGTAAGTGTGGAAACCGCAAAGTATATTGAACGCAATATTCCCAATTACGAAGTGCTGACCGAAGACGCATTGAACGTGATCGAGGCAAATGCCGAAACCGTGCTGGCGGAAATTGGCGTGAACTTCGTCGAAAATCCGGCCGCGCTGGACCGGTGGCGCGCTGCGGGTGCACAGGTTGACGGCGAGCGCGTGCGTATTCCGCGCGGGTTGGCGCGCAAGCTGTGTGCGACGGCCCCGGCCACATTCACCCAACATGCCCGCAACCCCGACCGTAATGTTGTGATTGGTGGCAAAAATCTGGTTCTGGCGCCGGTTTATGGCCCGCCGTTTGTGCGCGATGCCGAAGGTGGGCGCCGTTACGCGACGATGGCGGATTTTGAGAAATTCGTGAAACTGGGCTATATGTCTAAGTGGCTACATCACTCGGGCGGGACCGTCTGCGAGCCGACCGATGTACCGGTGAACAAACGTCACCTTGATATGTTGCTGGCCCATATGGTCTATTCCGACAAGCCGTTCATGGGGTCAGTGACCGAACCCAGCCGCGCACAAGATTCCATCGACATGTGCGAAATCCTGTTTGGCAAGGAATTTGTCCAAAACAATACGGTGATGACATCGCTGATCAATATCAACTCTCCGCTGACATTTGATAATACGATGATGGGCGCGCTTGAGGTTTTTGCGGCCAATAATCAGGCGTCGATCATCAGCCCGTTTATTGTCGGTGGTGCCATGGCGCCGGTATCGGTGGCTGGAACGCTGACGCAAGTTTTGGCCGAAGTGTTGGCGGGCGTCGCCTATTCCCAGCTGGTGCGTCCTGGCGCGCCGGTAATTTTCGGGGCGTTTGTCACGTCGATTGACATGAACTCTGGCGCACCAACATTCGGGACACCCGAGGCCGCACATATCACTTATGGCGCGGGTCAGCTGGCCCGCCGTCTGGGGTTGCCTTACCGGTCTGCCGGATCATTCTGCGGGTCGAAATTGCCCGACGCACAGGCGGCCTACGAGACATCAAACAGTTTGCAGATGGGCCTGCTGTCCGGTGTCAACTTTATGTTGCACGCCTGTGGTTGGCTTGAAGGTGGGCTGGTGGCGTCCTTTGAAAAGTTCGTCATGGACGCCGACCAGTTGGGTACGTTGCATCATTTTGCGCGCGGCGTTGATATGTCTGAAAATGGTCAAGCGATGGGCGCCATTGCCGAAGTCGGGCCGGGGGGCCACTATCTGGGCTGCGAACACACGCAATCCAATTTCAAGACGGCATTCTGGCGGTCCGACCTGTTCGATTATAAGCCGTTCGAGACATGGGACGAAGAGGGCGCGCGCGATACGCAGACCCTTGCCAGTGCACGGGTCAAAAAGATGCTGGATACCTACCAGCAACCGACGCTTGATCCTGAAATCGAAGCGCGGCTGCGGGCGTATGTTGCCGAGAAAAAGGCAAGCATGTCCGACGCCTTTGGCTAAGACGGCGCCTGTTCCACAAGACGCAGGCGAGTCGCACGCATCAGCAGTGCCTCGCCTGTGATGGCAATTAACACATCCACATGCCGCCCCAGATTGTATTCACCGGACTGATCCAGTCGCTGGGTGTTCATCTCGGATTCGATACTCAGCAGCTGCATTAACGCGTCCGCTGATCGCGGTAGCGTCTCTACACCCAAAATCCTTTGCAAATGGATTTCGCGGCGATAGTCGTCGAGCCCGAATCTGGCTGCGCGTGCCAGTAAAGTGGGGCGTTTCAGCATTGAAATGCGGGTATCAAGATCGATCATGGCCTGTCCTTTTTAGCGGAAATCTACCAACGCACCTTTGCACAGGGTTTGCGGGTGTTGCGGCGATCCCGTTTGTTAAGAACGCAAGGGTCAGATTTGTTTATCTTTTAGCAAGAATAGTTGACGAGCCAACCAGGGCGTTAACAAATGAGTAACCAGGCAAGAATAGGTTGATTTTTCAGCGTGCTGGTACTGATAGCGATCCTGCGATGGTCTATCGAAACCTTCGGGAAGAGGACGCAAAAATGACTGCACAGCCAGAGCCACCATCCGATCAGCGGCTCCCTAGGTGGGTTCCTATGGCCGCCCGCAATTATCTGGTTCACACGCAAACAGGCCTTTCGATCAGGGCTGTCGCAAGAGCGAGTGATTGCCATCCTTCCACCGTCCTGCGCCAAGTACGCAGGTTTGAGGGACGTCGTGATGATCCGTTGATCGACGCGGCGCTCGACCAGCTTTCGACACAGGTTGCATCCGATCAATTAGCACAACACAAGGGACGCACAAAAATGAACTCAGAACGTAAGTTTGATCGCATCGATCACAAGCAGGAGCTTACGCAGCGACGCATTGATCAGGACGCGAAACGCATTTTGCGGCGGCTGTGTGAACACGGTGCCGTACTTGCCGTGGCGCGCGATATGGAAACAGCTGTGGTTGTTCGCGAAGCGGGCCAAAGTGACCAGTTGCGAACCGCGATTGTCGACCGCGAGATCGCGCAGGCAATGGCATTGAAAGATTGGATTACCTGCCCGTCACCTGACGAACGCATCGCGCGCTATTTTATCACCAACACCGGACGGGCGGCGTTGCGCCGCCTGACCGCCGAAGACGAAAATCGCGCGCATGGCTTGGGGGACCGGCGTGGTGACCCCGAAGCCGAAGCCGCGTGGGATTTGGATGCGATGGACGCTGGATCGCAGCGTAGCCGGCGCTATCACGGTACCGAAAGCCCGTTGGTTGGGCTGGCACGCCGCAAAGATCGCGATGGGAAACCGTTTTTGGACCGGTCGCTTGTGGTTGCCGGCGAACGGCTGCGCGAAGATTTCGAACTGGCGCAAGTCGGGCAACCCGTCATCGAAAGCTGGGACGCATTTATGCAAGAACCCGTACTCGCAGAACCGGCGCAAGCCTGCGGAGCGTTGGCCGCGCGATATCGGCTGCGGATGGCACTGACAGAACTGGGGCTCGGGCTGGGTGATATTGTGCTACGGTGTTGTTGTTTTCTTGAAGGGCTGGAGCAGACCGAAAAAACCATGGGTTGGTCCGCGCGCTCCGGCAAAATTGTGCTGCGTATCGGGCTCGAGCGGCTAAAAAACCATTATGGCCAGCACGGCGGAAAGTTCGGGCCGTTGATCGGCTGATGAAGGTTTTGCATGTCGGCTATGCGGGGTATCAAGACTGTTGGACAAATCGATAGGGCGGCGTTACCTATCTGCCAAACCAACGGAGACCGATATGTCCACGCGCGATCTGAAAATACCGGCACAGCGCCACCCCGAAAAGCAGCGCCGCGCGGATGCGGCGCAGCCCAAAAAACCAGACTGGATTCGGGTCAAGGCGCCGACCTCAGAAGGATACAAGCAAACACGCGACATTATGCGCGAACACAAGCTGGTCACGGTCTGCGAGGAAGCAGGCTGTCCCAACGTCGGCGAATGTTGGTCGCAGGGCCATGCAACAATGATGATTATGGGCGAGGTGTGTACCCGCGCCTGCACGTTCTGTAATATTGCAACGGGCAAGCCGCCCGAGGCACTGGATGTGTTCGAGCCGGGGCGCGTCGCGGATGCCGTAAAAAAACTGGGCCTCAAGCACGTCGTTATCACATCTGTTGATCGCGACGATGTTGATGATGGCGGTGCAGAGCATTTTGCGCAAACCATCCGCGCAGTGCGTCGCCAATCGCCCGCAACGACGATTGAAATTCTTACACCTGATTTTATCCGATGTGATTCCAGTGTGTTAGAGGTTGTTGTTGCTGCGCGGCCTGACGTCTTTAACCACAATCTGGAAACAGTACCGGGCCTGTACCCAGAGGTACGGCCTGGCGCACGCTACTTCCATTCACTGCGTCTTTTGCAGCGGGTCAAGGAGCTAGACCCGACAATGTTTACCAAGTCGGGGATTATGGTTGGGTTGGGTGAAGACCGCCAATCAGTCATTCAGGTCATGGAGGATATGCGCGCGGCCGACATCGATTTCTTGACGATCGGGCAATATTTGCAGCCGACGCCCAAACACCACAAAGTCGACCGTTTTGTGACGCCAGAGGAGTTCGCGTCATATGAAAAGGCCGCATTCGGCAAGGGTTTCTTGATGGTTTCAGCCACGCCGTTGACCCGTTCGTCATATCATGCGGGCGAAGATTTCGCGCGACTGCGTGCTGCACGTCTTAAGCGGTTGGGCGGACTGTAATTAGTGAATGGCCCAGCGCGCAGGTTCTGGGCTTTCGCTGACGTTGGCCCCTGAACGTGCTTGATGTAACAGATGCAAGCGCGTGATTTGTTCTTCGGCAGGGATCGGGCGACCCAAATGATACCCTTGACCGAAGCGCACACCAAGGTGCAGCAGCACACGTTTTTCTTCCTCTTTTTCAATGCCTTCCGCGATTAAAAACGCGCCAATTTGCTTTGAAAAATAGACCATGGCGCGGGTCAGCGATTGTTTGACCGGATCGTTATGGATGTCCGATACCAACGAACGATCCAGCTTTAACACATTCGGATTAAGCTCCACGACGGTGCTGAGCCCCGCATAGCCAGCACCCAGATCGTCGATGGCAATCCCGATCTCGCGCGACCGCATCGGCGCAATGACTTTCAAGATGCGATCGACATCGCCGATCATCTTGTGCTCGGTCAATTCAATGACCACGCGGCGACGGGGCAGGCTCATCATGACATCCAAAAACTCTGGCGCTGCAATCGTTTCCGGGCTGGCATTCAGTGTCAGGTATAGCCGGGGTGGCAGTTCGTTCAAATATGTCAACGCTTTGCGGATCGCGGCCAATTCAAGCCTTACCAGCATATCGGCCTCGGTGGCCAAATCGAACCAGATCATCGGGTCAGCGCAAGAGGTGAGCGTAAAGCGGCTGAGCGCCTCTACACCGACTGGTCGCTGGCTATTCAGCGTTGCGATCGGTTGAAGATGAATGTCGATCGCGCTGCGTTTGATTACCTGCTTTATCTGATTCACAGCAAAGCTGCGCGCGCTGACAAGATCAATCTCGTCCGCCAACGACTTTGCGGCGAGATCCGCAAATAGGGTCACTGTTTGCAGGTCGCGTGCGGTAAGTGCTGGCTGGGCGGCATGCGAAAAGCAACAAAACATACCGTGGATTGATCCGTCGCGACGCCTGATCGGGACACTGATCATTGCGCGAATATGCGCAGACTGGATGAAACGCAGGGTTTTTGTAGACGGGTAGTCGTTCAAGTCCGTCATCATCGGCGGAAGCGTCCCGTTCATGATCTGCCCGCAGGGGGTGTCAGCAAACCGCACCATCGTATTGGGCTTCACCATCTGCATCTTGTCTTGCCCGGAAACGCGGATGAACTTTATCGTGTCATTACAAGCCTCTGATATATATGCAACATCCATACCCATCAGTTTGCGCACTGTGTCTAAAATTGCGGAAATTACATCCTCCGACGCGTCCGCCGTAGACCTTGGTAAGCTACGCATAAACCGTTCTCCCACCCATACAAGGCCAGCTAACGACACACAGGTTAACAACCCATAAAAAACGAATAACTTTGCAGTTTTTAGTTGATATCTGGTTATTGATCGTCAGTGAAACGGACCTTGCCGATATAGGGAAGGTTCCGGTTGCGCTGCGCAAAGTCGATGCCGTAACCCACCACAAACTCGTCCGGTATTTCAAAGCCGATCCAGTCCGCGCGGAAATCCACCTCGCGGCGCGCAGGCTTGTCCAGCAGGGCAATGCTGCAAAGGCGGGTGGGCTGTTTGGTCGCCAGATAATCCATGACATGGGTCAACGTATGTCCTGTGTCGATGATATCTTCGACGACCAAGACATCGCGCCCTTCAATGCGGCCACGCAAGTCTTTGAAAATACGAACCTCTCGGCTGCTTTCCATCGCGTCACCATATGATGATGCTTCAAGAAAGTCGACTTCGACCGGCAGATCCAATTCGCGGACCAGATCAGCGATAAAGACAAACGACCCGCGCAACAAACCAACCACCACAAGCTTGTCCGTATCATGGAATTTACGCCCGATGTCGCGGGCGAGATCCTCGATCTTTGCGGCGATCGCTTTGGCGCTGATCAATTCGTCGATCACATAGGGGCGGTGCGGCATCGGTGACATGACCTCTGACAAGGGTTGCATTTCTGCGCGCAGTTTACGACATCAGAAGGCGAAGTCACCCGCGAAAGACCCCAAATGCCAACGCATTCCGAAACAAAGATTCTCCCTTACACCGCGCAGCAGATGTATGATCTGGTGGCAGATGTCGCGAACTACCCCAAATTTCTGCCGTGGACTGCGGCAGCAAGGATCCGCAGTATCGATGATCAAGGCGAGAAACAGGTGATGCTGGCCGATCTGGTGATTTCATTCAAAGTGTTTCGGGAAACTTTCGGCAGTCGTGTCACGCTTTGGCCCGACGTTCGAAAAATTGAAACGGAGTATCTTGATGGACCATTTCGTTATTTGGAAAGTCAGTGGAATTTCAAAGATATCGCAGAAGGTTGCGAAGTATCATTTTATGTGGACTTTGAATTCCGCAATCGGTTGTTGCAGGGCGCTGCGGGCATGTTTTTCAACGAAGCCATGCAGCGGGTTGTCCGCGCGTTTGAACGCCGCGCGTCCGAATTATATGCCTAAGGCAATTGGCCTGTTGCGGTGATTGATACACCGCAACAGGCCCAATGCGTTACGAATTAAAGTGATATGCGCGTTCACCATGCACGGTGATATCTAGCCCTTGGACTTCTGTGTCGGGATCGACGCGCAGTGGTGTGATTGCCTTGCAGATATAGATCAGTGCAACCGTCACCACCGTGGTGAAAATGCCCACAATCGCTAACCCGCCCAGCTGTGCGGCCCATGACCCTGCGCCAAACGCCGCGATAATGATCGTTCCAAAGATCCCGCCGATGCCATGTACCGCAAAGACATCCAGCGTGTCGTCGATCTGGAACCGGTTGCGGATTACATTCACCATCTCTTGGCACAAAACACCTGCGACCGCGCCGATGATCATCGCTTCGACAGGATCGACAAAACCGGACGCAGGCGTGATCGACGCCAGCCCGGCGATGGTCCCCGTGACGATCCCAACAAGAGACGTGCGGCCAAATTTGACCCGCTCCCAGATCGCCCAGGTCAGCGACGCCGTCGCCGCCGAGATATGTGTGACCGTGATGGCCATCGCGGCGTTCCCGTCGGCTGCCAGTTGTGATCCACCGTTAAATCCGAACCAGCCAACCCAAAGCATGGCCGCGCCAATCATCACCATGCCCGGATGATGCGGGGGTTTGGTTGTATCATGCCGTTTGCCCAAAAACAGCGCGAGGATCAGCGCCGCAAGCCCTGCGGTTTCGTGAACCACGATCCCACCAGCAAAATCCTTTACGCCGATTTCCCCAAAGATTCCGCCATCGGCCAAAAACCCGCCGCCCCAAATCCAATGTGTCACAGGCGCATAGCAAAGCAGCATCCAAAGGCCGGAAAACAGCAGCACAAAGCCAAAGTTGATCCGTTCAACATAGGCCCCAACAATGAGCGCTGGGGTAATGATCGCAAAAGTCATCTGAAAGGCAAAGAACAGCACCTCGGGCAGGGTGCCCGACAGCGTATCTGCGGTGATGCCGGTCAGGAACATTTTGTCCAAGCCGCCCCAATAGGCGTTGCCGGACCCGCCAAAGGCAATCGAATATCCAAACGCGAGCCAAAGGATGCTCATCAGGCATGCGATGGCATAGCAATGCATGAACACGCTCAGCACGTTGCGTGCACGTACAAGCCCACCGTAAAACAGCGCCAGCCCTGGCAATGTCATGAATAACACAAGCGCCGTGGCCACCATGATCCACGCGGTGTCTGCTCCGTTCATTTTGTCCCCTCCAATTGGGTTTTCCCATTGGACAGGCGTTAGGGCGGATTTTTCTTGCTGGATAAAGTAGCAATGCGCCAATCAGAGCGCGCAATATTACATCGATTTTAAAAGTGTCAGTATTTGAAGCGAAATGCACCCATTTTGACTAATTTGTAGGCGAAAATGAATCGATTGCGCGAACAAGCAACGCCAGCGCATGGTCACGCGCGGCAATCCGCACGTTTGAACGCCCCAAAGGGCCAAAATCAATGGTTTCGGTGCTGCATCGGCCGTTGATCGCGATGCCAAAACAAACGCGACCTTCGGGTTTGTGTTCGGAACCGCCGGGGCCCGCGATACCGGTGACAGACACGGATACCTGTGCGCCGGACTGCGCCAGCGCACCAAGCGCCATTTCACGCGCAACCTGTTCTGACACGGCGCCAAAGGCGTCCAATGTATCACTTTGGACACCCAGCATCTGCATTTTGGCGGCGTTGGAATATGTGACAAACCCGCGATCAAAAACCGCTGAACTGCCCGCGGTGTCGGTAATGGCCGCTGCGACCATGCCGCCCGTACAGCTTTCTGCTGTGGCAATCGTCAAACTTTTCGCGCGGGCGGCGTCGATCAGATTTTTCACATCAAAATTCCATGCGCGATTCCGGCAAGGATACCTACACCGACTGCTGCAAACACACCCGCGATGACATCGTCCAACATCACGCCGGTTGGGCCATGCATCCGGTCTGCCCAGCCGACAGGCCCCCATTTTGTAATGTCAAACAGCCGGAATAGCAAAAACGCTGCAATCCATCCCGGCCATAGTGCCAAGATCGCGACACCGTTATTGGCCGCGCCAAAGGCAATGGGCAACAAAGCGATCCATTGGCCGCAGACTTCGTCAATGACGATCTCGGACGGGTCGTGATTATCTTTGCCGCGGGTTTCTTCGGCGGTGGCCCATAGCCCGATGCCGTAGGACAGGATGACGCCAGCAACGATGCCCCATGGCCCTGCAAGCATATAAATGACCCAAGCGGCGGGCAGGGCGGCCAGTGACCCCCACGTGCCGGGGGCCGGGCGTATATGGCCCACATAAAAGAAAGTCGCGATCAGATGTGTCATGGCTTCACCAATGTAGCAGTTGCGATTGCGGCGATCCCTTCGCCGCGGCCCGTAAACCCAAGCCGCTCGGATGTGGTTGCCTTTACGCTAATCCGGTCGGGCGCAAGGCCCATGATCCGGGCCATCGCGGATTTCATTGCGGGCTGATGTGGTCCGATCTTTGGAAACTCGCAAACCAAGGTGCAATCGACATTGCTGATTTCATACCCCTGATCATGCGCGAGGGCGACGGCATGAGATAGGAAAATATGGCTTTCAGCGCCCTTCCATTGCGGATCAGACGGAGGGAAATGTTGACCGATATCCCCCATCCCTAACGCACCATAAATCGCGTCCGTTACGGCATGCATGCCAACGTCAGCATCGGAATGGCCTTGCAGGCTGCGCGCGAACGGGACTTTGACCCCGCAAAGCCACACATGATCGCCCGGCCCAAACCGGTGAACATCGTATCCGTTTCCGCATCTGACATCCATTGTGCGCCTCATTAACTGTTCGGCCAGCGCGAAATCGCTGGGGGTGGTGATCTTTATGTTGCGTTCATCGCCCGCAACGATCGCCACGTCCAGCCCCGCAGCGCGCGCCACGGCGACATCGTCGGTGGCATCGCCCGGATGTGCGCGGTGCGCGGCAAGAAGGGGGATCAGGTGAAAACCTTGTGGCGTCTGTGCGCGGTAAAGCCCGGCGCGATCCTGAACGCCTGTGACAAGATGCTGTTCCCCGTGCCAAAGCGTATCGGTGACGGCGACCGCAGGGGCCGCCCCCGCGTGGGTCTTTAGGGCTTCAATAACGCTGTCGATGATGGTGGATGTGACCAACGGACGTGCGGCATCGTGGATCAACACCTGCGTGGCAAGCCCGTCAGCTGCGGCAAGACCGGCAAGAACTGATTCCCGACGGGTTGCGCCGCCCGGCACCACAATGGCCTTTGGGGTGTCCTGCCACACCTGCGTCGCGATGTCGTCGGGGTGCAGAACCAAAATAAGATGGTCAACCGAAGCATGATCGGCAAATGGCTGCATGGCGCGCGCTGCAATGCTACGTCCCGCGATATGTTGCCACTGCTTGGGCATCGTTCCGCCGGCCCGCGTTCCGCGACCCGCGGCGACTATAATTGCGGCTATGGTCATGACAGTGTGATCCTAGGTTTTTCGTTTTGTGTAAGCTTGCCTGCCTTGCGGCGCAATTCGTCAGTTGGTCGCGGTCATTGCCCAAAAAATGGGCGTATGCATATTTAACCTTACTTTTTTAGCAGGGTTTTGTTGTGAAGTCAGGTATTTCCGCTTACCTCGTGTGGTGCGCACACACTTTAGGCAAATGACTGATAACTTGGCACATCGCGAATCAATCCAGATCAACACTGTTGAATTGTCCCCACCAGTTGCTCTTGCGCCTCTGGCTGGGATCACCGACCTGCCGTTTCGGCAGTTGGTCGCATCCTTTGGGGTGGGCTGGGTCGTGAGCGAAATGGTTGCCAGTCAGGAAATGGTGCAAGCCAAACCCGGCGTGCGCGAGCGGGCAGAACTGGGGTACGATCAAGATGGAACAGCAGTGCAGATCGCGGGCCGCGATCCATACTGGATGGCCGAGGCCGCTCGCATGATCGAAGCGAACGGTGCGGCAATGATTGACATCAACATGGGGTGTCCCGCCAAGAAGGTCACCAACGGCTACTCCGGTTCGGCGTTGATGCGCACGCCTGATCACGCACTTTCTTTGATCGCGGCGGTTGTGGGGGCCGTGTCGATTCCGGTCACGTTGAAAACGCGGTTGGGCTGGGATGACGATTGTTTGAATGCGGCCGATATCGCCAAGCGTGCCGAAGACGCAGGTATCAAACTTGTCACTATCCACGGACGTACGCGCTGTCAATTTTATAAAGGTGCCGCCGATTGGGCGGCGATCAATCAGATAAAACAGGCCGTGTCGATTCCGGTGATCGCAAACGGCGACATTGTGGACGCCGGCACCGCACGAGACGCGCTTGCACTGTCAGGGGCGGATGGCGTGATGATCGGGCGCGGCGCCCAAGGGAAACCTTGGGTATTGGCGCAGGTCGCACAGGCGTTGCACGGCGGTCCGGTCGTAAACGTCCCCGAAGGCGCCGCGCTGGCGACGCTGGTCGGCGCACATTACGAGGCGATGTTGTCGTTTTACGGCACTGAGCTGGGCCGCAGGGTCGCCCGCAAACATTTGGGGTGGTACATGGACGACGCCGCAACCGACCCGTCACTGCGCAAAGCAATCCTGACACATGCAAATCCGCGCGACGTGTTGCGCGACCTTCCCGATGCTCTGACCCAGAAGGTGGCGGCATGATTTTAGATACAGCGCTTTGGTCCTCTATCCCGGTGCCTGCACTGATGCTGGACGATGACGATTTGATCATTTCCAGCAATCCTGCGGCCGAAAGTTTTTTAAATATCTCGGCCAGAACCCTGGTCGGGCGGCGTTTTTGGGAAAAGGTCGTCATTGACGCCCACCTTGAAAACGCGTTCGCGCGGGCACGCAAAAATCGGTCGTCGCTATTTGTAAACGATGTGAATGTCGGCAGCGGCGAGCGACCGCCCATGATGTGCAATCTTCAGTTTGCGCCGTTGCAGGGCAGCGATTCAGTGATGATTGTCATGGTCAGCCCGCGCGAAATAGCGAGCCGTATTCATCAACAACATTCGTCCGAAAAGGCCGCGAAATCCGCTATCGGCATGGCAGAAATGTTGGCCCATGAAATCAAAAATCCGCTGGCGGGCATCACAGGTGCCGCACAGCTTCTGTCCATGGGCCTCAGCCCGGAAGATCAGGAAATGACGGATTTGATCGTCGAGGAAAGCCGCCGCATCGTTAAGCTTCTTGAGCAGGTAGAGCAATTTGGGAACCTGCGGCCCCCATTGATGAAGCGGATGAATATTCACGATGTGCTGGATCGCGCGCGTCAGTCGGCATCGGTCGGATTTGGCGCACACATGCTGTTTATCGAGGAATACGACCCGTCGCTGCCGCAAACGCTGGCGGACGGGGACCAGTTGTTGCAGGTGTTTTTGAACTTGCTCAAAAACGCGTCCGAGGCCTCCAAAGACGGCGGTGTTATTACGCTGCACACCTTTTATGACGCGTCGCTGCGTGTGCGGCGTTCTGACGGGACGCAGGCCCGTTTGCCGCTGCAAATCGAAATCATCGACAACGGACCGGGTCTGCCACCCGCGATTGCCGAAGATATTTTTGAACCCTTTGTCTCTGGCAAAGAAAATGGCACCGGGCTTGGGCTTGCGCTGGTGTCTAAACTGATTGGCGATGGTGGTGGATGGATCACGGTTGACAGCGTCCCCGGACGCACCGTGTTCCGCATATCGTTGCCTCTGGCCCCAAAAGACACCGAAACAGGAGAGAATTAATGGACGGCACCGTTCTTGTTGCAGATGACGACCGGACGATCCGGACAGTATTGACCCAAGCCCTGACGCGGGCAGGCTGTAAGGTGCACGCGACATCGTCGCTGGTGACTTTGATGCGGTGGGTCGATGAAGGCAAAGGCGATCTGGTGATCTCTGATGTGGTCATGCCCGACGGTAACGGATTGGACCAATTGCCAAAAATCGCCGCGGCGCGTCCGGGCCTTCCTGTTATCGTGATCTCGGCGCAGAACACGATTATGACGGCGATTCAGGCCGCCGAGGCGGACGCATACGACTATCTGCCCAAACCGTTTGACCTACCTGACCTGATGAAGCGCGCCGCGCGCGCCCTAGAGGTGAAGCGGCGTGCGCCCAACAATCGCGCCAAAGAAGCACCCGCCTCTGAACAGGGGGGGGATTTGCCACTGGTCGGGCGCACAGCCGTGATGCAGGCGCTTTATCGTCTGGTTGCACGGGTGATGAATACCCAGCTTCCCGTGTTGATCACCGGAGAAAGCGGCACTGGAAAGTCATTGATCGCACGTGCTGTACATGATTTTTCTGATCGGCGCAGCCTGCCGTTCGTCGTTGTATCGTCTAACGATTTAGAAGGCATGGACGGACCTTCATCCGTCTTGAGCCGTGCCAAGGGCGGGTCGATTTTATTCGATGAGGTCAGTGATCTGTCTGACGAAGCGCAGGGGCGTATTGTGCGCATGCTTGACGCCTTGGGTGATAACGCGCCGCGGATTATGGCGACATCGCAGTCGGATCTGATGGCGCGCATGGAAGAGGGGCGTTTTCGCGAAGATCTGTTTTACCGGCTTGGCGGCGTCACTGTTGATGTCCCATCGCTGCGCGAACGCGTTGACGACATTCCATTGCTTGCAGAACATTTTCTTGCCCGCGCCGAACGTGATGGCGCACCCGTCCGTCGCTTTGGCGGATCTGCGCTGGAACTCATTCGCGCCTACAGCTGGCCCGGGAACGTGCGCCAGCTTGAAAATGCGGTCCGGCGTTTGGTCTTTACCGCTGCGGAAGAGGAAATAACCCGTGCCGAGGTCGAATTGGTGCTGGGGAACCAACCAGCGATCGAACCGCTGCGGCAAGGTGGCGAGGGCGAAAAATTGTCCGCCAGCGTTGCAAAACACCTGCGGCGTTATTTCGATCTGCATGGCGGTGTGTTGCCGCCTCCGGGGCTTTATAATCGTCTTCTCAAGGAAATCGAAGGTCCGCTTTTAGAGATTGCGCTTGATGCGACGGGGGGAAATCAGGCGAAATGTGCCGATTTGCTTGGGATCAACCGAAATACTTTGCGTAAGAAGATCACCGACCTCGATATCCGCGTGACACGCCGCCGCAAATTGATGTAAAACCGCAACAGAACCGTTGCAAGGATGCGCCTATGTCGTAAATGCGCCACGTGTTCTCGGCGGTAATGTGGGAAAACCCACCTGAATTAAAAGAGAACAAGGGCGTGCAGCGTACCTTTTGGGCCTCTTATTTGACGCGGTTCGCCCGTTGGCAACGCCAGCGGCGCGTGCAAAACGCGATCAGTCTTGCGCTGATTGTCGCGGCGCCTTTGTTCGCCGGGATAACATACATATCCGTGGCGACACGCGGGCAGGGTACGACCTCACCTCTGCTGCGTCTCGTTCTTTTGGCCGATTTGATTTACGTGCTGGTCGTCATGGCTGTGGTGATGCGGCAAGTCGCCAAGATGATTGCGGCGCGGCGGGCCAAGTCCGCGGGATCGCGTCTGCATCTGCGTTTGACGGGCGTGTTTGCGATGGCGGCGTTGGTCCCCACCGTGCTTGTTGCCGTATTTTCCGTTCTGTTGATATCGGTCGCCTTGGACGGTCTGTTTTCAGAGCCTGTCGGCAACGTGTTGCGGACATCGTTGACGACAGCCCAAGCATACGAGGATGAACACAGGCAAGAGCTGACGCGCGATGCCTCGGGTTTGGCCGGTTATCTGAACCGTGAACGGCAGGCCGATTTTTTCATGGATGATGGGGCGGTGCGGCGCGCGCTTGGCAATGTGCAGGCGCAGATCGAACGATCATTGTCCGAAGCCTACGTCATCGACGGGCTGGGAGAGATCGCGGCACGCGGGTCGGGGTCCTACGATTTCGACTACGAACGCCCGGATGCGGAAGCCTTTGCAGAGGCTGAAAGGGTCGGCATTTCGATTATCGAAGACGTCCATAACAACGAATTCAGGGCCCTGTTACCGCTTACTGCGTTTCGCAATCGATACCTTTATGTGACGCGGCGTGTCGATGGCAGCGTTCTGACGTTGCTGGATGATACGACCGAAACGGTCGCGCAATATGAACAGCTTGCGACGGAACGTGGTAAAATGTTGTTTCAATTTGGCCTTTTGTACCTAGGGTTCGCTGCAATCCTGATTTTGGGTTCGATTTGGGGCGCATTGTGGTTTGCAGAGCGTCTGTCGCGGCCCGTTGGGCGATTGGTATCGGCATCGCAGCGCGTTGGTTCGGGCGATTTGGATGTGCGGGTGATCGAAGACGACGGCGACGATGAAATTTCGCAGTTGGGACGTGATTTCAACCAGATGACCGCGCGGCTAAAGGGGCAGCGTGACGAGTTGTTGGAAACCAACCGGATGACCGAACAGCGTCGGCGGCTGTTTGACTCTGTCCTCAGTTCGGTCACGTCCGGCGTTGTGGGGCTCGATTCCGATGGTCGGGTCACGTTGGTTAATCCGTCCGCACGGCGTTTGTTATCGGTCGACCATATAAATGGGCCAACAGCGCTGGCGGCGGCAATTCCCGAATTTTCCGACCTTTTCAACGAATTGCGGGCCTCGGGAAACGACGGTGTGCAGGCTCAGGTCAACCTGATCCGTAACGGCCAACAAGAAAGCCTGCTGGTGCGGATGTCGCCGCGCCGGACGGCCGAGGGGGACTTGGAAGGGTTTGTTGTGGCCTTTGACGATGTCACCGACCTTGTCAGCGCCCAACGGATGGCTGCGTGGGGCGATGTCGCGCGCCGTATTGCGCATGAAATCAAGAACCCGCTTACACCGATCCAGTTGTCGGCTGAACGGATCAAACGGAAATTCGGCGGCCAGTTAGGCGAAGATGCGGGCAAGTTGGAACAAATGACGGATGTCATTGTACGACAGACCAATGACTTGCGCCGCATTGTTGATGACTTCTCAAAATTCGCTCGGATGCCGGAACCACAGATCGCCGCGGTCGACCTGACACAGCTTGTATCTGATGCCGTGTCGTTGCAACGCGTGGGCCAACCCAAAGTCGCAATCGATGCGGACCTGCCGTCCGTTCCGATGCTGGCCGATGTCGACGGAACGATGATTAGCCAAGCCCTGATGAATTTAATAAAAAATGCGGGCGAAGCGACTGAAACGTATATGGAAAAATATGGTACTGCGGACTACAAACCGCAGGTGCGCGTAACCCTTGTTCATCAGAATGATCAGGTTCAGATTACGGTTTCGGACAACGGTGTCGGCCTGCCAGAGGATCGCGCGCGGCTGTTTGAGCCATATGTGACGACGCGGGACAAGGGCACCGGTCTCGGGCTGCCCATCGTGAAAAAGATCATCGAGGAACATGCTGGCAGCCTGATCCTGACAGATGCCGAAATTTTTGATGGCCAGACCCACGCCGGGGCCTGCGCGATCATTCGACTGCCGTTGATGTCTGCGTCGGCGCAGACAGTGAAAATACCTGCATGAGGACGATTATGGGCGATATTCTGATTACCGATGATGAACGCGATATCCGAGAGCTTATCTCGGACATTTTAAAAGACGAGGGGTATAGCACACGCCTCGCGGGCACGTCCGACGAATGCATGAGCCAAATCGCGTCCGCGCCGCCCGCGTTGATGATCCTTGATATCTGGCTGAAAGACAGCAACATGGACGGGATCGATATTCTTAAAACCGTCAAACGTGACTATCCCGACATTCCTGTCGTGATCATTTCGGGGCATGGTAACATCGAGATTGCCGTGGCTGCGATAAAACAAGGCGCCTACGACTTTATCGAAAAACCGTTTAATATCGATCAGTTACTGGTCGTTATTCGCCGTGCAATGGAAACGTCGCGCCTGCGTCGTGAGAACCAGGAGTTAAAGCGTGGCGATGCGGTCAGTGCTGAAATGTTGGGCGACAGCGCCGCGTTTCGGACACTAAAGTCGCAGCTGGACAAGGTGACAAAATCGAACGGTCGGGTGATGCTGACAGGGCCAGCAGGCGCGGGCAAGGAAATTGCCGCCCGCTATATCCACGCCAATTCAAGCCGTGCGGGTGCGCCTTTTGTGACCGTAAGCTCGGCATCCATCGCCCCTGACCGCATGGAAGAAGTATTATTCGGACGCGAAGACAAGGGGCGCGGGATTGCACCGGGTCTTCTCGAAGAGGCACATGGTGGCGTTATCTATTTTGACGAAGTCGCAGATATGCCATTGGGAACGCAGTCAAAAATCCTGCGGGTTCTTGTTGATCAACGTTTTCAACGCGTTGGCGGAACAGATAAGGTGCAGGTTGATCTGCGCGTTATCTCTGGCACCAATCGCGATCTCAGCGAAAGCATTTCTGCGGGCACCTTTCGCGAAGAACTTTACCACCGCTTGAACGTCGTCCCGATCGCGGTGCCTTCGCTGGAAGAACGCCGCGAGGATATTCCGGTTCTGGCGAGCCACTTTATCGAAGTGTTCAACAAGGCACAGGGCCTGCCACTGCGCAAACTGGGCGATGACGCACGCGCATTGTTGCAAACCATGCTGTGGCCCGGGAACGTGCGTCAGTTGAAGAATGTCGTGGAACGTATTCTTATTCTTGGGGAAAATTCTGGTGACATTGGCGCAAAAGAACTGCCAACAACCGAAGATGTTGGGAATTCAGAGGGTAGGATCGCCTTGTCAGGCGGGCTTGCAACATTGCCGCTGCGCGAAGCGCGCGAGTTGTTCGAGCGCGAATATCTGTTGACGCAAATCAACCGCTTTGGTGGCAACATCAGCCGCACCGCGTCGTTTGTCGGGATGGAGCGATCCGCCTTGCACCGCAAGCTGAAATCCCTAGGTGTGGTCACGACAAACAAAGCGGGCGGTCGCGTCGCATACGTAGAGGGTGACGAATAATGAAGGTAATCATCTGCGGCGCTGGTCAGGTTGGCTGGCAGATCGCGCGGCACCTGTCTGGTGAGAAAAACGATGTAACGGTTGTCGACAACAACCCTGAACTGGTGCGTCGCGCCACCGATACGCTGGATGTGCAGGGGATTGCAGGCCATGCCAGCTATCCTGACGTGCTCGAACGCGCGGGTGCCCGCGATGCAGATATGATCATCGCCGCCACCCATTCAGACGAGGTCAATATGGTGACGTGTCAGGTGGCGCATTCTGTTTTCGCCGTGCAGCGCAAAATTGCGCGACTGCGGGCGCAAAGCTATCTGGATGCGATATATTCTGACCTGTACCGCCGTGACCATCTTCCGATCGACGTTGTTATTTCCCCGGAAAAAGAAGTTGCCGAAGCGGCCTTGCAGCGCCTTGCCGCACCCGCCGCGTTTGACACCGAAAGTTTTCTTGAAGGCAAGGCGCAGCTTTTGGGGATTACGATCGATCAGGATTGCCCGGTGATCAACACGCCTCTTCGGCAGTTGACCGACCTTTTTTCGACGCTGCGCGCCATTGTCGTTGGGATTCGCCGGGAAGGAACCCTTTTTGTCCCATCGGCTGGTGATCAGATATTTGCAGGCGACGATTGTTATATCTTCACCGTGACCGAAGACATGCCGCGCACGCTCGAGATTTTTGGTAAAACACAATCGAAACAAGAACGTATTGTCATCATTGGCGGCGGAAATGTCGGGCTTGGCGTGGCCAAGGCGCTGGAGGCGCGCACCGAAAAAGTACGTGTCAAAGTCATCGAATTAAATCGCTCTATTGCTGAAAAGGCCGCCGATTCATTGGATCGCACCATCGTGCTGCATGGTGATGGATTGGATAGCGCGCTGCTGGAAGAGGCCAATATTTCAACTGCAGACGCAGTTCTGGCCGTGACAGATGACGATAAAACCAACCTGTTGGCGTCAGTGCGCGCCAAAGAGATGGGCTGTGCGATGGCGATCTGTTTGATCAACGACCCGACCTTGGTTCCGCTCATGGGGCCGCTGGATATCGACGCCTATATCAACCCGCGCGCCACGACGGTCAGCTCGATCTTGCGTCACATCCGACATGGGCGTGTCCGGGGCGTTTATTCAATTGGTGACGCCGAAGCCGAGGTGATCGAGGCACAGGTTTTGGGCACATCGCCGATTGCGGGTCAGAAAATCAAAGATATCGCCTTTCCCGAAGGAACGCTGATTGGCGGCCTGATGAAACAAGGGAAATACGTCAAACCGGTCGGTGACACCCGTATCGAAGAGGGTGACGTGATTGCGATTTTCGCAATGAGTTCCGATGTCCGAGAGGTCGAACGCCTTTTGCAAGTCTCAATCGACTTTTTCTGATGAAGTGGATCGTCCGCCTGCCATTTTTCGTGGTGCTGATGGGGATTGGCGCGATCGCAATGATCGTGCCCGCAATTCACGCCGCGGTACTCCAAGATTTTGAAACCATGCGTGCCTTTTTCTACGGGTTTGTGCTGTTTTTAATCCTGACCGGCGTCATCGGCATGACGACGTCCGGGTATGCCCCGAAAAACGTCGCCCGCAGCCAGTTGGTCGGACTGTTGTCCGCTTTTACGGTGTTACCGGTGATGTTTGCTGTCCCGCTCTACGAAGCGATCGGCAACACAACATTTTTGGATGCGTGGTTCGAAATGGTGTCAAGCTTCACGACCACAGGCGCAACCGTCTATGACAATGCGGGTCATTTGACGCCGTCGATGCATCTTTGGCGGGCGCTGGTGGGGTGGCTAGGGGGGTTACTTGTCTGGATCACTGCGGTATCGATTTTTGCCCCGATGAACCTTGGCGGCTTTGAAGTCCGTGCAACGTCGAACATCGGCAAAGGCAGCGGTGCCAGCTTTAACCAAATCACCAAGATCGCGGATCCGTCAGAACGTCTGGTGCGCTACACGCTGTCGCTCACGCCAATTTACGTGGGGCTGACGTTTCTTTTGTGGATCGGCCTCGTGATTTTCGGCGAATACCCCTATGTCGCGCTGTGCCATGCGATGTCGACGCTTTCGACATCGGGGATCACACCAATCGGGGGGCTTTACTATGCGGCCTCCGGGTTTGGCGGCGAGGTGATTGTGTGCGTATTCTTTATCTTTGCCTTCTCACGCCTGACATTCAGCCGCGGTCTGATCGGCGAACGCGAAAATGGATTGCGTCGCGACCCTGAATTTTTAACGGCGCTGGTTCTGATCGGGCTGGTCACAGCAGGCCTGTTTATGGTGCATTTTTTAGGCGCGGCCGAGCAAAAAACAAGTACGTCGTTTGGCGAGATGACGCGCGCACTGTGGGGGACATTCTTTACGGTGACGTCGTTTCTGTCGACGACAGGGTTTGAATCGCATTTCTGGACCGGGGCGACAAGCTGGTCCGGGCTGCGTGTGCCCGGGCTGTTTTTGACCGGTATGGCGCTGATTGGCGGCGGCGTGGCGACAACGGCTGGTGGCGTCAAACTCTTGCGTATTTATGCACTTTATCGTCACTCTGAACGCGAACAAGAACGGCTGTTACACCCGTCATCAATTGGCGGCGGCGGGCGTGACGCACGGCGTATTCGTAAGCAGGGCGCCTATATTTCGTGGATTTTCTTTATGCTATTCGCGATCAGCATCGCGGTTGTCATGGCATTGATGTCGCTGACTGGGGTTCAGTTTGAAACCTCGATGGTCCTGTCGGTCGCGGCCTTGTCGACGACCGGTCCGCTAGCCGATGTCGCCGCAGAGGTTCCGATTGCCTATTCCGGCATTCCCAATTCCGCAAAGGCGATTTTGGCTGCGGCGATGGTTCTTGGGCGTCTTGAGACGCTCGCGATCATCGCGCTGTTCAACCCCGAAATATGGCGCCGGTAACACAGTCAGCAGTGCTGTCTTTTTGGGGCTGGAAAGTCTGCATTGCCCACGACATACTGCATTCAACAGAGAGGGCCGTCGCGTGGCCACAAAAACAAAAACAAAAAAAGGGTGTCACAATGGCTGCCGACAAAGCAAACCTGCAAGATGCGTTTCTGAACCATGTGCGAAAGACCAAGGTCCCCGTGACAATCTTTTTGGTGAATGGTGTGAAATTGCAGGGTGTAATCACTTGGTTTGATAGCTTCTGCGTTCTATTGCGCCGCGATGGGCAAGCACAGCTTGTCTACAAAAGCGCAATTTCGACCATCATGCCTGCGCAGCCTATCAGCCTTTATGAAGGCGAAGAATAAACTTGCAAGAACATGATAAGCCCAACACACGGGCTTGGGTTTTACACCCAGAATTGAAAACACGCAGTGTGCGCCGCGATTCGGAGTTAGCACTCGAGGAAGGTGTGGCCCTTGCGGACGCCTTGCCGAACCTTGAAGTCGTCGGCGCTGACGTCATTCGTTTGCCAAAAATCCACGCCGGAAAGCTTTTCGGGAAAGGCAAGATTGCCGAACTGAAAGAGGTTTTTGCCGCGAACGACATTGAATTGGTGCTGATTGATGGACCGGTCACACCTGTCCAGCAGCGCAACCTTGAAAAAGACTGGGGCGTCAAACTGTTGGACCGCACAGGTCTGATCCTCGAGATTTTTAGTGATCGGGCGCGCACGTCCGAGGGGGTGTTGCAGGTCGAAATGGCGGCATTGTCCTATCAACGTACGCGGCTCGTACGTGCATGGACCCACCTTGAACGTCAGCGCGGCGGACTTGGGTTTGTTGGCGGTCCCGGTGAAACCCAGATCGAGGCCGACCGTCGTGCCATCGACGATCAATTAGGCAGCTTGCGTCGTCAGTTGGCCAAAGTGGCGCAAACGCGCGAACTGCACCGCGCGTCACGCGCGAAAGTCCCGTTTCCGATTGTTGCTTTGGTTGGCTATACCAATGCTGGAAAGTCTACGCTTTTCAATCGATTAACCGGTGCAGATGTCTTTGTGAAAGACATGCTGTTTGCGACGCTTGATCCGACGATGCGCAAGATCACATTGCCCACCGGTGACGAGATTATCATGTCCGACACCGTTGGTTTTATCAGCAACTTGCCAACAGAGCTGGTCGCGGCGTTCCGGTCGACCTTGGAAGAGGTGTTGGAGGCGGATCTGATTGTGCATGTGCGTGACATCAGCCACCCACAAACCGAAGAGCAGGCCAAAAATGTAAGGTCCATTCTGCAAAGCCTGGGCGTTGCTGAAGATGCGCCAATTATTGAAGTCTGGAACAAGATCGATCTGCTGTCCGAAGACGACCACAACGCGACCGTCACGACCGCCGACCGCACCGACGACCTATTTGCGCTATCGGCAATCACCGGTGAAGGTCTGGATCGACTGCTCGCGGCGGTGCCTGACAAACTGAAAGATCCGCGCAGTACAGCAAATTTGTCACTGACCTTTTCCGAAGGGCGCAAACGTGCGTGGCTGTTCGAGGCAGGCGTGGTGACCGACGATGTGCAAACGGACACGGGGTACGATATGACCGTGTTTTGGACTGCGCTTCAAGAGGAACGATTCAAAAGGCTTTGATGTTTCAGGCGGCGCGCGTCGGGATTTCTTTGTTCCAAATGACCAAACGCGCGCGCCCCGTGGCTTTTGCAATGTACAACGCTATGTCGGCCCGTTGAAACGCGTCTTCGATGGTTTCTGTGTTAAGACGGTGTGCGGCACCCAGTGACAGCGTAAGTTGGAGCGACCTTTTTCCATCTTCGATCGCAATCGTAATGGGACCGGCAAGGCGCTCTCCTAATCCTTCGACCTCGACCAAGCCAATCAGTGGCATGAATGCGGCAAATTCTTCGCCGCCGATGCGCGCAATGACGTCATTTTTGCGGGTGTTTTGTTTGATGTGAACTGCAACCGCTTTGAGACAGGCATCACCCACGGCATGGCCGTATGTATCGTTGATCCCCTTAAAGTGATCGGCGTCAAGAATGACCAAAAAACCCTCAACGGGTGTGCTGCTGTCATCAAGAAACGCACGCCGGTTCGGCAGCCCCGTCAGAACATCGGTCATGGCAAGATGTGCAAGTTGCCGCTGTAGCCGGTCAAGGTAGTTGATGACCAAAAACGTGGCAGCCACGAACGGCCCGGGAATGAAAACTGTAAACAAGACCTTATTCAACTGCGAAATGCGCTGTGGTTCGTCAACAAGCAATGCTTCGACACCGTCACCGATGAAATAAAACGTCAGCAAGCTCAAAAGCGGTTTTACAATTGCATCGCGTTTTCGCCTGATTGCGAAAAGCGAGATAAGGCGGGATTGGGCGTTGTTATGCAACATGATGCCCAATCATTATCGCACAAAGGTTTCCCGGATGTGAACCTACATCGCCGGAGACAAGATTGTGATCCCGACCGCAGCAGCCCTCGCCAATGCCGGATCGAGCGACATCGGGATGTATTCGCCGCGACGCCAAAGTTCGCCCAGATTATCGTAGTATCGGGACAACGGATGCCCCGACTGGCCCGTTGCGGTGATAAACACAGAACTGTCTGGGTCAGCAAAGTCATAGACGCCGCGATAGCCTGCGGCATGGACATTCGCAAAAGGATCCGGTCCCACGCCTGATGTTCGGCCCCGTTGCAACGTGTTGTCGCCGCCACTGGTCGATTGCCGGATGTTCACAAGCCAGTGCAACAGCGGTGTTTTTCCTAACACCGGATGATCATGGGTGGCCTGATGCGCGTCGCCCCAGCGTACCGCTTCGATTGCACTGCCGTGATTTTCGGTGATCCAAATCAATGCTTCGTCCAAGGACTGCCGTGCGATGTCGGTGCAGGTCTCAATGGGGGCAGATTGAATGACATCACACCAGACGCCAGCCCCGTCGATGTCACGAAACACGCGTTCGATGAAAATTGGGTCGACATGTGTATATTCGGATGCAAGCGGACCCAGCTCGTCCCGGATCAGACGTTGCTGAACCGCGCGTACCCACGCGGCATAGATCAGCGGCTCTGGCAAATGTTCGTTCATTTCGCCGTTCCATGCCGATAACAGGTCAAGCGCAATTTGACGGCGGCGTTCGGGCGTACCTTCGGGTGCAGGTTCGCCCGTGTACCAAAGATTTGCACCCATCAACGCCGACAGCGTGCGTGCGGTGAAACTGACAGTATCCAGCTGCGCCTCGATGAAACTGTCGCGGGTGTGAACCTCTCGGGCTTGCATCAGACGCCGCCAGCGGTTGATCCGTTGGGTATCACCCCACAGGTACGACACATGATGCGGGAATGGTCGGTCGATTGTTTTGTTGTTGGTATTGCCAATAATGCCGCCAGTCGGGTTCACGAATTCTGGATTGTCACTATAGGCAAAACGGCCCATCCACCGATTTTCCGGCAGGTAGCCAAACGATGGGTAACGGCCTTGGCTTTGGTGATCCGGTGACCGCGCAGGTAATGCGCCGATCGTTTTCATCGCAATCCTGTTGCGGTCCGCCAATGTCAGGTTCAAGGCAGGAGCGATATAGTTTTCGCCGGCTCTGATGGCTTCGGCCACGGTCGTCGCGTGCATGATCCCCATCGCAGCTGACATGGAGGTGTCGCGATCCGATAGCGCGCTCCAAGCGATTGATGCCACGTGACCCGGGGGCGTGATCGTGGCAAGGTCATACTGGTCGCCTGGCATGACCGGTCCATTGGCCGTCCAACGCAAGCGCAAGGTGACGGCGGGGGCGTCTTTGACATTAATGATGCTGTCACGGGTCCGAAACGGCACCCATCCATCGGTTCCGCGGTATTGACCCGGATCGTCGGGGTTTACCTCTTCGATGAGAATGTCTTGGTCATCGACATAGGCGCTTGTGATACCCCAACCGATGCCATCGCCACGCCCTGTCAAGATCAAAGGCATGCCGGGAATAGTCGCGCCAATCACACCTCCTGACTGCAATTCGAGCCGTGCCAGATACCAGATTGTCGGCGCCGTAAGCCCAAGATGTGGATCGTTCGCCAACAACGTCGATCCTGTGGCCGACCGCGCTGGACTTGCGGCCCATGCGTTTGATGCACCTTTCAAGGCGGCAGGCAAAATCGGCGACAAAGGGTCATAGGCCATCCGTGTGTCTGGCATGTAAGGTGGCACGTTCGGCACCAGCGCGGCGTAGGCGGGCAGGGCGGCAGTGCCGCCTGTCGGGTCATCTGGCAGAATGTCGTGCAAACGGTCATTGCTGATCAAAAGCGATGTCCGTGCGCGTAAAACCTCGTTTTCCAACTGCGGCGTCAATTGCAAGGCCATCAGCTTTAAAATCGCGATAGAATCAGCGGGTTGCCAAGGCGAGATCGGGTGACTGAATAACCACATTTCCGGGGCGCCGCGTCCACGCGCACCCGCGTTCACTTCGTTCAGCCAGGCATTTACCCCCGCAGAATAGGCGATCAGGGCTGCTGTTGTTTCCGCATCTTGCGCGGATTGCGACGCGACCGACAGGTTATATAGATCAAACCGCCGCATGGCCTCGTCGATGCGGACTGTGCGCTCGCCAAACAGCTCTGATAACCGCCCCTGAACGGTCCGGCGCAGCATCGTCATTTGCCACAGCCGGTCTTGGGCGTGGGCATACCCAAGGGCAAAAAGAACGTCCTGGTCGGTCGCCCCGAAAATATGGGGAACATTCGCGTTGTCGCGGACGATTTCGACCGTATCGCTGATCCCTGAAACAGTCGTTTGCGCGCTGTAATCAGGTAGCGATCTGGCCGTAAAATAGTAGGTCAGGCTGACCAACAAAACACACAGAACAGTTGATGCAGTGGCCAGACGGATGAGCCAACGAAAAATCAGTACCATGCGGTCCTCGGGGGTTGTTTGGCCCTCGTTGTAGCAGCGCTGTCGGGAAGAACAAGTTAGCGTTCAGGGATCAGACCACGTGGGCTAAATCTCAGAACGACCAACATCAGAATTCCCATTGTGAATAGGCGCATATGTGCCGCGGCCTCGATCATCCGCTCCTTCAACGGATTACCATCGGCCAACCCTGAACTTAGCAGGTTCATCAGGCCCAGACCAATCGGTTCAACTTCGACCCACAGCCACCAAATCAAGATACCGCCCAGCACAGCGCCAAAGTTATTGCCGGACCCACCGACGATCACCATCACCCAGATCAGAAACGTGAACCGGAGCGGCTGATAGGTGCCCGGTGTCAGCTGCCCATCAAGCGTCGTCATCATCGCGCCTGCGATGCCACACATCGCTGATCCCAGTATAAAGATCTGCAAATGCCGTGCTGTCACGTTTTTACCCATGGCGCGGGCTGCGGTTTCATTGTCACGGATCGCGCGCATCATCCGGCCCCACGGGCTCTTGAGTGCGGTTTGCGCGAGCCACAACAAAATAACCAAGACCAAGGCAAAAAGACCGGTATAACAAAGTTTGGTATAAATCGTTGAGGCGGTCACAGCGTCCAGGCCATAGCTGGCAGCGCGCGCAACAAAATCAGGATCACTTTGCAGCGTGACCTCATAAGGCACAGGACGCGGCAGTCCGTTCACGTTTTTCACACCACGCGCCAACCAGTCTTCGTTTTTCATGACAGCGATGATGATTTCCGCAATGCCCAAGGTCGCAATCGCCAAATAATCCGATCGCAAGCCCAGTGCCGTTTTACCGATCACCCAAGCAGCCCCCGCGGCCAACACGCCGCCCAATGGCCACGCGAGCAAGATAAATAAATCTGGCAGCAACATGTCGTTTGCATCGCGGTGCGGCCCAAAGATATTCAGCCCGCCCAGATATCCTGTCAGGGCGGGATCTACGGCCTCAATTTTGGCGACACCGGCATCAAACACTGCGCGATATATGAAAAAACCTGCAATCAACGCGACAATCGTCCCGATCGTTTTGGCGCGCCCTGTCAATTTCCGGCGTAGGAAAATCACACCGACCACCGTCGCAACCCCCAAGAACAGGCCGGCAAAAGTCTGCGCTGCGCCTGCGGACCATGCTTGGGGTACCGGGGGCATTCCGATGATGACGGTCGCCAGACCACCCAATGCAACAAATCCCATGATCCCGATGTTAAACAGCCCGGCAAAGCCCCATTGCAGGTTCACACCCAGCGCCATGATCGCGGACACCAGTCCCATATTCAAAATGAACAGCGCTGCGTTCCAACCCTGTACCATGCCAGTGCCGACCAACAGGACGACAACGCCCATGAACAAAAGTGTGTTTTTCAATACGGGGTTCATACGGATTGTCCCTTGAACAGGCCGGTCGGTTTAAACAGCAACACGATAATCAAAATCGCAAAGCTGACGGCAAATTTGTAATCGGTCGACATCAACTGCACCAAACCATCGGGTTCTAAGCTGTCCGGCATCAGATAAACCAGCACCTTTTTCCAGGCATAGGTCACGGTGACTTCGCTAAAGGCGATGACAAATCCACCCGCAATGGCGCCAAGCGGACTGCCAAGCCCGCCAACAATCGCGGCGGCAAAGATCGGCAGCAAAAGTTGGAAATAAGTGAACGCCTTGAACGACTTGTCCAATCCATACAGCACACCAGCGGTGGTGGCGAGCGCGGCGACGATCATCCATGTGACCTTGACCACCCAGTCCGGATTGATTCCTGACAACAGTGCCAGATCTTCGTTATCGGAAAAGGCGCGCATCGATTTGCCGGTCTTGGTTTTGTTCAAAAACCAGAACAACAGCGCCACAACCATGACGGCAACAACCACCGTGATCGCCTGCGTTGTCTTGATCGCAAGGCCTTCGTCAAGGCCGGTTGCGTCCTTGAATCCTTTGGCGGTGATTAAAAACCGCTCACCGTCTGCAAAACGAATATCTTCAACCCCGATCGCAAACCGCACGATACCGTTCATCACAAACATCACGCCCATCGACACGATAACAAGGATCACGGGCTTTGCCTTTTGATCGCGGTAGAATTTATAGATCAGCCAATCGGTCAGCAGGACCAAAATGATCGTCGCGCCGATCCCAAAAGGCAGCGCAAGCAGGGCGGTGGGCAGCGGCCCAAAGGTGATCCCCATCCCAATCAGCACCGCTGTAATCTTGATGGTCATCGCGGTGCCAAAGGCCATGGTGTCGCCATGCGCAAAGTTCGAAAACCGCAGGATGCCGTAAATCAACGTGACACCAAGCGCACCGATAGCGAGCTGTGCACCATAGGCAAGGCCGGGGACGAAGACGTAGTTGGCGAAGGCCACGAGGGCGTTTAAGAAGTCCATCACTCAGTTTCCCCGCAGTGTCCCAAATAGCTTACATATATTGGGCCACCCATATGGGCCGTAAAACGTGCGCCTTCGGATGATACAGTAAGAAGATTGGTTGTGGTGCCGTCTGAAAGATGAAAACTTTCAGAATTAGTCTGCGCGCCCAAACAATAAGATGTGTTCGCACTTTCCAGACCTCGAATTTCGCCGAATTCCGTCTGGGCAGTGATGCCTCGTGGACCAGGTGCCCTGGGGCAAGAGGTCACCACATAGTCGATCTCGAAAGAGGTCTCTTGGCAGAGCCCGTTTTCAAAGCATTCGACTGTGAATTTGCATTGTACCTCTGCAAATGATGGGGCTGCGATAGCTGCAATAAAAATAGCAGAAGTAACGCGAGCACGGTATTTTTGAACTATGATGCTCATCCGCCCAAGAAACTCCGTCTAACATCTTCGTCGGCAAGCAATTCCTTACCGGTACCAGTATGCGCATTTCGGCCCTGTACAAGAACATAGGCTTTGTCTGCAATTTCAAGTGCTTGGCGGGCGTTTTGTTCGACCATCAAGATTGGGATGCCTGTGCGAGCGACCTCGATGATGCGGTCAAACAGCTCGTCCATGACGATAGGAGACACGCCTGCGGTGGGTTCATCCAGCATCAGTACCTTGGGTTTGGTCATCAGCGCGCGACCGACGGCGACCTGTTGGCGTTGACCGCCTGACAATTCGCCTGCCGCTTGGTGGCGTTTTTCTTTCAGGATCGGGAACAGGTCGTAGATCTGCGCCATCGTATCGGAAAAATCGTCGCGGCGGATAAAGGCCCCCATCTCAAGGTTTTCTTCGACCGTCATCGACGTGAAAATATTGTGGGTTTGGGGGACAAAACCCATCCCCTTTACCACACGTTCCTGCGGCGACAGTTTGGTGATGTCTTCACCGTCCAGCCGCACCGCGCCGGAGTTCACATTCAACATGCCAAAGATGGCTTTCATCGCGGTGGATTTGCCAGCCCCGTTGGGGCCGACAATCACGGCAATCTCGCCTTTTTCGACGGCAATCGTGCAACCATGCAAAATATCGGGGCCTTTGCCATAGCCACCGGTCATAGCGTCACCAATCAGAAACGGCTCAGTCACGGGTTAATATACTCCGCCAGGAAGGGCAGATAGGTGGTGAGCGTGTTGCGCATCAGCGCCTGCTCGGTTCCGTCTGCGTGATAGAGATAAATATAGTAAAATGCGCCAGCGGCCCCCAATACGGCCCCCAGCAAGATTGTCAGCAAAAATTTCATGGTGTTACCTTATCTTTGTTTTTTAAGCCGGTGCCGAGGTATGCCTCGATCACCTGTTCGTTGGCCTTGATTTCGGCCAATGTCCCTTCGGCCAAAACGTGACCTTCGGCCATACAAATAACGGGATCACAAAGGCGGCCGATAAAATCCATGTCGTGTTCGATGACGACAAATGTGTAGTTGCGTTCTTTGTTCAGGCGAATGATCGCGTCGCCAATCGTATTAAGAAGGGTGCGGTTCACACCTGCGCCGACCTCGTCCAAAAAGACGATTTTTGCGTCGACCATCATCGTGCGGCCCAGTTCCAACAGCTTTTTCTGGCCGCCTGACAGATTGCCCGCTTTTTCGTCTTTCAGGTGGTCGATGGTCAGAAATTCAAGCACTTCATCAGCCTTGGCAAGCAGTGCGCGTTCTTCGTCAGCGATCCGTTTGCGCCCGAACCACGCGTTCCACAGCGTTTCACCTGATTGGGCGCCGGGTACCATCATCAGGTTTTCGCGCACCGTCATGGACGAAAATTCATGTGCGATCTGAAAAGTCCGCAACAGTCCTTTGTGGAACAATTCGTGTGGCGGCAGACCTGTGATGTCTTCGCCCATCATCGTCACACGTCCGGATGTTGGTGTAAGAACGCCCGCGATCACATTGAAAAGTGTGGTTTTGCCAGCGCCGTTTGGCCCGATAAGGCCCGTAATAGAGCCCTGTTCAATGCGCAGCGACGCACCATCGACGGCCCGAAAACCTCCGAAGGTTTTCACCAGATTTTCGACAACGATCATATCTTCCCCTCGCACGCCTTTTTGGCATGTCTTTTGTTAGAAGCGGCGCAGGTTTCTGCGCCGCTTCAATTTTTATCCGAACCGCTTAGCGGTAACCGATTGTCGCGTAAACACCGTCAGCGAATTCGATTTCCTGATAGTTGCCAGCCGATTCACCGGGTCCGATCAGTTCAACTGCGGAGGCGCCGACATAGTCGATGTCTTCACCAGCGGCCAACAATTCCAGACCTTTGGCGATTTCACCCGGGAAGATTTCGATGCCTGGTGCGTTTGCCACGTCCAAGACGTGGTCCTTGAAGGCAGCAGAATCGCTTGATCCCGCAGCCTGCATTGCCAGCATGATCAAGGCAGCGGCGTCGTAGGATTCAGGCGCAAACGCGCCAGTACCGTCAAAGCCGGCCGCTGTCGCCATTTCAACGAATTTTGCAGCACCCGGGCTGTCGGTGCCGGGATAGGCGCCATACGATCCGTTCAATTCAGCGCCAAAGTTTTCGTTCAGCTTTGCGCCAACCATCCCATCGGGGAAATAGAAGGTGTCGAATGCGCCAGTATCAAGTGCCGAACGCACAACGCCGGAACCGCCCTGGTCAACGTAACCTGCGACAACCAATACTTCACCACCCGCAGATGCCAACGCGCCGACTTCGGCGGAATAATCTGCTTTGCCGTCTTCGTGGGCGGCAGAAATAGTGACAGTGCCGCCAGCTTCTTCGAATGCCGCTTGGAAGGCGTCAGCCAAACCTTTGCCATAGTCGTTGTTGGTATAAGTCAGTGCGACCTGCTCGACGCCACGCGACTGCAGAATTTCGGCGATGATTACACCCTGACGTGCATCCGACGGTGCTGTGCGGAAGAACAGACCGTCATCTTCCGCTGACGACAGGCCGGGTGATGTCGCCGATGGCGAGATCATAACAACACCGTTTGGCCGCGCCACGTTTTGCAGAATGGCACCGGTGACACCAGAACAGTCCGCGCCCATGATCGCCTTGATCCCATCTGACGTGACCAGTCTTTCAGCGGCAGCAGTCGCGGCACCTGCGTCGATGCATGTGCTGTCACCGCGCACGGATGTGACGGTTGCACCACCCAGCAGCGCACCGGATTCGGTTGCTTCTGCCATCGCGAGCTCTGCACCTGCGCCCATCGCTGGGGTGATGGATTCGAGCGGGCCGGTGAATCCAAGTACCACACCAATTTTGACTTCTTCGGCGTGGCCTGCAGCCATCGCTGCGCTGGACATCATTGCGATGGCCGACGTCGCCATTAACAGTTTTTTCATTTTTGTCTCCCGGTTGGATTTTTATTTCTGCACGCAGCTTATCAGGGCGTTTCCAAAAGGAAAGTCGGAATGCCGCGGCAAATCTCCTGAAAATTCCATTGTTTTCAGGCGAAAAGCCGCGTTGCATCCCCTGCGTGTTTCGTGGGGCTTGCGCTGCCCTTCAGGTTAAAGCGGCGCGCGTGTCGCATGACTTCCTCGTTCGCGGTAGGGTGTCGTGTCGTAATGTGACCGATAGCACTTGGAAAAATGCGATGGCGATGCAAAGCCGCACGCAAGTGCGACATTGATCACTGTCATATCGGTTTGCATCAACAGGTTGCGCGCCCTCTGCAGGCGTAATTCCATATAGTAGCGTTTCGGGCTTCGTGACAGATACCGCCGAAACAGCCGTTCAAGTTGACGTGTCGACATACCAACATCAGAGGCAAGAACCGCGGGACTGATGGGTTCCTCGATGTTGTTTTCCATCATTTGGATCACTTGTGATAGCTTTGGGTGGCGCACACCGATCCGGGTTGGGATGGACAGTCGCTGCGTGTCCTGATCCGTCCGGATGGCAGAATACACAAGAATATCCGCGACGGCATTTGCCAAATCTTCGCCGTGGTCGTCCGCGATCAGTTTGATCATCAGATCAATTGACGCGGTGCCGCCGGCGGCCGTGATCCGGTTGCCGTCGACGACGAAAATGGACTTGGTCAGGATCACGTCCTCGAACTCTTCGGCAAAACTGTCCTGATTCTCCCAATGGATGGTTGCGCGTTTGCCATCCAGCAGGCCTGCCTTGGCGATACTATATCCCGCTGTGCAAAGGCCTGCGATTGTGGCGCCGCGCCGCGCTTCGCGACGCAGCCAGTTGAGCAGGCGTTTGGTCGTGGCGCGTTGCACATCAATCCCGCCGCAAAGCATGATTGTGTCGTCGCGCTCCATCTCGACCAATCCGTCCTCGACGCGAAAGGCGCACCCGTTAGAGCACACTGCATCATGTCCGTCTTCACTGACAATTGTCCAACGATACAAGGGTGTCCCGGCGGTGCGGTTCGCGATCCGCAGGCTTTCGATCGCGGCTGCGAAGCTCAGCATCGTGAATTGGTCCAGCAAGACAAATACAAAGCGGCGGGGTTTGCCTGTATGGTCGACTTCGACGATTTGCGGTTCAACGATCATGCAGGATTCCGTTCATAAGATCGAAAGACCGAACCAGTTTTGACGCACGCCTTCAAGTGCAAACATCGCCATGACGACGCAATACGCACTTTGATGTTGGCCCGCCGCACTGTGCGCGTTATACGGACCTCCTGAAAATTATTCACCACGCTTGGATATGGAGCAATAAAATGACCAACTGGCAAAGATCTGACTGGCGCAAAAAGCCCCGGGTTCAGATGCCCGACTATACCGACGCAGCCGCGCTGAACGCTGTTGAAGGTCGTCTTGCCAGCTATCCACCGTTGGTTTTTGCTGGCGAAGCGCGCAAGTTGAAGAAACAGCTTGGCGCGGTTAGCCGTGGCGAGGCATTCCTGCTGCAAGGCGGCGATTGCGCAGAAAGCTTTGCTGAATTCGGCGCCGACGGCATTCGTGATACGTTCAAAGTGTTGCTGCAAATGGCCATGGTTCTGACCTATGGCGCCAAAGTCCCCGTTGTTAAGGTGGGGCGTATGGCGGGTCAGATGGCCAAGCCGCGTTCTGCACCGACTGAAATCATTGATGGTGTTGAATTGCCCAGCTACCGCGGTGACATTATCAATGGCTTCGACTTTACACCGGAAAGCCGGATTCCTGATCCAGAGCGGATGGCGCAAGCCTATACGCAGGCCGCGGCAACGCTGAACCTGCTGCGCGCATTTTCAACGGGTGGTTTTGCCAATGTCCACGAAGTCCACAAGTGGACCTTGGGCTTTACCGACGCCAACGAGGTTAAGAAATACAGTGATATGGCTGCCCGTATCACCGATACCCTTGATTTCATGGAAGCCGCAGGTCTGACCACAGAAACCAACCACGAACTGCAAACGGTTGATTTCTACACCAGCCACGAAGCGCTGTTGCTGGAATACGAAGAGGCATTGTGCCGTTTGGATTCGACATCCGGGAAATGGTTGGCGGGCTCTGGTCACATGATCTGGATTGGCGATCGCACCCGTCAGCCTGACGGTGCCCATGTCGAATTCTGCAAGGGCGTTCAGAACCCGATTGGCCTGAAATGCGGGCCGAGCATGACCTCTGGCCACCTGAAGGCGTTGATGGCATCGCTGAATCCGACCAACGAAGCCGGGCGTCTGACACTGATCGCACGCTTTGGTGCAGGGGCGGTGGGTGACCACCTGCCACGCCTGATCAAAGCGGTCGAAGAAGAAGGCGCAAACGTGGTTTGGACCTGTGACGCGATGCACGGCAACACAATCAAATCAAGTACCGGCTATAAAACCCGGCCATTCGACAGCGTCCTGCGCGAAGTCAAAGAGTTTTTTGCCATCCACAACGCCGAGAACACGGTCCCGGGCGGCGTCCACTTTGAGATGACGGGCAAAGATGTGACCGAATGCACGGGTGGCATTCGCGCTGTGACGGACGAGGATCTATCGAGCCGCTATCATACGGCATGTGACCCACGTTTGAATGCGTCGCAATCTTTGGAATTGGCGTTCCTCGTGTCCGAAGAACTGTCGTCCCGCCGCAACCGTTTGATGCAGGCGAAAGCGGGCTGATTAGCCATTATTCACAACTAAACGCAGGGCCGGGCGTGCAACGTCTGGCCCTTTTTCCTTTTGACGATGCGGTAGCTGTTGGACAGCAGCAAGTTTGATCCCCAAAGTTTCATGCCGGATCGGTATTGTATCCGGAATTGAAAAACGGCGCGGCCGCGTGCCACGGTTTCCTTCGGTGACGATTGCACCCATTATCCGGCTGGTCATCCCTTCGTCGTCGCGCAAAGGGAGCAGCAACATGGCGCCTGTCAGGCTTGGTTTGATCAGGCTGCCGGGTGAATACAGCGGCACTGCGATAATGGCAGGCTCTGAAAAAGCGGCTTCGATCAAACCGGCAAGCTGGTCACGCGCTTCTGGTAGAAAGAACGTACTGATGGGCATCCCGCGGGCGTCCATTTTCAACAAATCGTGCAGTTGCTGACCCGCGACGCGCATGCGTGCGATGCCCGGTGCAACACGTTGCAATATAAATGTATGGGGCAGGGCCGCGTCGATCTGGCTTGGCTGGACATCGTTTCGTGACGGGACATACCGTGCGTGGCGCAGCGCCTGCCAATATGTTTCAAGTCCCTGCAAAACAGGATGGTGGCTGCCGGGCATGTCACCTGTGCGACGAAGGTTGGTTGTATCGACAACAGTCATAATGGTCCTACCATTTTTCACGATCGGTCCAGAAGGCACCAATCCGATTTCCCTTTAAATCGAATTTAACAGAGTTTAGTCACAAATTCACTTAACAAAGTATTAAACGGTTAACGTCACACTACGCGCTCCCAAGGTCCGTTCTTAATGTGACCGCCGTGACTTAGGAAAAGGTAGGGCAAGTATGACAAAGTCAATGACCGCATTTGCAAGTAGGATGGGCGCGCTCGGATCTGTCTCGTGGCAATGGGAAATGCGCGGCGTCAACGGCCGTGGTCTTGACGTGCGGCTGCGGTTGCCCGACGGGATCGGCGCGCTTGAAGCTGACCTGCGGTCACACATTACGGCGGTGATCGCGCGCGGAAATGTGACCGTAAACTTGCGTCTCACGCGCGCGGACAGCGCGGGTGTTTTAGCAATAGACGAAGCGCGGCTAGATTCCGTGCTTGCAGCACTTGATACCATCCAAGAGCGGGCTTTTACCAAAGGTGTCACGCTGGGACAGCCCACCGCGGCTGACGTGCTAAGCCAGCGCGGCGTGCTGATCGCGGGCGAAGTCGAGGAAGACAGTGCCGCGCTTCTTACTGCTTTGCGTGGTGATATCGCGCCTCTGTTGGCCGATTTCAACATGATGCGACAGTCCGAAGGGATGCATTTGCACGCAGTGATTGCGGACCAGTTAACGCAGATTGCCGACCTGACGGATCGCGCCGGCAGTGCCGCAGCGGACCGCATTCCCAAACAGCGCGAGACCCTTACCGCAGCGTTACAGCGCGTCATTTCTGATGTGGCCGAGGCAGATCCAGGGCGCATCGCACAGGAACTTGCGCTGTTGGCGGTGAAATCCGATGTGACCGAAGAAATCGACCGGCTAGGGGCGCACATTAAGGCCGCGTGGGTTTTGTTAAAATCTGACGCACCCTCGGGCCGCAAGTTTGATTTCCTCGCGCAGGAATTCAACCGCGAGGCCAATACGCTGTGCGCTAAGGCGCAGTCAGCACCGTTGACCGCGATCGGGCTTGACCTGAAGGCCATGATCGACCAGATGCGCGAACAAATTCAGAATGTGGAGTAAGTGATGGCGCGTCGTGGACTTTTGATTATTCTTTCGTCCCCGTCTGGGGCGGGAAAGTCGACACTGGCGGGTCGGCTGCGCGCGTGGGACGACACGCTCAGGTTTTCGGTCTCTGCGACAACACGCGAACCGCGTGCGGGCGAACAGAATGGTCAAGATTATTACTTTGTCAGCATACCCGAATTTCAGGACCAGGTCGCCAGTGGCGATATGCTGGAACACGCGCGGGTGTTCGGGAATTATTACGGGTCGCCCAAGGCCCCCGTGCAGGCCGCGATCGAAGACGGGCGCGATGTTCTATTCGACATCGACTGGCAGGGCGCCCAGCAGATCAGCAATTCAGCGCTGCAAAAACACGTGCTGTCGATCTTCATCCTGCCGCCCTCGATCGCAGAATTGCATCGTCGTTTGGTGTCGCGCGGTCAGGACGCACCCGATATCATCGAAAAGCGGATGCAAAAAAGCTGGGACGAGATCAGCCATTGGGACGGATATGACTACGTCTTGGTGAATGATGATTTGGACACCACCGAAGAGCGGCTGAAAACGATCATCAGCGCGGAACGTCTGCGCCGATCGCAGCAACCTGATCTGGTGGATCATGTCCGTGCCTTGCAAAACCAGTTCGGAGACCGCGAATGACACTTTATGCACTGGGTACGACGCGCCCGCATGTGGCCGATGGCGCATGGGTGGCGCCGGGGTGCCACATTATTGGCAAGGTCACGTTAAATCCCCAAACCTCGGTTTGGTTTGGCAGCACACTGCGCGGCGACAACGAGATGATCACTGTTGGCGCGGGCAGCAATATTCAGGAAAACTGCGTATTGCATACCGATATCGGGTTCCCGCTGACCATCGGGCTGGGCTGTACCATTGGCCACAAGGCGATGCTGCACGGCTGTACCATTGGCGACGACAGCCTGATCGGGATGGGGGCGACGGTGCTGAACGGGGCGGTGATTGGCAAAGGGTGTTTGATTGGCGCCGGTGCCTTGATCACCGAAGGCAAGGTGATCCCGGACGGATCACTTGTCATGGGCGCACCCGGCAAGGTCGTGCGCGTGCTGGACGCTGCTGAACAGGCGCGATTGCGCGCTTCTGCCGTGCATTATCAAGAAAATGCTGCGCGTTTTGCGCGGGATTTGATCGCGCTTTAGCCTAACGCCCGTCTTTTGAATTTTGGATTGCATCGTGACCTATGACCATATTGCCAATGTGATTTCCGCGCTGCCGATCCCGGTTTTGGTCGTCGGCCCCCAAGACCGTGTACGGGCAGTCAATGCCGCTTTGGAAAAGATTTTGGGTCCGGAACTGGTCGGCAAACATTATATCACGGCGCTGCGCCAGCCCGCGATTATTGCAGCAATTACGACTTTGCGCGGGCGCGGCACGCCGGGGACCGTGCGGTTTACCAGCAGGGACGGTGCCAAAGACACTGTCTATCGGGTCACGCTGGCCGAAACCAACGGGGATATTGTCCTGAGCTTCGAAGACCAGACCGCGTCAGAAGAGGCAGGACAAATGCGCCGCGACTTTGTGGCCAACGTCAGTCACGAATTGCGCACACCGCTGACGGCATTGATGGGATTCATCGAAACGCTGGGCGGCGCGGCGCGCAATGATGCCGCAGCACGGGACCGTTTCCTATCCATCATGGCGAACGAGGCGGCACGGATGACGCGGCTTGTCGATGACCTGCTATCGCTGAGCCGGGTCGAGGTCGAAGAACGCGTGCGCCCGCGTGACAATGTCGACTTGGGCAGCGTGCTGACGTCGGTCATCAAGGCGCTTGAACCGCAGGCGATGACCGCAGGCGTGACAGTGACGCTTGTGAATGATGGCAACGGCGAATTGATTCCGGGCGACGCGGGGCAGCTGGTGCAGGTGTTCACCAACCTGGTTGAAAACGGCATCAAATATGGCGCTGCCGGAAAACGGGTGACCGTGACCATACACAAGCGTGCGCATGACACCCGTCTTCGGTCAGATGCCATGTGTGTCACTGTCACCGATGACGGTGAAGGGATCGCATCGCACCATCTTGCCCGTCTGACCGAACGATTCTATCGGGTGGACAATCACAGGTCGCGCGAGATCGGCGGAACCGGGCTTGGCCTTGCAATTGTAAAACATATTGTGAACCGGCACCGTGGGCGCATGCGCATCGAAAGCGAAGAAGGCCAAGGCACAAAGGTATCTGTGATCTTACCGACGTTTTGACTGTCATAAAACTTTTACATTAGTGTCACAAAAGGTTCGGGGAGGGCGCTTAGACGCGCCGCAATGGGTCTGCGATGTGCGCGGAGCCGATGTTTGACTGACTGGAGTAATTTGATGTCGATCATGAAACTGACTGCAACAACTGCTGTTTTTGCTGCTTTGACCGCTACCTCTGCATTTGCACGCGACAACGTGCAGGTTGCAGGGTCTTCCACCGTGTTGCCATATGCATCCATCGTCGCCGAAGTGTTCGGCGAAAACTTTGATTTCCCGACGCCTGTCGTTGAATCAGGCGGCTCTTCCGCTGGCCTTAAGCGTTTCTGCGAAGGCGTGGGCGAAAACACCATCGACATCGCAAACGCTTCACGCGCGATCAAATCGTCTGAAGTCGAAGCCTGTGCCGCCGCTGGCGTCACCGACATCATCGAAGTGCGTATCGGCTACGATGGGATTGTTTTCGCATCCGACATCAACGGCAACGCGTTCGAATTCACACCTGCCGACTGGTACAAGGCGCTGGCAGCCGAGGTCGTCGTTGACGGCGCATTGGTTGCGAACCCGTTGACAACATGGGACCAAGTGAACCCAGCGTTCCCTGCGCAACCGATCCAGGCGTTCATTCCAGGCACCAAGCACGGCACACGTGAAGTGTTTGAAGAAAAAGTGATCCTTGCCGGTTGTGAAGAAAGCGGTGCATTGGAAGCAATCGTCGCCTTGAATGGCGGCGACGAAGATGCAGCCGAAGGCACATGTATGGCGATCCGCACCGACGGCCTGTCGGTCGACATCGACGGTGACTACACAGAAACGCTGGCCCGTATCCAAGCTGACAACAACGGCATTGGTGTATTCGGTCTGGCCTTCTACGAAAACAACACAGACAAGCTGCAAGTCGCAACAATGTCTGGCGTTGTGCCGTCGACTGAATCCATCGCAGCTGGCGACTATCCTGTATCGCGCCCACTGTATTTCTACATCAAAGCCGCCCACATCGGCGTGATCCCCGGCGTCAAAGAATTCGCTGAATTCTTTGTATCCGACGACATGGCAGGCCCAGACGGCCCATTGGCACAATACGGTCTGGTATCCGACCCAGAGCTTGCAACAGTGCAGGCAACCGTCGCTGACGAAGTGACGATGGGCAGCGGCTCTTAATTCAACACTGTCAGGGGCGCTTTCGGGTGCCCCTGATATCCTTCTTACATCTGGAATCGATCATGCAATCGCTGACCCTTCCGCTGCTTGTTATTCTGGGGCTGACAATCGTCGGCTTTTTTGTGGCCAAGTCGCGGGCAATGCAAGTCGCTGGCGGGGATATCCGCAAGCTGGTTTCGCTGCCCAAACAGCACGCTCTGAACACAGTTCTTTCAACTGCAATCCCGCCGCTTGCTGCAATTCTTATTTTTGCGCTGTACCGTCGGCTTGCTGACGCAAGCGGGTCGTGGTTATTTACAGTTGTGATTATCGCGCTGGCCGTGACCGGATTTGCGCTTTCGCTGCTGAAGATCAAAGTGGATAGCCGCGCGCGCACATTTGCAGAGCGCTGGATCATGGGTCTGCTGATTTTTGCGTCGACCATCGCGATCATGACGACGGTGGGCATTGTATTTTCGATGCTGTTCGAGACATTCCATTTCTTTGATCAATACGATTGGCGCGATTTCTTTTTCTCGGCCAACTGGTCGCCGAACTTTCGGGGCAATTCCGATCTTGGCATCCTGCCGCTGCTTTGGGGGACGCTTTACATCAGCTTTATCGCGCTGTTCTTCGCGGTGCCGATCGGGCTGTTTGCCGCGATTTACCTGTCGGAATACGCCAGCCGCCGTATGCGGTCCGTGGCGAAACCGGCGATTGAAATTCTCGCAGGGATACCAACGATCGTTTACGGTTTGTTTGCGCTGGTGACTGTCGGGCCGTTTTTGCGCGACTACTTTGCAGCGCCGATGGGATTGGGCACCAGCGCATCTTCGGTGATGACAGCAGGTCTGGTCATGGGGGTGATGTTGATCCCCTTCGTCAGTTCGCTGTCGGACGACATTATCAACGCTGTGCCGCAATCGATGCGTGACGGGTCACTGGGTCTTGGCGCGACCAAATCCGAGACGATCCGCCAAGTGGTCGTGCCTGCGGCCCTGCCGGGTATTGTGGGTGCTATCCTGCTGGCGGCCTCGCGTGCGATCGGTGAAACCATGATCGTGGTTCTCGGGGCAGGGGCTGCGGCCCGCCTGTCGTTGAACCCGTTCGAGGCGATGACAACCGTCACCGTGAAAATTGTCAGTCAGTTGACCGGCGATACCGATTTTGCCAGCCCTGAAACGCTGGTCGCCTTTGCCCTTGGCTTGACACTTTTTGTCATCACCTTGGGCCTCAACGTGTTTGCGCTTTATATTGTGCGCAAATACCGGGAGCAGTACGAATGAGCACCTCTTTGTTAGTGACGGATGCGCGCACCAAAAAGCGTAACGCCGCCGAAGCACGTTTCAAGGCCTACGGATTGGGTGCGATCATCGTGGCCATGCTGGCGCTGGTGATCTTGCTCAGTTCGGTTTTGGGCAACGGCCTGAGCGCGTTTCGCCAAACCTACATCACCATGAACGTCGAACTGCCCCAAGACAGGCTGGACAAATCCGGCGTACGCGACCTAAGCGTGATGTCAAAGGTCACGACGATCGGCTATGCACCGGTGTTGCGCGATGCGTTGGTTGCGACGATCGCCGCGCAAGGGATCACGATCGACCTGTCCGACAAGGACGTCGGTGAAATGATTTCAAAAGAAGCCGCCGCAACTGTTCGCGACCGCGTGCTGGCGAACCCTGAATTGGTGGGGCAAACGGTGCAGTTTGATGTCCTGGCATCGGGGCGTATCGATGGGTTCTTTAAGGGACGCGTGACGATGGACAGCGCGGCACTGGATAACAACACATCGCCCGAAGCCCTGCAAGTCGCGCAGGCCTTGGCAGATGCCGGAATTTTGCGGACAAAATTCAACTGGAACTTCTTTTTGTGGCCCGACGCATCTGATCAACGCCCCGAAGCCGCCGGTCTTGGCGTGGCGATCCTTGGATCGCTTTATATGATGGCGGTGGTGCTGTGTCTGGCGTTGCCCATCGGTGTGGCATCGTCGATCTACTTGGAAGAATTCGCGCCAAAAAACCGTTGGACCGATGTCATCGAGGTCAATATTTCAAACCTGGCAGCGGTGCCTTCGATTGTGTTCGGTATTCTGGGCCTTGCGATTTTCATCAACTTTATGGAATTCAATCAATCGTCGCCTTTGGTGGGCGGTTTGGTTCTGACCCTGATGACCTTGCCCACGATCATCATTTCGACCCGTGCGGCGCTGAAATCGGTGCCGCCGTCGATCCGTGACGCGGCCTTGGGGGTTGGCGCATCGAAGATGCAGTCGGTGTTTCACCATGTGTTGCCTTTGGCCGCACCGGGTATCCTGACTGGCACCATCATCGGGCTCGCGCAGGCGTTGGGTGAAACAGCACCGCTGCTGTTGATCGGGATGGTCGCATTTGTGCGCGAATACCCAGCGGCCTATTCGCCCGAAAGCGGCCTATTTGGCGAGGCGTCAACCGCGCTGCCGGTGCAGGTCTTTAACTGGACACAACGCGCCGATCCGGGCTTTGTTGAACGGGCATCGGGTGCAATTATTACACTGCTGGTCTTTTTGCTGATTATGAACGCCGTCGCGATCTATTTGCGGCGTCGGTTCGAGCGGCGCTGGTAGGGAAAGAGACAATGGAAGATATGATTCAAATGGACCGTACCATGAGTACACAGCAAGACGTCAAAATTACCGCGCGCAATGTGCAGGTATATTACGGCGACACGCACGCCATCAAAGATGTGAATGTGGACATTGCCGATAAAACCGTCACCGCCTTTATCGGGCCGTCCGGCTGTGGGAAATCGACGTTTCTGCGCTGCATCAACCGGATGAACGACACCATCGATATCTGTCGGGTGACCGGGAATATCTTGCTTGATGGCGAAGACATCTATGACCCGAAGGTCGATCCGGTCCAGTTGCGTGCCAAGGTCGGCATGGTATTTCAAAAGCCAAATCCGTTCCCGAAATCGATCTATGATAACGTGGCCTATGGCCCCAAAATTCATGGATTGGCACGCGACAAAACGGATCTGGACGAAATCGTCGAAAGCTCTTTGCGCAAGGCGGCTCTTTGGAACGAAGCAAAAGACCGGCTGCAATCACCGGGCACCGGATTGTCCGGCGGCCAGCAGCAGCGTCTGTGTATCGCACGCGCTATTGCGACCGCGCCAGAGGTGCTGTTGATGGACGAACCCTGTTCGGCGCTTGACCCGATTGCAACTGCGCAGGTGGAAGAACTGATCGATGAGCTGCGGCAAAGCTTTTCGGTGGTTATTGTTACGCATTCCATGCAGCAGGCCGCGCGCGTCAGCCAAAAGACCGCGTTTTTTCACCTTGGCAACCTTGTCGAGTTTGACGACACCGACAAGATTTTCACCAACCCGCAAGACCCGCGCACGGAAAGTTATATTTCCGGTCGGATCGGTTAAGGAAGACAACAGATGAACGAACATATCTCATCCGCCTATGACCGCGATCTTGAAGGGATCACAACCCTGATCATGAAAATGGGCGGCCTCGTCGAAGAAGCAATTTTGCTTGCGGCCAACTCGTTGGCTGAACGTGATGTCGAAATGGCCGAAAAAGTCCGTAAATCCGACAAAGCGATTGACGATCTCGAAGAGCAAATCAACGAAGAAGCGGCACGCACAATTGCGCTGCGCGCCCCTGTTTCCAAAGACTTGCGCGCCATTCTTGCCGTACTGCGGTTGTCTGCCTCGCTTGAGCGGATCGGTGATTATGCCAAAAACATCGCGAAACGCACGAGCGTTCTGGTGGAACTGACTCCGGTCAGCGGCGCCGATGCCGCCCTGCGCCGGATGGCACGCGAAGTCGAGCAAATGCTAAAAGACACGTTGGATGCCTATTTGCGCCGCGACGCGGAATTGGCCGAAGCTGTGCGCCAACGCGACCAAGAGGTCGACCAGATGTATAATGCACTGTTTCGCGAATTTCTGACCTTTATGATGGAAGATCCACGCAATATCACCCCCTGTATGCACCTGCATTTCATGGCTAAAAACATCGAACGCATGGGTGATTTGACGACAAACATGGCGGAACAGGTGATCTATCTTGTCACCGGGTCGATGCCTGACGACACCCGCCCCAAAGGCGACAAAACCGCCTATGTGGCCAAAGCGGGCTAACGATATGGCACAGCAACCACATGTTTTGATCGTCGAAGACGAAGCCGCACAGCGCGAGGTCTTGGCCTATAACCTCGAGGCGGAAGGGTTTCGCATCACGCGCGCCGAGAACGGCGAAGAGGGCCTGCTTTGCGTTGAAGAAGACACCCCTGACGTCATCATTCTTGATTGGATGATGCCACATTTGTCTGGCATCGAAGTCTGTCGGCGGCTGAAAATGAAACCTGAAACCCGCGGGATTCCGGTGATTATGCTATCTGCCCGCTCGGAAGAGGTCGACAAGGTCCGCGGCTTGGAGACAGGAGCGGACGATTACGTCGTAAAGCCGTATTCAGTTTCCGAACTGATGGCGCGTGTACGCACGCAGTTGCGCCGTGTCCGCCCGGCGACGGTGGGTCAGGTGCTGACCTATGATGATATCGTGCTTGATGCGGAAACCCATCGCGTGACGCGCGCTGAAAATCCGTTGAAGCTGGGCCCTACCGAATTTCGCCTGCTCACCACATTTATGGAAAAACCAGGCCGGGTGTGGTCGCGCGATATGTTGCTAGACCGGGTCTGGGGCCGCGACATTTATGTGGATACACGGACGGTTGACGTGCATGTCGGGCGCTTGCGCAAAGTCCTGACCCAGCATGGCGGCGACGATCCGGTTCGCACCGTGCGCGGCGCGGGCTACGCATTAGGGTAACGCGGGTGGGTAAAAACCCACCCCACGTCCTTTTCTTACACTTGGCCCCACGGCCCGTGATGGCCGCTGCCACCGTCAGTACGGGCAAAGCCGTGCGCGCCAAAGAAATCACGCTGACCTTGGATCATATTGGCCGTGCCACGTGCGGTGCGCATGGCATCAAAATAGGTCAGGCCGGATGACAGCGCGGGCAGGGCGATGCCGTTCAGCGCACCTTGGGCAACTGTCTGGCGCAGGGCGTCATGGTGGGCTTTCAACCTGTCAGCAAATGTCGGTGCGAACATCAGGTTCCGTGTTGCATCCTGACCCAGCGCGGTCGCCATATCATCGAGCATCGCCGACCGGATGATGCAGCCTTCGCGCCATACTTTGGCGATTTCGGGCAGCGGTAACGCCCAGCCGAAGTCGGCCGATGCTTTCGCAATCATTTCAAAGCCCTGCGCGTAACACAGAATTTTGCCGGCCATCAGCGCCCCTTCAAGATCAGCTAATGTCAACGCGCCTTCGGGGAGTGCACGGGGGCCGGTTCCAAACAAGGCTTCGCCAGCCGCGCGTGTTTCGATCTGCGATGACAGATTCCGCGCCACAACTGCGGCCTCGATCGCGGGAATAGGTGCGGCCAGATGCTGCGCCTCGATCACGGTCCAACGTCCGGTGCCTTTTTGTCCGGCGGCATCAACAATCAGATCCAGCATGGGTTTGCCGGTTTTCGGGTCAGTTGCCCCCGCGACCTTTCCTGAAATCTCGATCAGGTAGGATTTCAGCGGCCCTTTGTCCCACGTGGCGAATGTATCCGCGATGGCCGCGTTATCCATTCCCATTCCGTCGCGCATAATCCCGTAAACTTCGGCGATCATTTGCATATCGGCGTATTCGATACCGTTGTGCACGGCTTTGACAAAGTGGCCTGCACCCGCTTCGCCCATCCACGTGGCGCAGGCTGTGCCTTCGTGTTTCGCGGCGATAGCCGTCAGGATATGTGCGACGCGGTCCCAATACGCACGCTTGCCGCCGCCCATAATCGACGGGCCAAAGCGGGCACCTTCTTCGCCGCCTGAAACACCGATTCCTAAAAATGGCAAATCGCCTGCTTCATCGGCACGCCGGTTGGTGTCGTGAAAGTTGGCATTTCCAGCGTCAATAATCAGGTCATTGTCACCCAAAAGCGGGCGCAGCGCTGCAATTTGATCGTCGACCGCCTGACCCGCAGGGACCATCAAAATGATAGCGCGCGGTTCAGCGATCGCGGCAACCAATTCCTGCAACGTCTCTGTCGGGATGATTTTTTCCGCAAGACGGCCAGCAGCGGCATGGAAATCATGTGTGACTTTGGTTGTCCGGTTCCAAACGGCAATATCAAAGCCGTTATCGGCGATGTTAAGCGCAAGCGCCGCGCCCATTGTACCAAGGCCAATCAGGCCGATCTCTGCTTTGCTCATGTCTTAGGATCCCCGGGTGATAAGCTAATGAAAGGCGGTATAGGTTGTTCGCATTCAGATGAAAACGGGAAAGCCGTGAAAATATTGCACCACGGGCATCGCCTAAAGAATGGGTGCCGGTCCGGTGGGGACGATATACTGCGCCGCCATAAACAGGACGTAGGCTGCGACCATCACAATACCGATCCTCTTGGTGATTTTGCCAACCGTTAGCATCCAAACTGCAAAACCGACGGCAACACCGATGGTCGCCCAAAGCTGCATGCCCATCAACACAGGCGTCACCGCCAAAGGTTTAATCATGGCGGTAACCCCAATGATCGACAGGATATTGAACGTATTCGACCCGATGATATTCCCGAGGATCATATGGGTCGATTTCTTACGGGCAGCGGCAATGCAGGTCGACAGTTCCGGAAGCGATGTGCCAAACGCGACGACAGTCATGCCGATAATCGCCTCGGGTACCCCGATCAGGCTGCCAATCACAACTGCGCCTTTCACCAGCATTTCCGATCCGATCGCCAATGCAACCAAACCACCCAGCAAAATAAACACCGCGCCTTGCATCGATGCGATTTGGCATTCGCCGTCATCGTCATCAAGGTCGACCTCTAGGCTGTCGGTTTTGTATTGGTAAAACACGAATGCTGCCAACACAGCGAACATGATCAGGCCAAGCGATGCGGAAAAGGCGCCCATCATCATCCCGTAGGTCAAGATGGCCGTCGCGAGCAGCATCATTGTCAGGTCCTTTACCAACTGTTTTGGTTGACCCACGATCGGCATGATGATGGCGGTTGCGCCCAAAACAAGAAGGATGTTGGCGATGTTTGATCCCAAGACATTTCCAAGCGCGATCCCCGGAAACCCCTGCAAGTTTGCATTGACCGATGTAAACAGTTCGGGCACCGAGGTCCCAAAAGAGATGATCGTCGCACCGATAAAGAGCGGCGATAGCCCCGTTCGTTTGGCAATAAACACAGCTGCATCAATCGTCAGGTCACCGCCTTTGATCAAAAGCTTGAGACCTACAAGAATTGCACCGACGGAAAGAACAAAGAGGTCATAGTGAGAAACTAACAAAAGGCGGTGTCCTTATAGGGGGGGTGCTGTGCTGCACGGAATTTTGTCACAAACTATGTCGTAGCGCAGCAGTTACAACCCGCTTTTTGCAGGCGTTAACTTGCACAGTTGCATAGCGCTATGGTTTTGGTCCGTTACGCGCACCTTGATATGTCTGGAAGGCGATCAGAACGCCCACGCCAACAATGCACATGAATAACAAAACTGGCGGCCAGATCGCGACGGCATCACACACGGTCAACGCCAGTATTGCCGCAAAGAACGCGGCGCCGCCCAGCCATGCCAGCCCCAACTTAAACGCCAGTTTGTCGACAAAACCGCTGTAAAATGAACGCCAGACCAGCAAAACGGTCGCCAAAAAAATCAGCGCAGCCACGGCCGCCACATAGCTACGATTTGGACATATGGCCGTGCATGCGCGATCGACATTATCTTCAAATGTCGTGAAAAATTCCGGCAATGTGGGTTTGAACCACATTTGGGCTATTTTTGCCGTTATCACTGGAGCTTCTGGGTTCAGCGGATCGGGCGCAGGCCAAAACCCCACGCCCCCAAAATTGTCATGAAAATAAACCAAATCATCCGTTAGCTGGCTAAACGATCCGGGAACAGGGGCATCTGTTGCTGCGCCAGACGCGGCGCTTTGCAGGACATGTGCATTTCCGCTTGGTGGAATCACCGGAATGATGCGGCGCAACACCTGCGCGCGATCAATCCCGCGAAATGCCCCGTTTTCCATCCGTGCGCGCAAAGTTTTTTTGCTGTTGGACGTCGGCCTTTCCAGAAAGATCAGGATGTAATCCACAAAAGGGCTATCGCCCGTGAGCAACGACCGGATGTCGGAAAATATCGGCTGGGTCGTGGGCGTTTGTGACAACGCGAGGTCGAACGCCAGGTTGATCGTCTGACCGCGGTCCGCCAAATCTGCATGCAGTAGTGTCACCAAAGAGATCAAACGTTCGATGTGCGGGACGCTGGCGGCAGTGCCATCATAATCGTCAATAATCAGTGTTACGCCATCGACTTGCGGGCGATCCAACAGATACGGAAAGGCGGCACGCCACGCTGTCGCATCGCTGCTGTCAGTATGGGGGTAGCGGTCGGTGAGGGTCACGATTTTCTGTACCGCAGTTGCGATTTGCACATCAGACCAATCGGCCCAACCCGTCAGCTTGATCGCCAGATCAGCCTGCGCGCGGTGCCGGTGCGCCGCATTTACGAAATCGCGCTGGCCATGGACCCATTGAATTTCGTTCTGCAATTCAAGAGTTTGACCATCCGCCAGAACAAATTCGAGCCCATAGAAAGCCGCGCGGCTGACAAGGTTGAAATCGACCATCCGCCCCGGCACCGGCTCTGCATCAGACTGTTCTGGCGCAAACCAGAAGGGGTAAAAGCTATAGATTTCTGCATAGTCGGTGCGGCGATCGACGCAGCCACAATCCGGCTGCGCGATCTTTGTGTCATAGCGCGTCGTCAGGTCCGGCGCAGTACGGCTGACATTTGTGCGGATATCAGCAAGCGTTGTTGCCGATGGGGCAGGGTTCAGTTGCGCCAGTGCCGCATCGAACAACCTTGAGTTGGGGTATTCCACACCGAGCAGCTGTTTCAGCTCGCCCGCCGCGGCAGGATCAGTTGTGACCTCGTGTATCGCGCGTGCTGCCGGGGCCGCAGCAATCGCCTGTGACAGCGTGTCGGTCAGGCTCCATGTTGTTTCAACGGCGCCCAACAGCTGAAGCATATCGCGGTTCACGCTGGTCGCAATCCTGTCCTCGGCAATGGGTGCCAAAATTTTGCGCGCGTCGGATTTGAGAACCTCGGCATTTGGTGCGGGGGCATAATTGGCAGCGAGAAGTGCGTCGCGAAATGGCACATCAGTCACCGTTGCGGCGACTGCACTATCGGTCGCGTCGGTCACGCCAATGGTTGGGTTGATCGAAATCGGTTCGAATGCGGGGACGCCCTCGGGCAATGTGTCAAACGTGTCTGATAATGGTTCGGCCGCGTTCGCGAGGACATCTGCTGCGGCTTCCACGTCTGCTTTGACGCGCGCAGTTGTTGCAGACTGCAAATTGGCGCGTAACCCCGTCAGCAGTACGGCACGGCTTTGTGCGGTCAGTCCGACGTAGGGCGCGACGACGGGCGCGCTGGGGGCAAATTCCGGGATCAACGCAAGGTTCGCCGTCTTGTCCGCGTTCAGCTGAAACGCTTGGCCAAAGTGATCGGGGCTTTGTACCGCAAGCATCACCTGGTCGCGGGTACATGCGCTGACTTGGCCCGCAAGGGCCGCATCAATCGCTGCGGTCAAATCGCGGGCACTGTCAAAGGATTGCGCGGCCAATCCCGCCAATAGCCCGGCGACATCAACGGGCGCGACCAGCCCATCCAGCGCGGATTGGTCGAAACTGACGTAATCCGTAATGCGCGTTCCTGTGGACTGGTGGCAACTGGCCGGTGGTGTGATGTAGAGCGCGCTAAAATCCTGCGGGGTGGCCGCGCGGTTCTCAGCACGGTACTGCGCAACCAAAGCGATCAGCGCGTCGTCGCTGCCGACCAGCCGCGGTCCGCGTGTTGCGATATCTTCGGCCAGCCAAAGCGCAAAGTCCGGCGCAAGGATCTGGTTTACGGCGCCCGGCAGCGACGCCTCAAGACGGCCAAGACTGGTCAAAGCATCTGTTGCGGTTTGCGCGCCACCCGATTGGTCAAGCGCGGTGCAGACTGATCGGGCAGAAGGCCACGTAATTGGGTCCAGCGCCGACAGCGTCATCAGCCCGGCGCGCGCAGGCGCAGCAAGCGCCGCATCGCCAAGCGTCCCGCAATCACTGGCCGCTGTTTCATCCAGCATCCACTGCGCCACACCAGCGGGCGATCCAGCAAGGGCCATAACATTCAGATTGTAGGGTTCTGAATCTTGCGGAAGTATCGCGGCTGCAAAGGCATCATCGCTTGCTATGCCGTGCCAATTCGGCACCAATGTCGCCAGTGCGCCGTAATCGCGCGCAAGCCCGAACGTTGACTGCACCGGATCGGTCGCGTTGGGCAGCGGGACCGTCTGACACAGACGTACCAAACCGACCCGCGTGTAGACGCCCAATTTGCTGTCAGACAACAGGATGTTGTTGTCATCCAACGCAGTGCGCAGACCCAGCTGAATTTGATCCACGATTGCCACATCAGGCGTCGTAATCGCAGCCGTGCGCAGAACGCTGCAATCGGCCTGCGCGACATACGGCATTGCGATCAGGCTTAGGGTTGCGATGGTCTTTTTCATCCGGTTCGTCCTTCTTTGCGCATCTCGCCGGCAATGGCTTGCTGCAAATCGCGGGTGCTGACGTGGGTGGCATTCCGGCGCAGCGCCGAAATCGCCGCGTGTCGCGCCACATTGGTAATAGGTCCGCCTGCCAAAGGCGTTTCGCGGGCCAACGCCGCAATATCCACGTCGGGATCAAGCGGCATACGTCCAAGAATACTGCGCCACAGTGCTGCACGCAGGTCAGCATCAGGTTTGGGAAAACCAACAGCCATCTGGAACCGCCTGAAAAATGCTTCGTCGATGTTGCTACGCAGGTTGGTGGCCAAAATCACAAGGCCAGAACATTCTTCGATCCGCTGCAACAAATACGCGACCTCTTGGTTGGCATGGCGGTCATTCGCGGAACTTGTCGCACCGCGTGATCCAAACAGCGCGTCGGCCTCGTCGAAAAAGAGAATCCAGTCATTTTCTTCCGCCATATCAAAAACATGAGCCAGATTTTTTTCGGTCTCACCAATGTATTTCGACACGACCATTGATAGATCGATGCGGTAAACCTCAAGCCCGGTACGTTGCCCCAACATCGTCGCGGTCAGCGTCTTTCCGGTTCCGGGCGGGCCGTAGAACAACGCCTTGAAACCCGCACCAAGGCGCGCCGCCATGCCCCAGTCGTTCAGGATTGTATCGCGATTGGCTAACCACGCGGCAATGTGATCGAGGTGATGTTTTACGTCGCGCGGCAAAATAAGGTCATCCCACTTAAGGCCTGTGCGCAGCCGCTTTGCCGGAAAATTGGGAGAGAAATCAGGCGCGGGCGGCTGACCTGCACATAATGCAGCCACGCGCTGCGGTGGCAAAAGCAATGGGCCCGCATAAAGCGCGCCGTTTGATGGCGCGGTGCCCGGTATGTCGCCGACCACCAGTCCTGCCTTGGTGCGCAGCGGGTGATCCGCTGCAAAGAGGGCCATGGCCGCAATTCGGCGCGCCGTGTTGGCACCACCTAACAAGAAAAGCGCGGTAATCGCCGTAGGGATAAAGCTGCTTGCGTCCACACGTAGTCCGCCAAATTCTGAAAATGGCCGATCGATTGCGGTGTTTCGCACGAAAAAAGCATCAAGAATTGCTGGATTGACCTGTGCTGCCAATGCCAAGGCTAAAACCAGACGCGCTGACGTATCCAACGGTGCCGACGTCACCAAATCAGACAGTGCTGATCCGACAGGTAAAACGGGGGCCGCAGGCGGTGCAAACCCGTCACTTTCGCCGCCAAAGAAATGGGCAAGACGCGCTGTAATGACGTTACCGAGCCAAGTTAGCTCGATTGTGACGGCAGCCGCATGACTGTTGGCGGTGTGGCTTTGGTCAGTCATTGCTGCCTCTCCAATCGATCATCAAAGGGGCGGGCATCCACGGCAACGCAACCATCGTCAGCGCCCATGGCAGCCCGTCCAGCAACATATCAAACGGACCTTTATTGACGGTCAGGTGTGCATTTTGCGGGTCGCTTAGATCCAATATCCCGCCCCGCAATACAAAGGCCGCGCGAAGCCCGTCAGCCGATGTGGACCCAAGCCTGCCCCATTGGGCGATGACCGATTGCACCAACCCATCGATCAACGCGGCCTGCGCATCAGGCAAGGGCGCCGGCGCAACAGAAGGCGCATCTTGCGCCAACCCCATCAGGCATTTGTGTAACGGGTCAGTGGGCTGCACAGGGGCTGCGTCGCCCAGCGCCAGTCGATGTAACGCGGCCGCGGCAAGCGGCAGGTCGTTTTCTAAAATGCCGTTCTTGTCGCGCGCAATCTCAAGCCGCTCGAACAGCATTTTGATGTAAGGATGAAAAAGCACCAGGCCGGCATGAACGGTTTGCAGACGGTTTGCGTTGGCGACCGTCGATGGTTTTACCTGTAGCGCGGCGGGGGTGCCATCTGCGGGTTGCATCATCCGGGCCAACAATTGCTGCGCATCCTGACGCATCTGCGCAGAGGCAACGGCGGGATACCCCAACCGCGCGATCGCGCCGCGAACGGCAATGCCCCGCTTGCGTGCGTCAGGAATTAGGGCTGTCGCAAAATCATGGACCGCTTGCGGCAAGTCATGTGTCGGTTTGTTTGTATGAACCGCTGCCATCAGGGCTGCCCAAAATACGGCACTGTCGCCTGATGCCCCCCCAACGGCAGGCGCAAGCGCCGAGAATATCAACCTAATCTGTGCAAAAGACGCATCACTTTCATCGCCGAAGGCTTGATCGAATAGCGCGCGCAAACGTTCGGCTGGCGTCGCAATGATCGCGGGCGATCCGTCACGACCGTCACTTTCCGGTGCAACCAGATTGAAGCGCGGCGTTAACTTTGCTTCACCGGACAGTGCGTCATGCGCGCTGGGTGCTGGCGATGAATCCGACACGCCCGGTGCCGCATGATGCGCAATCGGGCGGTGCTGGCTGTGCGATGTGACCTTACCCTTCGTCACTTGTGATGCATCGGCATCTGACTGCAGTTGGGCGGTTGTTTCTGACGACAGTCGACCAGATCGCGAAACCTTGCTGGCAATGGCATTTTGGGATGCAACGCCGCTTTGGTCGGTCGCGGCGGTGGTTGTTTCCTGCGATAGGTTTGGCGGAAATGTATCGGCAAAGGCTGGTAAACTGGCCGTCACTGTCGCGGATGCCGCCGGCGTCTTGCGGGGCAGGTCATCTGTCGTCGTGTCGTTCGCATGATCCGGGCCTTGCACGGGCATCTGCGGCGTCGCGGCAAAATCTGCGGCGCGGTGCGGCGGATCAGGCATGTCATTGCTTAGCGAGACGCGAGATCCCGGATCGCGATTGCGCGATGTGACCGCAGAACTTTCCAGATCTGCCGCCGATCGCGCGAAAAATCCGTCATGATCGGGGGCATCTGACCGATGGTCCGCTGGTTTGAAAGCTTTTGGCGGCTGAGACGTGCCATGTGGGCCTTCGTTTATGTCTTGATCCGGCCCTTTTGCGAAATCGGTGACCGCCGACGTCGGGTCCTGCGTTACTGGCGCAATACTGTTTTCGCGATCATCGTTGCCAATCGATCCAGAGTTCAACTGCGGCGTATTCAGTTCATCTGTTTCCGCCTGCGCGTCAGCGCGGTCACCGTCAATAACGGGGGTATCACTGACATCGTGCGGGTTCGGCGACAGAAATATGTCGTTGGTCATCACGGGGCGCGCCGCAAAGGTGCGCGAACGACCATCATCGTTTTGCGCGTCGGTAAAGTCTTTGATTGCCGGTTTGACACTGCCATCAGTTGTATTGTTGTCCGCCGTCGGCGCCGCAATTCGCTGATCGTGAGGTGATGTCAGTGGCGTCGTTTCAACATAACCATCAGTCTGTGTTTGTGATCTGGGCACGGCCTGTGGATATTGTTCGTTCCCTTGCAACGTCTTTGGCAACACCGTTCCAGGTGTATCCGCAACGGATCCTACGCGGTGTTTGGGTTCCGATTTGACACTTTGGCGAACGATTTTATCCCTGACCTCTTGGTCGGAAGGCGACATGGTTGCTGACTGTCGGGATGGTCGAACGGGCGGTGGTGCAGTGCGTGCATTTTCGATGGTGGGCGCATCGGGACTGATGTCAGATGATGGGGTCTTGGGCTGCGCTGAAAAGGCCGCAGGCGTGTGGGTGGCAGCAACTGGCGTGTCTTCATGTGACCCCGGATATACCGTCGCTTGCGGTACCGGTTCGCGCGATTTGAAATCCGCGGCAGGTTCATCAATTCTGGCTTTGGCACCTTGCAACACGGTCGCCCCATCGGTTTTCGTGGGGCCATGCAAATCCGGCCCGAAGACGTCTGGATCGCGACTTTTACCGATTGTGCGCGGGACAGAGTCCCCATTTTGCAATCCAGCAGGTGTTTCGACCGACGATTTCAGACTGCGCGACCTGCGGAAAACAGGGGGCGGCGCAGCGGCGGGTGTCTGATTTAAGGTCAAAGTCGCATGTGCTGCGGTGTAGGGATCATCGCCCATTTGCATAAATCGTTCCGCTAGGGCGGCTTGTGACTGGTGCCGCGGCAGCGTGGTCGCCGCGCGGGCGGCGGCAATATCAATCGGTTGACCCGTGTATAGCGCGGTAAGCACGGCGCGTTGCGCGGGACTATGTTGCGCCAGTTGCGCGATGGCATCGGCGAGCGGACCGGTTTTGTGGGGTAGCAAGGTTGAAATATATGCACTCAGGTGGTCGTCAGGGACGAATAGACTGAATATAGGTGCAACATCCGGATGATCGTGACAGATTGCGCGCGCCATTTTTGCGTCAGGCAGTGCAGGTTCGTATTTTTGCGGGGCAGCGACGTTCGGGGCAGGGTCTGTTTTCGGCACGGGGGTGGTGGCGTCATGCGTCAGACATTCCAACAGGCGTTCGCTGTAAGGCCCCGCGCCGATATCTCGTGAAAAACCAATATTGCCAATCTGCTGGATCGCAATCTTAATGTCGTTATCCGCCCAGCCACGCAACGCGGCACGCAAGATTTTGTTGTCGTGGGTGTCTGTCCCTGTCAACATTCTGCGCACGTCACCCGCTGTTTTTATGTCCACCAACGCGGCCGGTGACAACTGCCACTGTCCAGCTTGATACTGCGTGATGCGGTCCGCCAATTCCGCTTTGCGACCGGAAACAGAAAGTCCTCTTGCGCGTGCCAGCGCCTTAAGGGTGACAACCGTGAGGTGCGAAAATTGGGGGCTGTCATGCCGCCCGATTACGGGTGTCTCTGGCGTCACCTGCGGCAAATAGGGCGAAATCGCAGACTGCAGCTGCGCGTAAAGTACGGCGCGCACGGCGTCCCAATCAATCGGCGCATCAAAATGGCCCAGCTCAAGCGCGATATCACCGATCGTCACAGCGATCATGTCAACGCCAGCATCATCTAGTGCCTGGTCCACTGTCGCCAAAAGCTCTTGCCGTATCGCAAGCGCAAGGCGGTCGGGCGTGCCTATCTGTGGCAGATCATGCGCGACATCCACTGCGAATTCAATCTGCCCAATGTGATGCGGAAAACCGCGCGAGGCGGGGTGCGCGCTGCTGGCCATGCTCATGCCGGATCTCCGGCCTTTAGGGCGTCGCGCAATGCCTGGCGCAGTGCCGCGCGGCTTCCTTTGGTGCCATTATGCCAATCGGCCAAAATCGGACGAAAGAGGCGCGATTGCAGGGGGGATAACCAAAGCAGCTGGACATAAATATGCGCAGGGGCAAGTCGCGCAACCAGATCTGTCACATACAGTCTGAATGCGGGCTGGCTGGTCCGCGCAGTCCATCCCGGGATCAGCATGACCGCGCGATTAGGCCCGAAGTCAGCAACGTTTTGGCGCAGGCAAATATCCTCGATAAGCCAGATTTGTTCGGCCTCTTGATGCAATGCGCAAAATGTTTTGCGTAACCGATTGGCCCAATTTTCAACATTCTGGCGATCGTGGCTTGTCCCGCAAGGATACAGCCCGCCCCCGGACACCGGTTGAAACATGACTTCCCAGTCGCTTTGCCGATTGCGCGCCACAATGTATGCGTCTGCCTGCGTCGCGCGCTGGAACAACGCAGGTGTGGTGTGACCTTCGACAATCCATGGGCACGACATCAACAACTTTGGGAGCGTCAGGGTTTCAACGCTGTCGTCGCGTGTCACAAAGGCATCCAGTGGCCGCACTGGCAAGATCAGATCGCCGGGCTCGATCGGCGGCGCAGGTGCCTGCACCACCTGATCCAGACTGATGGTTTCGACACCCTGATGGTTGGCCACAGCCAAATCCGCAAACAGCGCCAGACGCGCGGCAAAGCCGAATTTGGGGTGGGCTGTGCCGGAAAATCGGTTGAAATTGGGCAGGGCCGCAAGATAGGTTTCGCGCCATTTGATCTGCCACGCGAGCCGGTCCGCCATGCTTCGGTAGCTATGCAGGCTTTGTGGATCGCAGACGGGCATCTCTTCACCTTGCAGTGAAATCAGGTAGTCCAACATCTGAATCCGTTCACGCACGGCAGTTGGATCAGTGACATCAATCGGTTGCCGCTGCACATAACTTTGGTCGATTTGCGCCAGCGGGGCCAGCATCGCGCCCAGATGCTGATCCATCATTTTGCGATACTGTATCATGCCGCCCGGCTTATTACGATCCGCCAAGGCCGCAATCCGGTAGGGCGTGGGCAATGTCGCGTCCAAAGGCAGATGACCGATGTCACGTGAGCGACCGGGATATAGCACGTCCCAATCGGCTGTATCTTTGCGGTTGCTGCGTCGGGCAATCCGCGCGGCCGCAATGCGCCCCAGTTCTTCGCGGATGGTGTCGGGATTCAACGGTACCGGTGCGCCGTCGCGTGTGACTGTGATTGTCATCGGCGTGCCAACTTGCGGCAGGATCGGGTCGTGATAGCTGCGCGGATCGTGCTGATGGGTAGTGAATGGCATACTGGTTGTCGGATCCCAGATGTCGAACGCGTTCACCTTTTCAACGCCCTGAATCTGCCGAAACGTTGCAAGCGCCGCATCAAACCGATTGGCGTCATTTGCGTTTGCCGTCAGTTGCGGCCACATGACGGCCGCATCGTCAAAGACGTCGGTCCGTGTTGCCCCCGTCAATCCGGCAGTGTTGATTGTATCGGCTGGCAGACCCTTAAGCAAAAGCCGGACTTGGTGGATGACCTCTGCAACCACGCGTTCGGCCTGAACATAAGGATCAATCGTAATATCACCTGCCAGAACGACAGGCACGGGTGACGCGATATCAATGCGGTTGATCGCGGTCGCCAAAAGACGGTTTTCGTCGAAATGTGCACGCACGGCAGCGATCAAGTTGTTTTGCCAGTCATCGGACCGGCGCATCAGCTGTTCACGGGGACTAATCCCGTCGTGCGGCACAATGATCAAATCAACCAATCCGGCTGCGGGGCCGGGACTGACAAATACACGTTCAAGGTGGGGCAGGTCCGAAAGGCAACTGGCCAGATCCGCGCCCGTCACAGGGCGCCCCGGCAAAACGTCCTCTGCGGCGAACAGCGCCAAATGATCGGGTAAAAAACCGTCGTGGCGCGTGGTCAACAGGTCACGGACCGCATGGTCGGCCTGATAGGCGACTTCAGTTAAGGCAAAGACGGTTTGCTCTAACAGCGTCACACCCGGATCGTGCAGGTTGTAATCGGTCCAGATGTTTCCTGATGCATCTTGGGCCGCAGCAATGGCGCGCGCGCGCAAAACATCAAAACTGATTTTCGACGGCGTCATTGCAGGTCAGCCTCGCGCGTGGGGCCACCGCGTGATCCTGCCATTGTCGGGTCGAACCACAGGCGCGTCATATAATACCGGATCACCTTGTCTTTGCCAAAGTTCGCATTTGTACGCATTTGTAATTTGTAATGGTGCCGGCTTTTGGTGGCGACCCAGCGCAGGCGGATCCGGTCCGCATAGCTGCCGTAGACTGCGGTCTGCGCCTTAATTTTGCGGCGACCAAACATCGCGTTAAGAATCCAGTTGCGCGGATGGAATGCGTTCATGGCGATGGCATGAACCATGGAATAGCGACCTTGGTTCAGGTCAGCCCCGGTGCCTGCCATGATTTCAAACGCCTGACAGCCTGTCATTTCCTCGGTAATGTCATGCCATGAACCGTTGGCCGGCACAAAAGGGATGCTGTCCGTTGCAAAACCGATCCGGCCACGGACCCGCTGCACACCGTTGACGTCCAGTTGCCATTCGGGTGCATCGTTGCGGATACCAAGCCGCCCTTGGGGTGAAAAACTGACACCGGCAGGCGCGTCTTTATCGACACCACGCCGGAAATGGAGGCTGCTGCTGTCTTGGCCGTGATCGATCACCCATGCGGGGTATTGCGCGCTCAGGTTTTCGTACAGGCTCAGCACCCGCTGCGATCCGCCTACCGACGTAAGGCGCAAACCGTCCGCCGCAGTTTTGGAATACCCGTCGTCAATCTGGTTCACACCGCTGTCGATCAGGTCGCGATAATGCTCGGCGGTGGGCAGTGCGCCATCGCGAAAGAATGCCTTGAGCGTGGTGCGATCTTTTTTGGTCATGAGTGACCCTCCTGACCTACAATAAGCATATCACCAATCCGAAGCCTCCCAATGCCGCTTTGGCTGGGCAGGACCGGTTGGCTGCGTTCGGATGCGGAAATCGAATGATCTGCCGCAGATAAGGGTAATGCCCAAGGCCGTGACGGTCTGATCACCGCGCCAAGTGGGCCGCGCCCGTCTGCTTGGGCGGTATCCGTCAGCGCATAGTGGCCGGTATCATTCGCAACAAAATGCAGGACCGAAAAATCGGTCACATCCACAACGTCAGGATGGGCTGCGATCTGGGCCTTGAGCATGGGGACATTCAACGACCAGCCGAAACGCGCCAAATCGTCGGGCGCGGTCCAAACTGACAGGTTTTGCTGTAGGTACTGCTGCAGCTTGCTGGACATGGCGCCGTCGTCCTTGAACGGCACGAACCGGACAGCCGCGCGCACATGCAGGCGGTCGAATGCCGGATTGACCACTTCGTACTGCGCCGCGTCTGCCCCGTGACGCTGCAAATATGCCCGTACTTTTTCAAGCGTTCCGACGTCAAAATACCGTTCTTGCGCACGCGGGTTCTGTGCCGCGCTGAAATCTGGTGGATGGCGGACGATCACGACCGTGACCGCACCGGGGCGTGGGCTTGGCGTGACCCGCGACATATGCGGCAGACACTTGCACCGCCATACGTCGGGAAAGGCGTCCAGCACCAACCGTTCGACGTCGAAAGGTGTGACCGCGCGCTGTCGATGCCGCAGGCGTTCGCTGACACGGGCCAAATAATCAACGCGGGTTTCAGACGGGCGCGCAGGTGCGCGGCGTGCGGCCTCTATCGGGGTGGCCATACCGGGTTGCGGTACGTCGAAACGCCAAAGACGGTCACCAACCCCCGCTGGACTATCTGTCATCGTGCTGACAGCCCAAACACCGTTTGTGCGGACGCGCGATAACTTCGGGTGCGTTTCAAAGCCGCGCCAAGGTGCCGAAATCGCGAGCCAAACACCGCCGCCGGGCATTTCGCCTACGGGTGTTTGCGCGTCATCGGGCAGATCAAGCGTGACAACCCCCGACCGCAACAGCCCGTCTGTTGTATCGGATGCAATTGCGGTTGGTGGTAAAGCGGTCCAGCCGTCGGCGGTCAGATAAAACCAGTTCAGTGCCACAGGCGGCGGCACCAGCCGCAAATGTCCACTGTCTGCGATATCAAACAAAATTCCCAATTGCCGCAGTGCGCCCGCACCACCCAATTGAATATAAAGTGTGCCTAGTCCCAGCCGTGGCGGAAACAGTCCCAGATTGCGCCGGATGCGACCAGGAAAAGCTTCGCGCATGCCAAAGGGTGAAATTTGCGTAATTTTATCGCCGGGCAGGGCCGTATCGGGCGCAGCCAGCGTCAGCACGCGGGACGCGGTATAGCCAATTGACAGGGTTTCAACCTTCGGGACATAGGGCGGGTTTGGCGCCTGCCGCGGCCGCATCGGCACACGGCGCGGTCGCATCGCGTCCACCAAGGCAAGCGGGTACTGCGATTGCCCGAAATCACTGCCACCGCGTGTGGTCAGGCGGATTGCGCCGCCCCGCAGTTGGGCCCGGCTTTTGGGTGGTTTATCGCCCATCGTCCCGGTTGCAGCCGTACCGCCTGAAACGTCCGCGGTCATTGCCCAATGCGGGTTCAAGGTCCCGTCATAGGTGCTGGTGTCGATCAACGGACGCGGCTTTTCGATAACCGGCTTCCATCCGTCGCCGGACAGGTAATCGACCGTAACGCTGGGGTCGGGGATTTGTGTGCCATGGGGGTAGGCCGCGTAATGCGTCGCAAACCCGCCGGGTTTGTCTGGCACATCCGCCCAGCGCAGGTTTAGCCTGACCGCCGACACGGGTTTACGTGCCATTTCCGAGCTTGCAAGTGTCAGCGACGCACCATCGGAAGGGCGGGCGCCGAATGGAAAAAATGACTGGCCGGTCGCAACCGGGCCATCATCACTGAACCCGGCCAGATTTGTCAGCCCGTCAACGTGCACACCGATCGCGACCTGTTCCAGGGTGTAGCGTTCAAAGAAACTGATCGGGCAAAAACGCGCTTGGGGGTCCCAGCGCAAGCTAAGCTTTGGCGCATTGCGCATATCACCAACGATTGGGGCCATGTCGCGTGTATAGGTCATCCGCACCAAAAGGCCGGCAGCCCCGTTCGCAAGCGGCAAAATTTGGGTGACTTTCGCCGGCAATGGCCCATCAATGGTTGACAGGGTGACCGTAAATGCATCCCCCAAAAGTTTTTCGAACATATCAGCAGGTGAATAGACGAATTGCCCGTTTTCTTGCGCAAACGCCTCGACGATCTGGTTGATATCACCTGTTGCCGCGGCTGACGGCGCTTGCCCGGTCAGGGCCGCCTCGCAGGCGATGATTTTCGTCTTTAGCGTCTCCCAGTAAGATCCCGTGGGCCAAGGGTGGTTTTCCACCAAGGCAAGTGTCACGATGCGCCCCAACACAAGGCGCAGCGGTGACACGGTCAGGGTCTTCTGGGCGATCACCTCGTAAATGAGGTCCATGGATGCGCTGCAACCCCGCGCGATTGCCACGCGCTGTACTTCGGCGACAAGCGTTTCAACCCCGGCGTTCAGATTGTTGAATCCCAAGGCGCGGATCAACGTCGGATCCGACCGCAATTCAAGCGCAATATCGGGGTCGGGGCCGTGGGATGGATCGGGGGCAATGGGTATTGATGCGGCTGGCAGGTCAGTGGCCCGTTGCAAATGCAAAGCGACGTCAATTTGGCGGTGACCCTCGGCGAGGCCGAACATATCCGACGCGATATCCAGCCCCATATCCAAATCTTGCTCTGTCCGGCCCATAAAGACGCCACGGTCCAACGGTTGGCGTGCAGCCGGCTCAATCGCACCGCGTACACCTGTGATACAGCCAAGCGTCGAAAATAAAGAAACCTGAGGATCGGTGTCATAAGTCAGCGCAGCAGTGGCAATGACCGTTGCAGGGGTGACGGGCACATCCGCTTCTGTTTGGAAACGCAATTTGCCGCCATCAGCCAATTGCGCGGTCAACGCGGTCCCTTTGGGAAGCAGCTTTGGTGTGGCGCCCGACGGCAAGTGAAGCAGCGCACGTTCAGGTGCGGCGCTGCGTCGTTTTTGACCCATGAGGTCTTCGTAATAAAAATCGGTATGGCGCTGCGTAAACTGATTGAGGTGCGCATCAACCGCCTGCGCGGCGGTCAATTCAGCAATTATCAGACCAATCGCGGGGTCCATCGCCCCAGATTTTAATCTGTCCTCAAACGCTAGATTTGCTCCGGGTTTTAGCGATGCAATTGCGTGAACCATCTGGCGGTGTGCCGCGCTTAGGCCGGATCTCTGCGCGCGCGCTTGCACGAGCACATCACCGGTTGCTGCGGGCATGAACCCTTTTTGCTGCATCATCCCCAACAAGCGCGGCGCGGATGTGCGGGCCAGATTACGCGCGCGGTCGCTAAGATCCATTTGCTGATCCAGTCCGGCAAGCACGTCGGCAAAGGATTTGGGCCATTGCTGGCGCAACCGGGCCAACCAGTCATCAACAACAATCGCAAGGCGACGCACCTCTTGTGCGGCGGCGGCAACACCTGTCTCTTGCGCGAGGTCAAATCGCTGCATTTCATCGGCGATGTGAAACGCCAAAATTTGTGCGACGACCAATGCGGGTTCCGCCCGCAACATGACGTCCCACGGTGCGGTGGCTGATGCGGCCAATCGGACAAAGTTTTGCGCCAAATTCTGTCGTCGCAGATGCGGCGCGCTGCCTGCCAATGGCGTTGGCAAACGGGCCCCGTCAATGGAACCGGGCGTGACGCGAATATGAGACCAAAGATTTGACACGAGAGCTTTCTGCTGCACTATATGTTATATATATTAAAGAGTTATCGGATATAATTCATGTTTTTGATCCACGCGACAAAAACACCGCGGTCACGCTGGAAACATCGCCCTGCACGGCAAACACCCCGCCAACATCAGTCGGGGCATTTGTGGTTTCACCCGCTGCGAACTGGCTTGCTTCGAACAAGAGCGTCCCTGCCGTCGGGTCCGCATTTGCGCCAAATACCGGAACACGGCCACCGCGGGCATCATACATCGTTAACACACCTTGGCCCGTGCTGACCAAACGCGCACCGCACAGGCCCAACCGGGTCCAGCGCATCCGCGCAAACGGCAGTTGCGGGCCACTTTGGACTTGAAAGTTGCTCGCAGTGAATACCGCACGTCCAGAGCCGTAACCGATTTGCATCGCAAAGTCGCCGATCGCCTGCGTCGTTTGCAGCGTGCCGTCCTGCATCACCGACACATAGCTAATGCGCACCGATCCTGCCCGCACAGCCTGACCCAAAAGCGGCACATCGTCTTGAAGGGGCGGAATGCCGACCACCAAAGGGCCGCTATAATCGACACCGTCGGCGCGGTAGCGCAGATCATAAGCCAAGGGAAGCGACTCACGGACATTCAACGCGCTGATCGGCGTTGCGGATGACCGCTTACGGCCACCTAAAATGCCATCGGCACCGGCTGATATGCCGCGAATTTTGCTATCATCCACCTCAAGGTTTCGTGGCAGTGGGGCGGTGCCGCCGCGCACGCGGCCCGTGACAGCGATGGTGGTCCCCCCCAAAGACCCATCAACGACCCGCAGATACGCCCCCGTCATCCGTTTTGCTTCATAGCGGTCGACGTCGCAGGGCAAATCGGGGCCAAGCCCCAATACTTCGGCGACAGTCGTATCGCGCGCCGCGCCGACAGCGCTGGAGACTGCTTCGCATCCCATCAAGAAAGCGACTGATACAGAAAGGACGGTGATCGCCTGACGCATGGGTTAATCCTCGAATACGGGCGCGTCGGTCACCAATGTGCCCTCGCGGATATAAAACGGGAAAACGACGTTGGCGCGCGAATTTGTCTGACGGACCCGGTACAGCAGCTTGATCGTAAGGCGGCCTTCGTTTGCATCGGCGATGGCGACTTTGGTGGCTTCGACGTCAATGCGGGGTTCAAAGAACAAAATGGCCTGGGCGATCGCCGCCTCCATGTTGCGCATCGTTGACGCATTCATTGGGTCAAAGATGTAGTCATGGATCCGGCATCCAAAGGTCGGGTGCATGACACGTTCGCCGGGGCGGGTTTCAAATAAAATGCGCAGGCTTTGCGTGATGTCTTCGTCCGCGCCGACCAGTGCGGTTTCACCCGTAAACGCGTCAAATTTCGGTGGAAAAGCCCACCCGCGCCCTAGGAATCCAGGATCTTCAAATGGCATGTTTCATCCTCCAATTATCACTGTGGGGCAACCGACAATGATGGACCCACCATGTGCGGTGCTGTCGCCCAACCGTGCGGCCGGTGATCCGCCAATCATCACCGTGGCAGACCCCTTGGTGATGCTTGCAGGCGGCCCGACACACACACAGTTGTCGCCTTGGACGGCAGCGGGCATTTTTCCGATCAGCACGGTGGCCTCACCGGGGCCGACGATTGGCCCGCCCACGTGTGGAACGGGTCCCGTCGCAGAAGGGCAAACGTGCATATCGGTTAAGCGGGCGGCGGGGGGCATCGTTCAATCCTTCCTAATTAATCATGACCATCGCGCCCTCGATGGTGCATTGACCACCCGAGCTGAATTTCGCACTTGCAGTGCCTTCGGCCGTCATTTCGGTATCGGCAGATATGCTGATGTTCATCCCTGAAATGGCGACATCCGCATCGCTGCGCACGGTGATGTCGCCCGTGGCGGTTAAATCAAGCGTACCCTGTGCCGAGAACGACATCCCGCTGTCGGACATTTTGATCGTGTTTCCGGTGACATCGGTCAGTGTGATCGTGCTGCCATCATCATCAATCACGATGGATTGGCCTGCGGGCGTTTCAGCCGTCAGGATCACGTTTTCATCGTCAAACGTGATGTGGATGCCCGATTTCGTTGTGATCGTCTTAAGCCCGTTTTCCGCAGTCGCGTCGTGGCTGCGGGCGATGCCGCCACTGTGCAGCGACCCCAACACCACAGGCGCGCTGGGATCGGCCGATAGAAAACCAAGGATCACCTCGTCACCGACTTCAGGCAAAAACTGGATACCGGCGCCGCCAGTCGCATATGGCTGCGCGTAACGCGCCCATATCTCGGCAGGGGTGTCACCCATCAATGGTACACTGACCTGGATCATCGTGGCATCGGCAATCGGGTTGGCGTTGCCGCTGTCGACAATAGCCAAGACCGTTCCGACGTGCAGGCCTTGCACGGGTGACGCAAGCCCGCTGGCACCCGGCGACGCCATTCCAAAGCTGTCGCTGCGCCATCCTGAAGGCAAACCCAAACGCGCAGTGGTGGTCCACGTTCCGGCACTGATGTCATGGGTTATCCCAGACACATAGGCCGTTCCGCCCATGCGGTCACCGACACCTGACAATATCAAAGTTTTGCCGACTTTTCCCAAGGTCGAGCCCGGATATTTGACGATTCCGGACATGGCCGACAGCGGCGTACGCAATGCGCGTGCCTTGGCGATATTGGACAGCGCAACCTGTCCTGTGGCATATGGCGTTGTCGCTGTCTGGGTGCGATCGCCGGTGACTTTGGTCAGATCACCGTATGCGGCGTTGCCCCACGATCCTTGCTTTGCCGTGTTGTCTGTTTCTGTTGTGACCGCCTGCGACGCAGGATCCCAACCCGTGACAGACACCGTTTTGATCAGACTGGTGGTATCCAGTTTGCAATCGAAATCCAATATATCCACGCCCAATGTCAGTGACATTGTCGCAGCCGTCGTCGGGTCGGGCGCATCAGATGTCACCGTGCCATCATCCACCGTTAAAACATGGCCGTTACGATCGGCAAGCAGACGCAAAAAATCCCAGTCGCAACAGTCATATTGTACCAAATCGGCTGGGTCGGCAGAGGTTGCGGCGACTGTTGCGGTCAGGCCAGCATCGCCGATGATGGTGGACATCGCATCGCTGTCTTTTGTTTGTGCAAAGCTGGTGGTTTTGCGAATTTCCATCAGCGCGATGGCCTTGTCGCGGCAGGTCAGTTCCAATTCGCCTGCGCCGCCGCCACTGATGCGCAAACGGGTTGCTGTGATGATGCCTTTGAACAGTGTTTCTTCGGCGCCGGCACCAAAATAGGCGGCAATTTCTATTGTGGTCCCAACCACAAAGTCGGCCCCATCGATCAACGGGAATTCATTTGTGGCCACGGACCCATCTGCAATCTTCACGGTGGCCTGCGGCACCCGGTTCACGTCTTGCGTCACCGTCACACTGTTCACAGCAATGTCGTCATTGATCGCGGCCCCCGCGACCTTTACGACGACCCCCAGCGGTCCGGCGATATTATCAATCGGCGAAGCGGCCATCAGTTACCTCATCGGCGGAAAGCGCAATAGCGTGTCCGGCTTTAGGTCGCGAAAGTTATCAAGATCGTTAAATCTGGCGATTTCAAGATACTTGGACACATCCTTGTAGATACGTTCACAAAGTAAGGGCAGGGTGTCGCCTTGGACCACGCGCACGAGATGGGTCAAGTCGGGCGACTGGTTATTTGCCTCTAGCGCGACCTGTGCTTCGGTCAGCGCCTCGATAAATTTAAGCTTGAGCGTGGCGCGCAGCGGTGCGCCGTCGGGGTCAAACAGCGTGTAGTCGATATCAAGGTTGGTCAGCCGCCCTTGAAATGCTTTTAATTCTTCGCCCCAGTCGATCTGCACGGCATCGGGTTCATGGTCTTCGCCAGAATATGCATACGCGATATTGCGCAGTTTGGTGATTTGGGCGGCAACGGTTGTATCCGCCGCATCGGGCACAACGCCGGTCCCGTCAAGCGTCAGGGTAAATGACACCTCTTCGGGTTCAGACGCCGAAAACTTGGGCACAGGGGCTGCCTTGCCGATCGCGTTATCTGATCCGCCGCCGGTCCCCGAAAATTTTGTGCTGTATTTCCGGTTATAGCTTGATGGGTTGATTGTCGTGGTAAATATATTTGCGGCACCCGATTTGGGCCTGATTTGGGATACGGACGTATCACAGCGGGTGATCTTCAGCTTGGTCATCACAGCATCCCTTCTTTGATGCGGGCTTCTGTCGCCGCAATTTCGCGCGCCAAAAGATCGCGAAATTCACGCCGTAGACGGTCCGTCACGCGCCGTAGTTCATCCTCGCTTAGGCCTTTGTCGACAGGGCGTGCCTGACCAAAGGAACCACGCACAACAAGGTTACCAATTTCGATTGCCATGCTATTTCTTCCTTTCCAGGCTCAGGTAGCTCAGTTCGATTGTTTCAATCGCCAGTTCATTTTTCATCGCGTCAAAATTGCCTGCCGCCCACTTTACGGGGAATGCATTTGTGATCGACCAGCTTGCCACTGGTTCACCTGCCGCATCGCGCAGGGAAATGAGCAAATCTTGCGGTTTGATCGGTTTGCCAAATCCCTGCTCGAGCGTATTTTTACACCATGTCACAAGACCGTTGTCGCCCGTCATCAAAGCCCGCTTGAGCATCAGGTTCTTGTGTTTCACCTGTTTAGGTAAATTATGCACAAAGCGGTTTTCACCGCCCTCCTGAAGTGGTTCGGTGACCAATTCGGTCTCCAAACCACTGACCTCTTGAAAAGCAGTGTCCGGGATATCCGGATCACTGCCTTGAAACGTCACATCGAAATGAAACGCCGTATAGGCGACAAAGTCGGTCATCTTTAGGCGTTCTCGATCACAAAGCCTTCATGTGCGATCTCGATGCTTTCGACCGCAACCTCGTTGCCTTCAGCCTTCAGATCCGTGCCACTGACCTTGACGGGGAACGCATTCTGCACTTTCCACACCATTGTCGGCGCACCAGCTTCGTCGAGCAAAGAAATCGTCAATGCCTTGCGCGTGATTGTGTTCATCTTGATTTCGGCAAACCAATCCCAAATGGCGTTGTCTTTGACAAAAACGCCTTTTTTCATGGTGATATTTCCCGTTTTCAACATGCCGGGCATTTTGATTGTGGAAAATACCGGGTTATTGCCAGCACGATACTCAAGCGGCTGGGTTTCGATATCGAGGCCCGAGACCTCTTGAAATGCCAGTTCCGTATCGTCCCACTTTACTTGGAAGTGGAACTTTGGAAGCGGCCAGATCGCCTGCGTTTGCGCGGAGCCATCATCTGCCATGGTTTAGATCCTTTCTGAAACTCTTATGATTTCTGCATTTGCTGCTGGAACGTAATTTCGATGAATTCCGCAGGGCGCACGATGGCGACCAGAACGGTGATCCGTAGGATCCCCTCCAGAATATCGACCGGAGTCATGGTGTCGCCCAACCCGCAATGCACGCTGAACGCGTCCGACGGGACCGCACCTGCCAGACCACCTTGTTTCCAGACCGACGTCAGGAAGTTTTCGGTCATCGACCTCATGGTGACCCATGTGTTGGCTGTGTTGGGTTCAAAAACATACGCCTTGGAGGCAAGACGCAGCGATTCCTCGATCATGATCATTGTGCGGCGCACGTTGATATAGCGCCAATCAAGGCTGTTGCCGTCCAGCGTACGCGCCCCCCAAACAAGCGTGCCTTCACCGACAAACGGCCGGATCGCGTTGATCGATTTACCAGTCGTCGAAACGTTCAGGTTTTCTTGTTCTTCGCTGTTGATGTTGACCTTTGGACCGACCACCGCGTTCATCGACACGTTGGCAGGCGCTTTCCAGACGCCGCGGCTGTTGTCGACCATGGTATAAAGCCCGGCCATGCCTGCGCCAGGCGCCATTGCATTTTCACGCTTGGCGATCGTGTCCATCATCGTGCCGTATAGCGGAACCAAAGACCGCAGTGTTTTGTCGATGACCGCAGGCGACGGGCCTTGGGCGACAACAGGGCTCGTACCGTCAACCAGCACGCGCAGTTCTTGCTTTGCAACCATCACATCGTCTTTGAAGATCGTATAGGTTGCTTTGGCTTCGGGGCCAGCAAACGATGGATCCGGTGCAAACGTGACCTTACCACCATCAGCGACCGCCCATTTGCCAACACCTTCAACCGCTTTGACTTTGCCATCCGATGTGGTGGCGTCTGCCAAAACGATGGTCGCGGGGTCGGCGTCGGGATGGTCGGCGGCAACATCGATTTCTGCTGTCGCTGTCTGGTCCTTGATCGCGGCAGGCAACAAGATGGCGCCGATCATTTCGACCTTCATCGTCAGGGTGTCTGTGGCCATGTCGGCCTCGTCACTGACGACCAGTTCGATCTTGCCTTTGTTGGTTTCGCCATCGTGCTGAAAGCTGACGGTGCTGGCGGTTTCTGCGTCACCAAGCATGTCTTGGGTAAATTCCCAAATTTCGGCGCCGCCTTCGTCGACAAACGTGCCGCCCATGTCACCCGTTTTGCTGATCACATATTTCAGGCCGCTTTTGTCGCTTTCGTCGTCTTCTGCTTGCACGTCGTGCGGCGTAACTTTGACAAGGCCGCCCTTCGGAACGGAGATTGTAAAATCACCTGTGACCGTTGGCGCGCTGATCCGGTTGATTTCGGCCGCGAGTTCCTTGCCGGCTTTCATGGATTGGCGCATCAGCGACATCGCCTTTGGATGGCTGGCCCCAACGATGTTTTGGTAGGTAAAATCGCGTGATTGAAAGATCGATGTGTCGAGCCAAGGAAAGTAGGCCGCGCCGAAATCAAGGTTGTTGATCCCGACGTCGTTACGGAAGGTCGCGACCGGATTGCCGAGCGGCGATTTTTGATCAAGGTGGCCCGCGAAAATATCCAGAATGGCGAACCGGTTTTTCATATCGTTACCGCAATGCTTTAGCATCGCTTGCTGAACTTTCACCGCGTTTTGACGTGCCAGACGGGTGGCTTCCGGGATCACCAACATCGTTGGTTCAGGTTCTTTTTTCAAACCATCAATTGCTGACAGCATTTTGTCTGCGTCAATGACATTGTCTTCCAGTTGGCCCATGTCATTCTTGACTTGGTAGCCCCCGATCGATGTCACGTAGCACGCGCCACCACCGTTTTGAAAGAAAAGACGCATGGCGCCAAATAGCGCAAATGCCGGATTTTTCTGTACAAATTCAAACTTGTTTTCACCCACGGTAAACACCGCGCGGGGCAGCGCGTCTTTCATCGCAGCGCCGTCTGCCGATAGCGGGGAGGTGCCGCTAAATTCTGCGAAAGTCACCAGTTCATACTGCGGCTTTGGTGGTCCGCCGAAATAGGACATATATTCTGAAAAAGATGTGATCCGGAACGGTGTGTCTAACAGCGACACGTTCCCGTTTGCGGCCTTTTCAGTATAGCCAATAAAGGCGGGAACCGCCGTGGCCACTTGCACGACCGAATTTGGAAATGCGCTTTTTTCGACGATGTAGACGCCGGGGGTCTTCATGACCATGGGAAATTCTCCTTTACCATAGGCTGACGAAAATGTCGGATTGAAGGTGCTGTGCGGCCGCCGGGTCATCCGCCGGTCGCATGTTGATCCCTGCCGCTGGTAAAACCGGGATCAGTGTAACGGGGTCGAAAGGCGGATCTTGAAGCGCCTCCAGCTTAAAACGAGCAGGTGACCGGTAAGCCAAAGCAATCGGTGCGGTTGACCGTAACACCCGCGCAGACAAGCCTTCGGTCAGGGCGCGTTCGCCCAAATCCTCGAATTGGTGGGTGTCGGACGGGTCAAGGATCTGAAGCGCGTCTTTTGCCTTTTCACCGGTAAAGTGATACGCCCAAAGCGGCGCAACTGTCGGCATATGCACCGTCATTTCGCGTGTGCCCGTCGCAGCGATTGCGACCGACATCCGCAGCAGCGGATCACCCGGCAGCCGGTCTGGCGCGTGATCGGTGACAATATCGGCGTAAGCAAAGATCGGCGCGTCCAGATCAGCGCCAAGCATCAGATGGGGCAGGGTTGCCCAATTCACGCCGCCCGTCACGGCCAACACGTCATTTGATGTCGCGACGACATCAAATGTAATGATCGCGGGTTCTGTGAACGCATCCGTTTCGGCGATGACATCAATTCTGGCAGCGCTGGGTTTGGCAAGCAGCCCCAGCCGCGCAAACATACGCGGATCACTGGGCGCAATCCGCAACGGCGGAACCTCGTCATCCCAAAACCCGTGGCTGATCCGAATAGATGCTGCGATGTGGTAGGACATCACTGCGTCTCCCGTAGCGGAAACAGGCTGCGCCTTGGTTTGCGAATAGTTGGCGTAATCGCAGTGATTGCGGCAGACGTCAGTGTAATGGTGCGAATTTTGAACATGACGGATGGCACATAGCGGCCGCCCAGATTGCCCCACATCTGACCCATTTCTTCGACCCGCAGATTGCTGATCTCGAACGACAGCTGCTGCATACCTTTGGGCATTTCGGGTGTGTTTTGCGGTGTCATGATGGGATAGCTTTGAAAATACATCAAACCCGCGGACAGCATTTTGAGCCCTTCGCCGTAAATATTGGCGTCGTAAGACGCCGCAAGCATGGCGTAGATATCAAGGTGAAGGGGGTCTTCGCCCGCAGCTAATCCCACAATGGACGCGCCACGCGGTTGCGACCGGCGCGGCATACTGTCTTCGCTGATGTTCGTGATAAATAACGCAAGGCGGTTGCGGGATAGCTCGGTGGGTTTGCCGTCAGCGTCCGTCAGTGGCGCAAGTACTGCAATATCTTCCGGGGCACCGTAGCGCCCCGAAAGATGCCCGTTCAGCTTTGCCACGGTCATGTTCAATGCGGCATCAATCATCGCCAGCACCACAGCCCGCAAACAGGAAAAAAGACATATCTATAGGAGAGACCACGCGGCCTCCTTCATGTTAAGTTTAATGACAGAGCGTGCAAATATGCGCACGCACAGGGGCTTAAAAAATACGATTTAGAAAAACATGGCTCCCCTTACGTAAAGCAAAGCACAGACCGACGTCGCATGGCAAGTATTGAGTAAGGCAGATTTCTATTTTTATTTTTATTCAATGTGTTATCTCGCACACTTATATTGTGAAATGACATTAATGCAGCGACTCAGCCGCAGTGCAGCGTGATCGCGTCACCACGATTAAGCACAAAACAGGTTAATGAATGGTTGGGCCAAAACGGCCTGGGGCAGCTTTCGTATGGCTGCCAGCATCGCAATTCTCATACGGATGCGGCGCCCGAAAACGGTGCCTCTTTCACTACTTATGATTGCGGTAATTTTTTACGGAATTCAGCGACAGTGACCTGCGCAAATTTAATAGTGCCAGCCACCAGACCGGCACGCCCTGAAAACGATAAACTGTCAGGGCGTGCCAACTATTACTGGCGATCGTCAAAGGTCTGCTTGCGCCTAAAAAACGAAGTTGAAGCCGACTTGCAGGCCGACGCTTTCATAGCCGGTGGCGCCGATACCATCATAGAATGTGTCCATGGTCAGAATGGCGCCATTTTCCATCAGGTAATGCGCGCCGAATTTGACCTTTGCGCGGCCACCTTCATAATTTGGAACGATCAGGTCTGCGTTACCTGTCCCTTTGCTCGACGCCCCGATCGCGGCGAAACCGCCATTCAGCTCCAATGTTGCATTGCTGTTTTCCAACGCGATGGTTTGGCGGAAATCGACACCGATCTGGGCTTGGCCAAGCGCGACACCCTGCTTTGGGATGACGTTGCCAAGACCGTCAATATACGCGTCCTGATCGTCCGTTGTGTAGGACAGTTGCACCGACGGAAGCACTGTCGTCGCACCATACTGCATTTCACCTGACACCTTAACTTGGGCAAGCATGCGCTCAGTATCAAACTGATCGGTATATGTGCCAAGCGGCGAGACATCGTTTGTCGTTTGTCCATACAAAGCCCGACCATCAATAAACAGCGGCTGGTTCGGCGTCCGTGCGACGAAATAAACGCCCGCCAACCAGCCCTGACCTTCAACAGTTGCGGGGCCATCGTTCTGCTTGATATAGTCAAGCTCGACCATGCCACCGATCAGCAGGTTCGGCGAAACAGCATAGTGACTGCCGGCGACACCAAAAACATACTGAGATTCGCGTGCGTCTTCGTTGGTCCAGGCCCCGTTCAGCCTGACCCAAACCCCGGTGTTGTTAGAAGACGAAGACGCAAAGTCAAAACCGCCTCCCGCTTGGGTTACCGCCAGATCAAAGCCACCTGAACCACCGCCCGACAAAAACCCAGTTAAACTTGGCTGGCTAGAGACCAGCTGGTTTGCGCGCGCTTGGACGAATTGCGCGATGACTTTGCTGGTTTCCGCGACCACGTCATTCGATATGATCAGGATATTGGACGCCACGCTGGCATTTCCTGCAGCGTCTGCCGCCGCACCGGCTGGAACAACGACTTCTAACGCGCCGTTGCCTGTCGCTGCGATTGTCGCGACGTAGTCAGCACCACTGCCTGTCAGGGCCGTGACGGTACCGTTCGTTACGGCCAAATCGCTGGCGATCAGCCCAACCACATCCTCAGAGAACGTAATGACAACCTCGACTGATTGCGCGCCAGCAATGCTTGACGTGTTGGCGGCAATGGTAACCGTCGGGGCGGTGGCGTCGTAGGTCGTCGTGACTTCGTTCGAGGCTGCGGTATTGGTGTTGCCCGCCGCATCACTGAACACGCCCACACCCACAGACAGGGCCACCGGCCCATCGGCGATGGGTGTCAGAACAGCCGTG
>NZ_JBWBAQ010000001.1:0-11044 GCF_056108365.1 Yoonia sp. SWMV100 | reverse complement strand
CTTCGTTCGAGGCTGCGGTATTGGTGTTGCCCGCCGCATCACTGAACATACCCACACCCACAGACAGGGCCACCGGCCCATCGGCGATGGGTGTCAGAACAGCCGTGTAGCTTTTGCCGGATCCGGTCAACGTCGCGGTTGCATTGGTCAGCGTCAAATCAGCCAAGACAAAGTCGGTGCTGTCCTCGGACAGGGTAATCACTGCCGTCTGGTCGCCGTTCAATGCGCCGGTAAAGGCCGCAATGCTGGCCGTCGGCGGCGTAGAGTCAGGCGTATAGCTGATTTCCCGAGACGCCGTGTTCAGGTTTCCTGCGGCGTCCTTAAATCCGGCTGCCGGAATGGATAATGTGACAGGGTCGGGACCAGAGGGCGGATTGATATAGATCTTGTAAACTGGTGCCGCTGAATCATCGTATCCCCAGCTGGTTACGTTTGATGAAAGTTTAATGTCAAAAAGCGAAAAGTCAGGCGAAGGTTCTGACAACGTAAGTGTCGTGCCGTACCACCCCGGAAGCGGCGGGCCGGATGTGACGACAAAATCTGTCAGGGTTGCGCTTGGCGCCACCGTATCCACAGTGATAGTCACTTTGTTGTTCGCCTCTGCGGCGTCTTGGTTTGTCAAACCTGCGCTAATCGCAAATGCGCCATTACCGATTGATATCCGGGCTGTCGCGCCAGCGCTGGCCGTTGGCGTAAACGTCGCTGAATAGCTTGTGCCGCTTCCGGTGATTGCACCAAGCGTGCCGCCGGTTGCCGTCACCGCGCTTGCATTCGCAACTGTTACGTTTTGGTCAAACGTAAAGGTGATCGTCGCGGTTTCACCCGCTGAAAGAGTTGTGTCACTGGAACTGATCGCCGCGGATGGCCGCGTCCCGATCAGGGTTTTTGTGTTGCGAAAGGTTGTGCCGGTGGCGTTGATGATGGCGAACTCGTATTCGAAAACCTCATTGCCACCCAGTTCACTCGCGTGCCAAATAAGACCCATGTAATCTTCAAGGGCATAGGTTGCCCTAGAAGGTCCATCTTGCAATATGATCGTTGGGTTTGTGTAGCCACAGTCCTCCAGCATGGCCGGTGTTACAGACGGCGTTGATGTGATCGTGTCAGCGCCTGCATTCCAGTATCCGCCCCCCACCGTTGTCGTTTGGTTCTGATAAACATGAATACGCGTATTCAGTGCCCGTCCATAAAATGCACCCAGACAATCGGGAAAAGTAGAGGTCGGTGTTGCGTTGGGGGCAGGGAGTTTAAGAATGCCCAAATCGTCATCAAACGCATGGGCAGGACCCGCCAGAGACAGGGCCACCAAACACGCAACATCCAAGCGTGTGACCTTGACCACCATCTTGGTCAGACGCTTCGCCGCCTGAAGGTAGGTCTTTCCACATTGACTGGGATTGTTTTGGTGCGTTGATAAGACATCTAAACACCGAGAATTCGCTGCGCCTGTATGCGCAACACCATTTATACTATTTTTCATAACCACCTGCGTTTTCAAATTTTACAACATTTGGACGTGCGGCATCCCGCTAGGAACACTACCCATTCCGACCGCGTTGCCCGGACTCTTTCACAGAAAATAACTGTGGAGCATTTTAGTGGGGCCGATCGCGCCGCCACAGGTCTTCAAGCAACTTATGGAAAGAACTATTTTTGTGTAATGTCAATAAATTCGTTGAAAAAATTAACGATTTCTTCACCTGTTAGAAAACATGCGTCCAAGATGCGGGTGCCAGGAATTATCGCGCGCGACGTGCGACCCGCGGCTTTTAGTAGGGTCAGGGTAGGGGTATCAGGTCATTTCCCCCAGCAGCTTAAGGTTGGACACCAGTGCGTTGCGCAACGTATTTTCTGATCGATCACCGGGAGGATGTGACGCTTCTTCAAAACCCACTGTTCAGAACGGGGCCAGTCGATGTGGCCGTGCGGGACGTTCCTGTCATTCACGGCGACCGCGACCAATGTCGGGTTTGCCGCTTTGCGCTGCATCGCCGCGCTGGATTGATGCCAGATTTGGCCGAAGGGACTGTGCCAGACCTTAGTGGAAATCGCGGCTTGGGAACAAGCGTTTGGCCTGATCGCGGGGGTGATAGGCGCGGGCTTGGTAGCGGGGCGGACGTGGCGCGTCGTCGGCGGGCGGGTTGGTGATGCCCACGGCGTCGTCCATCGGGTGGCCCAGATCGGCGATACGCCCCGACAAGTCCTCGACCTGTTCGGCGATCAGATGCACGACCACGCCTTCGCGCTGCAGGCGTCCCGTCACCCGCAACAGGCGTCCGCCCATCACGATACGCCGAAACCGTTCGTAAACCTTGGGCCAAACCACGATGTTTGACACGCCGGTTTCATCCTCTAGCGTCAGGAAAATCACTCCCGATGCGGTGCCGGGGCGTTGGCGGGTGATCACCAGTCCGCAGACACAGGTGCGGCGCAAAGGCGCTGTGACCAACTCGGCATGCGGCGTCAGCCCCGTCATCGTTGGGCGCAGCAATTCCATCGGATGGGCGCGCAACGACAGGCGTAGCGCGACGTAATCCTCCACCACCTCTTCGCCCAGATGCATCGTGGGCAGGCTGACCTGTGGTTCGCGCAGGCCTTCGCCGTCCAGCGGATCGGCAAAAAGCGGCAGCGGCGCGGGGGCGCGGATCGCGCGCACCGCCCAAAGCGCGTCGCGCCGCGTGAGGTTCATCCCTGTAAACGCATCCGCTTCGGCCAGCCGTTCGAGCGTGGCAGGCGACACACCGGCGCGCAGCCACAGGCTTTCGGGATCGGGATAGCCATTGGCGCGCGCCCCCACGATCCATCCCGCATCCTCGGCGCGAAAGCCTTTGATCTGGCGAAACCCCAGCCGCAGCGCCAGTGTCCCGTCGGGGCGGCGTTCCAGCGTGTTGTCCCAAGCGCTGTGGTTGACGCAGATCGGGCGCACCTCGCAGCCATGTTCACGCAGGTCGCGCACAATCTGGGCGGGGGCGTAAAACCCCATCGGCTGGGAATTGAGCAGCGCGCAGGCAAAGATCGCGGGATAGTGGCATTTAAGCCAGGAGGAGACATAGGTCAGCATGGCAAAGGCGGCGGCGTGGCTTTCGGGAAACCCGTAATCGGCAAAACCCTCGATCTGCGCGAAACAGGCCTGCGCCACCTCTGGGGGGTAACCGCGTGCGGTCATCCCTGCCACGAAACGGTCACGGTGCGCGCCGATGGTCCCCATCCGGCGAAAAGAGGCAAGCGAGCGGCGCAGCTGGTCGGCCTCTTCGGCGCTGTAGCCTGCGCCGACAATGGCGATCTGCATTGCCTGTTCCTGAAACAGCGGCACCCCCAGCGTTTTGCGCGTGACCTCCATCAGCGCGGGACCAAAAGGTTCAGGCGCTTCCAGCCCTTGGCGACGGCGGATGTAGGGTTTGACCATGCCGCCCTGAATGGGACCGGGGCGCACGATCGCGACCTCGATCACCAGATCGTAAAAGGTCGCAGGCTTCATACGCGGCAGGAAATTCATCTGCGCGCGGCTTTCGACCTGAAACACCCCCACCGCATCGGCGCGCGTCAACATGTCGTAGGTCGCTTTGTCTTCTTGGGGGACGGTATCCAGCGTCAAATGAATCTTTTCGTGGCGCTCCAGCAGGGTGAACGCCTTGCGGATGCAGGTCAGCATACCAAGGCTGAGCACATCAACCTTGAGGATGCCCAGCGTGTCGATGTCATCCTTGTCCCATTCGATCACCGTGCGGTTTTCCATCGCCGCGTTTTCAATCGGGCAGAGTTCATCAAGCCGCCCTTGGGTGATGATAAACCCGCCGACATGCTGGCTGAGGTGGCGCGGAAAGCCGATGATTTCTCCGATCAACTTCAGGGTCTGCGCCAGGCGGCGGTCGTCGGGATTAAGGCCCAATTCGCGCGCCCGTTCCAGATCCGCGCCGCTGTTGGTCAGTCCCCAGATATGCCCCGAGAGGTTCGCGGTCACATCTTGGGACAGGCCCATGACCTTGCCCACCTCGCGGATCGCGGCGCGGGTGCGAAAATGGATCACGGTCGCGCAAAGTCCCGCGCGCTCGCGCCCGTATTTTTGGTAAATCCACTGGATGATTTCCTCGCGTCGTTCGTGTTCGAAATCTACGTCGATGTCGGGCGGCTCGCCGCGATGGCGCGAAATGAACCGCTCGAACACCATGCCGATCATGTCGGGGCTGACATCGGTGATGCCGAGCAGATAGCAGATGATCGAATTGGCCGCCGAGCCGCGCCCCTGACACAGGATGCCGCGTGCGCGGGCTTCGGCCACGATGTCATGAACAGTGAGAAAATAGGCGGGATAGCCAAGCTCGCCGACAAGGTGCAGCTCTTTTTGCAGCAAGTTGTGAACCCGCGCAGGCGCGCCACGGGGATAGCGGCGGCTAATCCCCTCGTGGGCCAGACGGGTCAGGCGTTGCTGCGGTGTTTCCGGACCCTCTTTTGCGTTAGGATAGTCGTAGCTGAGCTCCGACAGGTCGAAACTACAGCGCGCGGCGATTTCAACGCTGCGGCGCAGGGCGGCGGGATGGTGGCGAAACATCCGCGCCATGTCGGCGGGCGCTTTCAGCCGCCGTTCGGCATTGGGCAGTGCGCGGGTGCCGATATGATCGATGGTCACGCCGTCACGCAGGCAGGTCAGCACATCGGCGAGTTGGCGGCGCGCGCCGTGGTGCATCAGCACATCGCCTATCGCGACCATCGGCGTCGAGGCCCGCAAGGCCAGCGCGGCGCAGGCGGTAAACCACGCCTGATCCGACCCGTCATAGCGCGGCGCGGCGCCCAAAAACACCGCACCCGGATAGTGGCGCGCCAGTGTTTGCAGCGGGGCAAGCGCGCGGGTCAGATCGTGCGGGGGCAGGGCGATCAGGATCATGCCCTGACAGCCCTGCACCAGATCGGCCAGATCAAGATGGCATTCCGCCTTGTCCGCGCGCCGTTTGCCCAAGGTCAGCAGCCGCGACAGCCGCTGGTAGGCCGCCCGGTCCGTGGGCAGGGCCAGCCACTCGACCGGACAATCGCGCAGCACCAGCCGCGTGCCGACGATCAGCTTGGGCAATGACGCTTGATGTGGCAGGCGCAAATCCTGCGGCATGCCGACCTCTTGGCGTGAACAGCTGTCGATCTGCGTACTCGAGCGGATGCGCAGGGCTGCCTCGTTTTCCGCTTTCAGCGTTTTGAGGGCGCTAAAGGCACGCACGACCCCCGCCAAAGTGTTGCGATCGGTGATGGCGATGGCGCTTAGCCCCAGTTCAGCGGCGCGCAGCACCAGCTCTTCGGGGTGGGACGCCCCCGTCAAAAAGGTGAAATTCGAGGTGACACAGAGTTCGGCATAGCTCATGCGAATTCTCCGTGGACAAACCATGCGGGGGCTTGCGGCGTGTAAAACAGCCACAGGCGCCGCCCCTCGCGGGTGTCGATTTTCCAGTAATCGCGCAGACCCGAACGCCAGTTTTCATCGCTAAGCCACCATTCGGGCGCGATGCGTTCCGGCCCCGTGGCGCGCCCCGTGGTCAGCACCATGCTGCGCCAACGAAACCTTTGCGGCGGGGTCGCGCCTTTTACGGTCAGGGGTTCGGGGGAAAACAGCAGCAGCGGACGCGGACGCGGGCAGACCCAGACGCCTTCGGCCACGCTAAAGGCCGCAGGGGCGATGGTAAAGCTGCGCTCGGGGATATGGCTGTCGGCGGGCAAGAACCGCTGGATGTTTTCCAGTCCGATGCGTGTGCCGATGCGGGTGATCAGATCGTTCAGCTTGTCGGGCTGATCTTGCGTCACACTGGTGATTTGCTGCACCGGCAAGGGTTCGACCTCTACCGCCTCCAGCCGCATCACGTCGATGCCAAAGCCCGCATCCACCGCCGCCACACCACGTTCGAACAGCGGCAGAATGCGCGCCGGATCGCGCATCGCACTGGCAAGATGTAACGCCACCTGCTGACGGCCCTGATCCACGCGGCGCAGGGTCAACACCAGACGCCGCGCCCCCGCCGCATCGCGGTGCAACTTGGCGCAAAGCGGCGCAAGCAGCCGCGCGGTTGCGCCCATCACATCATCAAGCAGGCCGATCGGTTCGGGAAAGGTCAGCCGCACGCCGTAATGCGGCGGCTCGGGGGCGGGGTTGATGCTTTCGGGCAGATCGCCCAAGGCCTGATCGAGGCGGCGCAACACCTCGGGGCCGAACCGACGGGCCAGCGGCGCCCGCGGCGTGCCGGCCAGATCACCGATGCTGCGCAGCCCGAGCCGTTGCAGGGCGGTGACCGTGGCAGGCGCCAACCGCAGCGCCGCGATGGGCAGCGTTTTCAGCGCGGCGTTTTCACCGAAATGCGCCAGCGCCCAAGCCGCGCCGCGCGTGTCGGCCACCCCGAGGCGCAGGGTCAGCCGCGCCCGCTCGGCGCGCGCGCGCATATCCGCCAGCATTTCGGGCTCGCCTCCCCACAGATGCGCCGCGCCGCTTACATCGAGCACCAAACCGTCGCGTCCCTCGCGCCCCACCCACGGGCAATAGCGCGTCGCCCATCGGCGCAGCGCGGTAAGAAACTGCGCATCCCGATCGGGCCGCGCGGGCTGGCTGGTGAGGGTCGGACAGAACGCCCGCGCATCGGCAAAGGTCATGCCACGGTGCAGGCCTAGCGCCTCGGCAGCCTGATTAAGGCAGTAAATCCGGTCGGTGTTTTGCTGGTTCAGCGTCAGCGCAAAAGGGGCCTCACTGGGGCGCACCCGCAGAACCCGTTCGGTTGCCAACCGCGGATACCACATGCACACGATGCGTTTCTGGCGACCACCGAACATCCCAAGCCCCAATTGTTCCCGATTTGTTCTTGATAATTTCCCAGCGCATCAGAGTCGAGTCCTCGCTGTGGGGGTCAAACAACGGACGGGTGTGCCAACGGGTTTCCGTTGCATTCGAACCCATGCCTTCAGGGATCAGGCACAAGCCGGTGGTTTTGCCCTGTTGCGCCGCCAGCTGCAGCCGACGCCCCTCGCGCAGGTTCAGCGGACGGGTGATGTCGATCACGACGCACCCCAGCGTACCGTCGCGCAGCGCCTCTTCGGCCACGGCCAGACTATCGGCATGACTGCTGGTGCGCGCACTCAAAAGCCGCGCAGGGTCCAGCACGGGCGAAAGCCCCAAAGGGTTCACCGCTTCGCCGTCCCATGACGGGCTGATCCAGAGCGTCGTACCCGGCGCCACGCTAGCGACGACTGCGGCAAAAGCCGTTGCCGCAGGTCCATAGGCTTCGTGGACCCGACCGTGTCGTAAAGGAAATATGGTGGCAAAATCCGGCTGCATAAAACATACCTATCGCGAAATTACTGCAAGCGCCAACTGGACCTGTCGCGGTTTGATGCTGCTCCTTTGATAGTATTTACTGCAACAAAGGAGACAGACTATCGGACCGAAACGGACGGACGAATTCCGCCAGAATGCGGTGCGGATCGCACTGACCAGCAGGCTGACGGGTAGGCAGGTGGCTGACGATGAGAATGATCGGCTGCGCCGCGAGAACAGATGCAGAAAGGGTGTTTCAGGCCCGTCGTCTTTATCCTCTGCCGCGGTAGGGTGGTACGCCTTGGTCCGGAATCCACACACCCTCCGGCATCGCCCCTGTTTGCCAGAAAACATCAATCGGGATGCCGCCACGCGGATACCAGTAGCCACCGATCCGCAGCCATTGCGGATTCAGAAAGCCTACGAGACGCCGTGCGATCGAGATCGTGCAATCCTCGTGGAATGCGCCGTGGTTGCGAAATGACCCGAGAAAAAGCTTGAGCGATTTGGACTCGACCAGAAATTCTGCCGGCACATAGTCGATGACCAGATGTGCGAAATCAGGTTGACCTGTCATGGGGCAGAGCGATGTGAATTCGGGGGCGGTGAAACGCACGCAATAGGCCACGTCCGCTTGTGGGTTCGAGACACGCTCTAACACCGCGTCTTCGGGCGAGGATGGCAAATCGGTCTGGCCGCCCAGTTGTTTCAAGTCACTGTAAATCGTTTCCATAATTGTCTCCTTAATGGGGTCAGACCCCGCGCTTGTTACCCCAAAGCAGGACGTGCAATTGCGGCAAGACCCGCGGTGCAAACCAGCTATCGTTGATGGTTTTATCGACCAGCCACAGCAGCTTATCGGCCAAGAGCTGTGGATCGACCGCGACTTCGGGATCGACCTCAAGATTGCCAGGCTGAAGGTAGAGCGGCAGATCCGGATAGTTCGCTGCCGTCGCCCGTGCCCAAGCATAGTCCGCGTCGTCGAAGATCACGATCTTCATCACGATATTGCCCGCCCCCTTGGCCGCAAGCAGACAGGCATCAAAAGCCGCCCAATCAACAGTTTCCCCGCTCGATGGCGGTTTGGGGCTCAACACCAGCGTGTCGAGATCGCCAAACCAAGGTTTTGCAATCGATCCTTGGGTTTCGCAGGCAAATCGGTAGCCTTTGGCGTGTCCGAGCGCGATGAGTTGCGTGAAATCCTGAATTGCCGGGTTGCCGCCGGACAGGGACACGGTCAACGGATTGCCTTTGGACAGGCGTTGCACCTCATCCCAAACGGCATCTGTTGGCATCGCGGCCCATGTATGCCGATAGGCCGTGTCGACCGCATGCAAGCTATCGCACCAAGTGCAGCGGTAATCGCAGCCACCGGTGCGCACAAAGACGGTTGGCTCGCCGATAAGCGCCCCTTCGCCTTGGATCGTCGGGCCGAATATTTCAGCGACGCGCAATTTGTTCATGGCCGGTATTCCGCCCACGTCTTGGGCGTCTCGCTGACCTTGACGGCGCTGGTTTCAGGCCAGCGTGCCGCGCACCAGTCATAGAAATGCCGCGCCATGTTCTCGCCCGTCGAGGCTTCGACCATGATGTCATTGAGATGGCGATGGTCGAATGTGTTGTCGATATAGGTCTTCAGCGCCTTCAACTCGCCATAGTCACGCACAAAACCGTCTGCATTCAACGTCCCTGACGCCAACTCCACGACAACAACATAATTGTGGCCGTGCAGCCGCGCACATTGGTGGCCGTCGGGCAGGTGCGACAATTGGTGCGAGGCTGAAAAATGGAATTCTTTTGTGATCCGGTACATCAGCCACGGTCCTTTCTTGCGGTTGCCCCGACCCAAAAATCGGGGTCTGCGTATGTGGTGGGATCGGCGATATGTGCCAAATGAAAGGCTTCGCGCCGCTCCACGCAGGTGCCGCATCGCCCGCAGTGGACCTCTCCACCTTTGTAGCAGGACCAGGTTTCTGCAAAGGGCGTATTATGGCGCGCGCCCTCGGTGACGATATCGGCCTTAGTGCGATGCACGAAAGGCGTGTACAGCGACACATCCGCGTAGCCGTCAAGCGCCGCCTTTTGCATCGCTTCAAAGGCCTGAGTAAAGGCGGGGCGGCAATCGGGATAGATGAAATGGTCCCCGCCATGCACCGCAGTGGCCACCGCTTGGTCATCATTCGCCGCCGCCACACCAAAGGCCACGGCCAGCATGATGGCGTTGCGGTTTGGCACGACGGTAATGCGCATACTTTCTTCGGCGTAATGCCCGTCCGGGACATCAATATCATCCGTGAGCGCAGAGCCCGTCAGGGCCGCACCAATGCCGCGCAGATCGATAATATCGTGTGGAACATCCAGTCGCTGCGCACAGAGCGCCGCATAGTCCAGTTCCTTGCGATGGCGCTGGCCGTAATCGAATGACACGAGGCGGGTCAGCTGTCGTTCTTGCGCGACCATATGCGCAAGTGAAACAGAATCGAGCCCGCCGGAGCAGATGACAATCGTCTTCATTTTATAACCCTTGTTTTGTTGTCCGGGTAGGCTGCGACCGGAACCACTTCCTTAGATTACTTTTTTTGCGGCGCCAAGCATGAGTTGCCACTCGTTTCCTAGATGCCCGCCTCGTTCATTTTCTTCTGTACTGTTTCATAGTGAACTGGTGACGGCACGCCGTTGTTTGTGTGTTTGCGTGTCGAGTTGTAAACAGAATGGATGCGCACTTTTGCGCTTCGCAAGGATCTTGTACAATATGTTGTGATCGGCTTCCTGAGCCGAGCTGCGCTAATGGATTTCTGCAACGAACACAGTGGCTCTGGGTCGTCCGCATACAGTTGGCTGGCACGTGCGCAAAAGGATGACCGTGCTGCTGCGCTGCTCAGGCGTGGTCCTGGTCCCAAGTTTATGGGTACAAGGCTCAGCGATGCACATGAAACACTCATCGAGCGATCTATGCCCCATGAATTCCTAGCGCGAAATAGGATCAAACTGACCCGAGTTCTGAAATTCATAAACATGAACTTTGCAGGGCAGGGGCTGCACACTGTTTCGATGGCGTAAGAAGCACTTCGGTTTCAGTTTCGTTTTCAGCAGCAACAGTCGCAATAGCGTCTTTGAGTTCCGTCGCATCCGCAGCCCTGAGAAAGCGACCTCCAGTTTCAAGCGCGATGCACTGCATCTGATCCAGCGCGATAGTGTCATCCACATCGAAACCAATCACGTGTGTAGTAAAATTTACTCCCGCCTGATCGAGACGGCGTGCGGCAGTACAGGGATCTGGGTTACAGGTCTCAACGCCATCGGACACCAAAATAACGGTCGCGGTTTGATTGATGTAATCGAGAGCCTCCGCTGCGTCGGTAATTGGCGTCTTGCCAAGTGGACGAATATTATTCACTGCGGTTTGTACTTCGCTTGCAGTGCCGAGCGCAGGGGAAACGAGCGTCTGGATATCGCTACAGCTACCTTCCTGCCGGTGCCCATAAAGCGTGAGGCCTAGCCGCTGATCTTGCGGAAAATCATCCAAAATTGTACCAACAGCCTGCTGTGCAATGGTGATCTTGGCGACGCCATCTATCTGTCCCCACATGGACACAGAGCCGTCCAGCACCAATACGGTACCTGCGCTGTCTTGAGCGACAGCAGTTTGAATAGCCCCTAGTATTGTAGACGCTTTCTTCCCTAATTTTGAGGCAAGGAGGCCGTTATGGGGAAGCCAAATTTCAGTGAAGATTTCAAGCGTGATGCTGTGCATCAAATCACGGT